>CAMDKK010000069.1 GCA_945901045.1 Limnohabitans sp. Rim8
AGATGCTGACCTTGCTGGAGCGGTATTTGGGTGAGAGAAAAATTGACCTTGTTGTAGAGCAAGCTCAAGACCCGCGCCCCATTGTTGAAGTGGCCCATAAGACAGGCATCAAAATACAATGAATCGCACCCCCGAACAACTGGCGCTTCAGCACAGCTTGGCTTTGTGCCAAGGCCATGCAGATGCACTACAAGACGCCTTGCAAGACATCAAAGTTCGGGGCATGGGTGTGGATGACTACGCCCATCTGGGCAAAGAAGACCGCCGCTTACTTGACCAATTTGCCTACCGTTACACCCGACTGCAAGACGACATGGGCGCCAAGCTCGTGCCCACCTTGCTTAAGGCATTAGGAGAAGATGTGGCAATAATGTCCGCGTTAGACCGTTTTGCCCGTCTAGAGCAACTCGGCTGGCTCGTCAGTGCTGACGACTGGCAAACCCTACGCCAAATTCGGAACCAGTTTGCCCATGATTACCCGGACAATCCCACTGAGCGTTTTGAACGCTTGCAAGCTGCCATCCTTGCAGCAGCCCAGCTCATTGCAGTACTGACGCAGTTTCAAAGCAAAATCAAGACGTAAACGGCTACTTTTAGGCTAGACGTGGCCAGAAGCTCTATATTGCCACCCATTGTTAGACCCGGATTTGTTCCGGCGCGACCAAATTTGGTTTGTTGAGAAAGACCGAGACCAGGCTTCAAAGCTTTACCCGTTGTCAGACTTCAGCCCTCGCAAAAATGAAGCGCTTGAACGCGGGTATTTGATGGGACGTTACGGCGCACTTCCGTTCCTCGGTGATTGGGGCGGTTGAGATCCATGGCCCGCGACAACTCACCCAAAATTCGCCAGCGCGCTCAGCTCGAGCGTAAACAGACTCAGCGGGCCAGCTACGACCGTGTTTTGATCGTGTCCGAGGGGAGCAAGACGGAGCCGCTCTATTTCAAGGAAATCAAGAAAGCGCACAGATTACAAACGGCAAACGTGGAAGTTCACCCCAGCGCCCTGGGAACTGAGCCCATACAGGTGGTGCGTTATGCAAAGCAACTGTTTGAGGCGGGTGATCCTTATAAGCGCGTTCGTGCCAGAGCCTTTGAGAAGGTTTTTGCGATTTTTCACCGTGATGACCATAAGTCATATTTTGATGCGCTCAAGCTTGCGGGGTCGCTCGATGGCAAGATGCGCAACGATGTCAAACAGCCAGTTGAATTCAAGGCCATCGCATCCGTGCCCTGTTTTGAGTTGTGGCTGTTGCTGCACTATGAGGATATTCGGCATCCGCTTCATCGTGACGAAGTTCTAACGCGCCTCCGAAATTCAGCTGGCCTGTAAGTGCCGAAAACGCACTGGCTCCTATATGCCGAAAACGGGGTGGCTCCTAAATGCCGAAAACGGATTGGACTCTATATGGTGAAAAATGACAGCGCGAAAGCAGGACGCACAAAAAAGCCAGCGCGAAGCTGGCAAGTAGGTAAGCATCTAAACAGCTTAAAGGTGTGGCTGCTGTGCTTCTTGGTCACGAAGCTTGATCAAGTCAGCAGCAGTCAATTCAACGTTCTTGCCATCAACTGCAACAACGATACCCGTGTTAGTTTTGATAGCTAGATCTTGGGCTGCACGTGCTGCTCGTTCCATTGCCGCGTATGAGCCAGCTAAATCTGGATCAGTGGAGGTGCGAATGTCTTTGGTGTTCATTTGTTACTCCAGTCAATTAGTTTAGGGTGCATGCCAGAGCTGTCATAAAACACCCAAGAGTCAACTACCTTGCTGTAACGCTCATGGAAGTTAGCTAAGCCTGCCTTGAAGCGTCTGCGAATAACGTCTTCAGGAATATTGTGACCACCTTGTAAAACACGGCGGGCAACTCTTGAAACAGCGATGTCTTCATTGGGTAATGACAAGAACCAAAGCTTAACTTGGTAGCCTTGAGCCTGCCACAAGGCTATCTTCTTCAAATAGGCCAAGCCTGACAGCGTGGTTTCAAACGCAAAACTGTGTCCGGCATCCGCGCACTCATCAATTTCTTCCAACATCAGGCGGCCAGCTTTGAAGGAGGCAGTTTCTGGATTGAACGGAGCTAAGCCTGCAGCGATCAAGTCGGCGTTGATGAAACGCAGCGTTTGGGCTTCAGCGGGCAAAAAGTCGCGGGCAAATGTGGTTTTGCCAGCGCCGTTGGGTCCTGCAATGATGATGATTTTTTTCAAAATTTAGGTACAGTTTCTTTGATTTTATGCTCTGCAGGGCCACTTGCCAACGGGAACATCTAATCCGCAGGACCTCAAAAGACCGGTCCTGCTCGTGGCAATGCTTGAAGTCGTTTTGCTTGCAGAAATTGGGGTCAGATCCCAATTGTTTCCGGGGCCGCTCCAAGTGGGCAAGACCACGGGTGTCCTGAGTTTTGTTTAAGGGGTCTGCACCAGTGCTTGCATGGCGCCGTGCAGTGACATGACTTCGATGCCATCACCCATGGGGTAGCACTCCGAGCCGGGGTAAATCAGCCATTTGCGGCTGGGCTGGATGTCTTCACAGGCGCTGTAAAAACCGCGTTCAAGCTTGGGTGTGGTACTGCGTTTGATCTCAATCGCCCAGTGCTCCCCGTTGGGCCAAGTGAGCAACAGGTCAATCTCGGCACCGGCGTTGCTGCGATAGAAACTGGGCTGTGTTCCGTCAGGGGCGACAGCCAACAGGCTCTCGATCACATGTCCCTCCCAACTGGCGCTTACGATGGGGTGTGACAGCAGCGCATCCATGTCTGTGATGCCCAGCAAACTGTGCAGCAATCCGCTGTCACGGATATAGACCTTGTGCGATTTGACCAAGCGTTTGCCTTGGTTGCTGTGCCATGGGGCGAGCTTTCTGGTCAGCATCAGATCGGTCAATAAATCCAGATAACCATTGGCGGTTCGGGTGTCTACATCCAGATTTCTCGCCAACTGTGCAACGTTCAAGGTGCTGCCTTGCAGGTGCGCCAGCATGGTCCAGAACCTGCGCAGCAACTCGGCACTGGTGCGTGGTGCAAACTGGGCGACATCGCGCTCCAGGTAAGTGCGCGTGAAGTCGCGCCGCCACAGAACACTGTCGGCGTCACTCAAGGCCGTTAACGATGGCGGAAAACCACCCCGCACCCATAGGTCGTCCCACAAGCCCGATGGCACTTCAAGACGGTGCAAGCCGCTGAGCTCAATAAACGCAATGCGCCCAGCCAATGTTTCGCTGCTGCGCTGAATCAGATCAAGCGAGGCAGATCCCAGCAACAAGTAAAAGCCATTGCTGCGGGAGCTATTGGCAAGGCCCGTGCGGCGCGCCTGGTCTATCAGTCCGCGCAATGGTTCAAACAAGGTGGGCATGCGCTGCACTTCATCCAGCACAATGAGCCTGTCCAGGCGGGCCCGCAGGTATTGCTCGACGTTGCTGAGCTTGTTGCGGTCTTCTGGCGACTCCAAATCAAGGTAGCCCCAATCGGGCAGCGCAACGTCGAGAGCCAGCGTGGTTTTACCCACTTGGCGTGGACCCAACAGCACCACAGCGGGCGACCGCAGCAGCGCATTTTGGAGTTCTTTGCGTTTGAGACGTGTAAACATCCTTGAAATAATAGCATCAACATGCTGTTATTTCAAGGTATTTTGTACGGTATCCGTCCAATTTTTCGGGTTACCAAGCGTCGATTGTCCATCTGTGTGTCTGAAAACAAACTGTAGTCACACAAGACGGACTACAGATGGAAAATTTTGACGCAAGCCAACTTTCACACTTCACCGGCACTGAGCGTTATTACCGAATCAGTCGCAGGCATCTACTGACCGATGGCACCAAGTACCTGGCTGAAGAGGCGGAGTGTTCTTGGATGATGGATGCGATTGCCAGTCACCTGAGCGAGATCGGCACCGATGACTGGTTTGTCCAAGTGCGCATGACTGTCAACGACAACAGGGCCACAATGATTTACGAGGACGGCAATGGCAAAGAGCATGCGCGTCAAGAAATTCCGTTTACGGACTTTCCAATGCCAGCGGTGTCACTGTATGCCTGCTGGGACGGGGAGCACTGGGTGATCTTGTTGCCTGGGGAATATTGAGCATGTCAACCTGTTGCAGAGATTTGAAAAATAAACTACAGTGTAATTGCGAGTAACCTCAAGTTTGAATGGGATCCCAGAAAAGCTTCGGCGAACGAAAAGAAACATGGCATTTCTTTCGATGAGGCACGAACCGTTTTCTTTGACGAAAACGCCAAGTTGATTGATGACCCCGATCATTCCAGTGATGAGGAAAGGTTTGTTCTGCTGGGCTTAAGTAGCTCACTCAAAGTTATGTTGGTTTGCCATTGCTATCGTGAAGAGGGAAATGTGATCCGAATCATTTCTGCACGCAAGGCCTCCACGCATGAATCTAAGCAATACCGATAAAAGGTGCACTATGAGAAAAGAATACGATTTCACCAAGGCGCGTAAGAATCCTTATGCTGCGCAGCTTAAGAAGCAGATCACCATTCGTCTGGATGAGGATTCAATTTGCTACTTCAAGGGTATCTCTGAGCAAGTAGGCATCCCATACCAAAGCCTGATCAACCTTTACTTACGCGATTGCGCGGCTCATCACCGTAAGCTGGATCTGAGTTGGAAGTGATTTGTCTTCGCAGTATTCTTTAACGTTAATTGGGGTCAGATCCCAATTGTTTGATTTTCAAGGAGTCTTCGGGCTCCTTGTTTGTTTTTGTGTCGGCCGACGAGTACCGGTGGGACTGTGTTTCAGGGGGCTAACTCACCGGACAACTGTCGTGACAAAGGTGCGCATTCAGCTGGGTTGCGGGCTGCACCGACTTTTTGTCCGAAAAAAATGCTATATTTCGGTCAAATAGGATCTTGTGCTCATACCCCATGCCACGTGCTGCCTCCCCCCAAAGCGTTGATTCACAAATTGCATGCGTAGTGCAACAGAGTAGCCCTGGCACAGTGTTTACGCCCGATGCCTTTGCGCTGCTGGGCAGCCGCGCAGCGATCGACAAAGCACTGCAACGCTTGGTCGCACGGGGTATGTTGCGGCGGCTGTCGCGTGGGTTGTATGACAAGCCGCGCAATGACGAATTGCTGGGCTTGCTCTGGCCGTCAGTGGATGCAGTGGTTCAGGCGCTCGCTGGCAAGGACAAATTGCGCACACAGCCAGCGGGCGTTTACGCAGCCAATATGCTGGGGCTGTCAGAGCAAGTACCTGCCAAGGTTGTGTTGCTGACTGACGGCATCAGTCGCACGGTCAAGGCTGGCCCCATGCAAATCAGTTTCAAGCGCACGACGCCACGCCAGATGGCCGCAGCCGGGCGGCTGAGTGGCCTGCTGATTCAGGCTTTCAAAAGTTTGGGGGCGCCACACATGACCCCAGCACGCATTGAGCGTCTGCGTCAGCAGTTGCCTGCTGCACAGCGGGCACAGGTGCTTGAGGATATTGCGCTTGCGCCTGCCTGGATGCGCCCATTTTTGCGTGAAGTAGCGAGACAAGAACCATGACACTGGCAACGAAGTTTCTGTCTCTTTCACCAGAGCAGCGCGGGCTTGTATTTGAGCAGGCTGCCGCAGGTTTGGCGGGGCACGATGTGATTCTGGAGAAGGATTTTTGGGTGTCCTGGTTGCTGGGCTTGTTGTTTGCGCAACCAAAATTGGCACCGTTTTTGGTGTTCAAGGGTGGCACTTCTTTGTCCAAAGTATTCGGGGTGATTGACAGGTTTTCGGAGGATATTGACCTGTGCTTGGTGCCGGAGTTTGTGGGGGCCGATGTGGCAGGGTTTGAGGCCCTGAAAAGCCGTGTGAAGCGTGATGCCGCCGTGCTGGAGATGCAGCGGCTGTGTGCCGACAATGTGCAGCAGGTGGTGTTGCCTTTGCTGGAAAGTGCCATCGTCGACGCATTGGGCTCCGCGCCTGCAGGTCAATGGTTGCATTGCGAGCTGGATGCTGATGCTAAGTCGCCCATTCTGTTTTTTCGGTATCCGAGCACGCGGATTGATGGTTTTCCCTACATGCGGCGCGAGGTGAAGTTAGAGTTTGGCATGCTCACAGATCAGCATTAATTGGGGTCAGATCCCCATTTTTTTTTAAATTGGGTCAGATCCCAATTTTTTTCAGCCAAGCCGCCTACGGGCGGCTTTGTTGTTTGTAGTACCCAAAAGGGCTTGATAGGTTGGGGCTTGAAGGGCTGTGGATCAGCTTGATGATCTGTTTTTTGCAACAGAATTGGGGTCAGATCCCAATTGTTTTGAAAGCCAAACCGCCTTCGGGCGATTTGGTTTTTGGGCTCCTTGCAAAAGGGGAGGGTTAGCTTGCGAATCCTCTTAGACGGGAAATTACCAGCAGATTGACATGGTGCAACTGTTGCACTACCGTTGGCCCATGCCGGTTATGCATAAATTCTCGGCATCGCGCGTGGTGATTTACGCTGGTGACCACTTGCTTGCCCATGTCCACGTTCTGTTGCGTGATGGACGCGAGTGCACGGTCGAGCTTGACAGCTTGGCCATTGTCGGTCGAATCGCCGCACGCGAGATCCGCTAAGAGTTGTCGTGGGTCGAGTCCAAACGTGCGTGGCCGCACCAAGAATGGCGGAGGCTGAACCCATGAGCGATTTTTTTCATCCCAAGCTAGAGGCTATTGAGGCCATGGTGCCTTACCGGCTGCGCACGACCTGGGCATAATTGGGGTCAGATCCCAATTGTTTGATGTTCAAGGAGTCTTCGGGCTCCTTGTTTGTTTTTGGGGTTTGTTTTGTCCAGATACAAGACAACTGTCATGACAGAGGGGGCGGCAATGGCTAGAGCAAGAAATTGAAAACGGCTGGGTCTCTTGCCCCCTGACACAAAACGGGTGCTTGCGCATCATGGCGCAACCCTCTTACCCACAGGCTCTTCCGCTGCAAGCTGTGGCACAGCGCCTTTCGCAAGCTCTGACACACCCAAAACACACTTTAATTGCTGACGACTACAGTCTGCTTGATAGCGGCCAACTCAACTGGAAGAGCCTGCTCGGCCATCGCCAAATCACCGGAAGTTACCTGCTCGGGCTGGCCGTTAGGCACCGATGCCGTTTAGTGGCCGAGCTGGAAAAAAATGGCCACCTGCGCCAGCTCCAAATACTGCATCATCGTGGCCAACGCCACTGACCTCGCGCCGCCGAGAGCGCTCCACTGTCGACATTTGATTCACAGTCTCCACGATCTCCTTCTTGGGGACGATGCCTGATCATCAGCATCGATTCAATATGGGGTGCCCAGCCGCAACCGCCGTAAGACAGAAGATGAGGTTTTTTGCAATGGGATTTGGCCGACCGAGGCCAAAAAAAACCGGCACAAGACCGGTTTGATGAAACTCGCTGGAAGCGATTTCAGTAAGAGCTGCGCTCGTTGCGGTAACCGCCGCCGCCGCCGTAGCCGCCACTGCTGGCTTCTTTGGGCTTGGAGATGTTCACAATGATCGAGCGGCCGCCGACTGACATGCCATTCAGACCCTGGATGGCGGCTTCAGCTTGTTCGCTGCTGCCCATTTCCACAAAGCCGAAGCCTTTGGAGCGGCCGCTGTCGCGGTCCATCATGACCTTGGCGGAAGCCACGTCGCCATAGGCGGCGAAGTTCTCACGCAAGTTGTCGTCGTTGATTGAGTAAGGCAAGTTGCCCACGTAAATTTTGCTGCTCATGTTGAGCCTTTCAGAAATTGCCCACAGGCTTTAAAAAGCGTTGTGCGCGGGAGAAATCGGTGTCCGTGAGGGCACCGAAGAGAAATGAGTTGACAGAATAAGACTGTCATTTCACAGTTTGGGTGAGTTCAGGTTCCGATAACGCAACCTGTAAGGGCTTGAAATGCAATAAAAGAAGTCTGCAGCCCGACAGAGCAACTTTGTAACTTTTAACCATTGTACGCTTTATGTTCTGAGTTTTTTGAGAGCGTGAGTGTTTATGATCGGGGCTTGCTAATTTGGAGGGCGAAACACATGTCAACATTTACAGAACAACTGAAATCTGAGATAACACGACTCGCTAAAAAAGAGGTTCGTGCAGAAACCAAGCAGCTCAAACAATTTGCGGCGCTTCAACGTTCAGAAAATGCCGCACTCAAGCGTCGCGTGTCGGAATTGGAGTTGGCACTCAAACGCTTGGGCAAGGCGCAAGCCACAACCACTGCCGATCAACCCGAGATCGAGGCCGGCCCTGCTTTGCGCTTTCGGGCAGGTGGGTTTGCTTCATTACGCAAAAAACTGGATTTAACGGCGGCTGAAATGGCGAAACTTTTGAATGTGTCGCCTCAGTCGGTGTACCACTGGGAGATTGGTAAATCTCGGCCACGAGCGAGCCAATTGCCAGCTATTTCTGCCGTGCGTAAGATGGGTAAAAAAGAAGTGACAGAGCGTTTAAGCGCTTAACTACCAGCAACTTCGGTGCTACGCCCGAGATTGCCATCGGACTGTAAAACAAGCAGCTTAAAACAACACCCGTAGAAGATGGACCCAGTGCGGTGAAGAGCTTGTCGTACTCTGATGCTTTGTGAAGGCTGTGGGTTGGCAGGTCATCAGGGTGTTACTTGAGCGTTGTCAGGTCAGACAGGAAGTGCTACGCGCTCCCTGTTGCATGAGCTGCATGCCGGTTCGACATCAATGCAGTGAAGAAACCATTGAGCCACTGAAGGTTGACGGGCTTTGCGACAAAAATAGTCCCTTCTGGAAGGCTGCCGCGTGACTCGACCTCATCGGCCGTCAAAGCCGATATGACCAAATAAGTCATGCGCTTAAAAAGAAAGTTTTGGCGCAAAGTGCGCAGCAATTCAAATCCATCGACGCCAGGCATGTTCAAATCGGCAATCAAAACGTCCGGCATGATGCTGGAGATATCGATCAAGGCCTCCAACCCCGAGCTCATGGCTGTGCAGTCCACAGGCATGTCGCAACGTGTGCAGAAGTCACGCATCATTTCGCGTGTCACAGCATCGTCTTCGACCAGCAATACTTTCAGTCTGCCCTGCCTGCCTTCTGGGAGGGTTGACATCATGTTGTGCCGGCGCTGGTACTCGCGAATGGACTGCATTGAAATCCGGCGGTGACCACCTTGGGTCTTCCATGCTTGCAGTTCGGTCTTTTCGACCAAGGTTTGAATGGTACCAACTGACAAGCCCAGCAGTTTAGCCGCGTAGGTTGTGCCGCAGTAATCTTCAGGCCGTTCAGGGTGGTTGTGTATAGTCATGAATTGATTGTATTTAAATATGACTTATTTATCCATAAAAATACTACTAAATAAACAAATAATTGCAATTTTAAAGATTTAAGTGACTTTTCGGTGTTTTTGAAAAGCAGGACGGGTGTGAATACAGGTCTCGCCAGTGACATATTTTTTGGCGAAAAGCCCTCGTCTGGGCCTTACCATCAGACTGGCAAAATCAGACCCTATAGGAGACCCCTGCATGACCGCTCACGCTGCGTTTTGGCCCAAAAGGCTGCCCTTTTCTATTTCACCGCCCGTGACCTCACTGTGGGTGAATTTGGAGGTCAGCGCCAAACGTTATCCCGATAAGTTGGCATTGGTCTTCATGGGGCAGACGTGGTCTTACACGGCCCTTAAGCATGAGGCCGAGAAGCTGGCCGGGCGACTGCTGCAATTGGGGGTGAAAAAGGGCGACAGGGTGGTTTTGAACATGCAAAACTGCCCCCAACTGGTGATTGCGCACTTTGCTATTTTGCGACTCGATGCGGTTGTGGTGCCCGTCAATCCCATGAACCGGATGGAAGAACTCAAGCACTACATCACCGATCCAGATGCCCGAGTGGCCATTACCACCGCTGATTTAGCACCCGAATTGGCGGCTGCGAGTGACGCTTTGCCTGTTGACCAGCAACTCTTGCATTTGGTGGTAACGCAATTCACCGATGTGTTTGATCCTGTGGTGGCGGGCCCCGAGAATTTGCCCCCGCATTGGCACGATTGGCTGGTCCCTGTGCGGGCCATGACCACGCTGGCGCATGGCGAAGTCCACACTTGGCGCGATGCGGTGTCCAAGGACTTGCCATTGACCGAGGTCACCGCCACCAGCAAGGACTTGGCAGTCTTGCCCTACACGAGCGGAACGACTGGGCTGCCCAAGGGCTGCATGCACCCGCACGGCACGATCATGCACAACGCCGTGGCTGGCGCCTTGTGGGGCAACGGCACCCCTGAAAATGTGAGCTTAGCGGTGGTGCCCCTGTTCCATATCACGGGGTTGGTCAGTGTCATGCACACCAGTATTTTTTTGGGCGCCTGCCTGGTGCTGATGCCCCGTTGGGACAGGGACGTTGCTGGATACCAAATTTCCAAATGGAAAGTGAGCCATTGGACCAACATCCCGACCATGGTGATCGATTTATTGGGCAGCCCACGCATTGACAGTTATGACCTTTCAAGCCTGGCCTACATTGGCGGTGGCGGTGCCGCCATGCCAGAATCTGTGGCGCAACGTTTGTTGGACCAATTTGGTTTGCGATTCGTTGAGGGTTATGGCTTGACCGAAACCGCAGCCCCTTCGCACAGCAACCCTTCAGATGCGCCCAAAAAACAATGTTTAGGCATCCCCTTCATGAGTGTGGACGCCCGCGTGGTGGATCCTGACACTTTGAAAGAGTTGCCGCAAGGCGAGGCGGGTGAAATTGTGATGAGCGGCCCCCAGATTTTTGATGGTTATTGGAAGCGACCCGAAGCCAGTGCCGCAGTCTTTTTTGAGCGCGATGGCAAACGTTTTTTCCGATCCGGTGATTTGGGTCGCGTGGACGAAGAGGGTTACTTTTTCATGACCGACCGCTTGAAGCGGATGATCAATGCCAGCGGCTTCAAAGTGTGGCCCGCCGAGGTGGAAGCCCTGATGTTCCGACACCCTGCCATTCAAGAGGCGTGCATCATTGCCACCCGCGATGCCTACCGAGGCGAATCCGTGAAGGCTGTTGTGGTTTTGCGGGGCACCCACAAGGGGCAGATCAGTGAGCAAGAGATCATCGATTGGTGCCGTGCCAACATGGCTGTTTACAAAGTGCCGCGCGTGGTTTCTTTTGTCGACGTATTGCCCAAGAGCGGCAGTGGCAAAGTGATGTGGCGCGCTTTGCAAGAAGCCGAACAAGCAGGTACCCCATGAACTCATCTCTTCCTCGTTTGCGTTTGTCGGTTCTCGACCAATCTGTGGCTGTTGCGGGACGGGGTCAAGACGAAGCGATTCGGCAAACACTGTCTTTGGCCCAGCATGCAGAAAGTCTGGGCTATGACCGGTTTTGGGTCAGCGAGCACCACAGCCATCCCAGCATCGTCGGCACTGCGCCCGAAGTGTTGATGGCGGCGATAGCCGCACGGACTCACCGCATCCGGCTGGGCAGCGCAGGGGTCATGCTGCCGCACTATGCGCCGTTGAAAGTGGCCGAACAATTCAGGGTGCTCGATGCCCTGGCACCTGGCCGCATTGACTTGGGCGTGGGGCGTGCCCCTGGCAGTGACGGGCGCACGGCGCAATTACTCAACCCTGACCGGTATGCCAGCGAAAATTTTCCGCAACACGTCATGGAATTGCAAGCGTGGGTGACGGGGCAACCCCTGCCACCCAGCCATCCCGGGCACAACGTGTTTGCTTATCCTTTAAGCGATACGTCGCCCGATGTGTGGATGCTTGGCAGCTCTGACTATGGTGCCCAACTGGCGGCGCATTTGGGTTTGCCTTATGCCTTTGCCTGGTTCATCACCGATGGGCAAGGCGCCGACCATGCCTTGCGTCTTTACCGTGAAACTTTTCGCCCCAGTGAGCGCTTGGCCCAACCCAAAGCGACGGTGTGTATTTGGGCGTTGGCTGCAGACACGGAAGAAGAAGCGTGGCGTTTATTTGAAAGCCGTGCACGCTGGCGCATGGACCGTAATTTGGGGCGAATTGGCCCCATGCTTCCGCCCGAACAAGCCCTGCGCGATTACTCTGTGAGTGAGCAGTTGGCTTTGGCCGAGATGAAGGAAAAGGCCTTTGTGGGCACCGCCGCAGTGGTGGCTGCAAAATTAAACCAATTGGCCGAACGTTTGCAAGTCCAGGAGATGGTCGTCATCACCTGGACGCATGACCCGCAGGCCCAACGCCACTCCTATGAATTGTTGGCGCAAGCGTTTGCGCTCACCCCTTAACCCTGAAAATTTGGAGATAGCCATGTTCACTACTGCAATCGCCGGCAGTTTGCCCAAGCCCGAATGGTTGGCTGAAACCGAAAAATTATGGCCCCAATGGAAGTCTTCTGGAGACAGCTTGTTGCGGGCTAAAGCCGACGCCACCTTGCTTTGGATCAAGGCCCAAGAGGACGCCGGTCTGGACGTGATTGGCGATGGTGAGCAATCGCGTCAGCATTTTGTGCACGGGTTTTTAGAGCAAGTTGAAGGCATTGACTTTGCAAACAAAGTCACCATGGGCATTCGCAACAACCGCTACGACGCGCAGGTGCCGCAGGTGATTGCACCTCTGCGGCTGAAAGGCCGTGTGCATGCTTTCGAGGCGCAGTTGGCCCGTGCCCATACGAAGAAAAAACTCAAGTTCACCTTGCCCGGCCCAATGACCATTGTGGACACCGTGGCAGACCGTTTTTATGGTGACAAGGTCAAGATGGCCATGGCCTTTGCCGAGTTGCTTAATCAAGAAGCGTTGGCACTGCAAGCCGATGGCGTGGACATCATCCAGTTCGATGAACCGGCTTTCAACGTGTACATGGAAGAAGCCGCTGACTGGGGCGTCCAGGCGCTGGAGCGGGCAGCCCAAGGCCTGACCTGCACCACGGCGGTTCACATTTGCTATGGCTACGGTATTGAGGCCAACAACAACTGGAAAAAAACACTGGGCGACGAGTGGCGTCAGTACGAGAAGGTCTTTCCCGCCTTGGCCAAAAGCAGCATCCAGCAGGTCAGCCTGGAGTGCTTTCACTCCCAAGTGCCGATGGATTTGATGGCCTTGCTGAAAGACAAGGACGTGATGGTTGGGGTGATTGACGTGGCCAGTGACCAGATTGAAACGCCCGAAGAAGTGGCCGACACCATTGGCCGTGCCCTGCAGTTTGTGCCCAAGGCCCGCATCATTGCCTGTACCAACTGCGGCCTGGCACCGATGAGCCGAGCCGTGGCCGAAGCCAAGCTCAAAGCGCTGGCCGATGGCGCAAAATTAGCGCGCCAACGTTACGCCTGAAAGGCTGGACAGGGGAGTTATGCTAGCGGTCTTTGCCTGAATTGTCGGACCCTCTATGCCTGAGCCCCTGTTGCCGCCGCCCTTGACTGCCCCCGATCAACTCAAGACCACCCTCGCGTCACAGGGTTATGCCGTGTTGAGTGCCGCCAGTGTGTGTACTTTGGCCGGCGTCACCTTGCCTTTATTGAAGGCACTTGAAGCGAGTTGGAACGATTTGCCGGCCGACCCGCACCTTAAAGACGGTGGACGTTACAGGCGTCGCAGACATGCCAGCCTGAAGCTGATGGCGGGTCAGGTTCAGGCCATGCCGCATCGGGCGCATTGGCAACCGCTGTCTTACAACGCTTTACACGGTGGAATGCAACGCTGGTTCGAGCCGATGTCGCCCGAAATTTTGCAGCAAGATGCCTGGCAAACTTTGCTCGCTTGGTTGGGCCGCGTGGCCTCTGATGCGCAAGGGCAGCAGACTTGGTACACCGAAGCCCACCAGTTCCGGATTGACACCACAGACGGCATTGGCCGGCCCACACCCGAAGGGGCACACCGTGATGGCGTGAGCTGGGTGGCTGTATTTTTGATTGGTCGGCATGCCATTAAAGGTGGCGAGACCCGCGTATTTGACATCAACAGCCCGCAGGGTCAACGCTTCACTTTGGCAGAGCCTTGGTCGTTGTTGCTGCTCGACGATACCCGCGTGATTCACGAAACCACGCCCATCCAGCCTGAGCAAGCAGGCGGATGGCGTGACACGCTGGTGATCACCTTGCGATCAGAAAGCTTCCTGGACGCACCTGATTAACAGGTTTTACATCCGCTCAAAAATGGCGGCAATACCCTGGCCGCCGCCAATGCACATGGTCACCAAAGCGTATTTGCCCTGTACGCGTTGGAGTTCGTGCAGCGCTTTGACTGTGATCAAGGCACCGGTCGCGCCGATGGGGTGACCCAAGGAAATACCCGATCCGTTGGGGTTGACTTTGGCAGGGTCCAAGCCCAGCTCTTTGCTCACCGCGCAGGCCTGTGCGGCAAAGGCTTCGTTGGCTTCAATCACGTCCATATCGTTGGTGGTCAAGCCGGCTTTTTGAAGGGCCAGGCGTGAGGCCGACACCGGGCCCATGCCCATGATCTTGGGGTCCAGGCCGGTATGGGCATAAGACACCAAACGCGCCATGGGTTTGGCGCCTCGGGCTTTGGCGGCGCCTGCCTCCATCAAGACCACGGCGGCTGCCGCGTCGTTGATGCCCGAGGCATTGCCCGCCGTCACGGTGCCGTTTTCTTTGATGAACACAGGCTTGAGCTTGGCCATGTCTTCGAGCTTGCAGCCCGGGCGAAAGTGCTCGTCAGTGGCGTAAGCCACCTCGCCTTTTTTGCTCTTGAGCATGACCGGCACGATCTGCTCTTTGAAAAAACCCGCCGCAGTGGCACGTTCAGCCCGGTTGTGACTTTCCACGGCCAAAGCATCTTGCATTTCACGCGTGATGCCAAATTGCGCAGCAATGTTCTCGGCCGTCACACCCATGTGAATGGTGTGGAAGGGGTCGTGCAAGGCTCCCACCACCATGTCGACCATCTTGGTGTCTCCCATGCGGGCACCCCAACGGGCGCTCAAAGAAGCATAGGGGCCACGGCTCATGTTTTCAGCACCACCGCCAATGGCAATATCGCAGTCGCCGAGCATGATGGCTTGGCTGGCCGAAACGATTGCTTGCAAACCCGAGCCGCACAAACGGTTCACGTTGAAGGCGGGCGTGCCCTCGGCGCAACCCCCATGGATTGCGGCCACACGGGACAGGTACATGTCTTTGGGTTCGGTGTTCAAGACGTGACCAAAAACCACATGACCTACCTCTTTGCCTTCTACACCCGCACGGGCCAGCGACTCGCGCACCACTTGCGCGGCCAGTTCGGTGGGTGGAATGTCTTTCAAGCTCCCGCCATAGGTACCAATGGCGGTGCGTACACCGCTGACGACGACGACTTCACGATTCATGTTGATCTCCAGAAAAATTTAAAAGTGTGGGGTCTCAAGCGTCAGTGTCGTGCATAAAGACTACAAACTGCTGACAAGCTCAGCGTTGGGGCGTTCAGTCGCGGATGTCCGACACAGGGTCGGCACCGAAATTGGCGCGACTCAAAAAAGCCAGAACGCGGGCGCCGGCATCAGCGGGCGATGCCAATTGCCCTCCCGCCTTGAGCTGGATGAACCCCGCTTGGTCCGGAAAAGCACTGGCATCTGCGCCGCGCAATTGGATTTGCATGTCGGTGTCGATCACCCCGGGGGCCAGCGAGCACACCTTGGCCCCCATCGGTTTGAGCGCTTCCTCGAGCGCCAAGCAGCGTGTGAAATGGTCCATGCCCGCCTTGGCGGCGCAGTAACCCGCTTGCGAGGCCATGGCTTTGCGGCCCAGTCCGGATGAAATGTTCAGCACCTTGCGCGGCAAGGGCCAGTGTTCGGTAGCCGCCAAAAAAGCGCCGGTCAATTGCATGGGTGCTTCCAGTCCGACGCGCAAGGCATGACCCAAGTCAGACGCGTCGGCCTGGCTCATCGGGCCAATGCGCGGGATGACACCGGCGTTGTTGATCAAGCTCACGCTGGCCCAAGCGGAGGGCGTTTGGGTTTGCAGCCAGGCACGCAAGCGCGCGCTGGCCGCCACGCCGTCGGCCAGGTCTTGCGACCATTGCAGCAAGGTGGCGCCAAGGGTCTGCGCCAGGCTGTCCAAGGTGTCATTGGTTTGGCGCGAAATGCACAGCAGGCTGTGACCTGCTTGCAGCAATTGCTGCGCCATGGCCAAGCCCATGCCTCTGGAGGCGCCGGTGAGGATGTAGAAGTGTTGCGTCATGTTGAGGATGGTAATGCTGAGGATGGTAGTGCTGAGTATTTACAACGGCTGTCACGCAGGTGAGGCTCGAATTTTCTGTTGTTGGGGTTGGGGTTGGGTTCATTTTCCTTGACTGGCCCGAATGCGGTTGACTTCGAGGGGTGTGACTTCGGGGGCGCGGTTACCCCATTGGGTGCGCAGATGGGTGAGCACCGCGGCAATGTCTTTGTCATCCAGCGTCAGTATGTAAGGCGGCATGCCAAAAGGTCTGGGGTTGCCCGCCGTGGCCGGTGGATAGCCGCCGTACAACACGGTTTGCACCAAGTTGGTCGTGTCGGTTTGCAAGACGGCACGGTGTCCGGCCAGCGCCGAGTAGGCGCCTGCTAAGCCCAGTCCTTGTTCGCCGTGGCATTCGGCGCAGTGCTTGTCGTAAAGGGCGGCGCCACGTGTTTGTACGTCCGGCAAAAGACGACGTGATGCCATGGAGGTGCTTGGCCCTTGCTTGTCTGGAGTCAGGCGAGCCTGCGATTTCAAATAAACGGCCATGGCTTGCAGGTCAGCGGGTTGAAGGAATTGCGAGCTGTATTGCACCACTTCGCCCATGGGCCCGCTGGTGTGGTGGTGCCCCGACTTGCCGGTTTGGAGCAGGGTTTGAATGTCGGCCAAAGGCGTTTCGGCCAGTCCAGTTTGGGCATTGTCCATCAGGGACGGTGCGGTCCAGTTGACCACGGGCATCAAGCCGCCCGACAGGTCGTTGACCGCACCCGATGCGCCCAGCGCATTGCGTGGGCTGTGACAGGCTGCGCAATGTCCCAAACCTTGCACCAGGTAAGCCCCTCGGTTCCATTCGGCGTTACGTGTCGCATCTGGCTTGAAGATGCCGGGCTGGAAGTACAGTGCACGCCAGACAGCCAATGCGGCTTGCGTGCCCACTGGCCACTGCAGCGTGTGTGCAGTTGGGGCTTTGCCCACGGCGGGTTGATTCATCAACCAGGCAAACATGGCATCGGTATCGTCCCGCGTGATCAAGGTGGTGTGGTTGTAAGGAAAGGCCGGGACCAGCAAGCGCCCGTCACGCGAGCGGCCATGGTGCATGGCACGCCAGAAATGCTGGGCATTCCAAAGGCCAATGCCCGTGGCGGGGTCGGGCGTGAGGTTGCTGCTGTAGACGGTGCCAAACGGGGTTTCGATGCCCCGACCACCCGACATGACGGCGCCCCCGCGGGCGGTGTGGCATGCAATGCAGTTGCCCGCTTGAATCAAGTACCGGCCTTTGTCGATGGTTTCGGCGCTGGCGAGGGGTGTTAAGTGGGATGACGCAGGTGCGCTGACATTGTTCACATCGACGCCATCGAAAAAATTGTCCGCCACCAGTGCGCCGCAAAGCAACAAGCCGACGCCCACAAGCCACATTCCTTTGCGCTTGCCGTTCATGGCACCGCTTTCAATTCGGGCGCACTGCCGCAGTCAGGCAGGGCCATGGCTGCGCGTGCAGGCAAAGTGCTTGCAGGCGAGGTGTCTTGCGGCAAGCTTTGAGTCGACAACCAGGTGGCCACCGCAATCAGGTCACTGCTGTTTAAGCGTTCGACCACTTGGGCCATGCAGTCCGGGGCCAAGGCTTGTCGTTGGTGCGTTTGCCAGGCGCCGAGCTGGGCGTTCAGGTAGTCCAATGGCAGGCCCAACAAACCGGGGACATGGGGTTGTAGGCCCGTCAATCGATCACCATGACACTGCGTGCAAGCTGGGACGCGGCGTGTTTCATCGCCATGCAAGGCCAATTGTTGCCCGCGTTGCAAAACCGCCGGCGGCGTGCGCTTGGCCGATTGCGTGGCCGCGGGGTACGGCAGCTTCAATTCGGAAAAGTAAGTGGCGATCTCGCGCAGATAGGCATCGGACAGCGGGTCGACCAAGCGGGTCATCAGCCCGTAGTGCCTGCGGCCTTGTGCAAAATTTTTCAGCTGGTTGTACAAATAACCAGCCGGCTTGCCGGCCAGTCGGGGGTAGTAGCCATCGGGACCGGCGCGGCCTTGGTCGCCATGGCAGGCCGTGCATGCACGGGTGCGTTCAGCCATGCTGTCTTCAAAGCCTTTGGCGTGGCCGCTGGCGGTGGAAAATAAGGCTGCCAGAGTCAAATACTGCAGCCCCAAAGTCAAACATCGAACAATTGAGAACATCTTCTAAAGATAACCGACAATTGGGGGATTGGCGTGGACCCTTCGGATCGAAGCGGTTGACGGTCCCTTGATTTCATTCCACCTTTTTTTATGTCCGATATCCAAGTTCGTTTTGCCACCCTCAAAGACGCCGCCGATGTGGCGCAGTTGCACCTGATTGCGGCCATGACTTTGTATGAGAGCCAGGTGCCCTTTGAGCACTGGGCGGCCACACCCATGCCCAAGCGCGTCTCGTATTGGAAAGAGGCCATCGAATTCGGTGAGCCCCAAGTCATGGTGGCGGTGGAAGACGAGGTCATTGTCGGCATCGTGGGTTATGACCGCTCACGCGATCCCAAGACACCCAACACCACCGGTGAAATCTGGGCAATCTATGTGGACCCCGATCGCATCGGGCAAGGCATTGGCCTGGCTTTGTGGGACGCCGCGCGCGAAGGTTTGGTGGACGAGGGCTGCACGGATGTCACTGTATGGTTGCCCCTGCGCAATGAGCGCACTTTGCGCTTCCATGATTTGGCCGGTTTCAAGCGTGAAATGAACACCGCCCGCACCGTGCCCATGGGTGATGCCCGTGTGGAAGAAGTGCGTTTGAAGCGCGCTTTGGGCTGAACTTGAAACTCATCCTGGCCCCGATGGAGGGCTTGCTGGACCACTCTTTGCGCGATGCGCTCACGAAGGTCGGCGGGGTTGATCGCTGCGTCTCTGAATTCATCCGTGTCACGGGCACTTTGCTGCCGTGTCGTGCCTTTGAGCGTGTGGTGCCCGAGTTGCGCAACGGCAGCCGCACGGCGGCGGGTGTGCCGGTGCGCGCCCAGTTGCTGGGCTCGGATGCCGCCTGCCTGGCAGACAATGCGGCGCGTTTGGCTGAAATGGGTTCGGCGGGGATTGACTTGAATTTTGGCTGCCCGGCGAAAACGGTGAACCTGCACCGGGGGGGCGCAGTATTGCTCGACGAGCCCGAAACGGTGGCGCACATTGTGGCCGCTGTGCGCCGCGCCGTGCCGGCCCATGTGCCGGTGTCGGCCAAGATGCGACTGGGCTACAACGACGATACACGGGCTGAAGAGTGTGCCTTGGCCATAGAGGCTTCGGGTGCCTCTGAACTGGTGGTGCACGCCCGTACCAAAGCGCATGGTTACAGGCCGCCGGCCTATTGGGACCGGATTGCCGATTTGCGGGCAATCGTCAAATTGCCCTTGATTGCCAATGGTGAAATATGGACCGTCGCCGACGCATTGCGTTGCCGCGAGGTGACCGGTTGTTCGGATTTGATGGTGGGTCGCGGCATGGTGTCTGACCCCGGCTTGGGCTTGGCGATTCAGGCCTACGATGCGCTGGGTGCATCAACTTCAGGTCGGGAGCGAACAGCACCATGGGTCTCACTGCTGCCTTTGATGCTGCAATTTTGGCACCGTGTGGGCTTGCATGTGGCCGCCCGCCACCGTGCTGGACGGCTCAAGCAATGGCTGAATTATTTGCGCCGCAGTTACCCTGAAGCACAACAGGCATTTGACGCGATTCGCTTGTTGCATGAACCGGCCAAAATCGAGGCCTGGTTCACGCAAGCGATGGCATCATAAAAAAAGTGACGAAGGACACCGCCAATAAACTGCGAGATGGCTTTACTCAGTAAATGTTCTAAACTGAACAAAGGCGCTGGACAGTGCCTTTGTTCATCTTTAAACGGCTTAGGTACAGAAGGTAATTAGTAGCTTGTCGAGTTAAGGTTTGATGTAATTCGTAATTTTGGCGGTAAAAGCCGACAATACCCCAGGCATCAAGACGTACTCACTTGTCAATGTGGCAGGCGTTGGGGGGGTCAGACTGGCGCCGGATGTCAAAAAGCAATTGCTCTTAGTGCCAATCGGGCACTGGATGGATGATACGTAAGGGTCAGCATCTGTAAAACGGAAGAACACGTCAAACTG
>CAMDKK010000070.1 GCA_945901045.1 Limnohabitans sp. Rim8
GTGGTGCGCTGCGGAGATGAAACCCGTTGCGCCAAAATTTACAAAGAGGCCACCCAGCGCAGCTTTCGGCAGGCGGTGGATTACACCGAAAACCGCAAGGTCAAAAACTCGCGTTCGGCCCGGGCCATGGCCAAAGGCAGCAAATTTGGCCGGCAAGAACAAGAAGCGGCCTGGCAAAGTGCCGAAGTTGACGCGCTTTACAGATTGGCCGCTGCTGGCGTGCGCGTGCCTCAACCGTACAACTTTTTTGACGGTGTGCTGTTGATGGAGTTGGTGACCGACGCGCATGGCGACGCGGCGCCACGTTTGAATGACGTGTCCTTTACCCCCGCACAAGCCCTGCAGCACCATGCAGCGCTCATCGCCGAAGTGGTGCGCATGTTGTGTGCGGGTGTGGTGCACGGTGATTTGTCGGAGTTCAACATCTTGCTGGCGCACATACCTGGTGAAACAGGTTCCGACGGTGTGGACGAGCCGGTGATCATCGACCTGCCACAAGCGGTAGACGCTGCGGGTAACAACCATGCGCAGCGCATGTTGCTGCGCGATGTGGGCAATTTACGGGACTTTTTCGGTCAGTTCGCGCCTGTGCTTTTGAAGACAGACTATGGCCCAGAGATGTGGAGCCTTTACCAAGCCGGTTTACTGGACAACGAAACCGTGCTCACAGGTCATTTTGAGCGCGCCAATGCCGATGTAGACATGACCGCAGTGCTGCGCGAAATTGACGATGCCCGCGCCGAAGATGCAGCGCGCCGATTGCGCATGTCCTTGCCGCCTGCTTGAGGTCCGGCTGAGCTTTCCATGCCGCTCGCGCCACGCCTGCCCTCACTTTTGAATGGGCCACACGCCGTATCGCGCTTGCGTACTTCTCGCTTGGCGCGCAGTGCCAAGCCCTTTTTGGCCAGGGGCGGGATCAAAGGCGATCGCTGTGCGGGCTGTCGCTTGGTGCCCAGTCACTGCATTTGCGCTGTGCGGCCTGATGTTGCCACGCAAGCAGGCGTGTGTTTGTTGATGGCTGATATCGAGCCCCTCAAACCGAGCAACACCGGTTGGTTGATTGCCGATGTGGTCAAGGACACCTTTGCATTTGGATGGTCGCGTACGCAAGTCGACCCCGCTTTGTTGTGCTTGTTGGCTGATCCACAGTGGCAGCCTTTTGTGGTTTTTCCGGGTGAGTTTGTGGCGCCTGAGCGCGTGGTACAGGCGGTTCAAACCGAAGCCACTGAAAAACGGCCGCTGTTCATTTTGCTGGACGCCACCTGGCCTGAAGCGCGCAAGATCTTCCGCAAAAGTCCCTATTTGGATGCTTTGCCTGTGCTGAGTCTGAACCCCGAGCAAGTCTCGAACTACCAGCTGCGCCGCTCCAGAAATGATGATCACTTTTGCACCAGTGAGGTGGCATCTCTGTGCTTGGATTTGGTGGGTGAAGCGCTTGCGGCGCAGACTTTGCAGACTTATTTGGATGTTTATACCCACCATTACCTGCGAGCTAAACACCAGTTGCCACCGGATCTGCAAAGTCCTGCCCACCAAGCGCTCAGGGCTTTGGCCATTCAGTCAAGTTAGTCCTGCATTGGCCTTGGCTTGCATCAGTTGTGCCTCCAACTCCGCAATCCGTTCACGTGCAAGATCGCCCTCCGGAATGGGTTCGCCACTGTCTCGCAAGCGCACCGCCTCTTTGAATCCTTCGGCCTGCGCATAGCGCCTGAACCACATCCCTTCGGGGTTGTGGCGTGTAATGCCATCGAACATGGTGGCCAAAGACTGCGCCTGCTCTAAACCCATGGTGAGCATGATTTGATTGACCACCATCTTGTGCATGGCCAAGTGACTGCTCGGCACGCCTGCAATGCGCTGCGCAAGTCGCAGTGTCGCCGCTTCAAGCTCAGCGAAAGGCACGCTCTCGTTGGCTAAGCCCCAGTCGGCGGCCTTGCGGCCGTCGATCACATCGCCCGTGAACATGAGTTGTTTAGCCCGTGCGGGACCCAGTCGATAGGTCCACATGGCGGTGGTGGGGCAGCCCCATACGCGGGTGGGCATGTAGCCTATGCGTGCATCGTCAGCCATCACCAGCAGGTCGCAACACAAAGCAATATCGCTGCCCCCCGCCACTGCCGCGCCATGCACCTTGGCAATGGTGGGTTTAGGGCTGCGCCACAAAGCCATGAAGTCCTCGGTGTTGCGTTTCATGTAGGCGTAATCGACCATGGGATCCCAGGGGGTTTTTTCTTGTTGGCAGGGGTGGTCAATTTGCCCCTCACCAAAGTGCGCCAAGTCGTAGCCACCGCAAAAACCTTTGCCTGCACCCTCCACCACAATCACATGCACTTCTGGGTTGGCATTAGCCCAATCCACCGCCGTCCGCAGTTCGCGCGGGGTGTCATCGTTGATCGCATTCAGCCGCTCTGGCCGGTTCAGCAAAAGGCGAGCGATGCGCGGATTTTCAGCATCTTGGTCAATGCGCAGCGTGTTGAATATCGGCATTTGGACTTCTCCGTCAATGGCATTTTTGAGGTCTGCAGCATCTTAAGCTGGATGCCACCGTTAAAACCTTGCACAGCATCAGGCCATGCTGTTGCAACTGCAAATACCAAATGGATTGTGGCGGAACACCTGCATTGGAGCGTCTAGGGCGGGGCTGATGCGCTGCCGCCGAGCAAGGCTGTTTGGGCTATGCCTCTTTCTGTTCAATGCTCAGCTCAAGGGTATGGGTCACTTGCTCTGAATTGACATGTCTGCGGGTCCATGGATGCGCGTCCCTTTGACTATCTCCAGAATTTGCACACGAGGCTTGATGATCCGAATGTGAGCGCGATGGGGGACGCGTCATTCTGTGTTGATCTTCGGTTCGGTCGCAGTGTCTGGTGGCACGCCTAAAGGGACCAGGTTAGAGCAGTCGAATGATTCATCCACAATCTGGTCCCAGTCCGAACCCATGAGCTGGGCAACGCGCCTTGCCGCAATGTTACGGCTGGTCACTGAGTGGAAAAGCGAAAGATCTCCATTGTCCAATGCGTAGAGTTGATTGACTGAAATGCAGGCCAAGGTCGCAAGTGCCACGGGATCAATGCCATACGTCACGCGCATGCGACGCAAAATGTTGCCGTGTGGATCAGATGAAGCGATCGTCTGTTGGTTTTCATAGCCATGAAAGTCGTAAGAGATGCGATTGCCACTTGCCAAGCCCCGCGTAGCGTGCATTTGAAGCACAGATCTCAAAGTGGAGTCTTGTTGCTCCAAAGCCTTGGGGAGGTGATTTCCGTCTTCTTTCATGGTCTGTCAAATAATTTGTATTTAAAAATTATTTTTAATTAAAAATAGCTATTTTATATTTAAATAAAATTATAAAGAATTTTAAATTAGCATGCAAACCATTTCGGCTGTCTGCATTCTGAGCTTGGCTTTCTCAATTTAGACAAGCCTGCTTTCAGCTTGCAAGGCTTGGCATGCGGACAACAAGAAGAGTCCTAGCCAACACTTTGTGGGTTGGTGAGTGAAGGATCAGCAGTCTTTCATACGGGGAAAGTCTTCGATTTGGCGCAGCGCAATGGGTGATCAGCATAGAAAACCAAGGCCATACTGTTCACCACGGGCGGGGTCGCTCAGGGCGACCAGATCGCCACGCTGATTGGCATCGAACACATGGTTTTCCCTTGGTTTTTAAAGCTGACGCTTGACAAAGCGCGACCAACAGAATTATTGTGAACTCGAATTCATGTTCTTGATTTTGCTGTGAAAGGCGCACTTGTCAACTCTTCCAATTATTGCCAATGCGCAGTCAAGACCAAAGCCTTCAAAAATCGGAAAAACAACAACGCTGTCTCTGATCAAGGTCTTTCCAGCCAAGCAGCAACGATCCGAAAAAACGCATGAAAAATTGCTGCAAGCAGGTCTTGATTTATTAAAAATAGGCATCTTTGAAGATATTTCTATTGCGCAGATTTCTGCCCGCGCAGGATGCTCTGTTGGCTCTTTCTACCTGCGATTTCGCAACAAGGAGGCTTTTTTTGAATTCCTCATTGAGAGCATCAGCGAAACCTTGCAAGCAGGCGTTCGCTCAAATCTGACCAAGGAAAAAGTCAAAGGTCTCACGCTGGCTCAAACGGTACGACTTTGCGTAGACGATTATGTGCAGACCAATCGACAGTATGAGGGTGTCATTCGTGCAGCCTTGCAATACAGCATCAATGGCAGCGATGACTGGCAGCCTGTGCGGGATAACGGGTTGATGCTGCATGCCCACTACATAGATTTGATCATCGCTAAGTTGCGACGCTTAGACCACGCAGAGGCCCGACAGCAACTGCTCGTGGGCTTGCAAATCATCAGCGGGCATTTGGTCAACAGCATTGCACACCCAGTCAACACCCTGCCCTTAGACCATCCTGACCTCAGCCATTGGCTGTTTGAGGTACTCATGCATTGCCTGAAGATCAAGCCGCCCGCACCCGCAATGCCGCAACAGAAAAAAACACCTTTGCGTACAGCATCGCCCATTCACAAAGACACAACCCGCAGGAGCCAATAAATTGAAAGCCGCTGTTTTTCATGGCCCAGGTCAGCCTATGACCATCGAGCAAATAGAGATCGAAAAACCCAAGCGCAACGAGGTGCTGGTGCGCACCCGTGTCAGCGGCTTGTGCCACAGCGATTTGCATTTCATAGAGGGTAAATACCCTTGCCCTGTTCCTACCGTTCTCGGCCATGAAGCCGCAGGTGTGGTCGAAGCGGTGGGTGAAGACGTCACCCACGTCAAGCCAGGGGATCATGTGGTCTCCTGCTTGTCGGTGTTCTGTGGCCATTGCGAGTACTGCGTCACAGGCCATCAAACACTGTGCAGCAACACCGCGGTCAAGATGCCGCCCGGCGTGGCCAAGCGCCTGCGTTGGAAGGGGGAACATCTCAATCAGTTTCTTAATCTCTCGAGTTTTGCTGAGCAAATGTTGGTACACGAAAACGCTGTAGTGAAAATCCGCGAAGACATGCCCTTGGACTTGGCAGCGCTGTTGGGCTGCGGCGTTCTCACGGGCTATGGCTCGGTGGTGCACAGCGCACGCTTGGAGGCTGGAACCACCGTGGCGGTGCTCGGCTGCGGCGGCGTGGGCCTGTCCACTGTGCATGCAGCACATTTGGCTGGCGCTGCACGCATCATTGCCGTCGACATCGATCCCGCCAAGCTGGCGTTGGCCAAGGTTTTCGGGGCGACCGACGGCATGGATGCTGCAGACCCAGACATGGTCGCCAAAATCATCGCCATGACCCAAGGCGGTGTGCATTACGCTTTTGAATGTATTGGCCTCAAGTCCACCACCGAGGCTTCTTTCTCGATGCTGCGTCCTCGCGGCTTGTCGACCATTGTGGGCATGATTCCCTTGGGCACCAAAATCGAGTTGCACGGCTTTGACTTTCTGCGCGAGCGTCGCATTCAGGGCACCATGATGGGTTCCAACCACTTTCGCCTCGACATCCCCCGCTTGGTGGAGTTTCACATGCAGGGCCGGATGAAGCTCGACCAGCTGGTGTCTAACCGACTCAAACTGGAGCAGATCAACGACGGATTTGCTGCACTTCAGCGTGGCGGCATCGCCCGCAACGTGATTGTCTTTGACTGATGGAGTAGCCCATGAAAAGACTCCACAACAAAGTCGCCGTGATCACCGGCGCCTGCTCGGGCATCGGCTTGGCCACCACCGAGTTATTTCTCGCCGAAGGCGCTCAGGTCGTGGCGGCAGACGTACAAGACGAGGTGGGCCAGCAACTGCAAAAGCAGTACGCCGACCAGTTGTTTTTTGCGCATTGCGATGTGACCCGGCTTGACGAACTGGGCAGCGCCATCGAAAGTGCCGCCGCGCATTTTGGCGGCCTGGACATCCTGTTCAGCAATGCAGGGCGCATTGGCACCATGGCAGGTGTTCAAGGGTTCCATGCACAAGCATGGGACGACACGCAGAACCTGTTGCTGCGCTCTGTTGCTGCAGGCGCGAGCTTTGCAGTGCCCCACATGGTCAAGCGCGGCGCAGGTGCCATCGTCAACACCTCTTCTATTTCGGCACTGCAGGCGGGCTATGCCCCGCTGGCCTATTCGGTGGCCAAGGCGGGTGTGCTGCACTACACCCGCGTGGCTGCGGCCGAACTCTCCGCTTTGAATATTCGCATCAACGCGGTGGTCCCGGGGTTCATCGCCACGCGCATCTTCGGCGGCTTGTTTGGCATGGATGCACAGGCCTCGCAAGACCTGGCTGATCGTGTGCGCGAGCACAGCAGCAGTGCCAACCCCATTGGCCGCGCCGGCCATCCAGAGGATATTGCCGAGGCCGTCCTGTACCTGGCCAGTGACGCAGCGCGCTTTGTCACAGGCACCCACATCACGGTGGACGGGGGCATCACCATGGGGCCTCGCCACAGCTGGGATCCCCACACTACAAGCCCCATGAGTCAGGCGCTCGGCGTGACACGCGAGCAGATTGAGGCCATGCGCAAGTCAACCCCTTCCTGAATTTGCCAAGAAAGACCCAAAAGATGTCCCAAGTCCATTTCATCAGCTTTGACGGTATGCGTCGCAGCATTGAGACCCAGATTGGCGAAAACCTGATGCGCGCGGCCACCGACAATGCCGTGCCGGGTATCGACGGAGATTGTGGCGGCCAATGCGCCTGCGCCACCTGCCACGTGTTCGTGTCTGCGCCTTGGGCAGAGCGCTTGCCCATCATGCAAAAGAATGAGAACGATATTCTCGAATTCACCAACGAGCGCCGCGAATCCTCTCGTCTGGCCTGCCAGATCACCATGACCGCCGAGCTCGACGGTATCGAACTCCATATGCCCGAAGGCCAGCACTGAAGCTGAGCACAGACCCAAGGTTAACAAGATGAAACTCTCACACGCTGAAATACAGGCCGCCGCCCGCGCAGAAGCCTTTGCCATGCCGATCGATCAGATCGACCCGGCCACGCCCGATTACTTTGAAAACGACACTGTCGGGCATTACTTTGAACGCCTGCGCCGTGACGATCCGGTTCACCACTGCCACAGCCCTCTTTTCGGGCCTTATTGGTCGGTCACGCGTTTTCAGGACATCATGCAGGTGGACACGAACCATGGCATTTTCTCGTCTGACTGGAGCCAAGGCGGCATTACCATTTCCGAACCGCCACCGAGCGAAGCGCCACTTCAAATGTTCATCGCCATGGACCCGCCACTTCATGATGTGCAGCGTAAGGCGGTGCAGCCCATCGTGGCACCCGCAAACCTGGCGAATTTGCAGACCCTGATCCGTGAGCGCACCTGCAAGGTGCTGGACGGCCTGCCGCGAGGAGAGAATTTCAACTGGGTTCAGCACGTTTCCATAGAACTGACCACGCTGATGCTGGCCACCCTGTTCGACTTTCCGCTGGAGGACCGCCACCTGCTGACCCACTGGTCAGACGTGGCCACGGCCAACAAGGATGTGGATCCCAAGGCGCCGACGCGTGAAGAACGCATGGCTGAACTGCACAAGATGGCGGCTTATTTCACCCGCCTCTGGAATGAACGTGTCAACGCCAGCCCCGGACCCGACCTGATTTCCATGATGGCCCACAACCCCGAAACCCGGAACATGACACCCCAGGAGTTCATGGGCAACTTGGTGTTATTGATCGTGGGCGGCAATGACACCACGCGCAACTCGATGACGGGGGGCCTGTTGGCCTTGCACAACAACCCGGTCGAATGGGACAAGCTGCGCAACAATCCGTCCTTGGTGGACAACATGGTCTCGGAAATCATTCGCTGGCAAACGCCGCTGGCCCACATGCGTCGCACCGCCTTGCAAGACACAGAACTGGGCGGTAAACACATCAAAAAAGGTGACAAGGTGGTGATGTGGTACCTCTCAGGCAACCGTGACGAGGACGCCATACCCAACGCGCGCCAGTTCATCATCGATCGTCCCCGTGCGCGACAGCACCTGTCTTTCGGCTTTGGCATTCACCGCTGCGTGGGCAATCGTTTGGCCGAAATGCAGTTGCGCATCCTGTGGGAAGAAATCCACAAGCGCTTTCCCGTCATCGAAGTGGTGGCCGAGCCAGCGCGTGTGCGCTCCACCTTTGTTCGGGGCTTTACCGAACTGATGGTGCGCATCCCCACATGAGCCAGACGCCCCACATGAACCTGCTGCCCGCTCAATTGGATGTGCTGATCATCGGCGCTGGTATTTCTGGCGTCGGTGCCGCCTGCCACCTGCAGCAGCAGTGCCCGGGCAAGCGTTTCGCGTTGGTCGAGTCACAGGCTGGCTTTGGTGGCACATGGCGGACACACAGCTATCCGGGCGCGCGCTCGGACAGCGACCTGTTCACCTTTGGCTACCGCTTCAAACCCTGGCGCGGCGACCCGATCGCCACAGCCGATCAGATCCTGAACTACATGGACGAGGTCATCAGTGAACACCATCTGAGCGAGCGAATCCATTACGGCCACCGTGTGCTGTCGGCCCGCTGGTCTTCTGCCGAGGCCTGCTGGTTCGTCAAGATCCAGCATACGCCGGCCGAGGGCAGCCCCGTCATCCGCCAAGTGCGCTGCAACTTCTTGTGGATGTGCCAAGGTTACTACCGTCACGCTGAGGGCTACACCCCTGAGTGGCCAGGCAGGGCCGACTTTGCAGGCCGCATCGTGCACCCGCAGCAATGGCCGCAAGACCTTGACCTGACCGGCCAGCGCGTGGTGGTGATCGGCTCAGGCGCGACCGCCGCGACGCTGGTCCCGTCACTGGCCGGAACCTGTGAACACGTCACCATGCTGCAACGTTCGCCCACTTGGTTTGCCACGGGTCGCAACGCCAACGAACTGGCCGACACTTTGCGCGCACTGGACATCCCCCACGAATGGACCCACGAAATCGTGCGTCGCAAGGTGCTGCACGATCAAGCGAACATACAGCAGCGCTGTGTCCAAGAACCCGATGCTGTGGCGGCTGAATTGCTCGCTGGCGTCAGGGAGGCACTCGGCCCCGACTTCGCCCACCTGGCCGACATCCATTTCAAGCCCAGCTACCGGCCCTGGCAGCAGCGCTTGGCCTTCGTGCCCAATGGCGACCTCTTCAAAGCCGTGCGTAACGGCCAAGCCAGTGTGGTGACCGGCCAGATTGAGCGTTTCTTTCCTGAAGGTATCCGCCTGAGCAATGGCGAGGTTGTGCCCGCCGATGTGATTGTCACAGCCACGGGTTTTAACCTCAACGTGCTGGGCGACATCGCTTTCCAAATAGATGAGCAGCCGCTGGACTTTGGTCGCAGCGTCACTTGGCGTGGTGCCATGTTCACCGGTCTGCCCAATTTGGTGTGGGTGTTTGGTTATTTCCGCGCCAGCTGGACGCTGCGCTCCGACTTGTTGGGCGACTTTGTCTGCAAGCTGTTGCAGCACATGGACACACACGGTCTGAGCAGTGTGGTGCCTCAACTGCGCCCCGAAGACCAGGGCATGGCTCTCAGCCCGTGGGTGCGGCCAGACAACTTCAACCCCGGTTATCTGGCGCGCAGCATGCATCAGTTACCACGCCAAGGCGATCGTGCACCTTGGCTGCACCTGCAAGACTACCGGATAGAAAAGGACACTCTTCCAGCGGCCGCGCTCGATGACAGGTCTTTAATTTTCAACTGAACATTGCACCGATCTGCCAAGATTTTCACCACCACAACCAGGAGACTCACTATGACCCATGCACTGACACGCCGACAGACCCTGCAAGCGCTGGGAGCCAGCTTGTTGCCGATGCCGCTGATAGTCGCCGCGCAAGCCGCTTTCCCCAACAAGCCTGTTCGCATCATCGTGCCCCTTCCTGCCAGTGGTGCAGCAGATGTATCGGTCCGCATCCTGACAGAGTTCCTGCAGCAGCCTCTGGGACAAAGCCTCGTGGTGGAAAACCGACCCGGTGGGGTTTATCAAATCGGTATACAGGCCATCACCAGCGCACCCGCAGATGGCTACACCCTGATTCACCTCAATGCAACCATGTGCGCTGTGCAGGCTTCGCTCAAACGCTTTGACATGCTCAAGCAACTCATTCCGGTGGGCTACATGGGCTCTACAGACAGCATGCTTTGCATTGCCAACAACGCGCCGTTCAAGACCACACAAGAAATGATTGCATGGGGAAAAGCCAACCCTGGCAAACTCAACTACGGCTCGTCGGGCCCGGGCTCAATGGAGCACTTGAGCATGGTCAGCATCATGCAACGTGTTGGCATCACAGGGAACAACATTCCATTCAAAGGCGGCCCGGATGGTGCACTCGCCCTGGCCCAAGGTGAGATCCATGCCATGCCATTGGCAGCGCCATTGATCATCCAGTTCAAAGACAAATTCAAACCGGTGATTGCCCTGTCGGAACAACGCAGTGGATTCTTGCCTGATTTGCCCACAGCCAAAGAGCAGGGTCTGGATATTCCCACGGTGAATTATTGGGGGGGTCTGGCAGCGCCTGCGGGCACGCCAGCATCGGTCATCGAAACGCTGGAAAAAGCCATGAGCGTGGCCGTCAACAACCCTGCATTGGTGCAAAAGTATGTGCCGCTGGGACTGAATGCAAAATTTGCAGGCAGCGCCTCATTCAAAGCCATTATCGAAAAAGACTTGCAATGGTTGGGCGACGCAGTGAAGTCGGCCAATTTGCAATTGAGCTAAGGTTCTACATGCCATGGCGGCACATCCGAGAGGATGTCCGCCGAATTGCATCAAACCGCACCTCTTACCTGCCATGACGATCTACCCTGACCCAGCCTTGCTGCACCCTTCCAGCATTACGCCTGAAATTCACCAGCGCAACGCGCAAATCGCAAAAGCCATGGCTGTATTGCCAGAGTGGTGGGTCATTGGGCCAGCCGCTTTTCGCAAGAACCAACGTGAGGGGGCAGGTGTTTTTCCGCCCGTGGTGTTCAGCGAACGCGCCACCACACGAACCATTGAATCCGAAGCAGGTCCCTTGCGCTTGCGCGAATTTCTACCCTCAACCGGCAAACCACGCGGCGTTTACCTGCACCTGCACGGTGGTGGTTGGGTCATTGGCGGCGCCGACATGCAAGACAGCATGCTGTTGACACTGGCTGACCATGCCCAAGTGGCCGTGCTCAGTGTGCATTACCGGCTCGCACCCGAACATCGTTATCCCGCAGCCCCTGACGACTGCGAAACAGCAGCCTTATGGCTGCTGGACCACTGCGCTGCCCTTTATGGCTCCGATCAGCTGATCATTGGCGGCGAATCGGCCGGAGCTCACCTGAGTGCAGTCACCCTTTTGCGCCTGCGTCAGCGTCTGGGTTTTTGCCCTTTTTCGGGTGCCAACTTCAATTTTGGCCTGTTCGACATGACATTGACACCCAGTGCGCGCGCCTTTGGTGACGAGCGGCTCTTTTTGCGCACCATCGACATGGTTCAATTTCGAGATGCATTTTTGCCGGGAGAACACGACCTGCGTGACCCCGATATTTCGCCACTTTATGGCGATCTTCAGAACTTATGCCCGGCGCTTTTTACCATTGGAACCCGGGACGCACTTCTCGACGACAGCCTGTTCATGCACGCGCGGTGGTTGGCGGCAGGAAATACCGGGCAACTCGATGTCTACCCGGGCGCACCCCATGCCTTCTTTCGTCTGGCTGATGCGCACACCCAAAGCGCCATGACGCAACAAATTCAGTTTATCTGCAGCCAGTTGAAATGACCCGTTTTATGAAGTCTGATGAACGCCCGTCCGTTAGGGTTCGGCTGCTACCGGTCAATGTCTATGCACGAAATGCTTGGACAAATTCCATCGCTTTCAAGCGCACATCGTGCGCGCTTCGCCCTGGCGCATACAGGGCCGAACCCAATCCAAAGCCTGTGGCCCCAGCGCTGCGGTAAGCCGACATGGTGTGGGGGGTGATGCCGCCTACCGGCATCAAGGCGGTTGCTGGAGGCAACACAGCTCGCAGGGCTTTGACGACGCTGGGCGAGATCATTTCTGCGGGAAACAATTTCAGCCCATGGGCACCCGCCTCCAGCGCCGCAAAGGCTTCGCTGGGTGAGGCGACACCGGGCAGCACCACCATGCCCAATGCCAAGGCTTTGGCAAGCACTGCAGGGTTGAAGTTGGGCGATACAACAAGGCGTCCGCCAGCGGCATGGACATCCATGACTTGCTGGGCATGGAGTACCGTTCCCGCACCGATCAGCGTTTGCGGAAAAAGTGCAGTCAATGCCTTGATGCTCTGCAAAGGTGCTGGTGAATTGAGCGGCACCTCGATGATGGCAAAACCACTGTCCACAAGGGCTTGACCTGTTGCAGGGGCTTCGGTTGGGGTGAGTCCGCGCAAGATGGCGATCAGCGGCAACTGATGCAGGGCTTGGGCCAATGTCTCTGAAGGGTTCAGGTCGGTCATGGCGTCTCGTTCAAGGTGGCGGCAAGGGCAAAGAGCCCGGCCCAAGTGGCCTGTGCCCCATGGCATTGGCTGTCGATATTCAGGTGCTGCATGGCCAGGGTGTAACGCATCGTCAAGGTCGCGTTGCCAATCAGGATCACCGGTCCAATTCGGGCCGCTTCAGTTTGGCTGCGTAACTCTTCGCCAATCAGTAAGCCTGAGAGGTAACTGGTCATGGCCGTGGCAGGCATGCGGTTGAACAAGCCCAAGGTGCGCACGCCAAACAGGTGGCGCAGCACGCTACCGCTTTCCTGGCTTTGGTCAACGCCTTGCAAAAAGGCGTCGGTATCGAAAGCACCGGCGACATCCAGGGTCTTGCCCAAGATCGAATGTTGGGTCAGCAAGGCGTAAATCTCGCCCGTCATGTAGGTCTTGAAGCCGATCACACGACCGTTTTGAACTTCTGCCCATTTGCTGTGCGTGCCGGGCAGCACCAAGGTGGCTGAATCACGTTGGGCCAGATGCAAAGCGCCAAAAATTTGCACTTCTTCGCCGCGCATCACATCGGGAATGTTCAAAGGGCCGGCGTTCAGGCAGCTCAGGCCTGGCACCAGGGCGATGCGCCCGGCTTGCAGCCACAGCAAATGCTGGCTCAGTTCTGCAAAGCCCGCAGGGCACGGACAATAGGGCGCTTCTTGCCAACCCTGGCGGCTGCCAGCCATGCCGGAGATCAGGCACAGGGCATCGGGGTTTTCCATCCAGTCGCCAAAGAGTTCGTTGAACACGGCTTCAAACTGGCCTGGCTGCACACTCATGATGCCGCGTGGAAATTCACGCGAGGCCATCACTTGGCCTGCGGCGTCCAGCTGGGCGCCCCGCAATGAAGACGTGCCCCAATCGATAGCAATTAAAAGTCTCATGGGGTAATGGCTTTGCTTGGATGGGCTAAAAGTTGTAAAACGGCTTCGCGAGTTGGCAGGGGCGCTACAGCCCCGTAGCCCTGAACAGAAAGGGCGGCAGCGGCGTTGGCATAGGTGGTGGCGACGCTCAGGTCGTCGCCGGCGGCCAGTCGGGTCAGCAAATTACCAGCAAAGCAGTCGCCCGCGCCAGTGGCGTCCACGCACTGAACCGAATGGCCTGGCACCCCATGCACCTTGAAGCCATCGCTGGCCATGGCACCGTCTGCCCCCAATTTAAGCACCACTTGCGCAGCGCCTTGCGCGTGGCTCCATGCAATGATGTCTTGGGCTTGCGACAGTCCGGTGAGGGCGGTCATGTCTTCCAGGCTGGGTAGAAAAAGATCACACAGGCTCACGGCGTGGCTGATACAGGCTTGCGCTCGGGCCAGGGGCCACAAAGACAGGCGTAAATTGGAGTCAAAAGCCACGCGTGTTCCCACGCTGCGGGCATGTTGCATGGCGGTAAAAGCAGTGTCACAAGCGGAAGCGGAAATGGCCAATGAAATGCCCGACAAGTGCAGCCAGTGGCTGTGTGCAACTGCTTCGCTCCAATGCTGTGTCAGGTCGCTGGCTTGCATGCGGCTGGCCGCCGATCCGGCACGGGCATAGCTGAAATGATGGCCCTGTGCATCGTGGCTCACAAAGTAGATGCCCGTGGCGGCCTGCGCATCGCGCAGGATCGAGGTGGTGTCCACGTTCTCGCGTTGCCACAAGTCCAGCAACCGATCGCCCCAGCGATCGGTTCCAAGCCGGCTCAGGTAGGCCACGCGTGCACCAGCCCTCGCCGCTGCGATGGCTGCATTGCTGGTGTCGCCGCCAAAACCTTGTAAATACAAAGGTGGCTCTGCCTGGGTCTGGTTGAATTCCAACATGGCTTCGCCCAAAGCGGCAATGTCGCGTGTTTTGACGGGATGCATTTTTTGAGTCGCTGTCCAATGCCCACGGCACGGTCGCCTGCCTGTTCAGGTCAAGCCTTTCAAGGCATCGGCTGGATAGCCTGGCCGTGTCTTGCAATCTTCAATGTACTGCTCAATGATGGCGTTGAAGGAGGCATCCGGTCGCAAGCCCAGGGCATGCGCACGTTCGGCGGTAGAGCCGCGCGACCAGTTACTCACAATGGTGGCCACTTGTTCGTTACGCTCAAAACGCACACGCTGGCGAACCGCTGTGCCGCCCACTTCTTCAAGTGCTTTGAGCATGTCGCTGACTTTGACATTCAGACCGGGCAGATTCAGCGCCAAACGACCGCCCATGGCTTCACGGCTGGCTTCAAATACCGTGATCAACCCTTTGACCGTATTGCCTGGCGAGGACACCGGATGCGAGACGCTGGCGTCCACGGGGCAGATGCTTTCCATGCCAGCCAAAGGTTCACGGATGATGCCGCTGAAAAATGAAGACGCAGCACCATTGGGTTTGCCCGGGCGCACGGTGACGGTCATCAATCGGGCGGCACGCCCGTCGATATAGCCTTTGCGTGTGTAGTCGGCCAGCAAATATTCCAGCATCAGTTTGTGGGTACCGTAGGACGTCTGCGGCGAGGGCAGGGTGCTGTCTGTGACCAAGTCAGGCAGCGGGTTGGCATCGTCGGGCCCATACACGGCCACTGAGCTGGCAAACACCATGCGGGGCGCATTGCCTGCTTGGCGCAATCCTTCAAGCAAGGCGCGGGTGCTGTCGAGGTTGGAGCGCAGACCTAACTCAAAGTCTTGCTCGCATTCTCCAGACACGGCCGAGGCCAGATGGAAGACCCCATCAAACCCGCTGGCAAACAAGGCTTGCTGTTCCAGCATCGGTCCGGCATGGCTTTGCACGCGGGGATCGGCCAGCAAATCGGCAGGCGCAGGAAACAGGTCGGCAATCGTCAGGCTGGTGATGGCTTGGCCGCAGAGTTCACCTTTTTGCAAAAGGGTACGGGCCAGTCTGGCGCCCAAGAAACCGGCACCGCCGGTGATGAGAATTTTCATGGTGTTCTGCCGTTTCAGTGGTTGTCTTTGGGCACAGCCGAGCCGCGTTGACCCACCAAAAAGTCCAGGTCAGCCCCTTGGTCGGCTTGCAACACGGTGTCCACATACAGCTTCCAGTAGCCGGACTGCATAGGCGCTTCTGGCTTTTTCCATTGTGCCAATCGTTTGGCCAGTTCTTCGTCGCTGATGTGTAACTGAAGTTTGCGCTGAGGCACGTTGAGCTCAATCATGTCGCCGTTCTGCACCACGGCCAAGGGGCCGCCATCGGCCGCTTCAGGGGTGGTGTGCAAGACCACGGTGCCATAGGCCGTGCCGCTCATGCGGGCGTCGCTGATGCGCACCATGTCGGTGATGCCTTTGCGCAGCACCTTGGGCGGCAGTGGCATATTGCCCACCTCGGCCATGCCAGGGTAGCCTTTGGGGCCGCAGTTCTTGAGCACCAGGATGCAGTTTTCGTCCACGTCGAGGTTTTCATCGTCAATGCGGGCATGAAAATCGGTGCTGTTTTCGAATACCACGGCGCGGCCCGTATGGGTCATCAAAGCGGGTGTGGCCGCACTCGGCTTGATCACGGCGCCGCGCGGTGCCAAATTGCCGCGCAAGATGGCGATACCGGCTTTTTCTTTGAAAGGCGCATCGAAGGTTTTGATGACGCGCGGATCGTAGTTGACTGCGTCGGCAATGTTCTCGGCAACGGTGTGGCCGCTGACGGTGACGATGTCTTTGTGCAGCAGGTGTTCGATTTCTTTCATCACCACCGGCAAACCACCGGCGTAACAGAAGTCTTCCATCAGATGCTCGCCAGAGGGTTGCAGGTTCAGCAGGCAGGGCAGCTCGCTGCCCAAGCGCTCAAAGTCGTCGATGGTGAGCTTCAACCCCAAACGACCGGCAATGGCAATCAAGTGAATGACCGCGTTGGTGGAGCCCCCGATCGCCGCGAGGGTGCGGATAGCGTTTTCAAAGGCTTCTCGGGTCAGCACTTGGCTGATGGTCTGGTCGGTGTGAACCATCTCCACAATGCGGCGACCGGCATTGCGGGCCAACACATTGCGACGGCCATCCACGGCGGGGTAGGCCGCGTTGCCGGGCAGGCCAATGCCCAACGCTTCTACCATGCTGGCCATGGTGCTGGCGGTGCCCATGGTCATGCAGTGGCCGTGGCTGCGGTGCATGCAGCTTTCGGCTTCAAAGAAGTCCTGCAGCTTGAGTGTGCCTGCGCGCACTTGTTCGCTCATGCTCCACACGCCGGTGCCGGAGCCGAGTTCTTGGCCGCGCCATTTGCCGTTCAGCATCGGGCCGCCCGACACGCCAATGGTGGGCAGACCCACGCTGGATGCACCCATCAGCAAGCTGGGCGTGGTCTTGTCGCAGCCCATCAGCAGCACCACACCGTCGATCGGGTTGCCACGGATGGATTCCTCTACGTCCATGCTGGCCAGGTTGCGGTAGAGCATCGCTGTCGGGCGCAACAAGGTCTCGCCCAGCGACATGACTGGAAATTCAAGAGGGAATCCGCCTGCCTCGTAAACCCCAATTTTCACCTGCTCGGCCAAAGTGCGAAAGTGCGAGTTGCAAGGCGTCAGTTCGCTGAAGGTGTTGCAAATGCCGATCACGGGCCGACCGTCGAACTGGTCGTGCGGCAGGCCCTTGCCCTTCATCCAGCTGCGGTAGGAAAAACCGTCGCGGTCTTGTCGGCCAAACCATTGCTGGCTGCGTAAATCTTCGGGTTTTTTACGAGGTGCTTGTGTCATGGGGTACCTGGATGTATGAGGGAAAACTAGGAGATTTTAAAAAAAAAACTAACGTATGATGATAAGAAATTGCTTATCAAATGTAAACCCATTTGACACCCGTGCAAACCCCTAAATTCACATTGACATCCAGCACAAAGGTTGATTCATGCGTCAGACTGAAATTTTTTTGTCTTCTCGAGTCCCGCCCTTTTTGATGGCGAGTTTGGATGCCAATTTCGTGGTGCATCCCCGTGAAAAAATGCCCTCACCCGAAGTGATGTCAAGTATCCGGGCCATTGTCGGTGGCGGCGAAGCCAAAATTGACAAGGACTTAATGGACCAGTTGCCGGCGCTGGAAATGATTTCGATTTGCGGTGTAGGGTATGACGGCGTGGATGTGCTGGCAGCCAAGGCGCGTGGCGTTCAGGTGACCCATACCCCTGAGGTGTTGAACGACGATGTGGCTGACTTGGCCATCGCCTTGATGTTGTCCATTGGGCGTCAAGTGCCTCAGTCCGATCAGTTTGTGCGGGCCAATCGTTGGGTGGATGGCGGTTTTCCGCTGACACGCAAAGTCACCGGTGCCAAATTGGGCATTGTCGGTATCGGGCGTATTGGCCAGGCCATTGCCAAGCGCGCGGCCGCTTTTGACATGGACATCAGCTACACCGCACGCAGTGCCAGAGAAGGCATTCCTTATGCCTATGTGGCCGATGTGGTTCAACTGGCCGAGAAAGTTGATTTTCTGGTGGTAATCACACCGGGCGGCGCTGGAACGCGCAATCTGATCAACGCCCAAGTGCTGAAGGCTTTGGGGCCGCAGGGTTATTTGATCAATGTGGCCCGTGGCTCGGTGGTGGAAGAAGCCGCCTTGATTGAAGCCTTGCAAAATAAAACCATCGCGGGTGCAGCTTTGGATGTGTATGTCGACGAGCCTCGGGTTCATGAAGCCTTGCGCGCACTGCCCAATGTGGTGCTCACCCCGCACATGGCAAGTGGCACAACGGAAACCCGCAAAGCCATGTCTGATTTGTGCCTGGCCAACCTGCAGGCGCATTTGGCTGGCACGCCGCTATTGACGCCGGTGCCTGAATGTCGGGCTTGAATGTCATTTGGAACCTAGGGTTTTCCTGATCGCGACTGGCCTTCAATCATCATATGATAAATAGTAAATGAAGCCTCTTTACTTAATTAAGAATGTGCATGGCAGAACCGTCGATTTGTTGGGTAATGCCATCATCTCAGGCGCTTATGCCGTAGGTACCAGCCTGCCGCCAGAGCCGCTTTTATGCGAGCAGTTGGGGGTGAGCAGAACCGTCGTGCGCGAAGCCGTCAAGTCCTTGGTGGCCAAAGGCTTGCTCATCACGGGCCCCAAGCTGGGGACCCGGGTTTTGCCTGAAGATCAGTGGAACTGGTTCGATCCAGACGTCATCAGTTGGCAGTCGCAAAACGGCTTGACTTACGATTTTTTGAAAGATCTGCAGGATTTGCGGCGCGTGGTCGAGCCCGCCGCAGTGCGCATGGCGGCCGAACGCGCAACGCAGCAAGATATCACCGAGATTGAGGCGGCATTTGCTGGCATGAAAAAAGCGGTTGAAGAGGGGGGCGACTATGTCACCTTCGATTTGCGATTTCACCAAGGTTTGTTGCGAGCCTCGCACAACCGCATGTTGGTTCAAATGAGCAAAGCTCTGGGGGCCTTGCTGCGCACCAGCTTTGAAATTTCGACCAGTTTAAAAGACGGACCCCAATCGTCATTACACTTACACCGTGAGGTGCTGGATGCGGTTGTAGCGCAAGATCCACAACGTGCAGAACAAGCTATTTTAAAATTGATTGACGGTGCCAGGGACGATATCCAATTGGTGCTGGGTCCCCGCAAACGATTGCCCAAAATCACCCAGCCAGCTTCTCAGCTCAAAGCAGCTTAAATACATTTTTTCACCACCACTTCTATTTTTTAACGAGGAGACCAACCATGAAAATGAAGTCCGTACTTTGCGTGGCCCTAACGGCTGCCGGTCTTTTGCTCGGAGCGCAAGCTTCCGCGCAAGAGAAACTCACCGTCTGGTGGGTCAAAGGTTTTTACCCGGCTGAAGATGCTGCTTTGTATGCAGCCATCAAAAAATATGAAGCCAAAAACAAAAATGTCAAGATCGAGCTGTCTCAGTATCCGATTCAAGACATGATTCCAAAGACCGTTGCGGCCTTGGATGCAGGCGGTCCTCCTGATGTAGCTTACTCAGACACCTACGATTTTCAGACCACGGCCTCCTGGGCTTATGACGGTAAGCTGGAAGACATTACCAGCATCATTGATCCGGCTCGTAACCGCTTTGCGCCCAACACGATTGAAACCACATTCTTGTTGAACAACAAAGAAAACAAGCGTGCTTACTACGCTTTTCCAATCAAGCAGCAGACTATGCACATCCAGTATTGGGGAGACATGCTGGCTGAAGCGGGTTTCAAAGAGTCTGACATCCCTACCGGATGGAAAGATTATTGGAACTTCTGGTGTGACAAGGTTCAACCTGCATCGCGCCAAAAAACGGGTAACCGTGTTTTCGGTATCGGCAATCCTATGGGCGTGGATTCAACCGATTCCTTCTTTTCGTTCCTGACCTTCATGGACGCTTACAACATCAAGTTGGTTAACGACTCAGGCAAGTTGCTCGTCGATGACCCGGACGTTCGCAAGGGCATGATCCAGGCCATGACCGATTACACAGCTTTGTACACCAAGGGTTGCTCGCCACCCTCGTCGACCAGCTGGAAAGACCCCGACAACAACGTCGCATTCCATAACCGCACCACGATCATGACCCACAACGCCACGATTTCTATCGCTGCAAAGTGGTTGGATGACATGAACAATGCGGCACTGACGGATGCGCAACGGGCCACCGCCAAGAAGAACTACACCGAGCTGATCAAAACTGCAGGTTTCCCTAACAAGCCTGATGGCTCGAAGATGACCTACCGTGCTGCCATTAAAACGGGCGTGATCTTCAAGGAATCCAAAAACAAGGCCCGTGCCAAAGACTTCGTGGCCTTCAT
>CAMDKK010000071.1 GCA_945901045.1 Limnohabitans sp. Rim8
ACCAGCACCGAACTCCAAGCCAACTTGTACGCACCGAGCAGAACAGCAGGTTTTATCAAACCCGGTCAGGCCGTATGGATGCGGTATGGCGCATACCCCTATCAAAAATTTGGGTTGGCCCAGGGGCAAGTGCAAAGCATCAGCGCCACACCTACTGCGCCACAGGATTTGCCCAATGGACAAGGCACGGCCCTTCTGGCAGCAGCCCAAACACAAGAACCGTTGTACCGAATACAGGTCAAGCTGAAAGATCAATACATCACCGCTTATGGCGAAAGCCTGCCCCTGAAAACAGGCATGACTTTAGATGCAGATGTTATTCAAGACAAGCGGGCGGTGTGGGAATGGATTTTTGAGCCAGTGCTGGCAGCTCGGCAAAAAGTGAAGATTCTGTGATTGGTATGGCCATGCATGGGGTGTGGCTGACAGAACAGAAAATGCGTCAATCGCAAAAAGGGAGAAGTAAATGAGAGTCTTAGAAAATACTCAGCTTGGGTTCATTTCTGGTGGGCTTGCAGCGACATCAGGTGGTGGAGGTGGTGGGGATGATTTCATGTACTCTTACGAAGGTGACGGAGGAGGAGGAGGAGGAGGATGGGCCATACCCAATGGCTGTACCGGCGTTCCAAATGAACCATTTGGTTATAATTTTAAGCCTGCCTGCGATAATCACGATTTCAACTATTCAAGCGGTATAAATACAAAATCACAAGCTGATAGCATATTCTTAAATGACATGTTAACGATTTGCAAAACAGAATACAACAACGATTTACTGTGTAGAGCTTCATCCTATACCTACTACACCGGAGTGACCATATTTGGAGGATTTTTCTATGAAGGTGGTAATTAATTTTCTAGTTCCGGCTCCGATAGTGGCGGAAGTTTTCCTTTCTCTGGATTCAGTTTTTGAAAGATGTTGAAATCATGAAGAAATTAAAAAATGAATTAGCAATTATGCTTTTTGCACTTACTGGTCTTAGCTTGCAAATATCGGCCGCGGATTCATTACCACTTGCCTACCAGCCTGATAGAGGTTTTTTAAAAAGTGACCCTTACAAAAAAAGCAAATCACGTGTTGAATTGAGTGGCATAAAAAATGAATCGGAATTGACGATAGTCAAAGAGGCCATCAATGATACTCTTCAATTAATCAGAATTTTTGGACCTGGGAATATTTTGCCAGACGGACGAATTATTTTAGATAATACCAGGATGCATCCGTCTTTTTTGAAACTCACAACGGAGCAAGGTAGGCGAGAAATTGATATTGAACCTGCATCCACTCGACTTGATAAAAAAATATATAATTGGAATATTATATCGGACGATCAATTAGAGGTAGATGTTATTTTTAAGCATCAACCATTATCACTGGGCCCTTCTGAAGTGCCAGATGAAAAAACATACAGACTAGGATTTATCAAAAATAAATGCGGTGCAAAATGGTGTCTAAATACCGCTAAACGTATTAAATAAGTAAAATATTAATTTATCACTTAATTAATTAAATGATCTTCATTGAATTCAATTTTATTTCAACACAGACAAATATATAATTAATTAAATCTATTCATAAGATGTAAAATCTACGGTTTCATACATCATACTGCTGTCATAGGCATTAGATCTAATCGCAACCAAATATAAAAATGATGCAGACTTTGGATAAATAGCAAATTTTGAAAAAATGCTGATTTCCCATTGGCAAAAAATTACCAATGGATCATAGTATTTTTGCGTTGATAAATATGGCCACCTTTATGCCTTTGCCTATTGTTGACTGCTGGACAGCGTACTTCAACACTTTTGAAGCCATACCCCAACCGCGCTTGGCTTGGAAATTGTCTGATTTTTGGACGGGTGAGTTGGACTCTGTGACACAGGGATTACGTGAACAATTGACGCGCAGTCTGTTGGAAGGCAAGGCACCCGAGCATGCCCCCACGATGGCTGCTGTGTTGGCCAGGAATGCGAAATACGCCGCAACACGGCCCAGGCCCAAGCTGTTCAGAGAAAACTTGCGGCATGCCATTCAAAAAGCCGTGGAGGACATGCAGCGCACAGGACAATTGGGCCACTACGGGCTGGATGCATTCATCCAAGGTCAAGTCAAGGCCAATGGCTTGCCGGAGGATGTGGCTTGAAACTCATCCTCCAATCCCAAGTCGCCGAATGCGGCCTGGCCTGCATTGCTATGGTGGCCTCAGCCCATGGCCAGTCTCTGAGTCTGACCGATCTGCGCCAACGCTTCCCCCAGTCCCTCAAAGGTGCCAACCTCAAGCAGCTGATTTCGTACAGCTGCGCGCTGGGCTTCAGTGCCCGTCCCTTGCGCCTGGATTTGGATGAGTTGGGTCAATTGACCCTGCCTTGCATCCTGCATTGGGACTTGAACCATTTTGTGGTCCTGCACAAGGTGGGCCGCAAGCATGTGGTGGTGCTGGACCCTGCCGTCGGCGAGCGGCGCTTGTCTTTGTCCGAGGTCTCGCGCCAATTCACAGGCGTGGCTTTGGAGTTGACACCGCAGGCCAGTTTCACCCCCCAGGTTCAGGCACCGCGGCTGCGGCTGTCACAGCTGACTGGAAGGGTGCAGGGCTTGGGGCACTCGGCCTGGCAGATCATCGCCCTTGCGGTGGTGCTGGAGTTGTTCGCCATCGTGGCCCCCTTGTTCAACCAAATGGTGGTGGACGATGTGCTCACCTCGGGCGATCAGGAGTTGCTCACGGTTTTGGTCTGGGGCTTTGCCTTGGTGTTGGTCATTCAGACGGCCTTGTCTCTGGCCCGCAGCTGGCTGGTCATGGTGTTGGGCCAAACGCTCAGCCTGCAGTGGCTGGGTAATGTGTTTGCCCATCTGGTGCGTTTGCCTGTGAGCTGGTTCGAGCAACGCCACTTGGGTGACATTTCTTCGCGCTTTGGGGCTGTACACAACATTCAACGTACGCTCACCAACGTGATGATCGAGGCCCTGCTGGACGGGGTCATGACCCTGGCCGCGCTGGTGATGATGTTTCTGTACTCGCCTACCCTGTCGGGTGTGGTGGTGGCTGCTGCAGTGCTCTATGGCCTGGTGCGTTGGGTCAGTTTTGTGCCGTTTCGCAATGCAGCGGCTGAACGTTTGGTCTTGGCCGGGCAAGAGCACAGCCATTTCATCGAAACCTTGCGGGCCATGACCCCACTCAAACTGTTTGGCCGAGAACAAGAGCGCCGCGCTCGCTGGCAGAGTCTGATCGTGGAGGTGATGAACCGCGACATCCGCACGGCCAAAATGAACATCGGCTTCACAGTCGTCAACACCTTCATCTTTGGACTGGAAAACCTTCTGGTCTTCTGGCTAGGGGCCAAGGCGATTCTGGCCTCACAGGGCCCCGGCAGTGGTACGGCGGTTTTCACCGTGGGTATGCTGATGGCCTTCATCAGCTACAAAAGTCAATTCTCCGGGCGCATCAGCGCACTGATCAATCATGGCATAGGCCTCAAAATGCTTGATTTACACAATGAACGCTTGGCCGACATTGCTTTGACGCCACCGGAGCAGGATACACCGCAAGGTGATTTGCCTGAGCATGATCTCGCCCACTTATCGCCAAGCTTGGCGTTGAGGAATGTCAGTTTTCGTTATGGGGAAGGTGAGCCATGGATTCTTAAAGGCGTGAATCTCAAGATCGAAGCGGGCGAGAACGTCGCCATCACCGGCTCCAGCGGATGTGGCAAAACCACCTTGCTCAAGGTCATGTTGGGATTACTGCAACCCTCTGAGGGTGACGTCTTGTATGGCGGTGTGCCTGTTCGCCAACTTGGTATGACGAATGTCAGGCGCAAGGTGGGCACGGTGATGCAAGAAGACGTGCTGCTCACTGGCAGCATTGCAGACAACATTGCGTTCTTTGACATGGCGCCTGATCAGCAGCGCATCGAGGCGTGTGGTCAGTTGGCACAATTGCACAACGACATTGTGCGCATGCCCATGGGCTACCAGACGCTGGTGGGTGAGCTGGGCTCAGGCTTGAGCGGCGGGCAAAAGCAGCGACTCTTATTGGCCAGGGCCCTTTACAAGCAGCCTGCCATATTGGCTTTAGACGAAGCCACCAGCCATTTGGACATTGAAAACGAGAAAGCCGTTAATGCCGTGCTCTCAGAGATGCGGTTGATGCGAATTGTGATCGCCCACCGACCAGAAACCATTGCCAGTGCACAGCGCAGAATCATCTTCTCCAGCGAAGGCTCTTTGGCCTCCCTGCCGACCTCAGTAGAAAAAGTGATTTGAAAAAAATCCCTAGAACCCATGGTTTTTGAAAATGGTGCCCGCTATGCGGCATTGGATTCACGGCTGTTTAGGTCACCGGGTTTTCCAACACCCCAATCCCGTCAATTTCCACCCGAACCACGTCGCCCGCAGTCAGGTACTTGGGCGGCTTGAAGCCAATACCCACACCCACCGGGGTACCCGTGGCGATGACATCGCCCGGGTACAGCGTGATGCCGGCGCTCAAGGTTTCGATCAAGGTCGGAATGTCAAAAATCAAATCTTCGGTTGAAGCATTTTGTCGTTCTTCGCCGTTCACCCAGCAGCGCACCCGTGTGCGTGTGCCGTCCAGCTCATCGGCACTGACCAACCAAGGGCCCATGGGGCAAAACGTGTCAAAAGATTTGCCCATGTGCCACTGCATGTGGCGGTTTTGCCAATCTCGGGCGGTCACGTCGTTGACGATGGTGTAGCCCCAGACATGCTGCATGGCCTCGGCTTTGCTGATGCCTTTGCCGCCTTTGCCAATCACTACCGCCAGTTCGGCTTCATAGTCGATAGTGGTCGACACCTTGGGCATTTCAATCGCCTCACCGGTGGCAATCACGCATTCGGGCACCTTGCTGAAAATGATCGGCTCGGCCGGAATTTCGCCACCGGCTTGGGCACTGCTGTCAAAGCCGCTGCGCGCAAATTCTTTGGCGTGAGCATGGTAGTTTTTGCCGACGCAAAAGATATTGCGCCGCGGGCGCGGCAAAGGCGCGCGCAATTGCACTTCGCTCAAAGGCACCGCCGCCCCTTGCGCAGGCAACGCCTCGCCGCGCGAGAGCAGAACCACCAAGCTCAAGGCACCCAATTCACGGTCGGCCAATGACATGTCCAGTGGACGGACAGTTTGCAAATCATCAGACACCAGCCCTGCGTGGGGTTGGCCTTGGTAAAAGAAAGCAGCAATGCGCATGGCAGTTCCAAAATATGAAGACAGAAAATCCATATTGTGCCGCCAGAGCGAAAACCTGAATGACAAGGTACAAAGAAGCAGTGTTAGAGTGTGATGGGCTGCTTGAAGCAGCATTGACAGGGGCCATGCGGTCCGCATTTTCATGGAGACTCAGATGCAAAAAAACCATTGGAGCCAGCTGACTGCCGCCGTATGCGCAGGCTTGAGCCTGGGTGGCGCGCTGCTCGGCTTGGCCCGTCCAGCCCTGGCGCAAACACCGGTTTACCCTTCACACGCCATCACCATGATCGTGCCTTTTCCACCCGGCGGACTGGCCGATATCGTGGCCCGACCCGTGGCTGAATCCATGGCCCGTGAGTTGGGGCAACCCGTGGTGATTGAGAACCGGGGCGGCGCCGGTGGCGGGATTGGCATGGGCGTGGCCGCCCGGGCTAAACCCGATGGGTACACGGTAGTGATGGCCTTGTCATCCTTCACTGTCATCCCAGAGGCCGACGCTTTGATCGGCCGCAGCCCGATGTATGGCATGGCTGATCTGCGCCCGATTGCGCGCTACACCGCCGACCCCACGGTGCTCGCGGTACGCGCTGATGCACCCTGGAAAACAGCCAAAGAATTCATCGAAGATGCGCGCAAACGCCCCAGCGCGATCAACTACGGCTCTTCCGGTAACTACGGCACGATGCATGTGCCGATGGAAATATTGGCACAAGTGGCTGGCGTCAAACTCACACACGTGCCCTTCACCGGCGCAGGCCCGGCCGTTCTGGCCCTGCTGGGCGGCCAAATTGACGCTGTTTCTACCGGCCCCGCGACAGTGCTCCAACACGTCAAAGCAGGGAAAATACGCGTCCTGGCGCATTGGGGCATCGCAGGATTGGCCGCGCTGCCGGAAGTGAGCAGTTTGAAAGACTTGGGCTTCAATGCCGAGTACGCGCAATGGTCGGGGCTTTTCATCCCCAGTGGCACGCCTGAAGCGATTGCACAGAAACTGCGCTTGGCTGCCAGAGCGGCGGCGCAAGACCCGAAAGTGCGAGAAGTCATACAAAACACAGGCAGCCCCGTGGTCTACCTGGACAGCCCCGATTTTGAAAAGTATGTGCAAGCCGATGCCCGCCGCATGATCGATGTCGTGCGCAAGATTGGCAAAGTCGAATAACCAAGGAAATCTATTTATGCAGCGTCGTTTCATCCTCCCGCTCACCGCTTGCCTTTTGGCTTTGAACTTGAGCGCGCAAGCGCAAACTTACCCCACCCGACCCGTCAAAATTGTGGTGCCATTTGCCACGGGTGGACCTGCCGATAACTACGCCCGCTTCATCGCGCAGCGCCTGCAAGACAGCTTGGGCCAGTCGTTTGTGGTGGACAACAAACCGGGCGCCGGCTCGGTGATTGGCACCGACCTGGCGTCCAAAGCCGCGCCGGACGGCTACACGCTGCTGCTCATGTCGAACACCCAAACGGTGAACGAGTCGCTGATTCCGAACAAGCCCTACGCCTTGATGCGCGACTTCGTGGGCGTCGCCCCCATCAACTACTCGGACCTGGTGCTGGTGGCCAACCCCGGCGCGGGCCTGAACAGCCTGGCCGATGTGCTCAAGCGCGCCAAAGCCGAGCCGGGCAAACTCAATTACGCCTCGTCTGGACCCGGCACGCCGTACCACATGGCTGGCGAACTGTTCAAAAGCATGGGCAATGTATCGATGGTGCACATTCCCTACAAAGGCAGCTCGGGTGCCCGCACCGACGTGATCGGCGGCCAGGTCGACATGATGTTTGACGCAGTCACCACCATGACCGAACAGGTCAAGGCCGGCAAGGTCAAGGCCATCGCCACCACCGGCAAGCAGCGTTCGGAGGTGCTGCCCGATGTGCCCACCGTGAACGAAGCCGGCGTGCCCGGTTACGAAGCCACCATCTGGCTTGGTGTGATGGCCCCCAAAGGCACACCCAAAGCCATTGTGGACACTCTCAACGCAGCCATTTCCAAAATCGCCAGTCAAGCAGACGTCAAGCAAACCTGGAGCAAGCAAGGGGCTGCCCCCTTGGTGATGAACCCGACCCAATTTGAAAAATACCTGAATGACGACATCGCCAAATGGTCGAACGTCATCAAGAGTGCGGGCATCAAGCTCGACTGATCACCATGACCCCATTGCATTTGATGAGCGGCGGCGCAGCGCAAGGCCTGGTGCGCCAACTCCAAGCGGATTTTGAAACCTCGAGTGGGTTGACGCTGGACGCGGTCTTCGGCGCCGTTGGCGCCATGAAGCAGCGACTGGAAGGCGGCGCACCCTGCGACGTGTTGATTCTCACGCAAGCCCTGATCGACGGGTTGGTGAAGTCAGGCCCCGTGCGGGCGGGAACAGACCGCAAGGTGGGGATCGTCAAAACAGGCGTGGCCGTCAAAGCCGGAACACCTTGGCCAGCGGTTGACACCGCCGACAACTTGCGCCACGCATTGCGACAAGCGACCGGCATTTATTTTCCGGATCCGCAATTGGCCACTGCGGGCATTCACTTCATGAAAGTGCTCCATGAATTGGGCATTGCAGCCGAAGTATCGGAACGATTGCGGCCCTATCCCAACGGCGCCACCGCCATGAAAGCCATGGCCGACTGCGACGACCCGCATGTGGTCGGCTGCACCCAAGTGACCGAGATTTTGATCACCAACGGTGTGGACCTGGTCGCCGATTTACCGCACATTTTTGAACTGGCCACGGTCTATACCGCCGCCGTCTGCTCGGCCAGTGAACACCCTGAAGCGGCAGCGCAACTGATTGAGCTGTTGATCAGCCCTGCGCACGCCAGTTTGCGCCAGCAAGGCGGATTTTTGCCCCTCTTGAAATAACAGGAAAAACAACACCAGACGGCCCCCCTTTAATGTTGCCAGTGCCGTGATGCCAAGTTTCAGCCCCCACAAGCAGGCGGTTTACTTTGCTTCATGCCAAGCATCTGTTTGGACTGCACTCTTTTTTCAAACTGTCTTTTCTCACCTCAACTGACTACTTAATCCACCATGAAAACCAAAGCAGCAATTGCCTGGAAAGCGGGCCAACCCCTGACCATTGAAACCGTGGACTTAGACGGCCCCCGTTGGGGCGAGGTTCTGGTGGAAATCAAAGCCAGTGGCATCTGCCACACCGACTACTACACCCTCTCCGGGGCAGACCCTGAGGGCCTGTTCCCCAGCATCTTGGGCCACGAAGGTGCAGGCATTGTGGTCGATGTGGGGCCGGGTGTGAGCTCGTTGAAAAAAGGCGACCACGTCATACCGCTGTACACCCCCGAATGCCGTCAATGCAAATTTTGTCTCTCACGCAAAACCAATTTATGCCAGCTCATTCGCGGCACCCAAGGCAAAGGGCAGATGCCTGATGCCACCAGCCGTTTCAGCCTCAACGGCGAGCCGATTTGGCACTACATGGGCACCAGCACCTTCAGCAACTTCACCGTGGTGCCCGAAATCGCGCTGGCCAAAATCCGCTCAGATGCACCGTTTGACAAAGTTTGCTACATAGGCTGCGGCGTCACCACAGGCATAGGTGCCGTCATCTTTACCGCCAAAGTCGAAGCCGGGGCCAACGTGGTGGTCTTTGGCTTGGGTGGCATTGGCTTGAACGTGATTCAAGGCGCCAAAATGGTCGGGGCAGACAAAATCATTGGCGTCGACTTGAACCCGGCGCGCGAAGCCATGGCACGCCAATTCGGCATGACCCATTTCTTAAACCCCAAAGACATTGAGGCCGCAGGCGGTAACTTGGTCGACGCCATTGTGCAGCTCACCGACGGCGGCGCGGACTACAGTTTTGAGTGCATTGGCAACACCAAAGTCATGCGCCAAGCCTTGGAATGCACCCACAAAGGTTGGGGCCGCAGCATCATCATCGGCGTGGCCGAAGCGGGAGCTGAAATCAGCACCCGCCCCTTCCAACTGGTCACCGGACGCAAGTGGGAGGGCTCGGCCTTCGGGGGCGCACGTGGGCGCACCGATGTTCCCAAAATTGTGGACTGGTACATGGAAGGCAAAATCAACATCGACAGCCTCATCACCCACACCATGCCGCTGGAAGACATCAACAAAGGCTTTGACCTGATGAAGCGCGGCGAGTCGATTCGCGGCGTGGTGTTGTTCTAAGACCCCCGACCATGCCCACCACCACCCTGCCCAATCCTTCCAACGCTTCCAACGCTTCGGAGATTTTGGACACCCTGGAGCTGCGCAGCGAACAGGCTTGCTTTGGGGGCGTGCAGCGCAACTACCAGCACGCCAGCGTCGCCACGGGTCTGCCCATGGCCTTTTCGGTCTACCTGCCGCCCCAAGCCACCGACCCCGCACGCGACCCCAGCTTGCGCGTGCCCGCCATCATCTATTTGGCGGGGCTCACTTGCACACCCGAAACCTTCATGACCAAAGCCGGGGCGCAGCGCTTGGCGGCCAGCCTGGGCTTGGCCTTAATCGCCCCCGACACCAGCCCCCGCGGTGCAGGCATTGCCCAAGAGGCGCAGTCTTGGGACTTTGGGTTGGCTGCGAGTTTTTACCTGGACGCAACCCAAGCCCCTTGGTCCCAACACTACCGCATGGAAAGCTACTTGCTACAAGACTTGCTTCCCCTGCTGGCCAGCCGCTTGCCCATTGACGGCCAGCGCCTGGGCATCATGGGGCACTCCATGGGCGGCCACGGCGCGCTCACACTGGCGCTGCGTCACCCCGATCGTTTTCTTTCCCTGTCTGCCTTGGCCCCCATCTGCGCGCCCAGCCAATGCCCGTGGGGCGTCAAAGCCTTTCGCGGCTATTTGGGTGAGGACCCAGAGGCATGGGCGGCCCATGACGCCAGCGCCCTCATGGCGCAACGCGACCACGCGCTGTTTGCCCATGGCATCTTGGTGGACCAAGGCTTGTCCGACGCATTCTTGACGGAGCAACTGCACCCCCAACTGTTCGAGGCAGCTTGCGCCAAAGCAGGCCAACCCCTCACGCTGCGCCGCCACGCGGGCTATGACCACGGCTACTACTTCATCAGCACTTTCATCGAAGACCACCTGCGCCACCATGCGCAGCAACTTGTGCCTTAGGCCTCGCGCCAACCGGCCAGGCCTTGTGCAGATCGCTCATCGGGCATGCCTGGTTGCAATTTTTTTGACATCAGGCCACACTTTAAGGTGACAGGGTACAGCGCACATCAGCGCTAACCTAAGCCAGTGCCCACACGCCAACCTTTGGGTGAAACGGATTTTAAAAAGGACCATGATGATCACGACCCAACAGATCCAGCAATACCGGGATGAAGGCGCAGTCGTCGTACCCGGCGTGCTGGACGAAGCTACCCGCCTGCGCATGAAATCCGTCTTGGCCGACTGGGTTGAAGGCTCACGTGAGGTCACAGCCCACACCGATTTGTACGACCTGGAACCGGGCCACACGGCGGCTGACCCGCGGGTGCGGCGCATCAAAAAACCGCACCTGGCTCACCCGGTGTTTTATGAGTTTGCCCGCTCCAAAGCGCTGACCGATTGCCTGCGCGCCCTGCTGGGCCCCAGCGCCCGGCTGTACGGCTCCAAGCTGAATCTGAAAGCACCCGGTTTTGGCTCACCCGTGGAATGGCACCAGGACTGGGCTTTTTACCCCCATACCAATGACGATATCCTTGCGGTGGGTGTGATGCTGGACGACACCACGCTAGAAAACGGGGCCATGTACGTCTTGCCGGGTACACACACAGGCCCGACTTACGACCACCACGGCGCGGATGGCTATTTTTGCGGCGCGATGGACCCTGACACCTCTGGCCTTGATTTCTCCAAAGCTGTTGCCTGCGAAGGGCCTGCCGGTTCTTGCTCTTTCCACCACGTGCGGGCCGTGCACGGTTCGGCGCAAAACACATCGGCCAAACCGCGCGGCCTGGTGCTCTACGAAGTGGCCGCTGTCGACAGTTTTCCGCTGTTGGGCGTAAGCAACTACGACGACTTCAAAAGCCGCTTGCTCTACGGAGAAGAAACTGTGCAGCCGCGATTTCGCGAAGCGCCGGTGCGCATGCCCTTGCCGCCCGCTAAAAACCAGGGCTCGATCTATGAAAACCAGACAGCCGGCAAACGCTATTTTGGTTTTGCTGATAATGCCCCTGTCCGCGCGGCGACCTGAATCCAGCCAAACCCTTGGAACTTTTCTACCTGAAAGACCCCATGCCAAAAACCCCTTGCACACTTGGTTTCAGTACCTTCGCCATGCTTTTCAGCAGCTTGGTTTTGATGATGCCGCCCGCCGCCAAGGCCCAGGACTACCCCACCAAACCCATCAAAATCGTGGTTGCCTTTGGGCCCGGCGGCGGTTCAGACACCCTGGCCCGCATGCTGGGCCAAAAAATGACTGAAACCTTCAAACAACCGGTGGTGATTGAGAACCGGCCCGGCGCAGGCGGCTCGATCGGCACCCGTGAGGTTCAAAAAGCTGCACCCGACGGTTATACCCTCATTTTGGCCACCAGTTCGACCCATGGCATCAACCCCTGGGTGATCAAAAACGTGGGCTATGACGCCGTGAAGGACTTCACCCACATTGCGGTTTTTGCCAATACCGATTACGCCTTGGCCGTGCCGGCCAATTCCCCCTATAAAAGCTTGCAGGAACTGGTGGCGGCCGCAAAAACCAAGCCCATTGACTACGCCTCCAGCGGCAATGGCAGCACCAGCCATTTGGCCGGAGCCCTGCTGGGCCAGATGACCAAAGCCAACCTGGTGCATGTGCCCTACAAAAGCAGCGACACCGCCCGAACAGACGTGCTGGGCGGGCAGGTGGCTTTCATGTTTGACAACACCGCCATCTTTTTGCCATTTGCAAAGGGCGGCAAGGTCCGCTTGCTGGCGACGTCGGGGCTAAGCCGCTCTGCGGCAGCCAAAGACATTCCAACCCTTGCCGAAGCTGGCGTCCCCGGCTACGAGGTGATGGGCTGGTTTGCCTTGACGGGCCCGGCCAACATGCCGCCCGCCGTGGTTGCCACCCTCAACCGCGAAGTCCAGCGCATCATGGCGCAGCCCGACATAAGGGAAAAAATGGCCACCCTGGGTTTTGACTCCATGCCCATGGGCGTGACCGAATCTCCGGCCTATGTCAGCACCCAACTGGGGCGCTACAAAGCCATGGTGCAAGCGGCAGGCGCCCAGGCTGACTGACGGATCCGAACACCATGGCACAGCAGTTTTTGGTGTACCAGTCCATGTGGGCCATGGAGCGGCGGTGCCCGGATGGCCTCGAATGGTCGCTGGATGAAAAGCTGGCCATGATCCGCGATGCCGGTTTTAATGGCGCAGGCGTGCGGTTTGCAGACCGCAGCTTTGTCAAACCCGTCACCGATTTTTTGCGGGCGCATGGCCTGAGCTGGCAGGCCCAGGCCTACCCGCAAACGGTGGATGACCTCAAACCCGTCATCGAACACGTGCTGGAGTTTGGCGCCGATCACCTGAATGTGCAGCCTGACGTGCGGCCCTACCGGCTGGAGGAATGTTTCCCGCTGATTGATGGCTGGCGCCGGTTGGCGGCAGACGCGGGCATCAAGATGCAGATTGAAACGCATCGCAACCGCATGACAACCGACCTGTTGTTCACCCTCCAATTGCTGGACCATTACCCCGATTTGCGTTTGACCGGAGACCTTTCGCATTACGTGGTGGGTCGGGAATTCTGGTACCCCATGACCGACCATGACCAGGCGCTGATGCACCGCATTATTGACAACTGCTGGGGCTTTCATGGCCGGATTGCCAGCCGCGAGCAGATCCAATTGCAGCTTAATTTTGCGCAACATCAAGGCTGGGTTGCGGTCTTCATGGCCTGGTGGGAGCGCGGGTTTCGCCAGTGGCGTGCCAAGGCCGGCGCCGATGAAACTTTGATCTTTTTGTGTGAATTGGGCCCGCCCGAATACGCCATGACAGGCGCTGATGGCTACGAGTTATCGGACCGCTGGCAAGAATCCCGGCAATTGATGCAGCAGGTACGCGACATCTGGCACGGTGTGTCGACAGATTAAAGGCGCATGCCCTTGGGGTGGTTGTAATACTTGCGCATGGATCCGCCAACGTCGTGAAGGCCCGCAGGTTCACCGATCCCCTATCGAAAACCCTAATTCATCAAATGAACAGAGCACCTACCATCGAGTGCATTCTGCAACTCCAAGTAGGCCCAGTCCATCATGCGCTTCAAACACCTCCTTAAGTTCCTGCCCATCGCCTTGACCGCCCTTGTTTCCTTGGGGGCAGCAGCCCAAGCCAACTGGCCCAATCAACCGATCAAACTCATCAATCCCTTTCCCACAGGCGGGACGGTGGACCAAATTTCACGTTTGTTGCAGCCGCATTTGCAACAAGCCTTGGGTCAACCCATCATCGTTGAGAGTCGGTCGGGCGCGTCCGGCTCGATAGGCACGGCCATGGTCGCCAAAGCCGCGCCCGATGGGAACACCTGGGTCATGGTTTTCGACACACACGGCGTCAACCCCAGCCTGTACCCCAATTTGCCTTATGACACCTTGAAAGACTTGGCACCTGTCATGCAAATTGGCACGGGTTCCATGGTCGTGACAGCGCATGCTTCCTCGCCCTACAAGAGCTTCAACGAATTGGTGCAAGCTGCAAAAAGCAAACCCGGCACGGTGGCTTACGGCTCCATCGGCACCGGCAGCATGGCGCATCTGGCCATGACTTCTCTGGGCAACGCATTGAAGGTTGACTGGACACACATCCCCTACAAAGGCGGCGGTCCCTTGGCCGCCGATGGTGTGGCCGGTCATGTGTCCGTGACCATGGCCACTTATGCTTTGTGGGCGCCGCATTTTGCGAGCGGCAGACTGCGCCCATTGGCCGTGACTTCTCCCAAAAGAATGTCTGAGTTGCCCAACGTTCCCACCCTGCAAGAACTCGGCTTTGAAGGCTTTGAGGCCCAAGCTTATTGGGGCGTCCTCGGCCCGGCGGGCATCCCCGCACCCATTGTCAGCCGCATGAACACCGAGCTGGCCAAAGTCTTGAAAATACCCGCTGTGCAAGAGCGCTTGTCACAAATGGGGGTTGTCATCACTTCGACCAGCCCTGCAGAATTTGACCGCTTCATCCGCAAAGAGGTGGACAAATGGGGCAAGGTGGTCAGAGACAACAACATCAAAGCGGGTGAGTGATTTTGGCAAGGCGACGCATCATGCGTCGGCTGAAAATCCAATGGTCTTGACCAAAGGTCCCCACATGTCCGTGTCGGCCTTCAGCCGCGCGGCCAATTCTGCCGGGCTGGACGACTGCGCCACCAGGCCCATCATGGCCAAGCCGTTGACCGTTTCAGGCGCAGCCAACGCCACGCGCATGACCGCATTCAGGCGAGTGACCACCTCTACCGGTGTTTTGGCGGGCACATAAAAACCAAACCATTCGTCGTAGACAAAGCCTTTCAGGCCCTGCTCTACCAAGGTGGGGGTGTTCGGCGCGAACTGGCTGCGCTTGCCGCCGGAGGCAGCCAACAACCGGCATTTACCCGCCGCCACGTGCTGGGTGAACTCGCCAATAGGCCCTGACACGGCGGCAATTTGTCCGCCAATCATGTCCAAGATCGCCGGCTGGGTGCCCCTGAAGGCAACGTGCTTGAGATCGATATTGGCCTCCTTGCCGAGCAAGGCCCCAATGAAGTGAGGGGTCGAACCGGCAGCGGGAGAGCCGAAATTGGCCAGCATCGGATTGGCTTTACACCAAGCCAAAAATTCGGGAATGTTCTTCACTGTGGCAGGCACCATGGGGCCGACCGCAAAACCGAAGTCGAACACCGCCCCCAGCGACACTGGGGCCAAATCGGCGACAGGATCGTAAGGCAGCTTTTTGTAAATATGCGGATAGATCCCCAGCATGGACATGGGCGTTTGCAAAATGGTGGCGCCATCGGCCGGGGCATTGCGCACAAACTGCACCGCAATCTGGCCACCCGCACCGGTTTTGTTCTCCACGAAGGCCGCCTTGGTGAAAGATGAGGGCGCGATTTTTTCAGCCACACGCCGGCAAAGGGAGTCCGAAGTTCCACCGGGGGGGAAACCCGTGACAATTTTTAAACTTTCCAATTGCGCTTGAGCCCAGGCTTGCTGGCCCACAGCACTCAACAAGCCGCTGACACCGGCCATTTGCAAAACATCACGACGCGAAATCGACATGGATACTCCTTGGTGAATAAGAAGTCCATTGTGGGCGGCGCCTCAAGCCCTGTCCAGATCAGGTATTCCCTTGGTGCGCGGCCTCAGGCGTGGCCAGTGGTGAAATCGTTGTGCCCCGACACATCGCGCCCGCGCAGCAACCACAGGGGCCGTGTGGCAAAGCTCACCGGTACCCCGGTCTGACCGTCCATGGGTTTCAAATTGCGATCAAACACCGAACTGGCCGGCATATAGCGCAGTGCCACGCCGGTGCGCCGCTGCCCTGAAGTGTTGGCCTTGGCGCCGTGGATCATGTACACATCGTGCATCGACATCTGACCTGGCTGCAGTTCCAGATCCGCCGCATCGGCCTCTTCAAAAACGCCGTCAGCCATGCGCTGGTTGAGCGTCAAATCAGTGCGGTCTTCGTGCAGATGCGGGTGCAAATGCTTGCCGGCGTGTGAGCTGGGGATCACCCGCAAACAGCCGTTGGCGCGTGTGCTGGGCTCCAGCGCCACCCACACGGTGCAAGTGGCCAAGGGCCGGATCGGCCAGTAATGTCCATCTTGGTGCCAAGGTGTTTCAAAGCCCTCTTGGGCAGGTTTGCAAAACACATGACAACCCCACAAGACGATGTCTGGGCCGATCAACTGCTCGACCAAATCAACAATAGGTTGATGCATCGCCAGGTCCAGAAAGGCGCGACTGCCGATCACGCCTTCTTTGTTATCACCCTCTATGTGAGCGCTGACCAGCTTTTCTGGGCGCACGCCCGGGTTGTTGCGAATCAAGGTGTCTAAGGCCTCTTGCGTTCTGGCCAGGACGGTCGGTTCAAGCTGGTACGCAGGAATGACATAGCCCTGCTGCTGGTAGTGGGCAATTTCGGCAGACGTGAGCGCAGACGGCATGGGGACTCCTTGCAAAAGCACATTGTCAACCAAGCCACATCCAAACGTGCATAGTTTTTGACTAAAAAATTTAAAAGAATACTTTGATGCCTATAAAATAGTCAAAATGCATATTTAATTGTCATCCCAACGCGGTGACACGCTCACGAGCACACCTGATCGACCGTTGCCCACGTTGTCCGTTTACACAGAGGAAATGCCCCCATGAAGCCCAGCCCATTCAAAACTCGATCGTGGAACCTGTGCTGGCCCGCCTTGCTGCTGTTGAGCGCTTGCGGCGGTTCTTCGACCGTCAGTTTGGACAGCGGTAACGGCCCCAACCCCAACCCCAACGCCAACGCCACCCTCGCCTTTGACCAAGTGGTCAATGGGAGCAATGCTTCTTTGATTTACGGTGCGGTCTCGCAAGGCATTGAGTTTGGTGCACGCGCACACCTGAGCGATGTCGGCACGGACGCCTCTTTGACCGGCAAAGGCGTGACCATTGCGATCATTGACGACTTTGTCACGGCTGAATCCACCCGCATCCTGTTCCCCGCCATCACCCGCAAATCACTCAGTTCGGGGACAGGCGGCACCAACACCACCCTCACCAACTGCACCCTCACCTACCAGTGGAATACGACTTGGACGCATGGCGACTTGGTCTCCAATATTGCAGGCGCCAGCTCAACGCCATTGAGCGCCCAGAGCGTGGATTTGCAAGTGGCCAACCTTTCGACCCACCCCGCGTGTGCTTCTACTTTTTATACCGGGGCGCCCAGCTCCACCCTGGTCGCCAAGTTGAGCACCAACGCGGTGCCTGGCGTTGCAGCGGGCGCCAAGATTCTCCGCGACCCGGTCGTACTGGGTACTGACGGTGGAACAGAGGCTATCGTCAACATCCACGGGCATTTGGTCAATGCGCTTACAGACAAAACCGTTGGCGTGATCAACCTCAGTCTAGGCGCTGACATTGAAGCTTCGACCGGCGACAACCTTGCAGACGTCATCGCTGAGGCGACCGAAAAATTGCCCATCACCACCGCGATCAATGCCGTCATCACGGTGGCAGCGGGCAACAGTGGACTGGCCTGCAACCAAGATAACTTAGCAGGCTGCAATGTGGTAGCGGCCGCTTTGGTCAATCAAGTGCCCACCGCTACCTCGACGATTGTGGTGGGCGCGTTGACGGCAGGCGGCAAGATTGCCGACTATTCAACCCGACCCGGCAGCCTGATGAACCGCTTTATCTGGGCCTCTGGCGAATCGGGGTTTTACCCCAACGCCAACGGCAGCAATGCACAAGGCACTTCGTTTGCAGCGCCCCGTGTTGCGGGCGTGGCGGCCTTGCTGCGGCAAAAATACCCTGCCCTCACCTCCAGCCAAATTTGCGACCTGATCTTGGATTCGGCCAGCAAAGACATAGACAACGATGGTGTGGGTGACTTTACCGGCGTCAGTCCGATTTATGGGCGTGGCAAACTCAGCTTGGCCAATGCCTTGGCCTTAGCGGCGACCCGTTACCCCACGCTCTAAACAGACAGCACCACGGGATTCAACCGCGCTCAGGCAAGGCAGCCCACGCGCGGATTTTCATGTGCATGTACAGGCACGCGCCCAGGCAGACCAAAGTCAGAGCGCACAACATCGCTGTCCATTTCAAAGGGCCAAGACCGCTGGCCCTCGCAGGCGGGGCGTTGAATGTTTGAATCTGGCCATGCAACTCTTGCACAGACTTGACGAGCGAGGGGATAAAGCTGTCGTATTGCAGCGCATAAAAATCTTGCGCATGCTGCGGTTTAACCAGGCCCGGAAACTGGGAATCAGTTTGTTCCACCTCTTGGGCAATGAAGCCGACCCGGGGGTCTGCACTGCCTTTGAATTGGTACTGCACCGGCCTGAGTTGCCGGACAAAAGACAGGCCACGCGCACTGTCGGAGATGTTCGTTTTCAAAGCCCGGTCTGACGGGGTGGGCCAGGCTGCGACCGAGCCCACGAAGAAATTTTTTAAATCGGGGTTTTTACCCAAGGTGATTTTGTTGCCCGCAGCACTGCTGCGATGCCCCAGGCTGATCGCACCGTCTAAGGAACTTGTACCTGAGGTGTCCCCAGCAAAAGAGCCGATGCAAATAGCATGAGAGCCTGATGGGGTGCCTGAAGCAGCACCCAAAAAAATATGGTTCGAACCTGTCATGTTGGATGGACTGGCAGAACGCCCAATGAAAATATTCGCCCCCCCCTGGTTCTGCCAACCTGCACTTTCACCCACAAAAGTGTTGTAAAAACCCGGCTCCGGGTTCGACAGATCCAAAACTGTCAGCCCACGAGCGCCATCGACCCCCTTTGAGTGCGCACCAAAACTTGAACTTGTTTGCGCTTGCACAGGCATACAGGCCCAGACCCAGACCCACAACAGCGCCACATAAACCGATCCCTTTAATTTTGCGGTCATTTCATTTTTGCGTATAAAAATGGCGGCCGCTGTTATCGCCGATATACACACTGAAATTGCCGGTGTTACCTGTACTTTGTCCCAAATACACAGTGTTGTTATCGCTGGTAT
>CAMDKK010000072.1 GCA_945901045.1 Limnohabitans sp. Rim8
CGCAACCGCTGTGCCGCCGGTGCTGTCCACCCATATGACCATTCCAATCCGTTTGGCACCTTCGAGTTCAGCGACGAAGAGTTCATCCTGGATATGGAAGAGCTGCTGGCCAGGTACGCTGACGAAACCAATTGGAGGCAGGCTACGCAAGAGGGTGAGGATGACGAATTCGCCTAACTTTGATTTTTCGGGGACTGGGCAAATTTAGCCTGAACAGGAAAGCCAATGGAATCAGGGGCTTAGCAAACTACCCCTACGTCAGCGCTAGCTTTCCTACCGTCACTTTTGGCAACAAAAACAAAACGACCCCTAATCTGAGCGGGACGTCCGTATGCCATGAGCACGAGTTTCCATAATGTTGGTAACAAACTGGATGAAAACGTGTGTCAGTGGATTGCCTTGCTTTCCGTGGGGATAAATGGCGGAGATGTTTTCGCCAGGAGTTACCTCTTGCGGAAATAGCTGTACCAACTGGCCCTTTGAGATCAGCTCCCGATTCAACAAGAGTGAACTGCCTTGGGCGATGCCAAGGCCATGTAGCACGCAGGCGCGCAGCGCCTCCACCGAGTTCACCTGCAGAAATGGATTGAGGTGCAGTTTGTCAAACGTGCTCTGATCCTTGAAGCGCCAGTTCATTCGGGTGCCCCAGCCAGTGGTAGCGAGGCAGCGGTGAGTGGCAAGATCTTCTATAGACTTGGGTGTGCCAAATTGCTTGAGGTAAATCGGGGACGCGGCGGTAATGCGACTGGTTCTGGCCAGCACTCGATGCTTCACATAGCGGTCGGGCAATTCTCCGAACCAGATGCCGACATCTCGCCCGGTCAGGATTAGATCTTCTGGCTGGTCAGTGAACCGCAAGTCAAGCCGCAAGCCGGGTTGTAGCTCAAAAAGTTCCGGGAGGCGAGGGATAAGCATGAGCCGCCCCATGGTTGTCGAGACATTGACCTTGAGCAGACCTGAGGGCTTGGTTTGGCGAAGCTTGATCTCGTTTTGAATCTCATCCGAGAGGGCGAGCAAGCGCAGCGTATCTGCCAGAAAAAGCTCCCCTTCGGGAGTCACCGCCACGGAGCGCGTATTACGGTTAAGTAGTTGTACGCCAAGCTCACTCTCTAGGCGGCCGATGGTCTTGCTTAAGCCTGAAGAGGTGATACCCAGAGTGGCCGCTGCCGCCGAAAAGCTGCGCAATTGCGCCACTTTGGAGAATGCATGTAAATCGTCAAGCTGAAATCCCATATTCATTCCTTTGGGTCATTTGATTAAGTCTTATCGGGACGTAATTATGGCCTAGCTCCATGCCAAAATTTGTTCCAACGTACCCGCCCGTTTTTCTCTTTTAATGCATCACCAGGAGACCTCATGATGTCCGGCACCCCAGATTTTTCCGCGCAATCCGGCGATGTTTCGCTTGCACCTCAAGTTGCGCGTTTTGCGGAACTCAAACCCTTTCCGAAAGCGTTTCTTGATTCTTACCTTCCGGCACACGAAAAGGAGAACTACCGGATCATCGGCGCTGGTGTGTTCGAAGATCCGGCTGCGCGCCCGGTGATCAAAGGCCTGCACGGGTTTTCACTTGGCATGATCAAGTGTGAACCAGGTAAGGGTGCCGCGCTTCACAGTCATCCGACAGCGGAAGTCTTCATGCCGTTGAATGGCTCGATGATGGTGCTCTATGGTGAAGACGGAAGCCACGAAATTGAGATTAAGCAATGGGATGTAGCCAGTGTTCCGGTTGGCCTGATGCGTGGATTTCGAAATCCGAATGACTTTCCCGTGCTCATGTTGGGACTGGTCACCGACAAAGAGCCGGGAAAGGACAGGGTTACCTGGCATCCGTCGGTCATTGAGGAAGCGCGCAGGCGCGGAGTGCGGGTCGACGATGACGGTAATCTGCTGCCTGCAGTACCGTTGGGCGCATGAGTTCGCCGGCGGCGGTTATAGATCCAGCACCAACCACGAGTTGGTGCGGATGCCTCCACGCCTCGAAACACCAACGCTGATACCGTCATGCAATGTTTGGTGCGCAGCGCGCGTGATGCACATATTCGGGCAAAGCATTCCGCCTGCACTGATGCATCTGTGTGGCCGCTAGGGCGTAAGGCAAGTCGGCTAGAGGTTTGCGGATCACCAGCCACACGGCCATCGCCCCGGTGATGGTGGATTTGATCACCGCTACGGCAAAGCCACCACTGGCCTTCTTTGAACCTAAATAGAGGGCGCAGACGCTCACTTTCTTGGAGAGACGCACATGAAAAAGCTCGATAACACTATTCACCCGCACCAAAGTCGGCGGCGATGCCTGCTGGCCTTTGCTGGAGCATCGCTGGCGATGGGTCCACTGAGCCGCTTGCAGGCCGCCGCCTACCCAGAGCGGTCAGTGACCATCGTGTGTCCGTTTCCGCCAGGCGGAGGTTCGGACAACGTAGCAAGGCTGATTGCGCAGCACGCATCCACCTTTTTCGGTCAACCTTTCATTGTTGATAATCGCTCAGGTGCGGCCGGCACAATCGGCGTTTCTTATGCCGCCAAGGCCAAGCCGGACGGCTACACCCTTATTTACCTGAGCTCCGCAGTGACGATCCAGCCGGCGCTGCAAAAGCTGCCTTATGACATTGTGCGGGACCTGTCGCCTGTCAGCATGGTGATTAAGGTGCCGTATGTGCTGGCAACCAGCGCGAACAGTCGGTTCAAGTCACTGGATCACTTCGTGGCCGAGGCTAAACGCGGCGAGCGCATTACCTACGGAACCTACGGTATGGGTTCTCCTCCGCATTTGACGATGGAGCAATTGCAGTCAAGCGCCAAATTCGAGATCACCCATGTACCGTATCGTGGTGAGGCTGCGTCGGTACTGGACCTACTTGCCGGCGCAATCGACGTCGCTTGGGTGCTGCCATTCGCAGTGCTTCCGCATGTCAAGGCAGGCAAGTTGCGGCTCCTCGGAGTGAGCACCAACCAGCGGGTACCGGATCTTCCGGGCGTTGCTGCGCTAGGCGAAGTAGCTCCCCAGATCGACATTGTTGGCTGGGGCGCCCTGATGGCACCTACGGGATGCCCGCCCCATATCATCGCTTCACTACAAACTATGGTTCAGAGTGCGGTGAATGTGACTGCTAATGCGAATCGCTTGCGCGAGCAGGGATACACACCAGTCGGATCTTCAAGTGACACGCTCAAGGAAGTGATCGGAAACGAGCTGGTGTCCTGGGCGAATTTGATCAGGGAAAAGAACATCCGGTCCGAGTGAGACCCGTTCCTATCTACCAAACGGTTCGACCGATTTGGTGATGCGTGCTGCCACCAGTGCATAGGCTAATTGAAAGAATCAATTGATGAATGCCATTCGCATTGCTACAGCTGGTGAAGCCCTGATTGATTTGGTGGCCCAACCTGACGGGCGCATGCTGCCTTGTTTGGGTGGGGCGGCGTACAACGTGGCCCGGGCCTTGGCCTTGCAAGGTGCTGCCACCACTTACCTAAATCCTTTTTCGTCTGATCGTATGGGCCGGCAGCTTTCCGCTCGAATGTTGGCCGATGGCGTGATGCTCGGCCAGCCAGAGCCGGTCAAGCCTGTAACCTCACTGGCCGTTGTGGGACTTGATGAGCATGGCCATCCCGATTACGCTTTTTACCGCCAAGGTGTAGCCGACCGAACCATCACTGCCGTTGCGTTGAACGACGCATGCGCCAAGCTGCCTGCGCTGGAGATGGTGTGCACCGGTGGTTTGGCGCTCGATCCGCAAGATGCCGATGTGTATCTACCCTGGCTGGCCACTCAGAGTAAGGCGGGGCGCTTGGTGGTGGTCGATGCCAACGTGCGTCCCGCCGTAATTCATGACATGGCCCCTTACCGCGCCAACATCTTGCAGTCCTTGGCACTGGCCGATGTAATCAAGGTCAGCGACGAAGACTTGGCTTATTTAGCGCTGCCTGGCTTTGATGCCCTAGAGCAGGCAGGTCACTTGTTTACTTGCACACCAGCTAAGTGCATAGCCTTAACGTTGGGGCCAGAAGGCGCTTGCATGCTGGTACGCGGCAGCCAAGGGATTGAGGTGTTTCGAGCTAAGGAACCTCAACCTGTGGTGGTGGTTGACACTGTCGGCGCAGGGGACTGCTTTTTGGCAGGCTTGTTGGCGTGTTTGTTAAACCACGCCCAGGCCAATGGGCAAACGGCAGCTGGTGTGCTTTCGCAGGTCAACTCAGACGTGATGCGAAATATGTTGGCCCACGCATTGGCTCACGCCACTTTGTGCGTGATGCAGTCCGGTTGCAGTCCCTCGTCGTGGACGCAGGTGCGCGCTTTCATGCAGCAGGTGTCTGCAGTCAAGGTTTAGTCTTTGTTAGGGTCGATTTGTTTTCGCTGCAATTTGTCCCGGTTTGGATTCGAGTACTGGCGTAGCGTGCACCAAATCGACAAATTGCACCGGTCTGGAAGCGGGACCTCGATAAATCTAACTGATCGTATTGACTTAACATAAGATACATCGTATGAAGCGACAAAAAGACAGAAGGTCACCTGCATAAATCCAAGTTATGAGAAGCAAGTGCAAAAGTCGAAATCTACTGACTTCATTTCGCAGGCGATAAAGTCTTAGCTTGATTCCACTTTTTAACAGCAGCCTCAATTAGGCCCACTGAATCATCGCGGCTCACACGTTGCGCGAAATCTGAGGCACTCAGACCCAGCTGATTTTTGAGCGTTGGGTCCGCACCGTTTTCAAGGAGTAGACGAACACAATCAGCATTGCCATACATTGCGGCCATCATCAAAGGTGTCGATCCATTCGGAGATTCGGCGTCAATGTAGGCACTGTGCTCCAATAAAATCTCAATGATGGTTTTTTGAGCCCTTGATGCGGCGTAATGCAAAGGCGTCCAGCCGGTTTTATTCACGTCCGCGTCTTTGGCTATCAGTAGCTTGACCAATTCTGCGTGTCCTTTGATGGACGCCATCATCAGAGGGCTTTCATCTGTGCTGTTGCGCCACTCGACCTTGGTTTTCGGCCAATTGATCAAAAGGGTTGCCGTCTTTTGCGCGCCAGTACTCACTGCCAAAAAGAGGCCATGAATGCCATCGGGATTGATGGTATTGGGATCAAACCCCCTTTCAAGCAAGGCGCTGACTTTGGCGGGCTGATCGTTCACAATTGCTGCAAAAAAATCTTCATAAGATCCAGCATGTGATAAAATACAAAAAGAAAAATAGACAATAAAAACAATGTACTTTGTTAATTTTTTCATAAATTACTTGAAATAAATTACATTAATTACCGAGGCTAACTCGCTCGGTGACCCTGTTGAAAAGTGTATCAAAGTTAGTACTGGTCAGCGCACCAATGGACTCTGCAGTGCCACCACGCAACTCGGCCAGCAATTTGGCAACAAAGGGGACATAAGCCGGCGTATTGAGCTTGCCTCGATGAGGTACGGGGGCCAAATAAGGGCTGTCGGTCTCAATCAACAAACGGTCATCCGGCACGAATTTGGCAACCTCGCGCAAATCCTGCGCGGTCTTGAACGTCAAAATACCGGAAAGTGAAATATAAAAACCCAAGTCCAGTGCTGCGCGGGCAACAGCTTGCGATTCGGTAAAACAGTGGAAAACGCCACCTGCGGATTGCAATTCACCAGTTTCGCCCTCTTCTTTCAAGATGGCCAAGGTGTCGTCTGATGCCGCCCGTGTGTGAATGACCAAGGGGAGCTTTGTGGCCTGCGCCGCACGAATATGGGTCCTGAAACGATTGCGTTGCCATTCCATATCTCCTAAGCTGCGCCCTCCTTTGCGTTCTTGCATTTGGTAGTAATCGAGCCCTGTTTCGCCAATGGCCACAACACGTGGCAAGGCGGCACGCTCAACCAGATCTTCGAAAGTAGGCTCATAAACACCTTCATTGTCGGGATGCACACCCACCGTGGCCCAGAAATTGTCGTAGCTTGTGGCCAAGTGATGGACCGGCGCAAAATCTTCGATGGTTGTGCAAATGCACAAAGCACGGGTCACATGCGCTGCCGACATGGCGAGGCGAATTTCCGGCAATTGCTTGGCGAGCTCAGGGAAATTGAGGTGGCAATGAGAATCTGTGTACATCAATCACTCTGTTCAATGGGTGGCTGTAATGGCCAAACGTGCTTCACTGGCCAAAGCTTCCAGCATCAAGCCCGCGTTAAAGGGATGCTCAGACGAGCGGGCTGCGGTGGTCAGGCGCTTGTACCAGCCAGTGAGAGTGGACAGCGACGCTTTGCTTTTTGGCAATGTATCTGAGCTGAAAAATCGAGGCGCTGCCCTCGATTGGCGCAAAACCAAGTCATGACTCAACTTTTGAAGTGCATCGATCGCTTGACTTGGATTTAAATCTGACAAAGCGGCCACCTCGCCCCGGGCCATGGCCTGTGGAAACGACGACCACCATGCCGGCGTTTGACCCGACGCCGCCTGACGCAAAACGTCTGCGGGTCGTCCTCCTGCGGCATGCAACAAAACCTCAGCCTCCGGGCCATCAAAACCTTGATCGGCAAGCCATGACAAAGCTTGCAGCGTGTCAGGCCAGCGCATGGTGTGGGCCAGGCAACGGCTGCGAATGGTCGGCAACAACTGGTGAGCCGATTCGGTGGCCAGCACAAACTTCACATCGCCAGGGGGTTCTTCCAGCGTTTTGAGCAGTGCATTGGCGGTGATGTTGTTCATCCTTTCGGCTGGATAAACAAGTACCGCTTTACCCTGGCCGCGTGCATTGGTACGTTGTGAAAACTCGACGGCATCACGCATTGCATCGACGCGTATTTCGCGCGAAGGTTTGCGGGTCTTCTTGTCAATCTCATCCTGCGCTTTTTCGCTCAAGGGCCAGCCCAGCTCCAGCATGACAGTTTCTGGCATCAATACACACAAGTCAGCGTGCGTGCGAACCTGGATGGCGTGGCAACTGCCGCAGACGCCGCACGCCCCCTGTGGCGCTGGCTTTTCACATAACCATGCACTGACCAAGGACAAGGCCAGATCGTATTGACCCAAGCCCGAGGGGCCAGACAATAGCCAAGCATGACCCCGTTGGGCTAGCAGTTGCTCGGCTTGAACTGCAATCCAGGGCGCATTCAAAATAAAGCTCATGGTGCATGTCCTGTTTGATGGGATGATGCGAGCAGATTCTTCACAGTATTTTCCACTTCCAACCAAACGCTCTCGCGGCTTTGGTTGGCATTAATTTGTGCAAATCGTGCGGGGTTTTGCGCGCAACGGCGAGCATACCCTTCGCGCACATTTTCAAAAAATGCAAGTGGTTGCGCTTCAAATTTATCAGGAATGCGGGCTTGCACAAGGCGCTTGGCCGCCACAGAGGGCGGCAAATCGAACCAGACCGTCAGGTCAGGCTGAAGCAATCTTTTGTCCAGTGCATCGGAACGCTTTTGCACCATGTCCTCCAAGGTCTCTAGCACCTGCCAGTCAAACCCTCTGCCACCGCCTTGGTAGGCAAAAGTGGCGTCAGTGAAACGGTCACACAACACCACATCTCCGCGGGTCAATGCCGGCTCAATCACTTGAACAATGTGTTCTTGGCGTGCAGCAAACATCAGCAAGGCCTCCGTCAGCGGCTCCATGGGCTCGTGCAGCACCAGATCACGCAGCTTTTCAGACAAAGGTGTTCCGCCGGGTTCACGGGTCAAAGTCACTTGACGCCCTTGATCGCGCAACAGCGCGGCCAAGCCCTCAATGTGGCTGGACTTGCCTGCGCCGTCAATGCCCTCGAGGCTGATGAATAAACCGCGTGTCATATCGCACCCATGGTCAAAAGTCTCATTGTCCACTGACCGGGCTGTCTTGAGCGCCCTGCCCTCGTTGGTAACGGTTCACCGCGCGATTGTGCTCGCTTAAGCTGTTGCTGAAGTGGCTGCTGCCATCGCCCTTGGCGACAAAATACAAAGCTGGGGTGGACGCAGGTTGCACCGCAGCAGCCATGGCCGCTTTGCCGGGCATCGCAATCGGGGTGGGCGGCAAACCTGCTCGCGTATAGGTGTTGTAGGGCGTGTCCGTCCGCAAATCAGCACGGCGCAAATTGCCATCAAAACTGGCTCCCAAACCATAAATAACAGTGGGGTCTGTTTGAAGCCGCATGCCGATGTGCAACCTGTTGGCAAAAACGCCAGCAATCAAGGGACGGTCAGCGGCTTTGCCGGTTTCCTTTTCCACAATGCTGGCCAAAATAAGCGCCTCTTCAGACGACTTCAGTGGCGAAAGCGGGGACTTGTTTGCCCAAGCCTGGGCCAAGTGTGTGTCCATGGATTTGAGGGCCCTCTTGAGCACAGCCAAATCGCTGGCGCCTTTTGCATAGGTGTAATTGTCAGGGTAAAACCGACCTTCCGGATGCATACCGGATCTTCCTAATTGCGACATGAGCTCAGAATCGCTCAAGCCTTTTGAATCTTGCTTCAGTTGATCCGCTTTGGCCAAGGCTTGCCGCAATTGTCTGAAGTTCCAACCTTCCACCAAGGTCACCGTACGCAAGGATTCTTCACCACGGGTCAGCATCAACAACAAGCTTCGTGGCGTCGTGGTGTTGGTTATTTCATAACTACCCGCTTTGATGGACCGGGCTTGGCCAGACAAACGAAACCAGAAAAAAAGCAAATCAGCAGACGTTTTGGTACCCGTATCGCTAACCGCTTGCACCACGTCCCGGGGTTTTGTCCCGGGTTCAACCGTTAAATCCAAAGCAGGGCCGTGGGGGTGAATTGGGTGCGTTAACCATTGGTAGCCAGCGCCCAGAATGAGGACGGTCACAAGCGTTAGCACCCCAAAAAAAATCATCAACCAACGTCGCACAGCCCTATTGCCTTCAATGTATTGAAGTGAGGATGATAATTGAGGGATGCTTACCGAAACTTCTTTTTCCAAATCCATTTTGCCGAGCGGGGTTGCCACCCTCTCTCATCTGGCCGTGATCCAGGCTCAAGGCGAAGACGCTGCCAATTTTTTGCACAATCAACTCACCAACGATGTGCTTTTGTTGCCCGTGGGGCAATCAAATCTGGCCGCCTTTTGCTCTGCCAAGGGCCGCATGCAAGCCAGTTTCGTTGTCATCAAGACGGCCCCAGACACCGTGCTGCTGGTGATGAACCTCGATTTACTGGCGCAAACCCTCAAGCGCCTGTCTATGTTTGTTTTGCGTGCCAAAGTCAAAATGTCCGACGCCACCGGTGATTGGCAACTGCGTGGCTTGCTAGGCGACAGCGCCAAGGCGGTGATCGGGGAGGTTCTCCCCTGGCAATCTGTGACTTTAGAGGCTACACACACCGTGGCGCTCTACCCCGCCGTGTTCAAAGACGTGGCGGTGCCGCGTGCCCTGTGGCTTGCCCCGGTCGATCAACAGCAGCCTTCGGGTACCGATGTGCGCCCTGAAGTTTGGCTGTGGTCCGAAGTCATGTCTGGTGTGGCGCTGATCAGTCAGCCCTTGTTCGAGTCCTTTGTGCCGCAAATGCTCAATTACGAGTCGGTGGGCGGTGTGAACTTCAAAAAAGGCTGCTACCCCGGCCAGGAGATCGTCGCCCGCAGCCAATTCAGAGGCACCTTGAAACGCCGCACGGCACGGGTTCACAGCCCTGTCGCGCTGAGCGCTGGGCAAGCTATTTTCACGCCCACTGATCTCGAGCAGCCTTGCGCCACAGTGGTGCTGTGCGCGGCGCGGCCCGATGGAGAGGGATTTGATGCGCTGGTCAGCGGTACGATTGAAAGCCTGCAGACCGGCTGGTGCGTGGGCGGCGCAGAAGGCGCTTGTCTGGACCTGTTGCCCTTGCCCTACACCTTGCTAGAGGACATCTGAGGCTCAGAGGCTGCGCAGCATCTCGATGTGTGCAATCCCCGCGTCCTCAAAGATTGCCCCTTGCGGGATAAATCCGGCGCGTTTGTAAAAGCCTTCTGCGCTGCATTGGGCGTGAAGCATCACCTGAGTGTCGCCTCGCGCCTTGGCCGCGGCCATCAGGGACTGCAAGACACGCTTACCCAAGTCGCTGCCACGCATTTGTTTTTTGACGGCCATCCGGCCAATCCGGGCTGTGCCTGGCGCAGCTTGCAACAAACGTCCTGTGGCCACGACCATCCCCATCCGGTTGATGGCCAAAGCATGCAAGGCGGTGGCATCGTCCTCGTCCCACTCCATCTCAGCGGGGACCTTCTGCTCATCGACAAACACCTCCGTGCGCAGGGGGCTGGCTAATGCTTGGAGTTCAAGCCATGGGCCGATCCGTAACTCGACCATGTCCTCACCTTTTTCAAAGGCATCCAACATGCCGCGCAAAGGGGGCGGGATGGGCTGGCTTTTTTTGGCCACCGGGTCTGCGTAGACATAAATCAGTTCGCTCGTGATGAGTAATTCATCACCCCGAAAAATCGCACCCACAAAAGTCATGGATGAATTGCCGATCCGGTCGCAGCGCATGCACACGTCCAAAAAATCATCCATCTCGGCACTGGCGTGGTATTCCACACTGGCTTTTTTGACAAACAGATCACCCCCCAGTTGGTGCAAGGTTTCTGCATAGGGCATGGCCAAATTTCGCCAATAGTCTGTCACAGCCGTATCAAAATACATGAGGTAATGGCCGTTGAAGACAATGTTTTGCATGTCCACCTCCACCCAGCGCACTCGCATTCGGTGAGAAAAACGGAAGTCTTGTCGTTTCATAAAATTAACTTTCAAAAGCATTTTTCAAAGCCCGACCCGCATCGGCATGCGCTTTCAGGGCATCGGGAATGGCGCGGCCCATGGTGATGAAACCATGAATTACACCCCGGTATATTTCCAAATCGACGGGCACACCCGACATGCGCAAGGTGTCTGCATAGTTCACCCCCTCGTCTACCAAGGGGTCACACTCGGCTAATCCGATCCAAGCAGGCGCCAGACCACTGTGGTCGCTGGCCAAACTGGGCGCAAAACGCCAATCGTCACGGTCTTTCGCATCAATGTAATTGGCAAAAAACCAATCCACAGTCTCTTTGTCCAGCATAAAGCCTTTTGCAAAGCTGTGGTGCGAGGCTGTATCTTGCCGTGCGCCACAACCAGGATAAAACAGCAATTGAAGGCACAAGGGTAAACCTGCGTCTCTGGCCATCAGGGCACATACGGCGCTCAAGGTGCCACCAGCACTGTCGCCGCCCACGGCAAGTCGGGTGTTGTCCAATCCCAGGGTTTGTCCGTTTTGGTGCAGCCAGTCCAGGGCGTCCCAACTGTCGTTAACAGCGGTGGGAAACCGGTGCTCTGGGGCCAGCCTGTAATCCAACGAGACCACGGCACAGTGCGCATGGCGGCTGAGCTGGCGACACAGCACATCGTGCGTCGTGAGGCTGCCCACAGTGAAACCTCCGCCGTGAAGGTACATCAGCGTGGGCAGCGGTGTCGCATGGTTCGGTGCGTAAAGGCGAGCAGACATGACATGTCCATCGCTGGCAGGAATGAAAAGAGCCTCTACGCGGTCAACAGCAGGTGGCGGTTGCAGGTCCAAAATAGGACCGCCAATGTCATAGAACGCACGGGCTTGTGCGGCCGTCATGGCATGCATGGGCGCACGGCCGGCACGTTGGACGCGGTCAATCAGTGTGCGAGAAAAACTGTTCAGCAAAGATTGGGGGTTACTGTGGTGACTGCTCATGGCGTATTTGATCCTGTTGTCAATAAGGCGTTGCGGGACCGATCAGGTGCCTGTCTTTTCGACGACGTGCTTGGGCTTTTTGATCAGCCGCCAATAACCAAGTGCTTCAAAATAATGGCATTTCATCACAGTGTCCTCACCTTGTCCAAACGCACCCGCTCAAGCCATTCGCCAAATTCATCCGCCAACTGCTGACTCGCCTTGGCCGCAGCTTTCCAGACCTTCACCCGTCCAGCCAGATCTTTGCCGTAGGTCATGAAGTCCTTGCGGTCGGGTAGTTTGCCGTTGGGCAAGCTTGCGACCCATTCAGGGTTGGGCGCGAGGACGATGGTACTGTCTAGAAATGGGCTTGCACCGTGCCGCCATTTGAGGGCTTTGTCGAGCCACCCGGGCACCACGTTGTGCTGAAAATGCGGATACAACACCAGTGCACGGTCGGAGCCTTCAGGCGCTTTCCAGTTCAGGTGCAGGTGATAGTCCGTGATGCCACCGTCCCAATAAGCACCTGACGGCGCGCCCGCAATGTCGTGTACGGCTGTGAGCGCAAATGGGATTGAGCAGCTCGCTTGCAGCGCTGACATGAAGTTCACCTCATTCAATGCCACGCAGCAGGTGCGAAAGTCTTGCACGTCAAAAGGCAATGGCGCGCCTTGCGCAGAAAAAACCACCCGCTCCAGCCACAGGCCCAAAGCCTTGCGGTGCAAGGCATTGCTCAAAAATGCCCCGGCGTAGCCCAGCGGAGTGGCAAGAGGGTGTTCGCGGTGCAGCACATGCCGTCCATGCGAGGTCAGGATGTGCAGACGGTATCGCGGATGGCCGAGTACTTCTTCAAGACGGCCGCCATAAAAGGCCTCTAGGCTTTGGCCAAAAGCATCGCTGACCTGCCGTGCACTGACGCGTTTTTGGCCCGGCAGTGGTTCGTAGTGCTGATGGATGTAATCGTGCTCCAGTCGCTCGAATGCGGTGATCGGCTCGTTCAGGCAGGCGGTGGCCATGCGCCAAGCGCCAATGGATGCGCCCACCAAGTCCACCGATTGGCTGCTTTGAGGAAGCCATTCGCCAAAAATAAAACAGTCCAAGGGGCCGAGGATAAGCCCCTTGGGCCCCCCCGCAGCGCCCGGGATCACACCCACATGCGCAGGCTTCAATCCGTGTTCACGGATATGGGTCAAGGCCTTGGGGCCGGCGTAGATGCGGAGCGCTTGCATGAAGTTGTATTGAATTTGTAGGTGCTTGCCTGCAAGCGATAGCCGTTGATGTGCCAGCGGCTTCAACGCCAGCAGGCTGGCTCTACAGGGGCCTTATTTTTTCAGGTTTTGCAATTTGGCAAAGGCAGACGCCATGGCCGATCCTGCGGCAGGTGGCGAGGTGTAACCCCCACCTTGACCAACAGAACCGCCATGACCCCCACCGCGCTGGCGTTGGCCCGGCCCGGCGCCTTCAAAACGGTTTTCAGAACGTGCGGAAAGAGGCCCATCTTTACGGGCGGGCGCGTCGCCCAGTTTCATGGTCAACGCAATGCGTTTGCGCACCACGTCCACTTCAACAACTTGCACTTTGACGATGTCGCCGGTTTTCACCACTTCGCGGGCATCGGTGACAAATTTGTGACTCAGTTGGCTCACGTGCACCAGACCGTCTTGGTGTACGCCCAGGTCAATGAACGCGCCAAAGGCGGCCACATTGCTCACCGTACCTTCCAAAATCATGCCTTCTTTCAGGTCTTTGATGCCGTCCACGCCCTCGTTGAAACGGGCCACCTTAAAGTCAGGCCGTGGATCGCGGCCGGGTTTTTCAAGCTCTCCCAAAATATCCTGGACGGTGATGGCGCCAAATTTGGCGCTCACAAACAGTTCAGGTTTGAGCCCTTTGAGCACTTCGCTGCGGCCCATAATCTCCTGAATCGGCTTGGCCATCTTGAGGATGATTTGCTCGACCAAGGGATAGGTTTCAGGATGCACCCCGGTCATGTCCAGCGGATTGTCACCGCCGCGAATGCGCAAAAATCCGGCGCTTTGCTCAAACGTTTTGGCGCCCAAACCTGTGACTTTCAGCAAGTCTTGCCGGGTCTTAAATGCACCGTTAGCCTCGCGCCAACGCACCACCGACTTGGCCACGCTGCCCGACAAACCCGAGACGCGAGAGAGCAAAGGCACGCTCGCCGTGTTCAAGTCGACGCCGACCGCGTTCACACAATCCTCGACCACGGTTTCCAGTGTGCGGGCTAATTCGCTTTGGTTCACGTCATGCTGGTATTGGCCCACGCCAATCGATTTGGGGTCGATCTTCACCAGTTCGGCCAAGGGGTCTTGCAGACGACGGGCAATGCTGGCCGCGCCGCGCAGGCTCACGTCCACATCGGGCATCTCTTGCGAAGCAAATTCGCTGGCCGAGTACACCGACGCACCGGCTTCGCTCACCACTACTTTTTGAATCTCAACGCCGTTGTGCAGCTTGGCCAGTTGCTTGATCAGGTCTGCTGCCAGTTTGTCTGTTTCGCGACTGGCGGTGCCGTTGCCGATGGCAATCAGGTTCACGCCATGTTTTTCGCTCAATTTGGCCAAGGTGAACAAAGAACCATCCCAGTCTTTGCGGGGCTCGTGCGGATACACCGTGGCGGTCTCGACCAATTTGCCCGTCGTGTCCACCACCGCCACCTTGACGCCCGTACGGATCCCCGGGTCCAGGCCCATCACCACGCGGGGGCCGGCGGGTGCGGCCAGCAGCAGGTCACGCAGATTGTCGGCAAACACCTTGATGGCCACTTTTTCAGCCTCTTCACGCAGTCGGGTAAACAAGTCGCGCTCGGTCGACAGGCTGAGCTTGACGCGCCAGGTCCAAGCGACGCATTTGCGAATCAGATCGTCAGAGGCGCGTTGGCTGTGGCTCCACCCTAAATAGTTGGCCACACGGCCTTCGGCTATGCTGGGTTGGCCGGGTTCGGGCTCCACCGCCAGGACCAGCTTGGCGTCAAGCATTTCCAGGGCGCGGCCCCGAAACACGGCCAAAGCGCGGTGCGAAGGCACACGGCCAATCGGCTCGTCATACGCAAAATAATCGCGGAACTTGGACACATCGGCATGGTTTTCGTCCTTGCCGTCGGCCAACTTGCTTTTCAGCAGCCCCGTCTGCCAGAGCCACTCGCGCAAGGTTTGCACCAAACCCGCGTTCTCGGCCCAGCGCTCCGACAAAATGTCGCGCACGCCGTCCAGTACCGCTGCGGAGGTGGAAAAATCAGTACCCTCCGGGGTGCCTGCGGGTTGCAAAAAAGCTTGCGCTTGGGTCTGGGGGTCCTGCGTGGGGTCGCCAAAGAGCATGTCTGCCAAAGGCTCAATGCCCGCCTCTCGCGCCATCATGCCCTTGGTGCGGCGCTTGGGTTTGTAGGGCAGGTACAGGTCTTCCAACACCTGTTTGGTCGCCGCTGCATCGATGGCGGCCAGCAACTCTGGCGTTAACTTGCCCTGCTCTTGAATGCTTTTGACGATGGTCGCGCGGCGATCCTGCATTTCGCGCAAATAGCCCAGTCGGTATTCCAGTTCGCGCAACTGAATGTCGTCCAGGTTGCCGGTGACCTCTTTGCGGTAGCGCGCAATAAAGGGCACGGTGGCCCCACCGTCCAACAAGTCCACGGCGGCTTTGACCTGTTCGGGACGAATCTGAATCTCTGCGGCCAATTGGCCCATGATTTTTTGCATTGTCGTTCTCTTGCTTCTGCAGGGAAACCGGCCAGTTTGCCACATCCCCGGCCATGCCCGGCGTCTCTTAGCGCTCGAGTAGGTCTTGAGGCTTCAGCCCAACAAAATCATGCTTGAACCGAACGCCCTTACTGCGCCCGCAAAGCAGCGCGCAACTTCTCACCCACATCGGGCCTGGCCGCAAAAGGATTCGGCGGATTGTGCTGCTGAACAATCGCTTCCATCCGGCTTTGCACGTTGCCCAAGGCTTGCGGATGGCTGTAGACATAAAACTGACCGGTAGCGACCGCGTCAAAGACTTTATGCGCCACCTCGGTGGCCGATACTTTGCCACTGCTGACAGCTTTGTCACTCATGGCCTGGCCAATCATTTGGCTTTGTGTGGGTTTGTCTTCCGCCAATGCCGCAGGACGGTTGCGCTGGCTTTGGGTGATGCCTGTGGGCACAAAGTAAGGACACAAGACACTGGCACTGATTTGGTCGGTCACCAGTTTCAGATCTTGGTACAAAGTTTCAGTCAGAGCCACCACCGCGTGCTTGCTGACGTTGTAAATGCCCATATTCGGCGCGGTGAGTAAACCGGCCATGCTGGCGGTGTTGACGATATGACCTTGGTAAGCCGGATCTCGCTGCGCAGCTTCCAGCATCATGGGCGTGAACAAGCGCACACCGTGCACCACACCCCAAACGTTGACGCCCAACACCCATTCCCAGTCAGCCAGGGAGTTCTCCCACACCAAGCCGCCCGAGCCGACGCCCGCATTGTTAAAAACGAAATGCGGCGCACCAAAACGCGCTTTGACGGCATCGGCCAAGGCCTGCATCTCGGCGGCGTTGGACACATCGACCTTGCGCGCCAAGACTTGAACGCCTTGCGCAGTCATTTCTTGTTCGGCTTTGTCGAGGGCGTCTTGTTGCACATCGACCAAGACCAGGTTCATGCCCAGTTGGGCACCGATACGGGCACATTCCAGTCCAAAGCCAGAACCAGCGCCGGTCAATACGGCCGTTTTACCTTTGAAGTTCTCGATCATGTGGAAGCCTTTTTCAGTGTGAAACCTATGCGTGGAAAGTGAACATGCACCGTGCCTGCCCGTTCTTCGGAGCGGCGCAGAGTCAAACGTGTGCGGGTGGCGGCCACCAATTGTCCGGTGGTGGGCTCGGTGCCAAAAGTGTCTGCAGCAACGACCACTTCGCTGCCCAAGGGGATGCCATGATCGTCTTGGAAAGGTTCATCGCCCAAAGGCGCCGGCGTGCTTTGGTGGGCGATGGCCAGTGCATCCCCACTGCTGATTTCGGTGAACTGGCCGTGCCCGAAAGCCATCATGCGGTCCAGCCAGGCTTTGACCAAGGGCGTGGCATCGAGCACGCTCGCCACGGAGGGTGTACGGTGCTGGGTGAACCAAATGGGATGCGCCGCAGAAAAATCGGCCACGCAGGGTTGGTCGCCCAGCAAAAACGGCTGATCGCTCAGCATGTCGGACAATCGGCGCAAATAGCTTTTGTAAGTGGCTGTGGCATCGCTGGAGCTCATGCGGGGCGCACCACCGCGCATGGCTTGGCGATCTTGCACAAATGCGGTGACCCATTCGGCTGCATTGTTGCCCATGACTTCTGCCGCACCCTTGGGCTGAAAATTGAACGCCATGATGGGGCCAAAGGTCAGGCTGTCACCCCACTGCGCCACGATCCGAGCCAAGCCTTTGTGTGCGTCAGGGTACAAAGTAGGCAGGGGCTGGATAGGCTCCAGCACATCACATATCAAAGCGCTGTCGCAGTAAATGTCGGCGCCGATTTGCAGAATCGGCGTTCGGCGATAACCGCCTGTGAGCGACACCACATCGGGCTTGGGCATCATCATCGGGATGATCACGCTTTTCCAAGCAAGCTGTTTGTAGCCCAACACGAGCCGAATTTTTTCGGCGAACGGCGAAGTGGGGTAATGGTGAAGAATCAGGTCGCTCATGGGTGACTTTCAGTTGAAGGCCAGGCGTTAGATCAATTTGACCAATTGTTTACCGAAGTTTTTGCCTTTGAGCAAACCCAGCAAGGCTTCAGGCGCTGCAGCCAAACCTTGTGCGACAGATTCCCGGGGACGCAGTACGCCGGAGGCAATCATGTCGCCCAATTCTTGGAGTGCCTCGGGCCAGACCTCGGGGTGCTCGCTGACAATAAAGCCTTCAACTTTCATGCGGTTGATCAAAATGGCGGCAGGATTGCTCATGGGCAAGGGCGCCCCG
>CAMDKK010000073.1 GCA_945901045.1 Limnohabitans sp. Rim8
GCTTCGCTGTACATCGGCAATGTGATGTTGCTGGTGCTTAACTTGCCTTTGGTTGGCTTGTGGGTCAAGCTACTCAAAGTGCCCAAGCCCCAGCTCTACGCGGGAATTTTGATATTTGCCACCGTGGGCGCTTACGGCATGCGCCAAAGTGCGTTTGACCTGGTTTTGCTGTACGGCATTGGCTTACTCGGCCTGGTGATGCGGCGCTTTGACTTCCCTACCGCACCCGTCGTCGTCGGCATGATTTTGGGCCCCTTGGCGGAAGCGCAATTGCGCAACGCGCTGTCGATTGGCGAAGGCAAGTGGACGATATTTTTAGAGCGCCCTATGTCGCTAACGCTCTTATGTGTCGTGCTCTCGGTTTTGGTTTTGCCAAGGGTACTGAGGAAACGGAAATAGTTGCTTTGATTTTGGGCACTCCGGGGTGCGCACAGACGTTTTCATTTTGGTATGGCATTTATAAACGCTTGCTTGCCATTGTTCCCCGGACCCCACTTGCGCCGCTATGCCGATGATTTCGCCCAGCTTGAAGTGTGGAGCCGGTCAGCTGAATTCTTCATTGAACAGCAGTTTCCATGTGTTGCGATAGGCAACCCGGTGCCGGGTATTTTCCGGAAGCAATGACAGGAACTGCCGGTGTTTCTGATCGAATTCAGTGATTCGGTGCAGGCGATCCTGCCCCAGGTCGAGCGCTGAAAGAAAACGTTCGGAGTGTGTGACGATCAGGTCGAGCCAATCGGGGCGCAAGCTGTTGCTGCCGGCCCACACCCGTGCGTGCCGCTGCCCGCTGACCGGATATACCGAGTCGGCGTGACCGAATGCGGTGTCGAAATAAAGATTGGGGAAGCGGCGTATCAGCTCGTCCACGTATGTGGCGCTGTACCGCGCAGCCCGTTCGCTGAAACGGACCTGGGCGAGATGGCACCAGATGACACGGGCTTTGGGATATTGCGCGAGCATTTTTTCAAGCACAAGCAGGTAGTGATCCTCGATTTCGTAATGAATCTGGAACGAAAGGCCGGTCTTCTCGCTCATGCTGAACAGCCGGTGTCCGGTCGGACTGTCCATCGGCACATCGACGTCACGATCGGAGTCGCCGCGTTGCACTTGCCGGGGTGACGGATAGTGGCGCAGTTCGTATTCGCCGAACATCAGAATTGCCTTGCGTTTCGCCGCGCTTTCCTGCGCATTGAGGAATTCCTCCGCGGCCTCGGTCAGCGCGGGCGGCTGCCCGCCGTTGCCGATCGGGATAAATCGATCCGCATGTTTGGCCAGCAGTCGCTGCGGGAAATTGTCGTAATGGATGCGTCTTACAAACTGGTTGCGCCTCAGATCCGATGACAGCGCCATCAGGCCAATGTTCAACTGATCCATGCTCCTGGCGATGTCGCCGATATCGACGCGGTCCGGGTTACAGGAGCTTTCAATATCGATGTAAGGCACCACGCCGGTCGACAGTATTTTTTTCAGCCGCTGCGCGTAACCGGCCTTGAGGCTTGCGATATTCAGGGTGTCATCTTCCTGACCAAAGGCCGGAAATGCGGTCAGTGCCGGCAATGCCAGGCACGACTGCAACAGTCGGCGGCGGGTGATCATGCGGTGGGATTCCTGGTGGATGAGTTGTGCAGTTCAGGGCAGTGTAACTACCCGGCGGGATCTGCGGCAGCACGGACGCTTTCCCTCCGCGTTCCAAGCCGCCCGGCTCAGGTACGCCATGCCGAGCGCGCCCATCGAGAGCGTCAGGCACCACAACACCCAAAGCACCGCGCCCACATTGTGGGCGTCGTTGTCGTTTGCGCCTTGGCCCAGCGTCAGCGTTACCTGGTCAAACAGCAGGCCCCCGCCCGTGACGGTGGCGTGAAAGGTGATAAAGGCCAGCACGGCTTTGGCGTGGAAGTTCATTGATGTCCTCCTGGTTGGCTTGTCTGGGGTCGTCTCAGAAAACGGAATTTAAAGTACGTTAAGGCTTTGGCAGCTGTCTGTCCCCGGCGTTCAAGCGCTTTTTTTTGCGCTCGCTGGATCAGGTAGCGCGCATCGAGCGCCGCCCGGGCCGCGGTGCGATCAGCTTGCGATGCCTCCCCCTCGAAGCGCGGGTTGATGCAGGCGAGTCCCACTTTCAACATCACCGCCGCCATTCCAGCCGCGTTGATTACGCCATTCATGTCTGTAGCTTGGCTTTTCCGCAACTTTGTATGAACGTGCGTTGTATGTGTGGCGACTGCTCTTGGGTATTTACGTGCATTGACGCCAGTTCAGATGTGGAATACCTTTCTAGAACGCATAAATAACCATCCATAAGCTAACGGACTCGGTGTTGCGTAATGCATTCAATTTCATACAGGAGTCCTCTCAATGCCTCAAAAAATTTACGAAGAATATCGTGTTGGCGAAGTGTTCATCAGCTATGCACGCACGATCACGGAAGCTGATATTGTCAACTTCACCTGTTTTGCGGGTCTGAAACTGCCTATGTTCATTGATGAGGAGTTTTCCAAAAAGCACAGCATTTTCAAGACCCGCGTGGCACCCGGCCTGATGACCGCCTCCATTGCCGCAGGCATGTTGGAGGATATTTTGGGCAAGTACACGCTTGCCGCCTTAGGTCTTGACCGCTTCAAATTCAAAGCACCAGTTAAGGCGGGGGATACGCTTCACACCCGTATCACCGTGGAAGAACTGAAGGACGTTTCTGACAAGACCAAGGGTGTTTTGACGGTTCGCATGGAGGTGATTAACCAAAATGACGTTGTGCCACTGGAGTTCTGGGGATCGTTCATGATGCGCAAGGGGGACTTTTGAGACTTCCACTTGAAGGAATCCGGGTCCTTGACTTTGGCCAAGGCGTTGCCGGCCCCTACTGTGCCCAACAACTTGCAGACCAGGGCGCTGACGTCATCAAGATTGAGCCGCCGCGGGGTGACTGGTCGCGCACAATGGGTACGCCCGGTGAGGATGACCAAGGTGGCGTATTCGTCAGCGTCAACCGCAATAAGCGTGGAATTTGTCTGGATTTACGCAAGGCAGAGGCGATTGCAATTGCAAAGCAGCTTGCAGCGGATGCGGACGTCATTGTTGAAAGCTTTCGTCCTGGTGTGATGGCACGTCTTGGACTGGCTGCCGCACAACTGCGACTCACAAACCCTGGACTTGTGTATCTTTCCATCACTGGGTTTGGCCAAGATGGCCCTAACGTGGATCTGCCAGCCGGAGATTCAACCATGCAAGCATATGGTGGATTGATGAGTGTCATAGGCGAGCGAGGCGGCTCACCCTTGCGCGTGGGCAATGTGGTGTCGGATATGTTGGCCGGGATGAATGGCTTTTCGGGCGTTCTGCTGGCACTGCTTGAACGAAGTGCAAATGGGCGGGGGCGGGATGTCCAGGTTGCGCTGCTTGACTCCATCGTAGCGTTTCAGGCACCCACGTTGACTGAATTTTTATTGACAGGGAAAACACCCAAACGAATGGGCAATGACCATCCTCTGATCTCACCTTCAGGGGCGGTGAAAACCAGTGAGGGTGCCATCAGCTACACCGTCTTTGATCACCAATGGACAGGCTTTTGCGCGGGGATGGGCTTGGCCGAACTGGCAAGCGATCCTCGCTTTAACTCCCCCGGTGGTCGACAACAGAACCGAGACGCACTCAGTGAACTGCTTGCACCTGTTTTCGCACTGCATTCCCGCGACTGGTGGGTTGCCAAGCTGCGCAAGATGGACGTGCTCTGCGCGCCCATCAACGATTACAACGACCTGATCACAGACATTCAGGTTCGCCATAACCAGTTGATTGGCCAATCGCGCCAAGGAGACAGAAATTACCCCAGTCTGGGTAGCCCCATACGTTTGCCTGGAAATGCTATGCCCAACCAAGCACCGCCTCTCCTAGGCGAGCACACCCGCGAAATTCTTTCAACGTCCTGCGGGTGCTCCACTGAAGTAATCGATGAACTATCAGCCCGAGGAGTCGTGCTGGAAACCAAAGTAAAGAAGGAAAACTTGCCATGAAATTAGGTTCGAAAACAGCTCGGGTGGTTTTATTCACCTTGGCATCACTGCTGTCATGTGCCGTCTCGGCCCAGGTCTATCCATCTCGACCGATCAAACTGATCGTGGCCTATGGTCCTGGAAGCGGGGCAGACATCATAGGTCGCATCCTTGCTGAAAAGCTGTCTGAGCGACTCAAGACCAGCGTCGTCGTAGAGAATCGGGAAGGGGCCGGTGGGGCACTGGGGACACTTGCAGCGGCCAAATCAACAGCGGATGGTTACACGCTCATGCTCTCCCCAACGACGCTCACGGTAAGCCCACATATGCAGAACCCTCAGCAATACGATGCGCTGAAGGACTTTGCGCCCATCGCTCGCGTGGCGATATTGCCCATGGCTATTGTCACTACACCCAACGCACCTTTCAAGACCTTGAAAGAGCTCATTGACTACGCCAAACTCAATCCAGGCAAACTCAGCTACGCCACCTCGGGCAAAGGATCTCCCAGCCACCTAGAAATGGAACTTTTACGCAAACGCTATGGTTTAACAGTCACGGATATCCCCTATAGAAACGTAGGCCAAGCCATGACAGACACCATCAGTGGGCAGGTGTCCTTTTACTTTCCAACTTTTCCTTCAGCGCTAACGTACATCACAGCTGGCCGTGTGCGCGGTCTGGCGATAGGGTCTACCAAACGCTCCGAACAGGCGCCTTCACTGGCCACTATTGCAGAGGAGCTGTCACTGCCGGATTACGAAGCCAGCGTATGGTACGGAATGGTCGCACCGGCCGGAACGCAAAGTGAAATCATCAATAAGTTGTCTGCCGAGTTGCTTCAAATTCTGGAGGTGCCTGAAGTACGGACTCAAATCGCTAAGACCGGCGCGCAGGTGTCAGCAATGAACACCGAAAAATTCACGGCTTTCGTGCGCAATGAAAATACCAAGTGGAGTGGGCTGGTGAAAGAGCTTGGACTTAAAGATCAGTGAGTTGAAAATTGAGCCTCGCGTAAATCGGCATTCAACCCCCTCAGTGTTGGCTCAAATTGATCTGGACAGTGAGAGGGTGCTGAAAATCAAACTTGTTTGGAAATCTTGCAGCGTCTGGATTGTCGTTCAGGATCAATGCGACAGAACCGGCCTTTCCCATACTTGACACGTATGGCCGCCTGCGTACAAAGTATTTCCCGCCTGTCCCCGGCCTTCTTATGATGGTAAATACAACACAACGGGGAAGACATTCCATGGAGCCATCTCTCGCAGGTGGGCCGCTGGTCGGCGTGCGTATCGTAGACCTGACCACCGTGCTCATGGGGCCTTACGCCTCCCAAATTTTGGGAGATTATGGTGCCGATGTGATCAAGGTGGAGCCACCTGGCGGGGACAACGTGCGCGGCATTGGGCCGTCACGTTCGCCGGGAATGGGCGCGCCTTTCATGAATGTCAATCGTAACAAGCGCAGCATCGTGCTGGACCTCAAGCACTCTAGCGGCCGCGAGGCGCTGCTGCGCTTGGCAGCAACGGCCGACGTGCTGCTGTACAACGTGCGACCGCAGGCGATGGCCAGGCTGGGCTTGGCTTACGAAGACATCTGCGCCGTCAACCCTGAAATCATTTACGTCGGAGTTTATGGCTACGGCCAGTCCGGGCCCTATTCCGCAAAGCCCGCTTACGACGACCTGATTCAGGGTGCGACGGGCTTTGCCGAACTCTCGATGCGTGCCGGCAACGGCCCGGTCTACGTTCCTACGCCAATCGCCGACCGCTTTGTCGGGGTGGGGGCCGTGGGCGCCGTGACAGCAGCACTTTTCCATCGTGAGCGAACGGGCGAAGGCCAGTCCATTGAAATCCCTATGTTCGAGACTATGGCGCAGCTCGTGCTTGCCGACCACCTTTACGGCTGCAGTTTCGTGCCGCCGATAGGCGGCACGGGCTACCCGCGCGTACTGAGCGAAAACAGGAAGCCCTACCGCACCAGCGACGGGCATGTCTGCGTGCTGGTCTACACCGACAAGCAGTGGCATGCCTTCTTCACCCTGATAGGCCGCCCGGAGATCATGGAAGAGCCGCGCTTCGCCACGATCGGCGCGCGCACCGAAAACATCGGCGCACTGTATGCATTGGTGGCCGAGGTCATGACGACCCGCAGCACAGCTGCTTGGATCGAGGTGCTTGAAGGCGTCGACATTCCCGTGATGCCGATGAACACAGTGGAGTCGCTGATGGACGATCCGCATTTGCGCGCGGTCGGGTTTCTGACGGAGGTCGAGCACCCCACCGAAGGCACCATGCTGCAAATTGCCGTGCCATCGTCATGGTCGAAGACAGCGCCCGGAGTGCGCAGGCAGTCTCCACGCATGGGCCAGCACGGCCGCGAAGTGCTTGACGAACTGGGCTACAGCGCGCATGAGATTGAAGCGCTGGCTGCTGCTGGCACGACACACATTCCCCACGACGACTGAACAGGCAACTATGACCGAGACAAATGCAACAGCACCTGTCGATATGCTGCAAATTACCAACCACGGGCACGTCATGCAACTGGAGATGCAGTTGCCGGCGCCTGGCTTCATCAGCGAGTCGCTGAATCGCGCTCTGGCGGACGCCCTGGACGCGTTTGACGATGATGACGGCTGCCGGGCGGTCGTTCTGTCGTCCAGCGGCAAGGTCTTCTGTGCGGGGGCCGACCTGCGCAGTGCTGCAGTGGGCGGCCTGCCAGATGTGCCCGCCTTCTACCGTCAAGCCATGCGGCTCTTTCGAACGCGCAAGCCGATCGTCGCGGCTGTTCAGGGGCCGGCAGTGGGGGCGGGTTTTGGACTGGCGCTGGTGGCAGACTTTCGCATCGGCAGCCATGCCACGCGGTTTTGTGCCAACTTCAATCGGCTTGGAGTGCACCCAGGCTTTGGCATGAGCGTGACACTGCCCAACTTAGTGGGGCAGCAGCATGCAGCACGCCTGTTTTATACAGGGCAGCGGATGGATGGTGAGGCTGCGCTGCGCATCGGCCTGCTTGACGAATTGGTGGAACACGGGGAGGTTGTGAAGCGGGCGCTTGAACTGGCGGCTGACATTGCAGCGTCCGCGCCGTTGTCTGTTGAATCCACGCGCGAGACTTTGAGGCTCGGGCTCGCTGACCGCATCATGGAGGCCAACCAGCGTGAACTCCAGGTGCAGTCTAATCAATGGACTACCGCCGACTTTCGGGAAGGCGTGGCGGCGATGGCCGGTCGGCGCCTGCCCGTCTTCCAGCGTTGTTAGCAGCAGCTCATTATTCCGCGTTCCATGACGCTAATCCCGGAGACATGATATGAAATCACTGCCAGAATTTTCCCGACGCCGCGTTATGGGCGCCTTTACAGCCAGCGCGGCCGCCATTCAGTTCCCGGTTTTGGCGCAGACAACGCCGCCGGTCCGCGTCTGGCCGACCCGGTCAGTGCGATTTGTTGTGCCCTTCGCGCCGGGCAGCAGCACCGACTCGCTTGCGCGCGTGTTCGCCAAGGTCATGACTGAAGTCACAGGGCAGCCGGTGATCATCGATAACAAAGGGGGCGGAAATGGGATCCCGGCCGTGCAAACCGTGTTGTCTGCACCGGCCGATGGCTACACAGTGTTCTTCAGCAGCAACTCCACGCTCACAACGAACGCAGCCACCTATCGCAAACTGCCTTACGACCCTATCGCTGACTTTGCACCCGTCTCCATGGTCGCCAGCATCAACGTGGCGATCGTCGTGCCTTTCGCTTCGCCCCACAAAACACTTGCCGACTTGTTCGCCGACGCGCGCAAGCGCCCCAGCGCGCTGAACATGGGCGCGGGATCGCCTTCCTACGCTCTATGGGGCGCCTGGTTGAGCGAGATCGCTGGCGTCAAGACGACCAACGTCATGTACAAAGGCGTGGGGGAGGTGGTCATCGCGATCGGGGGCAACCAGATCGACTACGCCGTGATCGACGTTGTGCAGGCCAACGAAATGTCGCGTGGCGGCCGACTGCGGATACTTGCGGTGACCGGAGATCAGCGAAGCGCGAACATGCCCAATGTCCCGACAACGGGCGAGGCTGGATTCGCCGGCTTCAACGCCACGGCCTGGTGCGCCGTGGTCGTGTCCGCCAAAACGCCGCAACCTGTCGTCCAGGAGATCGTGCGCGTCTTTGCCGCAATTTCTGACACTCAGGAAGCACAGGCCTATGTTGACAAGGTCGCTATGAAGCGAATGACATCCGGGCCCGAATACATGCGGACATTCCAGTTGGAGGAAATTGCACGTTGGAAGCGCCTGATTGCAACAACGGGGATTCAGATGGAGTGAGTCTGAAGCTGCGGCAGCGACAGGTGTCGGCGCGAAAGTCCAGCACCGCATCGGACTTGCCGAGGCCATTGGTTGACTGCATGTGGCGTTTCCTTAAGCCCCATGGTAGGAAAAAGAACGCCTCAGGGGAAATACCGTGTGTGTATTCCCTGATACGCGCCGCATATAGCCGCGCCTATCATTGACGCATGGAACTTCGCCAATTACGACAGGCCGTCATGCTGGCCGAAACCCTTAATTTCACGCGCGCCGCTGAGAGGCTGCACATGGCGCAGCCGCCGCTTTCAGCCTCCATCCGCAAGCTGGAAGAAGAACTGGGCATCGTTTTGTTTGACCGGTTGCCCAGTGGCGTCAAGCTTAGCAGCACTGGCGAAGCCGTGATGCGTGAGGCGCGGCTTACCTTGTTCCATGCTGAACAAGTGCGCCGCACCGCAAAGGAGGGCTCTGCCGGCAACGTGGGCACGTTGCGGCTGGGTTTTACCGGTGCCGCCGCGTATGAGCTTGTACCGCGCCTACTGCGTGCTTTCCGCGAGCAATACCCCAAGGTCGGTGCCGATATCTACGAGTCGCACACCAGCGAGTTGCTGCGACGCATCGAGAGCCAGGAACTGGACGTGGCAATCGTGGCTTACCCGGTGCTGGAAAAAACGCCGGCGGAGTTGATCCTGCTGCACCACGAGCACCTCATGGTTGCCGTGCGCGCAGACTCGCCGTTGGCGGCGCGCGATGAAGTGACGCTTGCCGACATTGCCAGCGAGCCGCTCATCATCCACTCGCGTACGCAGGCACCGGACCTGCATGCGATCGTTCTGCATGCCTTTCGCCAGGCGGGCGTTCGGCCGAACGTCGTGCAGGAGGCGGTGCAGGTCAGCTCGATGCTGGGCTTGGTCGAAGGCGGGCTGGGGTTGGCGTTCGTGTCTTCAGTGGTGCTCGGCCACGTCTCAACGCAGGTCAAGCTCTTGCGACTTTCCGGTCCGGGGTCGAAGATGAACCTGGGAATGGCGCTGGCCACACTGCCGGGCGGCCTTACGCCCAGCGCTCGCAACTTCGTGCAGCTGGCGAAAGGGCTGATGCAGCCGGCTTGTGCGGATTGATCGTCATACTCGGCACGTATCGAGCTAGTTACAAGCGGTATTGGACGGGCCACAAGCGCGCGTCGCATGATAAGAGAGGCAAACGCCACGAACGATGGAGCCGACCTGAACTGGAGAAGCGTTGAACACCATACTGCCACACCTGCCGCTTGCGGCAATCCCTGCCGAAGACGAAGCGTTGCGCCTGACGGTGCGCGACATCATCGGCAAGCACCTTGGCAACCGTTCCCCTGAAAAACGGTCGCGTTCCTGGCTTGGGTACGACGCCACGTTCAGCCGTGCGCTTGGCCGAGAGGGCTTGCTGTTACTGACGCTCCCTGCCGCTTATGGGGGCGGTGGGCGAAGCAACTTTGCGCGCTTCGTCATGGTGGAGGAGATGCTTGCGGCCGGTGCACCAGTGGGCGCGCACTGGGTCGGCGATCGCCAGACCGGCCCGCTCATCCTGCGTTTCGGCACGGAAGAGCAGCGGCAGTTCTACCTTCCGAAAATGGCCCGAGGCGATATATTTTTTGCAATCGGAATGAGCGAGCCTGATGCCGGCTCCGATCTTGCAAGCGTACGCACCCGTGCTACCCGCACAGACAAAGGATGGCGCCTGAACGGCCGCAAAATCTGGACGAGCAACGCGCATCGCTCTGACTACATTTGTGCGCTGGTCCGGACGTCCGGCACGATCGAGGACAGGCAACGCGGGCTTTCGCAACTGGTCTTCAGCACGAAGCTGCCCGGCATCAGCATCCGGCCGATCAACGACATTTCGGGCGACGCCCACTTCAGCGAAGTGCTTTTCGAGGACGTTGAGCTTGCGCATGACGCACTGATCGGCACGGAAGGTGACGGGTGGAAGCAGGTCACGGCCGAGCTGGGTTATGAGCGCAGCGGCCCGGAGCGAATCTATTCAAGCATGGTGCTGGCCGACACTTGGCTCGCTGAAGTGCGCGCGGCGGGTGTGGACCATCCCGTGGTGCTGACAACCGCAGGCCGGATCGCTGGCACTCTTTCAGTGCTGCGCGCGATGTCGCTCGCGGTAGCTGCCAAGCTCGAGCGCAACGAGTTGGTGGACGTTGAAGCATCGTTTGTGAAAGACCTTGGTACAGAATTCGAGCAGGCCCTGCCAGGCTGGATACGTGAGGCGATTGAGGCGACGCCGCAGTTCACGCCCTCAGCGTCGCTCATGAGGTCGCTCGCCTATGTCACCCGCATGTCGCCCACCTATTCGCTGCGCGGCGGCACCCGCCAGATCATGCGCGGCATCATCGCGCGCGGCCTCGGGCTGCGTTGAGGACACTATGGACACGACTTTCACCACGCAATTTGAACGCTCCCTTGCGCAGTTTTGCGCGCCTGAGCGGCTGCGCGCCGTTGAGGCCGGCGACGCTGCCATGGCTGCCAGAATTTGGGAGCAGGTCGATGCGCTCGGATTTACCGACGCATTGGTGCATACGGACTACGGCGGTGCCGGCCTCGCTCTAGACGACGCCGGCGAGCTGTTAATTGCGGCTGGCCGCGCAGGCCTTCCCCATCCATTTGGCGAAACCATGGTAGCGCGCGGGCTGCTAGCTGTGGCGGGCTTTCATGGCGCTGCGGGTACACGCCCGGTCGCCATGTCTGTTGGCTCCAGTGACGCCGCAGGCCGGCTGATTTGTCGTGACGGGAGCGGCGCTGGTTTGTGCGGAACCGTGCTCCTTGAGTTTGCCGGCGAGTGGCTGCTCCTGCCCTGCGAAAAAGCCACCATGGAGCCCGGCTATGTGCGTGCATCCGCGTCCGCTACGCTGAGTTGGCCCGCAGGCCTTATGCCATTGGCACGGTTCGTGTCCGGCGGTGCCTGCGCCTCGCTGTGCGCCATCGTGCACGCCGCGCACATGGCTGGAACGATGGAGCGGGTATTGGCTATGACGGTGGGTTACGCCAGCGAGCGGCGCCAGTTCGGCAAGCCGATCGCTCAGTTCCAGGCGATCCAGCAGGAACTTGCGGTCATGGCCGAGCAGGCCGCATCCGCTGCCATGGGCGCGCGGATGGCCTTCAGCACACACATTGCAAAGCCTGATGCTTTGCTTGCCGCCACAGCCAAAATGCGCGCTTGCGAGGCGGCGGCTATCGTTGCGTCCATTGCGCATGCGGTTTACGGTGCCATCGGCGTCACGGAAGAACTGGTTCTGGGCGTGTACAGCGCTCGCCTGCACGAACTGCGCGGAGCTAACCCCACCGCGCGTGCCTGCGCTGAAACGCTGGGTCGCGCGGTGATGGCTTCAAATCAGGCCATCACCGCGTTCACAATATCAAAACTGGCGCCTGTGCCATGACAGCAGACCGGCGCATGGGCCCCTTGGCGGGCCTCAAGGTGATCGAGCTTGCTGGCATCGGGCCCAGCCCCTTTGGCGCCATGCAGCTCGCCGACATGGGTGCGACGGTCCTGCGCATCGAGCGACGCGAACCTGCAGACCTGGGGGTGCCGCGGCCGCTCAAATACAACCTCATGATGCGTGGGCGCAAATCCGTGGCGCTTGACCTTAAGGACCCACAGTCGATCAGTCTGGTACTGGAACTGGTTAGCCAGGCCGACGCGCTGATCGAAGGTTTCCGCCCAGGTGTCATGGAGCGTCTGGGCCTGGGTCCTGACACGTGTCTCGCCCGCAACCCGAAACTTGTATACGGCCGCATGACGGGCTGGGGCCAGACCGGCCCGCTGGCGTTTGTCGCAGGACACGACATCAACTACATCGCGTTGACCGGCGCGCTTCATGCCATTGGCCGTGAGGGGCATCCGCCTACGCCGCCACTGGCGCTGGTGGGTGACATGGGCGGCGGCGGCATGTTTCTCGCTCTTGGCGTACTGGCGGCCTTGCTGAATGCGCGCGAGACAGGTGTGGGCCAGGTCGTGGATGCGTCCATCGTCGACGGCACCGCGTCCCTGCTCACCGGCTTTTACGGTATGGCCGCGTCCGGCCATTGGCGGGACGAGCGGGGCACCAATGTGCTTGATTCCGGTGCGCCTTTCTACGACGTTTACGAGTGCAGCGACGGCACGTGGATTTCGATCGGGCCAATCGAGGCTCGATTCTTCGCGGAACTGCTCCGGCATCTGCAAGTTGATCCGGCCGCTTTGGGCTCTCAGCACGATCGTGCCTCATGGCCGCAAACGCGGGAGTTATTCAGGCAGGTTTTCAAGGCGCGCAGAAGAAGTGACTGGTGCAATCTCCTGGAAGGCACCGACGTGTGCTTTGCGCCTGTGCTAGGCTTCGCGGAAGCACCCGAGCACGCGCACCTCAAGGCGCGCGGCACTTTCGTCACTGTCGACGGAGTCGTCCAGCCTGCACCCGCGCTTCGCTTCAGCGCAACACCATCCGCCGAACCTACCCCGCCCCAGGCGCCCACACAGGGAGAGGCGCTGGCCGGCTGGCTCGATGCAGAGGCGTTGGCACCATGGAGGGACGTACTGGACAGCTGATGCCCGGCCTGGCGCATTGTGGTTCAGATAACACCCCACGCCTGCGCAATGCGGCTCCTGAGCGACATGAGGCGCTCCGCATGTCCGTCAATGAGCTTCTCGTCGTCTTGGGTTGCGAAGGGAAAGCTGAGGTTGAGTGCATACGTAGAGCGGTCAGGCCCCTGAACCGGAGTGGCAAGGGCCATCATGCCGGGTTGCCACATGGCCATGCACCATCCATCTGCATCGATCTTCTCCAGGCCGAGCCTGATTGACAGCCGCGCTGCCGGCCATGCGTTTCCCAGTTTCTGGGAGAACCGCTCCATGAGCTCCTGCCTGTGGGCGGTGTCGGTACCTGCCAGCCAGGCATGGCCCAGCGCCGTGCAATCCATCGGCACCCGTGAGCCAGGGGCCAGGTGCCGCGCCAGGCCCCGCCTGCTCCAGCGCGCGGACGCGAGGTAAACCATCTCGGTCAGGTCGCCCACCGCCATGCCTACGTTGACCCGCTCTGCAAAGGCCATGGCCTCCATAAGCGGAAGTGCTTCGTTCAGGGGCCCTGCATCCGACTGGTACACCTGTGCCAGGCTGAGCATAACGGCCCCCAGCCTGTAGGCCCGCTGGCCGACGTCGTAGGAAAGAAAGCCTGCGTCAACGAGCGACCTGGCTAAGCGGCTCACCGTCGGCCGCGCAAGGCCCGCGCGCTCTGCCAGTTCGGCATTTGTCAACAGCGGATTGCCCACCCGGAAGGCGCGTAGCAGCTTCAGTCCGCGCTCAAGCGATTGGCTGCCCGGCGTCTCGCGGATAAAGCGGCCGGAAACCTGAGTGCGGGTGCGGCTCGATAGGGTACCGGTGCTGTTGAGGGAAGCGGGCATGCTGGTCCAATAATTTCGGTAAATGAAATTGTACTGTTGTGCGAGCTGCCGTTACCCTGCACCATGGGGATTCAAGATCACGGAGATGGGCGGCTGCCTAGCCACATGACATTCACTGAAATCAGTTACGCGCTGAAGGATGGCGTCGCCACCATTACCTTCAACAGGCCCGAGCACATGAATGCTTGGACGCTCGTGATGCAGCAGGAACTGCGCGAGGCCATTACAAAGGCCTCGGCTGACAAAGCCGTCCGCGTCATCGTGCTTACAGGTGCTGGCAATGCCTTCAGCGCCGGTGCGGACTTGAATCGACTGCGCCGGATCGCGGCGGGCGAGGAACCCCCGCCGCAACCCCTGCCGAAATCCGACGTTGACTTCGACCAGCGTTACGGTTATTTGTTGGGCGTTCCGAAGCCGCTTATTGCGGCCATCAACGGCCCCGCTGCGGGTGTTGGCCTGTGCCTGGCGCTTTACTGCGACCTGCGCTACATGGCGCAGCGCGCAAAGCTCACAACCGCCTATGCGCGCCTGGGCTTTGTGGCGGAGTACGGGGTCGCATGGCTGCTGCCGCGACTTGTGGGGCCGATGAACGCGGCAGACCTTCTGCTCAGCGGCCGCAAGATCGGCGCCGAAGAAGCTCAAGCCATGGGCCTGGTCAGGGCGTTGCCTGACAAAGGCTTCCTAGAAGCCGTGCAGGCACGTGCCGCAGAAATGTCAGCAAGCTGTTCACCGCGCAGCATGGCGGTACTCAAGCGGCAGCTATGGCTTGGCCAGCGGCAGACGCTAGCTCAGGCCTGCCAGCAAGCCGATGACGAAATGGCACTGGCGGCGCGCTGCAATGACTTCTGTGAGGGCGTGGCGGCGCTCATTGAAAAGCGGCAACCCGTGTTTGGGGGCCTTTGAGATGAACGGCCCTGACATCAGCAAACTGCCGCTGGCCGGCATCAAGGTCATCGAGTTCGGGCAGAACGTGGCTGGGCCTTATGCCAGCAGCATCCTCTCCATGCTGGGCGCCGAGGTAGTGAAGATCGAGCGCCCCGAAGGCGGCGATGACGCACGCGGATGGGGCCCGCCGTTCTGGGACGGAACGGCGGCGACGTTTGAGTGCATGAATCATGGCAAGCAGGGCGCTGCAGTTGACCTGAAAGACCCGGGCAGCATTGCATGGCTGCGCGAGTACATTGGCAGCTGTGACGTGCTTGTGCAGAACCTGCGCCCAGGCGTCATGGAGGAGCTGGGTCTGGGCGGTGAAGAGCTCTGCAAGGCGTTCCCCCGCCTCATCTATTGCTCCCTGTCGGCATTCGGCCACAAGGGTCCGATGAAGCTCAGGCCCGGATATGAGCCCATTCTGCAGGCCTTCTCGGGCATCTTCTCCGTCAATGGATCGGCCGACGGGCCCGGCGTTCGCGTGGGCATGCAAGTGCTGGACCTAGGCACGGGCATATGGGGCGCACTTGGCTGCGTTGCTGCGCTGTATCGCCGGCAAGTGACGGCGCTGGGTGGCGTGGTAGACGGTTCTCTGCTCGAAACGGCGTTGGGCTGGCTGCAGATCATGGTCGCGGGCTTCTCGGCCAATGGAGTGCAGCCTGAACGGCATGCGAGCGGTAATTCGCGTGTGGTCGTGTTCCAGGCGTTTGACACCAGCGACGGGCAGGTCCTGGTTGCAGCGGCCAACGATAGGCTGTGGGTCAAGTTCGCAAAGCTCCTCGGGCTGTTCGCCCTGGCAGCCGAACCGCGCTACGCCACGAACGCGCAGCGCGTGGAGCTCAAGGCTGAGATCATTCCGCAACTTGAAGCGATGCTGCGCCAGCAAAGCACAGACCACTGGATCGAAGTGCTCGAAGCCGGCGGAGTACCCTGCTCGCCCATCAACGACATCGGCCAAGCAGTCGCCCACCCCCAAACCCAGGCGATGGGCATCCTGCAGGCGGTACCGGGATCAGGCCTGGAGGTCGTCGGCCTGCCCATCTCGTTTGACGGCGAAAGGCCGCCGCTCAGGAGCCGTGCGCCGGCGCTGGGCCAGCACACATCCCTGATGCGTGGCGTTGACACTTCTGCATGAACCTCACCAAAGAAACATCACAAAAGGAGACAAGTATGTACATCCAAAAACACAGGGCAAAGCCCTTAAACCAGCGCCGGGCAGTTACAGTTGCGGCTATTTTTGTGGCTGGGTTGCTGCCAGTTACGCATTCCTTCGCCCAGGCCGATTGGCCCAACAAGCCCATACGCCTCTATGTTGGATTTGCCGCCGGTGGCCCGACAGACGTGTTTGCCCGGGTGTTGGCTAGGCAGCTGAGTGAGCAGCTCAAGCAGACGGTGTTAGTGGACAACAAGCCGGGCGCCAACGCCAACCTGGCCGCTGAAGCCGTGGTGGCTTCGCCGGCCGATGGCTATACCTTTCTCTACAACTCTTCCTCTATCGCCATCAGCGCGGGCCTTTACAAGAACCTCAAGTACGACGTCCGTAAGGACCTCGCGCCCGTGTCGATGGTCATGGCGCTGCCGACCGTGCTGGTGGCCACCTCCAGCGTGCCGGTTTCAAACCCGGCGGAGTTTGTGTCCTACCTCACGGCGAATGGTGCCAAATCGTTCTTCGCCTCGGGCGGTGCGGGCAATGCGCAGCACTTGGGCATGGCGATGATTCTGCGCAATTACAATTTGCAGGCCACGCATACGCCGTACAAAGGGAGTTCACAGGCCTACCCTGATCTCATCAGCGGCCGCGTGCAATTCATGCTTGACGCCGTGCCTTCGCTCATGCCCCATATCAAGGACAAGAGCCTTAAACCCATCGCTCTGGCGACCGCAAAACGCTTGCCGGAACTGCCAGGGATCCCGACCCTGACTGAAAGCGGAATGCCGGGTTTTGAACTCGAAGCTTGGTACGGCGTCATGGCTCCGGCCCGCACGCCTGAGGCCATCATCCGTAAAATGAGCGCAGAAATTGCAAAGGCCATGGACAGCGAGGAAGTCAAGAGGACCATTGTTGCCCAGGGTGCCCGCCCTCTCGAAACAGGCCCTGAGAAATTCACGCCTTACCTTCGCGCAGAGATAGAGCGATACAGCACGATCATCAAGGCGATTGACCTGAAGTTGGACTAGGGAGTGGCTACAACCAGCGGCGCCAAAATCAAGCCGACAGTCAAACTCCGAAGCGATTCACCGCATCCTGAGCATGTGAATCCCCTGAAGCAACATCTTTGACCCATGCGAAAGAAATACGATGACAGAACAAACCGCAGTGACCCAGCTCGCGCATGGCCTTTACTTAGAAGACTTTGCGATCGGCCGTAAATTCATCTCCGTGGGTCGTACGATCACGGAAGCGGACTTTTGCGCGTTCATCAACCTCACCCACATGACCGAGGCGGTGTTCATCGACGTCGAGTATGCGAAGGCCGAGTCGGTCATGAAGGGGCGCGCGGTGCCGGCAGCGCTTTGCTACGCTTTCTCCGAAGGGTT
>CAMDKK010000074.1 GCA_945901045.1 Limnohabitans sp. Rim8
ACTGTCGGATGGCTCAGTCCGGTCATCGCCACAATTTGCATCACTTTGATGCCCTTCTTGTGCAACCGAATGACTTGCTTGCGCCGCTCGTGCAGTTGCTCAAGTGTTTGATATCTTGCGTCTTCTTTTTCCATGATCTCGACATGGGGGCAATCACCAGGAATTCAAGACTTCATTGGGCCGAATCTATAGGCAGTAGTTCAGGCCGCCCACGCTCATGCCCAGCTTATCAGCCAGCTCACGTTGGGTCAGGTCGGGGTTTTCTTGCAAGATGCGCAAGATCCGAAAATGGGTGTCTTCTTGGATCTGGGTTTGACGGCTGGTCATTGGGGTAGCTTTAAAGCGGTATCAAAGAGAGCAAAAATGTGCTTCGGGCAGGCTACCGCAGTACCGTGTCACGATCGGCAGTGCTGTTTTGGAGTCGGCTAAGCTGATTAGTAGCGACTTTTGTTAGAGGTTGAACTGTACCGCAATTCATCCGTCCGTTCGAACCTTGAACGAAACAATTTATCGATTGCAAAATCTTTTTGGGTGGCCGCTTTGTCTTCAATACCATCGACACCTTGAGCGATGGACGGAGAGCTTCCAGACCTTCGGGACATTCAGGCTGCGATTGCCCTGCCCTGCTGCTGGCACTAAAGTAGTGCTTTTAACAGTCGCACTGCCCATGAATGTCAGAGCTTGTAGCCGCAGCCGCCCCAGATGAATTGCTGATCCTTCCAAGGGGGAAAGTCCGCCTCCACGGCATTGATTTCGATGAGGATTTTTTGTCGGAGCTGGTGGCACGGCACTTCAGGCGGCAAAAGTGGCAGGCTAAGCCCATGTTTTCGGATGCGTATTGCATCTACATGCGAGAGAACCCGTCTGCACACCGCCGCAAGTTCAAGAACGTGGCGCTGCAGGCTTACGCACTGTTTGTGGCCCAGTTTGCCGACATGCCATTGGATGAATTGCGCCATGTTCACATCACAGAGTTCAGGGACAGCCAATTGGCTCGTGGGCTGCACGCCAACAGTGTGAGGCGGCACATCAACATGCTCAATGCCATGGTGAACATGGCGTTCAAGCACCTGGACATGGATCGACTCAGCCCTTTCAGTCGCTTGTACATCCGTGGCGAGGGGGAGTTGTCGCGCACCATGGCGCCCATTACCGTGGAGCACCTGCGCGAGGTCAAAGCGCACTTGCTCAGCCACCCGATTCCGTCGCGCCTGGCGGCGCTAATTCAGCTCAACACCGGCATGCGCATTTCAGAGCCGGTGCTGGCGCGCTTGGACGACTTGGTGCTGGACCATGACATTCCACACCTGTAGGTGCGCAAAAACAGCCTGACCGACCGCAAGACCCAAGCCAGCATCCGCTGTGTGCCGCTGCTGGGCGTGTCGCTGGAGGCGGCCCAATAACTGCACCGCCGTGCGGTCAGGCAAAAAAGCGACTGGCTGATGCCGCAATACGCATCAGAGATTGGCAACACCTCGTGCGCCGCCACACTGAACAAGACCATGTGGCACCTGGACTTCAGGACCCACATGTTCAGACATGCCTTCATTGACCGGCTGAAGGCCTGCGGCGATGTGCCCGTTCCCATTGCCGAAGCCATCACGGGCCACGGACGCAACGCGTCAGAATTTGCCCGGTATGGCTCGGTAGGTTACACGCTGGAGCAGAAAAAAGCGGTGATTGAGCGGATATTGGTTTGAGCGGTGGGGTTGGCTCCTTGCGGCGGAGCCAAACGACTTTTATCGCTTGTTGAATTCCGCAGAACTCACTATCATGAACTACTTTTGTAGCAAGGGAGTAATGCCATGGGAATGCCTGTCAGAATTGACAACTTGCTTTACGAGCAAGCAAAAAATGAAGCCAAAGCAGAACACCGCACCATAGCTGGCCAGATAGAGTTTTGGGCCAGTGTGGGGCGGGCTGCCATCGACAACCCTGAGTTGCCCGTTGAGTTTGTTGTGCAGGTCTTGGGTTCGATGAAAGAACCCCGTAGCGATGCGACGCCATTTTTACCTCGTAGCCAAGCATGAGCTTCCAAGCGGTCCAGACGCGTAGGTTCGCGCGCCAATACAAAAAGCTGCACGATACTGTAGCGGCAGATGTAGATGCAGCAGTTGGTGCTGTGACCAACTCCCCATTGATCGGTGACAAGAAAAAGGGCGACTTGGCTGCTTTGTACGTTTATAAGTTCCGAAGCCAAGGGCAACTTTATTTGCTGGGATACACGATTGGCGAGGAACTCAAGTTGATTTACCTCGAAGCAGTGGGGCCGCATGAAAATTTTTATCGCGATTTAAAATAATGGCTCTCCCCTTAGATTCAAATGCTTAGCAAAACCAAAGTAGATGCCTCTACAGCCATCCAGGATGCGACATTGCTTTTTAAGGGCTGTCTCTGTAACATCAAATTAGATTTCAAAGTCCAAAAAAATCCATGAAGCCATCAATTGCTTTGCAAAAAAACCGAGCTGCAATTCGTTTGGTGGTCCAGCGCCATCACGCATGCAACGCTCGGGCGTTCGGCTCTGTGGCTCATGGGGATGACCAGGAGGGCAGCGACTTGGACATCTTGATCGATCCCACTTCGAATACTTCACTGATGGACGTGGCGAAAATTCAGGTTGAGCTCGAAAAACTCTTGGGCGTAGCAGTTGATGTGCTTACCCCCATGGCCCTACCCGACAAATTTCGAGGGATTGTCTTGGCAGAGGCTGTTCCCGTATGAACAAAGCATTGCGAGTGCCCGATTACTTGGGCCATATTCCTGAAGCTATTAAGCGAATTGAAGAGTGAGGCCCAGCAAGGATAAAAAATGGATCTTTTTGAGTCACTCGGATTTACATGGGACCGAGCGCTAGTCCCTTCAAATTTACCGACCCACGCCATAGAACGGGTCGTATTTCGTTTTCACCGCATGCTTCCGGAGTTTGTGTGGGATGCCTCGGTGTTAGAGGGCAACCCATTGACCTTTCCAGAGGTCAAAACATTGCTAGATGGCGTGACCGTCGGTGGGAGAAAAATTTCTGACCAAGAGCAGGTTTTGAACTTAGCAGAGAGTTCGAAGCACCTGCTTGCCTTGGTTAAGGCAGGAAAATTTGCATTAGACAAATTAACCTTTACTGAATTACACGCTTTAGTGGCAAGGAACGAAGCATTGGAATGGGGCCACTTCAGAGGCGAAGGTGCGGAAAAAAACTACACCCCAGATGTAGCTCTTGGACAACATGGCCGTTACACACCTTTGCCCACACTTGAGGGAGCTCCTGAACTCAACCACGTTTTTGGCCAGGGTCTTGCTGCTCTTGATAAACAGGTTCCTCAACCATTCGAAAAGGCAGCTGCCTTCTTTTTGTTTGGAGCCTTGCAGCAGTTCTTTTTTGACGGTAACAAGCGCACATCACGCTTCATGATGAACGGCATTTTGATGACAGCAGGCATTGACGCGATCAGTGTGCCTGCGTCCAAAGCGCAAGATTTCAACGAAAAAATGGTCCGCTTTTATATGCACAAGGACGCATCAGAAATGATGTCCTTTTTAGTGACATGCCACCCTGAGTCTGAGCAGAAACAAAAAAAAATTGAACCTTTAAAGTGAGAATTAAATTGAAATGGGACGTTGTTGACGTTGAGTCTAAGGCACCGTTGGCCCTTGAAGTGCAATTCGAAGACGGAACGGCAGGCAAAGTTCAATTTGAACCAAGTCATTTAACTGGTGTTTTTGTCACGCTGCGCGATCCAGCAAATTTTAATCAAGCTTATATTGATCATGGTGCTGTTGCCAGGCCTGGAAACCTAGATTTAGCACCTGATGCGATGTACGCGGCGATTAAAGCAAGAGGTGAATGGGTTTTGACCTGACTTTAATTGCAGGGCTTTGCACAATGGTCATTCTTAAAGTAAGCTTTTAAATTTTGATTTTGCTTTGAAACTGCGTCACTACTGCAATGAGCTGGGCTGCTGCATGAACAGCAGCTTGAAAGCGTTCAAAACGTTCAGTGGGATTGTTCGGGTAATCGTGGGTAAATTGGTTGCGAATTTGGCCTAGGGTTTGCCAGTCGTCAGCACTTGCGAGCCAGACCAGATTGGCGTATTCATCCACACCCATGCCCCGAGCTTTGATGTCTTGCAAGGCGTCTTGTAGTGCATCTGCATGACCTTGGTATAACGCCAAACTGTGCTGAAGCGCCAGTTGCTCGGGGGTGTTTTTCATTGTAGTTTTATGCCTGTCTTATGAGCCACTTCAACAATGGGGCGCATGTCTTGAGCTTGCTCCACAACAAGGTCAATTTTTCTCTCACCCAAATACCGCTCCAGCAAGGTCAGCATCTTGATTTTTTGCATAAAGGCCTGCTGTGGCCCAGCCGCATCTTCGGCTGAGCGGACATGTGGGCGCACCAACAAGTCAATGTCGCCACCTCTTTTGAAGTCATCCACGCGAGAACCAAAAAGCCACACAGATGTGCCTTGGCCGAATGCAGCGGTTGCGGCCTGGCAAATGGCCTGAATTTGGTCGGTGCTGAGACGCATGCATTTATTGTATGCTCGGCCGGCGAAGGGGCTTGCGCCACGAGAAAAAAAGCTATGTTAGCAGTCGAAAAGTCATAAAATGTTTGAGTCATTGGTGTTCTTACTGGAGAAATTTTCATGTTACTTACAGCAGTTATTACTGAGGCTGAAGAAGGTGGATTCGTTGCCTTAAATCCTGAAACAGGCACCACCACTCAAGGTGAAACCTATCAGGAAGCCATTCAAAACCTGAAGGAAGCCACGAGCTTGTACTTGGATGAGTTTCCAATGAAAATTCACAGCCACCCTGTCATGACAACTTTTGAAGTCAGCCATGCCTAAATTCCCGGGGCTATCAGGCGCAAAAATCGTTCGAGCTCTTGAAAAATTAGGCTTTGTTGTGGCAAGGCAGTCTGGCAGCCACATTGTTATGAAGCGCGGAGAACAAGGGTGCGTGATCCCCAATCACAAAGAAGTAAAAATTGGAACTGTGAATGGCGTTCTCAGGCAAGCGGGCGTAAGCACACAAGAATTTTCAAAAGCACTTTGAGCGTTTGGCTTCATAAATTAGCACCCGACACAGCTGCTAAATTCAGTCTTCTAAAGTTCAACTTTTAAGTTTGCAGACTAAGTTTTTGAATCGAAACTGAAGGCTCAAAAACCAAATAAACAACCAATAAATCATCCAGTTACATTATGTAACTTCGGCTCAATTACACGAAATTTTACACGCTCGATAAAAATACTAATAAGTTGTTGATTTATATAGGTATTTTCCGAGCCTGTTTTTATTTTAATCCGTAGGTCCCTGGTTCGAGCCTAGGTCGATGAGCTAAAAAATTCTCGAAGAAAAAGGGGCCAAGTGCAAACGCAGCCCCTTTTTCTTTGGCATGCCACTGCACCCAGAACTTCAAAAACAATTGGGATCTGACCCACTGCTGTCCGGAGATTTCTGGGAAAAGGCAAAACTGAGCAACAGACCCTTCGGTTTCATCGTTTAGCAACCGCGCACCCCGCAGTTCGGCCAATGGTTTCACCTCGAACAAGGACAGGCTGAGGACTTGCAAAATGGCGTGCATTGACCCCTCAGCGCCAGCCTTTTTTTGACAATGGCCATCGCTATGTAGGTGCATACAGCACACCACGGGTACACGCACGCACACAGAGATGCGCAACCCTCTGATGCAGGGCCGACCACCGCGTTTGCCAGGCTCCAAGGTGATGCGATTCATGTGCGATTTGTGTGTCCGGCGCATGGTTTTGAATTTTTTTGCCGACAAGATGGTGTGGATCCCGATTATTCAGGGGTCGGGAGAAACTTTACTGTTCACCAGCCATTGCCAGTACTGCGCTGACTAAAGCTGGGACCATAAAAATTTGACTTTGTGCAATTTGGTCCAACCGAGGCTTGACTTGATCAATCAGACCAGCTTTTTTGGCCTGAAGAAGAACACCTAACGAGCCAACAACTTTGATTTGGTTAATCTGGGCAACTTTTCGGCCACGCTTGTCGTCAATCAAAAGGTAGTCAGCATTGACGGCCTTGTAAAGAACCATGGCTTGCGTCTCGCCAGCGTCGGCATAGGCGTCAAGATAGACGTAGCCATTCATATCGACTTGACGCACTTTGCCGCGTAAGTACTCTTTCAAGCGAAGGGAATGCGGTTTGTCGGAAATTGCAACTTCATTGAACACGGTTTCGGGTACAAGAACTTGACCGAAGAGTTTTTCGAGCCATTCAAGCCCATCACACGTTGCAAGCGCTATCAGTGCGGAGGCGTCAGCAACCAGAATCATGCTGTTTTGAGTTCGGACAATTCCTGCGCCAAATCTTCAGGACTAATGTCCAGCGTTGGAACGTGATTGGCCTTGCAAACACTCATGAATTCATAAATGTCTATGCCAGCAATCTGGGCAGCTTTGGCCAGCGTGACGCGGCTTTGCTGATACAGCCAAAGTGCATAGGAAATGCTGATTTCCTTTTGAACTTGGCTGGCCCCCAGAAAAGAGACAAAGTCGTTAGGCAGTTCTATGGCTATTTGCATGGTGTGCTCCTGCTGGCAATGCGGGCCCAAACGGCGTATGTGCCGGATAAACCCAAAGGTGCCAAGTTTATCGCGCCTCAATGATCAGGCCTTATCCTGCGTTAACCAATGGGGTTAGATACACTGCTGTCCGGAGATTTCTGGGAAAAGGCAAAACTGAGCAACAGACCCTCGGTTTCATCGTTTAGCAACCGCGCACCCAGCAGTTCGGCCAATGGTTTCACCTCGAACAAGTACAGGCTGAGGACTTGCAAAATGGCGTGCATTGACCCCCCGCAGCGCTAGCCTTTTTTTGACGATGGTCACCACCACATAGGTGCATACAGCGCTCCAAATTTGGGTTTTGACCGCGTCACTGTCACGTTTTTAGAAATCCATCCATTTCAAGATGGCAATGGCCGACTAAGGGGAGCAATGCTTCTGAATTTGCCCGATATGGCTCGGTGAGTTACACGCTAGAGCAGAAAAAGGCACTGATTGAGCGGATATTGGTTTGAGCGGTGGGTTGGCTCCTTGCGGCGGAGCCAAACCAGTCCCTCGTTATCAAATTCTGCCGCACCCCGTATCATTGACAACTTTTGAGGCTTAGGCGTTGTGACATAGGACCACGATTGACGAAAAACTCGAGTTGATTGACCACGTAATACTGGCTCGCAAGAAGATTTTTATGCAGACTTGAATCGCTCGAAAAAGTGGGCAGGCGAGAGAACTTCAACACCCTGATGCATGCGCACCTCTGTCAGGTCTGGATTGCCGGTGATGAGGATGCTGGCTCCGGCATCAAGGGCCAGGACAATGAATTTATCGTCTGTGGAGTCACAACTGGTGGCAACCTCTGCCGTCACCTCGAAGTGCTGCATGGACTGGGCAATCTTGACCAAGTGCTCCATGCGGCCTGAGTCACCAAAATACCGGTCAAACTTTGGCCGCGCTATACACGTCTCTAGCTCATGCCAAGTCAGCTGGTTTTGAGCAATCACGAAGTGCTCAACGGCCAAGGCCAAGACTTCCCCTGTGTCAGACTAGATGTCGCTTCCTCGTGATCCAGATTGTTTGTTAATCTTTTGCGAGCAAGCGTCAGTCTTCTTTGTTCAAGTGGGTGTAGTCGTCCAAACCCATAGAACAATTGGGGTCGGATCCACTACAACAATTGGCAACAATTGGGGTCTGACCCCAATTATTCTCCAGTTGTCCCCTCGTTGGTGAGGGGGTAAAAGTAACGTCCTGCCGATTGGCCTGCGGGTGGCTGAAGCACCTAAATTAGTGCATCAAACTACCCCTGGCCAGGTGGAGCAGTTTGGGTGGCCATAAGTGGAGCACTTTGGGTGGCCATCAGGGCCTTAACATACCGATTCAGAAAATGTCACAGTTTTCAGGCTTTGTAATTTTTGCGTCATACATATGAATTAGAATGTATTGCCAAACTACAGCATAACGAGTTTACATTGAGCAACTGGTACCTGATACACACCAAAATCCGCCAAGAACGGGTTGCTCTGGAAAACCTTGAGCGCCAGGGGTTTGAGTGTTTTCTGCCCCAAATCAATACAGAAAAATTGCGCAGTGGCGCTTTACAGGTGGTTCAAGAGGCGTTGTTTCCTCGGTAACTGTTCATCCGGCTCGGCACTGGGCTGGAGTCACAAAGTTGGGCACCGATTCGTTCAACCGTTGGGGTGAGCCGCTTGGTCACTTTTGGCCAAACGCCAGCAAAGATAAACGACGAACTCGTTGCCGACATTCGCATAAAGACCGAGTCCAGCGAAGTACAGCTGCGTCACTTTACTGCCGGCGAGCAAGTCGTGGTGACCGATGGACCGTTTGTGGAAGTAGAGGCAGCCTATCAAATGGCCGACGGTGCGAGCCGGGTGATGGTGCTGCTCAACATCATGAGCAAGCAGGTCAAGATGACGGTGTCGCCTGCCAGTATCCGCAAGGTGAACTGACCCGAGTGAACGTATCCAGGCAAACGAGAGAAGCTGTCATGGCGACAGTATTTCTAGGTATTACCATGCCATACTTGGGTACTCAATGCGACACCCCGTTCCACTTCAGCTCCAATTCAGTGGCCCTGTAAATAGTGGACGATGGCTTTTGCAAATTGATCAAAGTCTTTCAAGTGCACTTGCACAATGCTTTGCACAATGTCCCAATTGATGGTGTTGTAGTTGTGAACTGCAATGTTTCTAAATCCGACTGATTTTTTAAGCTGCAGAGCCAAGTCTGCAGAAATAACGCCTAATTGACCGAGCTGGTCAAAAGTTTCTCCCATGCTGCCTGGGCTAACTTGCTGCTGGCTTGAGACGATGTGGGCCCCAATGTCTACCGCCATTTGCACTGCGCGGGTCAAGTTCAGCGAAACAATGTCTTGCACGTCAAAGTCAGTTTTGAATGTTTCTGACGTCAACGGCAATTTGGTTCGAATTCGCTCTATGCAGCGGCGCAAAGAATCGAGTTTTTGGTCAATCACTTCCCTATCCATGCCTGTCTTCTTTCTCGTAGGATTCGTTCTTGCAAGGGTACAAAGTCTTCAACATCCATGATATGCCGGGTCATATATTGGGCGTGGACGACGTCGCTGCCCATGATGCGGCGGCCATATTTCAAAATTTGCCCAAGCAAAGGCTCGCCTACTTTTCGCAGGTCAATCAGATCAATAGGACGTCCGGTAGCCATGGCCAGCGCAGAGATGACGTCAATGTGCTGCTGTGCAGTCATGACCTGACCCATATCAACGGCAATGTCCAGATCACTTTCCGGTCTTTGCGTGCCTTTGGAAAACGAACCATAAACGATGGCCAAGCGAACACCTTCTAGCGGCGCCAGAGCTTGAAGGATGGGTTCTAGGCTCGGAGTCATGTAAATTATTCTGTATGTTCATATCGAGGTATTCGGAACAGCGCAGCCGATAAATGACCTGCGATCATTGGTCATTGCCCACCGCCTCACGCTCCTGCGCCAGGTGCACCCAATCCACCACCTCGCCACTGGGCTGATAGCCTGCAACCAGTTGCTGCAAAAAGCCCCGCAGCACGGGCACGTCGTTCACGCTCATGGCCAGCTCCAGGGCGTTGAGCTTGCCTTGCAACTCATCCAGGGGCAGGAAAGACTCGTGCGCCTTCATGATGCGGGCGTGCTGCGTTGGTTTGGGATTGTCGCCAATCAAGAGTTCTTCGTAGAGCTTTTCGCCGGGGCGAAGGCCAGTGACTGACAACTCGATGTCACCCTCCGGATTGTGTTCATCTCGCACCGTCAAGCCCGACAACTCCACGATGCGGCGAGCTAAGTCGATGATCTTGACGGGCTGACCCATGTCCAGCACAAACACGTCGCCCCCAGTACCCATAGCGCCAGCTTGAATCACCAGTTGGGCTGCCTCAGGGATGGTCATGAAGTAGCGGGTGATGTCGGCGTGCGTGAGGGTGATGGGCCCACCATTTTTGATCTGCTCCCGAAACAAGGGCACCACCGAGCCGCTAGAGCCCAGCACATTGCCAAAACGCACTATCGAGAACAGCGTCTTGGCGCGGGGCGTTTTGCCTCCGTGTTTTGGCACAGACTGGCTTTGCTCAGCCAAGGCTTGCAACACCATCTCCGCCAACCTCTTGGTTGCGCCCATGATATTAGTCGGTCGCACCGCTTTGTCGGTGCTGATCAGCACAAAGTTGCGCACGCCGTTGCGCATCGCGGCTTCGGCGCACACGCGGGTGCCCCACACGTTGTTGCGCACGCCCTCGGCCGGATTGTGCTCCACCAAGGGCACATGTTTGTAAGCGGCTGCGTGGTAGACCGTGTGGGGCTTCCAGGTGTCCATGATCTCGTGCATGCGCACCTCGTCACAGACTGAGGCCAGCAAGGGCACCACTTCTAAGCTGGTGATTTCTTCGGTCGCCAAAAACGCCTGCAACTCTTGGTGAATTTGGTACAGCGCAAACTCACTCATCTCCACCAGCAGCAACTGCTTGGGGTTGGTCTTGATAATCTGACGGCAGAGTTCGCTGCCAATGCTGCCCCCGGCCCCCGTCACCAACACCGTTTTGTTGTGGGTATTGAGGTTGAGCAGCAAGCCATTGGGCTTGACGGGCTCGCGGCCCAACAGGTCGTCAATGTCCAGCTCGCGCACATCGCTCAGGCTCAGCTTGCCGGTGGCAATGTCGCTCAAGCCTGGCAGCGTTCGCACCGCAAACTTGTGGGGCGACAGGGCTGCCAAGATGTCGTTGCGCCGCTGACGAGATACTGAAGGTAAGGCCAGCAGCACATCGGTCACGGGCACATCAAGCAACAGTTCTGCCAAATCAGCTGGGTTGTGAATGGGCAAGCCATTCAGCACGTGGCCGTGCAGCCGATCGTCATCGTCTAAAAAGCCCACTACGCGCATCTCATGGCCGTGGGTCATGGCCGATGCCAGCTGCCTGCCTGCACTGCCCGCGCCGTAAATTAACACCTGAGGCAGGGCGGATTTTTTGATCTGGTTTTGGTACAAACCGCCCAGCCAAATTCGGGCCGCAGCGCGTGATGCACCCACCAGCACTAAAAGCAGCAGGGGCTGAATCAAGCCTACCGTGCGGGGCACACCCTGAACACCATAAAAGGTAAACACCGCCGCAAACATCATTCCATAAAGCAGCATTGCGCGGGCCAAGGCCATCATAGCGGGCAAGCCGCTGTATCGAAAAATGGCGCGGTAAAGGCCAGACCTTACAAAAATGGGAATGGCCAACAACACCGACACCAAAGCCGTTTCCAACACAGGCGAAAACACCAGCGAAAAGGGCTGGCCTGCCAGCGAAGAAAACTCACCCAACCGAAGGTAAAAAGCCAACCAAACGCTTAACACACAAAGGGCAGTGTCTGCCACAGCCACAAGGGCGCGCTTGGCAGGGCGTGGCAGGGCCAAAGCAGGCGCAGCAAGGCGGCTCATCAAACGGACCATGACTTCAACCACCATATGGAACGCTCCTGAGTCCTGAGTCCTGAGTCCTGATCTAAATCATTTTTCATTTTTCATTTTTTCTAATTGTTGATTTTACCTTCAACGGCTTCACCCGGAGCCAAGCCAAAGCCTGCAGGGATTTCAACGCCATACCCCAGGGCCGCCCCGGCCTGCATCCAAGCTCCGCGCGCCAACCGAGTTCCACCAGCCATGCTGGCATTCACACCAAGGTGACCAAAGTCTTCCACCCGCGCGTGGTGGTCCACCACAGCGCCGCAATTGACGATAGAGCCCAAGCCTAAAAGGGCCTCGGTTCCTACGATAGCACCTGCCATCACGGCAGATCCACTGCCGACCACTGCACTGGGCGACACAAAAGCCCGAGGGTGAATGACAGTTGCAATGTCGAACCCCGCATCGACCAACTGCTGCGTTATCTTTTCACGCACGGCGTTGTTGCCAACGGCCACGATCGCTTGGTCACATGCAGCTCGGTAACGGTCCAAGTGGTCCAAGCTGATATGACCAATTATCGCTCCGAAAACAGCCCCATTCAGCACCGCTTTACCAACCGGCAATGCATCGTCCAGAAACCCGACCACCTCAAACGCGCCCGACAACTCAGCAGCTTCGGCCAGTAAAGCGCCATGACAACCGGCACCGATGATTAAGAGCTTGGTCTTAGCCATCAGTGCGACACACCATCACGTTGAATCACCTTCAAAAAGGTCATCCACAAAATCTTGATATCGAACCAAAAGCCTTGACGCGTCAGGTATTCAGCATCCAGCGCCACCTTTTTAGGAGTCGGCAACTCAGTGTGAACGGGCATCAACCAGCAGATGGGTGGCAACAGCCGGCTTACCCACCCGCATGCTGCGGAACTTCGGCATTTTGAAGGTCACATTGTTCCAGCCAACGCGGTCAGACCCATACAGGGCGGGCCCTTTGGAAGTCAAGCGAACGGCCATCGCCACCAGAGCAACACCGGCACCAACAAGATCAGAGCCGCCAGACAGCCCAGAAAATATCAAAGACTCTTTTCATTCATCATCTACCGAAGCTGCTTGCACCAACTTGCTGACTTTGTCGGCAAAAAACCGTTCACTCCACAGCGACAAGCTCAGCTGCTCTGCTGCAGGCAGAAAGGGGGCCACATCTTGCGCAGCAAGAGGCCAGTTGATGGTCTTTATTTTTGCGGTCATGGCGTCGCCTAGCCATTCGGCGCTCACGACCGTGTTTTGGTCCTTCCATGGTCCAGCCTGGTTGAGCGCGTGGGCAAGATGTGGCAAATTGGGACGGATCTTTTGTTTGCAGTACCAGGCAAAATCGAACCAATCCCGGCCTTTCAGGTAGGGGCGGCAGAGCAACTCGTGCAGCTTGAGGGCATAGTTGCTGGGCAGGTCTTGCGCACAAACTTCAAAGTCCACCGGAAAATCCAGATAATGCCAGCTTGTGTCCGTCCCGGATGGCGGGTTGGTGTCAATTTCGAGTTTGACCTTGAGTTTGCGGGAGTTCTTCGCATCAAAAAAAGAGAGGTCGAGCTGGCGGCCGATCGAGTTGTCCTTGAGCATGGCCTGGCGCACAGACTTGTCCATGCGGCTGCGGTCGGTCAATTCACAGCGAACGCCAAATTGTTGTAACACATCGGTCAGCGACTCAAAGTAATGCGACCACGCGAAAGCCGGGTCGGGTTTAAGCAGGATGAAATCAAGGTCTTCGGAAAAACGCGGCAAGTCATACAAGATACGCAGACTGGTGCCGCCCTGAAAGGCTGCAATTTCAAAGAAACCGCTACGCCAAAGCGCATAGAGGGCAACCTCCTGCAATATTTCCTTGAGTGCCTGCTCTTCTTGCACGGAATTGGTAGCCGAGTATTTTTTCAGGCGGTTACGCAACAGGTCAATCATGCTGTTTGCTCAAATTGCAGCGCCTCAATGGCTGTTGCCAAGCGCTTGTGTGGATAAACCCGTTGCAGGGCTTGCCAGGTGGCGGGGGTGGTTTGCATCAGTGGTTCGCCATCAATGCGCATGGATTGTGTGAGTGCTTTGACACTGTCGCTCTCAAGCTTGCGCAGGCAAACTATATCCAGGAGTGCCCGAAGTGGCTGGGCCACCAGGGCCGATTGGCCATTGAGGGTGTGGCGATCTACCGCCTCCAGAAAATAACCTGGCCGAAGCGCCAGGGGGTAAAAGCGAAACAGGCCCAAGCCCGGATGATCTACCTCCAGCCGCCGACGACCTGGCACCACCGACAGCGTGACCGGCACCGACTCTGGAATCCACCCATGAAAGCTCAATGCGGTTTCGAACGAAATATAAGAGCCGGTTTGCAGCGCCTGCGCCAGCACAAAAGGGTGTGGCAGCTTGTTTGCTGATTGCGGAGCCAGCAGATAAAGCCCGCGCCGCAAGTGCAGCAACTCGCCATGCTGCAATGCACGATTGACCAGGTTGTAGCGCCGCTGCGGCGTGCCATCCAGCAGGCGTGCCAGCTGTGCAAGGGACAGCACTCGACCGCCCCAACCCGCTTGGATCAGCTTTTCTGTGAGTGTTTGCATTCATGAATGATACTTGCATTTAATGAAAGTTTCTAGCATGAAAGACCCAATGGGCGTCAGGAGCAAACGGGCATCAGCCAGCAGATGCGTGGCCACCGCAGGCGTTCCTACCCGCATGCTGCGGAACTTCGGCATTTTGAAAATCACATTATTCCGGCCAACGCGGTCAGACCCATACAGGGCGGGCCCTTTGGACGTCAAGCGGACGGCCATCGCCACCAGCAACACAGGCACAAACAAGATCAGAGCAGCCAGACAGCCAAGAGGAATATCGAAAGCTCTTTTCATACCGCCATAGCCCGCCGTAAACCCTCTTCCACCGACACCGGCGGCACCCAACCCAACAAACTGCGTGCCTTAGAAATATCAACCTGCAAATTACCGCACAAGCGCTGCACCGCGCCACCCTTGCCCAGCAACGAAGCCCCCACCCGCAAAGCCCACACTGGCACCGGCAGCAAACGCGCAGGCTCCCCTGCTGCTTGCGCCATGCCGCGCACTAACTGGGTCGTGGACAGATCTTGCCCGTCACTCACCAAAAAAGTCTGGTTCGACGCTTGGGGGTGAGTGGTGCAGGTGACGATGAAATCCGCCAAGTTGTTAAGAGCCACCAAGCTGCGCTGGTTGTGAACCGCGCTCAGCGGTAAGGGCCAGCCGCGCTGCACGGCGCACACCAATGCGGCAAAGTTGGCCTTGACGCCGGGGCCATAGACCAAGGGCGGGCGGCGGCGTTCTTGGGCAAGAGCCCTAAAGCCTAGGAAATTAAGCCCAGGTGATTGAACGATGGATGCGCAGTACAGCCAGCCAGCCACGAAATCGGAAATGAAAGCAGAGGCCATGGCATGAGCGAACTTCAAATCCGAGCCACCGCCACCACGGAAATGATCCAGTCCAGCGACGGCCGTATTACGCTGTCGGTAACAATACGCCCGCTTAAAACGACCAGCTTCACTTTTTGCTCGATTGCAAAACCGGCTTCTTTCAAGGCAGCGCTGGGTAGGCGCAATGCAGGACTATTGCCCCATTTACAGATGACGGCTTCCATACAAATTCTCCTCAATGCATCTACATCGCAGTCACTTTTATCCTGTAAATATGTCAGCGCTGGCATCAAATTGTCCCTCCATTTTTAGCGATTGGCTAATGGATCAGCACAGGCAGCATCTTGCGAACATCGCCATGCAGCGATGTCAGCGTGCTGTCGAATGAAAGTTGTGGCATTTGGTCCTGGACGAGTTGCGCTACTGCCCGAGCTTGGTCTAGGTCGCGCGGTTTTTTGAGGGGTTCGCGCGTGGGCAGCCCAGAGAGCCAAGCCTTGTGCAAGGCAAAAGCGCGCGGGTCAGGCACCCGTATCGGCACTGGCCAGCCATCTTCATCAATAGCGACCGTATCGAGTTTGGGGGAGTTCAACAGCCAGTGAAGGCCGGGAACTTCGACGGCAACCAAATCTGATTCAGAAAACGTGATTTTTTCCGCGGCGTGCATGCCTCGCGGTGCGATCACGAGGTCCACCATGAACTGGCCGGCATTGGCAGCGCGGTAACCGTTTTCGCGGACACATTCAAATGTCTTGTCCGCTTTTTTGAGCAAGCCAAGTAATCCATTCCCGTCTAGCTTTTCCGAGACGATAATCATCTTTTGCCGGGCATCGTAGCGCAAGTCCACATCACCAGACGCTAGTAATTCAAGCAGAAAGTGCGATCCTGCAGCGGCTTCGTAGGCGTACAAGGCCTGAGTGCCAATCACGGTGAAGTTGTCATGCAGGCCGGCCTCCTCGAGTTCGCGCAGCACGCGGGCCACGACTCGGGGGACGCGATTAAGTCTCAAAGCCTTGTTAAGCCTAGCCTGCTCTTGAATCTTTTCCGTAATCAGGTGCAGACGCTCTTTTGCCAAGGTGCGTCCGGCAGAAAAGGCCGCCAATAATTCCTCTGTTTGGGCCGATCTAGGCCCAAGCGAGTTGCCGTTGCCGCGCCGGTCTCGGTCTCTGAACAGGTATTCTGTGTTGCGCACCATTTTCCAGCGCATGCCATAGGTGTAGGACGCGGCGTGGCCCAAAGCCGAGCGATAGTTTTCAAAAAGTTGTTCGGTATTGACTTGGTGAAGTCGTTGCTGATTGGAGAGCGGCTTCATTACGTTTCCGGCAAGAGTGATATTTCTACAATTTTGCCGGAAACAAAATCTAAGCGCAATATTCGTTTCCGGCAAAACTACATTTATTTTTAATTGCCGGAAACAAAGTTATCTGCTAAAAAACTTGACTGCTGGCCTACCAATGCCACAAAAAAACTGATTGATTCGTCCGCGCGTAAGTTGTTGATTTATGAAGGGTTTAGGAGTCAGCCTTCCGGACTTCTAGCTTTTTTGGATAGGACTGGTGCGGAGAGAGAACGGAGAAACGGATAGAAAACCTACCGGTTAGCGGCAGAGATGCTGGGATCCGTATCCCGCAAGAACCCGCAGGGACCCGCGTGAACACGCGATAGCAAGCAGGAATATGAATGCCAACGCTATGTCGAGCTTGAAATGGTGTTTGGAACAACGTCAAATACAGCGGACAAATCTTTTCGGGACACCTCAACTACCTTGCGACGGACTTTAGGTGTGGCCAATTTCATGGCACGGCCCTCAATACGGGCGCAGCGCTGTGCTGGCAATGTCGCAATGATGTCATCGAGTTTTTTTGCCATAGTTGAAGTCCTCAGGAAATCATGAGCAGGGCTTTCATCTTGGCCCTGACGTGCAACATCACGTCCGCCGGTACGACGGCCTTTTTCTTCGCCTTACGCACTTTCCAATCCAAGGACTTGACT
>CAMDKK010000075.1 GCA_945901045.1 Limnohabitans sp. Rim8
GTGTCTGCTCTTTGGGTGACAGCATAAAACCGCCCGCGTGGAACAATGTCGACATGCACACGCACTCAATTACACCCGACAGCGTCCAGGTTCTGGCCTTTGATATTTTTGGTACCGTCGTCGACTGGCACGGCAGCATCGTGCGAGAAATGCACGACTTGTATCCCCAGGTCGATGGCGATGCATTTGCTTTGGCTTGGCGCGCGGGTTACAAACCCGCCATGCAACGGGTGATGAGCGGCGAACTCGGCTGGACTTTGATCGACGACCTGAACCGCATGATTCTGGACAGCCTGCTGCCCGAGTTTGGTTTGATCGCTCTGAGCGAAGCCGATCGCAAACACCTGAACCGGGTGTGGCACCGGCTGGACGCCTGGCCTGACAGCGTCGCGGGCTTAACGCGTTTGAAAAGAAAATACACCCTCTGCACTTTGTCGAATGGCAACATCGGCCTGCTGACCCACATGGCCAAACGCGCGGGTTTGCCGTGGGACTGCGTGCTCAGCGCCGAGGTTTTTCGCGCCTACAAGCCCGACCCCGCCACCTACTTGGGCGTGGCCAAGGTGTTTGATCTGACCCCTGAAAAAGTCATGCTGGTGGCTGCGCACCACGAAGACTTGGCCGGCGCGCGGGCCTGTGGTTTGCGAACCGCCTACATCGAACGAGCGCTTGAGTTTGGGGCGGCGCATCCGAAAGACATTGCTGCGCAAGCGGGCAATGATTTACACCTGACCGACTTGAATGCCCTGGCAGACACCCTCGGTTGTTGATGTGTGACCCGCTTGACTTAAGCGGGGCGTCGTCTTAAGCGGGATTCTTATTACGCGCTTAGTAATTCCTGCTCGGCCACCGCCAAGGCCTGTGGCGTGCCTGACAGCACGAGCGTGTCACCGCCTTGCAGCGTCGTCTGGTCATTGACCTTCAGGCTTTGGCCGTTGCTGCGTCGCAGGCTGACCACCCGAACCTGCAGGGCTTGCAGCGCCAGCGCGGCCATGGGCTGACCGGTCCATGCGGTGGCCTGTGGCAAGCTGACGGTGCCCAGTCGCTCATGCTCCAATTCGTCAACCGTATCGTCGTCTGCGCCATGGAAATAGCCCCTCAGCATGCTGTAGCGGGCATCACGCTGCTCTTGCACAATGCGAATCACTCGGCGCATGGGCACACCTACTAAAGCCAACGCATGTGTCGCCAACATCAAAGAGCCTTCTATCGCTTCGGGCACCACTTCTGTTGCGCCCGCCTGTTGCAGTTTGTCAAGGTTGTGATCGTCCTGGGTCCGCACAATCACCGGCACTTGCGGGGCATGGCTGCGGGTGTTGGCCAAGACCTTCATGGCGGCACCTGAATCCAGATAGGTGACCACCACGGCGCTGGCCCGGGCCAAGCCTGCGGCCATCAAGGACTGCAAACGTGCGGCATCGCCAAACACCACGGCGTCGCCGGCCGCAGCCGCCTGCCGCACCCTGTCAGGGTCCAGGTCCAGTGCGATGTAAGCAATGCCTTCGCCCTCCAGCACACGGGCCAAATTTTGTCCGCAGCGGCCATAACCACAAATGATCACATGCTTGCTCTTGTTGATGGACTTGCGTGCAATGCTGGTCATGTGCAAAGATTGTTGCAACCATTCGCTGGCCACCAGTTTCAATACGATGCGGTCGCTGTACATGACCATGAAAGGCGCTGCCAGCATCGACAAGACCATGCTGGCGAGCACAGGGTTGAGCAAATGGGGCGGAACCACACCGTGTTGCGCCCCCAAAGTAAGCAGCACAAAGCCAAACTCGCCCGCTTGTGCCAAATACAAACCTGTACGCAATGACACCCCCATAGTGCCACCCGTGGCATGGGCAATAGCAGTCACCAGGCCCAACTTGAACAGCACCGGCACGGTGGTGAGCAACAACACCAAGGGCCAGTTTTGGATCACGATGTGCCAGTCCAGCAGCATTCCGATGGTGATGAAAAACAAGCCCAACAGCACATCATGAAAGGGGCGAATGTCTGTCTCCACCTGATGTTTGAATTCGGTTTCCGAAATCAACATGCCCGCAATGAATGCGCCCAAGGCCAGACTCAAACCGGCCAACTCGGTCAACCAAGCCAAGCCCAGCGTGACCAGCAACAGGTTCAATACAAACAATTCTTCGCTCTTGCGCTTGGCAACCAAGGTGAGCCACCAGCGCATGACACGTTGCCCACCCGTGAGCAACAAAGTGATCAATACCACCGCTTTGATTGCAGCCAGCCCGAGTGCCGTCATCAAGGCCTCGGGCTTGGCGTTCAAAGCAGGGATCAACACCAGCAAAGGTACCACCGCCAAATCCTGAAACAACAAGACCCCCACCACCCGTTTGCCATGTTCAGACTCAAACTCCAGACGGTCGGCCATCAGTTTGATGATGATGGCGGTGCTGCTCATGGCCATGGCGCCTGATAAGGTCAAGGCGGTTTGCCATTGCATAGGCCACAACTTGGGCGCCATGGCGGCAAAAAACAAGGACCCCACGGTGACCAACACAATGGTCAACACCACCTGCATCAAACCCAAGCCAAACACATGTTGACGCATGGAACGCAGTCTGGGCAAGTTGAACTCCAAACCGATCACGAACATCAAAAACACCACACCAAACTCGGCCAGGTGTTTGACACCCTCCGAGTTCTGCGCCAAGGCCAATGCGTTGGGACCAATGACCACACCCACCATCAAATAGCCCAACATGGGTGGCAGCTTGAGCATGCGGCAACCCACCACCCCCAACACGGCGGCAAACAGATACATCAAGGTCAACTCAAGCGCGTTCATGCCTTGAATAGTACCAACCCCTCATTAATCGTTGATGTCCAAGGTCATGTTTTTCGCAGTCCTTTTCAAGTGCCCGATAAAATGAATGAATGGCATTCAATTCAGCACAATCACTTCAGTTGGCCCGCGACACACTGGACATCGAGGCGCAAGCACTCTTGGGGCTTAAATCCCGGTTGGACGACCGTTTTGCGCAAGCCGTGCAGTTGATGCTTAACGTACAAGGTCGTGTGGTGGTCACGGGCATGGGCAAGAGCGGGCACATCGGCCGCAAAATCGCTGCCACTTTGTCTTCGACTGGAACGCCCGCCATGTTTGTTCACCCTGGCGAGGCCAGTCACGGCGACTTGGGCATGATCAAACGGGTGGATATCGTACTGGGCATTTCCAACAGCGGTGAGAGCGATGAATTGGTCGCCATCTTGCCGATGCTCAAAAGACAAGGCGTGCCCTTGATCGCCATGACCGGCGGCCTGCACTCTTCGCTGGCACTGCATGCCAACATAGTCCTCGACTGCAGCGTCGAAAAAGAAGCCTGTCCCTTGAACCTGGCGCCCACCGCCAGCACCACCGCTCAACTGGCCTTGGGCGATGCCCTGGCCGTGGCCTTGCTCGACGCCAGGGGCTTCAAGGCTGAAGACTTTGCGCGCTCCCATCCTGGTGGCTCACTAGGCCGCCGCTTGCTGACCCATGTGAGCGATGTGATGCGTTCTGGCGATGAGGTCCCGCACGTATTGCCCAACGCCAGTCTGACTGAACTCATGCGTGAAATGAGCCACAAAGGCTTGGGTGCCTCGGCTGTTGTGAACGCACAGCACCACATTGTGGGCATTTTCACCGACGGCGATTTGCGCCGCCTGATTGAAAAAGGAAGCGACCTGCGCCAACTCACGGCGCAAGATGTGATGCATCCCAACCCCCGTTCCGTGAAAAAAGACGATCTGGCCGTCACTGCAGCCGAACTGATGGAGTCTCACCGGATCACCAGCGTATTGGTTGTCGACAACAACCTGCATTTATGCGGCGCCCTCAACAGCAACGACCTCATGCGTGCCAAGGTCATTTGAGCCATGACCCCAGCAATAAAACCCTTGATCCCCGTGCTCAACTACCCGCCCGAGTTGCTGTTGCAAGCACAGGGCATCAAGGTGGCTTTTTTGGATGTGGACGGGGTGCTGACCGACGGCGGTCTGTATTTTTCCGAACAGGGCGAGACCCTCAAGCGTTTTAACACTCTGGATGGGCATGGTCTCAAATTGTTGATGCAAGCGGGGATCACTCCCGTGGTCATCACGGGTCGCGACTCTCTGCCTTTGCGCAAACGTCTGACAGCCTTGGGCATAACGCACGCGACTTTCGGTACCGAAGACAAATTGCCCGCGGCAGAGCGCTATTTGCACAGCTTGGGCCTGGACTGGTCACAAGCCGCGGCCATGGGTGATGACTGGCCAGATCTGCCGGTCATGCAACATGCCGCCTTTGCCTGTGCCCCAGCCAATGCCCACGCGCAAGCTTTGGCCATTGCGCAGCACATTACCAGCCAACGAGGGGGGGATGGTGCAGCACGTGCATTTTGCGACCTGTTGCTGGTGGCGGGCGGGCACTATGCCAAGTTACTCGCCCGCATGACTTCTCACGTTCAGCCTTAAGCCTTCTATGCCATTGTTTGCGTTACTGCGAAACGCCTTCGACCGCTTGGCTTTGTATTTGCCCGCCTTGATCATGGGCTTGTTTGCGCTAGGCTCTTGGTTGCTGGTGCGCAGCGTCACAGACCTTCACACGCCCCTGCCAGCCAAAACGGTAAGCAAAGAGCCTGACTATTATTTATACGGCTTTTCATTGAAGTCCTTCGATGCTGCGGGTCGCCAAACACGCCAACTTCAGGGCGCCCAAGCGCGTCACTATCCCGAATTCGATGTCCTTGAAATTGAGACCGTTCAACTTCATGCCGTCAGTCCTGAAGGCGAACGCCTGGTGGCCCGCGCCGATCACGCCCATGTACAAGGCGATGGCACTGACAAAGACGCCGAAATCACCCTGACCGGAAACGCCCATATGGTGCGCGACACCCTTCAAGGTGGCCTGAAGACCGAATTGCGTGGAGAAAAAATCACGGCCTACAGCCAAAGTCATCGGGTCATTTCTGACAAGCCCGTTGAGTTGATTCGCGGCAAAGACGTTTTCACAGCCAACGGCATGGCGCTCGATGTGAAAACGGGTGAATACCAACTGACAGGGCGCGTCAAAGGGGTGATCATGCCCTCTAAAGCTACCCCCTGAAACTCAATATGCACATGCAACCCCTGGTTTTCATCACAGGTGCCTCCAGTGGCATAGGTCAGGCTTTGGCCCTGCGTTACCACCAAGCAGGTTGGCGCGTGGCCTTGGTCGCACGCAGAGCCGAGGTGATGCAGGCTTGGGCACAAGACCAGGGGCTGGGCCCAGACCGCTGCCTTGTCTTTGCCGCCGACGTGAGCGAGAACGCGAGCATCATCAACGCCGCTGAACAATGCATCACCGCTTGGGGGTTGCCGCAGGTGGTGATTGCGAACGCAGGCATCAGTCAAGGCATGGACACCGGTGAACGCCAAGACCTGGCCGTTTTACAGCGCGTCATGGCCATCAACAACTTGGGCTTAGCGGCCACATTCCATCCGTTCATTCGCCCCATGCAGGCCTGCACTCAAAATACCGACACTGCACCCCTGACGCTGGTCGGTATCGCCAGCGTTGCGGGCATTCGCGGCTTACCCGGTCATGCCGCCTACTGTGCCAGCAAGGCGGCTGTCATCAGTTATTGCGAAAGCCTGCGTGGTGAACTTCGCGGCTCTCGCGGTCAACAAGGCATCAGGGTGGTCACCATTGCGCCCGGGTATGTGGCAACGCCACTGACCAGCAAAAACAAATACCCAATGCCTTTTTTGATGACGCCAGAAGCCTTTGCTGACAAGGCCTACAAAGCCATTCAAGCGGGCACCAGCTACAGCGTTATCCCATGGCAAATGGGCGTGGTGGCCAAATTGCTGAGACTGCTACCGAACAGCTGGTTTGACCGCATCCTGCAAGGCCAACCCCGTAAACACCGAGACCCGTCTTGAAAGCGGCCAGACGTAAAAAAGCCCTGCATGCAGGGCTTTTTGCTTTGAAACGCCTCACTTAAGAAGCGCTCTGGGCTGCTCAGTAGCTGCTACCGCCGCCGCCGTAACCGCCGCCGCCTTCGCGACGACCGCCACCGCCACCGCCACCGCCGCTACCGCCGCGTGGACCGGAGCCATAAGGACTACGGAAACCGCTTTCGCCGCCACCGCCGCCGCCTTCACGGCGACCGCCACCACCGCCACCGCCGCCGTAACCACCACCACCACCGCCGCCGCCGCCGTAGCCGCCGCCAGCACCGCCGCCGTAACCGCCGCCGCCTTCACGACGACCGCCACCACCACCACCGCCGAAGCCGCCGGTACGGGGAGGACGATCTTCCATGGGACGTGCTTCGTTGACAACGATGCTACGACCGCCCAAAGGCTGGCCATTCATGCCATTGACCGCTGAAACAGCTTCTTCGTCTGTGCCCATTTCCACAAAGCCGAAGCCTTTGGAACGACCAGTATCACGTTCCATCATGACTTTGGCGCTGGTCACGGCACCGAACTGGCCGAAAGCCTGTTCCAAATCGCCATCACGAACCGAATACGGCAAGTTGCCGACGTAAAGTTTTTTGCCCATTGAAAGGGACTCCTCTAAACACTGAAACAAAAGCGATGGAGTCCCGAAAACGCATCAACAAACCCGAAAACACTGGAAGGAAGCGAAACTGACCAATTCACCGCGAACTATGCACAAATCTAAAAACCCGTGCCAAACCATTATGAGCCACAAAACAAGCCGTCACGCAAGGAATTTCCCTGCTTATTTCAAAAATAAATGAAATAGCCCGAAATTTGTGGTATTCACCAACTCGCTTCTCTGTCTGGAGAAGCGCTGATCTTGTGTACCGTCAAATCAGCGCCTTCATATTCTTCTTCGGGGCTCATCTTCAAACCCATGGTCAACTTCAGCACACCGTAGACCACCAAACCGCCAAAGAGTGCCCAAAGCACACCCATCGCGGTGCCGATCAATTGTGCGGTGAAGTTAACCCCGCCCAACCCCCCCAAAGTTTGGCTGCCAAAAATACCCGCGGCAATGCCGCCCCAAGTGCCGCACAAACCATGCAAGGGCCAAACACCTAAAACGTCGTCGATCTTCCACTTGTTTTGCGTCAGTGTGAACATGATCACAAACAAAGCCCCTGCGACGCAACCCACCGCCAAGGCGCCCAAAGGGTGCATCAGGTCAGAGCCTGCGCAAACAGCCACCAAGCCGGCCAAAGGGCCGTTGTGCACAAAACCGGGATCGTTTTTACCCATCACGAGGGCCGTTATCGTGCCGCCGACCATGGCCATCAATGAGTTGACCGCTACGAGCCCAGAAATTTTGTCTAATGTCTGGGCGCTCATCACGTTAAAGCCGAACCAGCCCACAATCAAAATCCAGGCGCCCAAGGCCAAGAAAGGAATGCTCGATGGGGGATGCGCCGACACCTGACCGTCTTTGCGGTAACGGTTGTAACGCGCGCCCAACAACACGACCGCAGGCAACGCAATCCAGCCGCCCACCGCGTGCACCACCACCGAACCGGCAAAGTCATGGAACTCGTCCCCCGTAAAAGCCTTGATCCAAGCCTGCACGCCAAAGTGCTGGTTCCACGCAATACCTTCAAAAAAGGGGTAGATAAAGCCCACGATCACTGCGGTAGCGATCAACTGAGGCCAAAACTTGGCGCGCTCGGCAATACCGCCTGAAACGATGGCGGGGATGGCCGCCGCAAAGGTCAGTAAGAAAAAGAATTTGACCAATTCATAGCCATTTTTGGCAGCCAACTGCTCGGCGCCGACAAAGAAATTGGTGCCATAGGCCACGCTGTAGCCAATCATGAAATACATCACGGTGGACACCGAAAAGTCCACCAGGATTTTGACCAAGGCATTGACCTGGTTTTTTTTGCGGACTGTGCCCAACTCTAAAAAGGCAAACCCTGCGTGCATGGCCAACACCATGACGCCGCCCAACAAAATAAAAAGCGCATCCGCGCCCTGTTTCAGTGCTTCCATTGAAGTCTCTCGTTCGGTTTTGATTGATATTGGTGCATAAAAGCTTTTCCAAGCTTAAGCGCACCAATATCACGCAAAATCTATGCCCATATTTGATGCGAATTCTGCGCCAGATCGGGGCGGTTTTTTCACCGAGTCACTGGGCTGCCGCCAGGGCTTGGTCGATGTCCCACAAAATATCATCCAGATTTTCAAGACCCACCGAAATGCGCACCATGTCGGGGGGCACCCCGGCGGCCAGTTGCTGCGCATCGTCGAGTTGGCGGTGGGTGGTGCTGGCGGGGTGGCTGATCAGGGTGCGGGTATCGCCGATGTTCACCAAGTGGCTCATGAATTGCGCCGACTCAATGAACTTCACACCTTGGTGCAATCCACCTTTGACGCCAAACGCCAACAAACCCGAAGCGCCACGCATTTGCCGCTTCATGAGTGCGTGCTGGGGATGGTCGGGCAGGCCAGGGTAATTGACCCAAGCCACACGCGGATCGTCTTGCAAAAACTTGGCCACGCCCAGGGCGTTGTCGCCATGCTTTTGCATCCGCAAGGGCAGCGTTTCGACCCCTTGCAAAATTTGCCAAGCGCTCATGGGGCTGAGCGCCGCGCCGAACACGCGCAGACTTTCCATGCGGCAGCGCATGGTGAAACCAAAGTCGCCAAAGGTTTCGTAAAACTTCACACCGTGATAGCCCTTTGAAGGCTCGGTCATGCCTGGGAACTTGCCGTTGTCCCAAGGGAATTTGCCGCCTTCAATAACCAAACCGGCCAAGGTGGTCCCGTGACCACCCAGGTATTTGGTGGCCGAGTGCACCACCACATCGGCGCCCAGCGCCAGCGGGTTGCACAGCATCGGGCTGGGCACGGTGTTGTCGACAATCAAAGGCACACCATGGGCATGCGCTACCTCGGCCACCGCCGAAATGTCGAGCACCACCATGCTCGGATTGCCCAAGCTTTCAGCAAAAACCGCGCGCGTGTTGGGACGCATGGCGGCGGCAAAAGCCTCGGGTTGGGTCGCATCCACAAAGCTGGTTTCAATGCCAAATTTTTGCAAACTCACCGCCAGCATCGTGACCGAGCCACCATACAAAGCGCCCGCCGCCACCACGTGGTCACCGGCTTGCAAAATCGTCATCAAGGCCATGGTCTCGGCGGCCATGCCTGAGGCACTGGCCACACCAGCGCGGCCCCCTTCTAACGCGGCCACACGTTCTTCGAGCACCGCCACGGTGGGGTTGCTCAGGCGCGAGTAAACATTGCCAAAGGTTTGCAAATTGAACAGCGACGCCGCATGCTCGGCACTGTCAAACACAAAACTGCTGGTTTGGTAAATCGGCAGGGCGCGCGCACCGGTGGCGGCGTCCGGTATTTGCCCTGCATGAATGGCCAAGGTCTCGGGGTGGAATTTGCGGTCGCTCATGCCGGCCTCCTTGCAGAGATGATGCCGGTGTTCACGCCCACCCAATTGAGGCCGCCAAACAAACGGGCATGCTCGATCTTGACGCAACGGTGGGTCACCGAATGCATGTTCGCCTCGCGGGCCAAGGCGTCTGCCTGGGGGTTGTTTACACCCAACTGCTGCCAGAGGCAGCGCGCGCCAATCTGAACGGCCTGCTCGGCAATGGGAAACACATCTTCTGTTCGGCGAAACACATCGACCATGTCAATCGGATGGGTAATCTCGTGCAAACTGGCATAACAAACCTCACCCAAAATCATGTGGCCCGCGTAACGCGGATTGACCGGCACAATTTTGTAACCATGCGACTGCATGTATTTGGCCGCAAAGAAACTGGGTCGGTGCCATTCGGCCGACAAGCCCACCACCGCAATGGTGCGATAGCTTTTAAGGATATGCCGCAAGGCATGCACGTCGTTGTTCATGCTTTATTCACTCCTGTCAAAACGACTCAAAATTGTGCACGGCCATGGCGGTGCGTTTGGTAGGTCGCCCATGTGGCTGTCAAAGAAAAGGCCACACACGCGGCCATCACGCCATGGTAATGACCGGTGGCATCGAAGACCGCGCCCGCCAATACCGGCCCCAGCAAATTGCCCACCGCCGCACCACTGTACAAGGTGCCCACCACACCGGCCACCGATTTGGCACCAAAGTAATCCATGCAAATGGCGGGCAACAAAGACACGATGCTGCCATAGCTCAAACCAAACCACAGGGCAAACACCATCATCGCTACGGGACCGGGTGCCGCGTACCACATGGCATACGAAGCGCCCATGGACACTTGCATCCAGACCAAGGTAGGGGCGCGACCAATGCGATCTGCCAACATGCCAATGGCAAAACGCCCCACCAAACTGCCCACCCCAATCAAACCCACCAAACCCACGGCCAGAGAATCGTCCAAACCCAAATCACGGGCCGATGCAGACACATGCGCAAACGGAATGAACATCACCGGCGAGGCCAACACCACCGCCAAATAAAACCAACGAAATGTGGCTGTTTTCAAGGTCTCTCGCAAACTCAAACCCGCCGCTGCGGGTGCCATGGCGGTTTCAGGACGGGGCGCTGTTTTGAGCAAACTGGCGGCCAGCAAACCCAGCACCAACACCGCCAAAGACAAAGTACGCATGGACTCGCGCCATGGCATCTGACCGATGGCCAGCGTCACCAACACCGGCACCACCAAAGTGCCGGCACCGACCCCCGAACTGGCAATGCCGCCCGCCAACCCGCGCCGCGTGGTGAACCAAGGCTGCACATTGGCAATGGAAGGCGTGTAAACCAAGGCAATGCCCAAACCCACCAGCAGGCCGTAACACAAGTACACCGCCCACAGCGACGTGGCCCAACTTGTGGCCAGCAAACCCAGCGCGATCAGCACCATGCCTGCCGAGCACACCCAACGCGGGCCAAACCGGTCAGACAACATGCCCCCGCCTGCGCCCATCACGAAATAGACAAAGCCCGAAAGCCCAAAGATCCAGGACACATCAGCCCGCTGTACTGAAAACTCGGTGGCAAAGGATTCAAAAAAAGCTGCGAAGGAATACGACACACCAAAAATTAAACCCATGCAGGCAAAGGTAGCCCACACCACCACCCAGGCATAGGGCGTTTCTTTCATCGTATCTCCAATTTTGTCTCGTTGACGATAGAAACATTGTGCGCTCGAAGTTCGTTGGGCATGCAGCGTCACTGCATTTTCCCTTGACATTCATTTCGTCGGTTTAGATAATTACTTTGTGTTCACTTTTCAATCCACTCCTCAGCCTACCACGCAACGACTGCAGTTGTGCGTATTGAGCTGCATGCTGCAGACCGGCAATCAGCCTGAGCGGATGGCGTGACACTGACAGCAACCCGCTGCCACCACCCTAAGCCCGCTCACCCAGCGGGCTTTTTTGTTTGTGCAATCCCTTCAACCCAAGGAGATGCTCATGACTCAATCTGACATCCAGATCCGACGTGTTCGCCCACAGGACGCCGCGGCCATCACGCAGCTGATGAGCGATCCTGAGGTATTTGGCAATTTGCTGCAATTGCCCTACCCCACCGAAGCAAGCTGGAGCCAACGCCTGGCGCAAGCACCTGCAGACCAGAGCCTGCAACTGGTCGCAGAACGGCAAGGCCAACTGATAGCCAGTGCAGGCTTGCACGGTATTGGCTTGCATGTGAGGCGCCGCCATGCGATGGGACTTGGGATGTGTGTTGCCGCAGAGGCTCAAGGTCAGGGTGTGGGCAGCGCCTTAATGCAAGCGTTGATCGATTACGCCGATCAGTGGGGACATGTGCTGCGTATTGAGTTGACTGTGTTTGCCGATAACACGAGGGCGATTGCGCTTTATGAGCGCTTTGGTTTCGAGCACGAGGGGCTGCAAAGAGGCTATGCTTTGCGCCACGGGGTTTACAGCGATGTGTTGGCCATGGCCAGGCTGCATCCGAACCCTCCTCGGTGGTCTTAATGTCTCTGGTGCCGCTGATTCGCTGGGCTCGCCCTTAAGATCGCCCTTTCATTGAAATTGACAGCACATTCCCCCATGGAATCTTTTATCGTCTCTACCGGCATCGTGGCTCTGGCCGAAATAGGCGACAAAACCCAACTCCTGTCGCTGGTGCTGGCCGCAAGGTTTCGTAAACCTTGGCCCATCGTGTTTGGGATTTTGGTGGCCACGCTGGCCAACCATGGTCTGGCAGGTGCTTTGGGCAGCTGGGTCACCACCTTGCTGGGTCCGGATGTTCTGCGCTGGGTGCTCGGTGCCTCGTTCATCGCCATGGCGTTGTGGATGCTGATACCGGACAAGCTGGACCCTAGCGAGGGCGACGCAGCTCCACGTTTTGGCGTTTTCTTGACCACGGTGGTGGTTTTCTTTTTAGCCGAAATGGGCGATAAAACCCAGATCGCCACCGTCATGCTGGCGGCCCAATACAACGCGTGGGCAACGGTGGTGGCCGGCACCACGCTGGGCATGATGCTGGCCAACGCGCCAGTGGTATGGCTGGGCGACGCGATCACCCGGCGCGTGCCGCTGCGCTTGGTGCACATCGTCTCAGCAGTGATCTTTATGGTGTTGGGTTGTGTGGCCCTGCTGGGTTGGGCTTGAAGTCGGTTTATACTGACTCTGCGCCGATTTGCTCCAGCTTGCGGGCGCGTGAACCGCCAGGTTCCGAACTACAGCTAAAGAGAGAACCCCTTCACCCGGTTTTGCCTCTTTGGCATCACCGGGTTTTTTGTTGCTGCCATGACTTTCATTGCCACACCACTGTCGATGCGTTTTGAAGCTGCCTTGCCGCTGCAAAGCGGGGCGTCGATTCGCGACTACGCCTTGTCGTACGAGACTTACGGCGAGCTTAACTTTGATAAGTCCAATGCGGTGCTGATCTGCCACGCCCTGAACGCCTCGCACCATGTGGCGGGCGTCTATGCCGACCAGCCCAACAAAGTGGGCTGGTGGGACAACATGATCGGCCCCGGCAAGCCGGTCGACACGTCTCAATTTTTTGTGATCGGTGTGAACAACCTGGGCTCCTGCTTTGGCTCCACCGGCCCAATGCACTTGAACCCCGACACGGGTCGGGTGTATGGCGCCGATTTTCCGGTGGTCACCGTCGAAGACTGGGTCAACGCCCAGGCCCTCCTGCTGGATGCCCTGGGCATCCAGCAACTTGCGGCCGTGATGGGCGGCAGTCTGGGGGGCATGCAAGCCTTGGGTTGGACACTGCAATACCCCGAACGCGTCAAGCACGCCGTGGTGGTGGCCAGCGCGCCGAACCTGAATGCTGAAAATATCGCTTTCAACGAAGTGGCGCGTCGCGCCATCGTGACCGACCCGGATTTTCTCGAGGGACACTTTTACGCGCACGGCGTAGTGCCCAAGCGCGGCCTGCGAATCGCCCGCATGATTGGCCACATCACCTACCTGAGCGACGATGTGATGAACGAGAAGTTCGGCCGCCAGTTGCGCGAAGCCGTGACCAGCAACGACACCGGCTACAAATACTCCACGCAAGAAGTGGAATTTCAGATCGAGAGCTACCTGCGTTATCAGGGCGACAAATTCAGCGAGTACTTTGACGCCAACACCTATTTGCTGATCACCCGGGCGCTGGATTATTTCGACCCGGCCCGTCAACACCACGGCGACTTGTCGGCCGCATTCGCCCGTGCCAAGTGCAAGTTTTTACTGGTGAGCTTTTCAACCGACTGGCGCTTTTCACCGGCCCGCAGCCGCGAAATGGTCAAGGCTTTGCTGGACAATCGTTTGGATGTGAGCTACGCCGAAATAGATGCGCCCCATGGACACGATGCATTCTTGCTGGAAGATGCACGCTATATGAACGTGGTGCGCTCTTACTTTGACAACATGGCCAGTGACTTCAGCGCAGGGGGATCAACATGAGCGACCTGCTGATCCTGCAAGCCATTGCCCGGCTGGTACCCCAAGGCGCCCGTGTGCTCGACCTGGGTTGCGGCGATGGGGCCTTGCTGGCCTACCTGCAACAGCACAAGGGCTGCACCGGCTATGGCGTAGAACTCAGCGACGCCAACGTGCATGCCTGCGTGCAACGCGGCGTGAACGTGATTCAGTTGAACCTGGACGATGGCCTGAACATGTTTGCCGACCAGTCGTTTGACGTGGTGCTGCAGATCGACACCTTGCAGCACCTGCGCAACGCCGAAACCATGTTACGTGAGACCGCTCGCGTCGGAAAAATCGGCATCGTCGCCTTCCCAAATTTTGCGCATTGGTTCAACCGCTTGAGCGTGCTGCAAGGCCGCATGCCGGTGACCAAGCGACTGCCTTACCAGTGGTACGACACGCCCAATATCCGCGTTGGCACGTTTGCCGACTTTGGTGACCTTGCAGCTAAAAACAACTTGCAAGTGCTCGACGCATTTGGACTGCAGCATGGCCAAGAGGTACGCCTGTTGCCGAATCTGATGGCAGGCACTGCGGTCTACAAGTTGCAGCGCAGCTGACATGCCACACACACAAGCCAGGGTGGACACGCATCCAGCCCACGGCCCTTGGTTGATCGCCAATTTAATTGCCCAAATTTCTTTTGGCCTTCTGTCCATGACGCTGTGCCTGCCTTCTATGCAGGAATGGGGCGCTATTTTTGCGGCCCCTCAAACCGATGTGCAGTTGACCTTCAGTGGCTATGTTGTCGCCTACGGTGCCCTGCAACTGGTCTACGGCCCACTGTCAGACCGACACGGACGCAGGCCCATCCTTATGCTGGGCTTGGCGGTGGCAGGACTGGCATCGGTCATGGCCGCGTTGGCGGGCGACATTGCTACGCTGACCTTGGCGCGTGTTTTGCAAGGTGCGGGCTGCGCCGCCAGCATGGTGGTCAGCCGCTCGATGGTGCAAGACCTCTTTAACGGACCAGAGCGCACGCGGGTCATGGCCTACATCGGCATGTCACTGGGCCTGTGCCCACCGCTGGCCACGCTGATGGGCGGTCAAATGCATGTGCGCTGGGGCTGGCAAGCCAACTTTGTATTGCTGTCCGTGCTGGCTTTGGCACTGCTTTTGGCGGCCAGGTTCGGACTGCCCCGCGCGGTCAAGTCGCCGCCCAACAACAGCCATTGGCTGCGTGCCATGCTCAGCGCCTACGCGAAGTTGGTACATGAGCCTCGCTTTGTGCTGTATGTCACTGTCCTTGCCACCACCACGGCTACGTTTTATGTGTTTCTGGGGGGTGCGCCAATCGTGCTCAAAGGCTATGGCATCGGGCCCGACGGAATCGGTTGGTTCATCATGGCCGTGCCGATCTCTTACATTCTTGGCAACTTTTTGACCACGCGCCTGATTCATCGTCTGGGAGATGCTCGGGTGATGGTTTGGGGACACGCCTTGACCCTCACCGGTCTGATCGTGATGTTGGCTCTGGGCCTGGCAGGCGTAGAGACAGCGTTGGCAGTGGCCTTGCCACTGCTTTTGTTGGGACTGGGTCACGGCCTGATCAACCCGTCTGCGTTGGCCGGCACGGTAAGCGTGATGCCCGCACTGGCCGGCTCGGCAGCAGCCATCGCCGGTTTGATGCAGCAGTTCACCGGGGCCACCGGGGGCTATCTGGTCGGACTGGTGCCCCACAAAGGTGCCGTCAACATGGGCTTGATCATGTTGGGTTTTGCGCTGACTGCGGCGGTTGCGCAGTGGGCATTGCGTCACCGCAAGTCGGTATGACAAGCCTATGATCCATCAATTCACCCCCATCACCAGCGGTGCCCGCTTGTCTGATCAAGTGGCCGAGCAGTTGGCCGCCGAAATCAAACAAGGCCGCCTGTCGCCTGGCGACAAATTGCCCACCGAGGCCAGTCTGAGCAAGCAGTTTGGTGTCAGCCGCACCGTGGTGCGTGAAGCTGTTTCTCGCCTAAAGTCGCTGGGCTTGGTTGATTCACGCCAAGGCAGCGGGGCGTTTGTAAGTCCCCAGCCGCCCTTTGCGCCACTGCACTTTGAAGCTCGGCACGCGGCTTCGCAAGAAGCGGTGATTCAAATGGCAGAAGTTCGCCGCGCGCTGGAGGCCGAGGTGGCCGTTCTGGCGGCGCAGCGCTGCACCCCTCAAGACATTCAGCGGATTACCCAAGCGGTTCAGGCTTTGGATGACGCCGTGCAAGCAGGCGGCAACGGTGTAGCAGAAGACGTGCAATTTCACCGGGCCATTGCCGAGGCAGCCGGCAATCCGTTTTTGATTCAAACCTTGGATTATTTGGGCCAGTTTTTGCACGGCGCCACCCAAGTGACCCGCGCCAACGAAGCGCGTCGGAGCGACTTTGCGGCCCAAGTGCAAGCTGAACACCGCGCCATTGTGCAGGCGATTAAAACGGGTAACCCTTTAGCGGCACGTCACGCCGCAGCTGCCCACATGAACAACGCAATGACACGCATTCAAAGTGCAGATCCTTCGTTTTGGCAGCAAGAAGGTGAGCGCCTGGCCCAGCCTTTGGTCTCGGGCCTGCGGCCTCTGTAAAAAAGAGCGCAAAAGCCAGCCCCGCTGCCTGAATTTTGTAAGGGTCTTTTCGGGTGGACGTGACCGTTTCAATCAGGCTCAATTCAAGATTGGTCAACAAGCCTTTTTTTCAACCCAACCCGGAGTCCTTATGGCAATTTATGAACTGCGCACTTACGCCGCCATCGTCGGCAAAATGGCCGAGCTGACCGCCCTTTATACCAACGAAGGTTGGCCCGCCTTGGCCAAGCACCCGCAAAAATTGGTGGGCTATTTCACCGGCGATGTGGGTGCCATCAACGAGCTCATTCACATGTGGAAGTTTGACGACGACGCCGACCGCCGCGCCTTTTGGGCGGGCGTTTTTGCCGACCCTGAATTCATGGCCTTTGCCGCCAAAATCCGCCCCCTGATCCGCGAGCAAAACAACAAGCTGATG
>CAMDKK010000076.1 GCA_945901045.1 Limnohabitans sp. Rim8
CGACTTTCGCTCGGCCGCACTCGGGCGCTTGACACTGGAAACCCCCACCGAATTCGCCGCTTGGCTGGCGCTGGGCGAGCAAGCCGATGCCGAACGGGCGGTGCGCAAAGAGGCCTTTGAAAAGGCCAAGAAGGCACCGGGCAAGAAAAGGGGCAGGTAAGAACCTGCTTGAAATTTTGCCGCAGACTGGATGTGGAGCGACTTGTAAAAATCCAGAGTATCCAAAGCTGCTAATATTAATTAAGTTCAATTAATTTGAAGTTCTACAACACAGACCTCAGCTTGCAATCAACAACTTGTGATGAACTATGAATGAAGCCATATGGGCCACCTGGTACGATTTACCTGACGATGACCGCGAGGCAAGCCTGGCTTGGCTGCATGCGCATTACCTGCCATTTCTGACCCAGCAGCCCGGCTACGCTTGGGCTGCGCATTACCGCAATGTGGGTCCGGGGCCGTCACTTGCCTCGTACCATGACTTTGCCGGGCATACGCCCGACTCCGAGGGTGTGGAGACAGGAAGCCAATATGTGATCCTTGTTGGTGCGGCTTCCACCCATACTTTTCTCAAGCCGGTGTTCACCGAACTGGCGATGCCCCTCAATTTTGCACCCATGTTGGCCAAGCGCATGAACTTGCGCCAGGTGATCTTTGCGGAGGAAGCCCGCGTCAATGGCCCAGCCAGTGAAGGTCGATTGCCTGGCTCTACACCTTCGCCGGCAATTCAGTTCGGCACCTATCGCATACGCTCGTTCGAGGAAGAGTTGAGCTTGAACATGTGGTACGCACACGAGCGCTTTCCTTTGATGGGTCGCATGCCGGGGAGTGTGCTGACCCGCAAACTCGTCTCGATGTTGGGCTGGGCAAAGCATGGGATCCTGTACGAATTCGATTCTCTGGAGTCCCGTACGCTGCATTTTGAAGAGCCGCACGAGTCGCGTATCGTCGACCCCAAGGCCTGGGTTGGCAAAGTAGTGCGATCCACTCTGCACACGCCCGGCTCGCCAGTGGTGGGCGAGCGCATCTGGCCGCCGGTGATTTCCATAAAAGCTTGAGCACTGCAGGGCACGCGTCAAGAACAAAGCGAGTTCACCCAGGGACAACAATGAAACAGAGGCAAATCACATGATCAAAACTAAATTTTTTGGGCGTCAATTCATCTTTGGCGGTATAGCCATTCTCTTGAGCCTTGGGATGCTGAGCTTGAATCCAGTTTGGGCTCAAACCTACCCTGACAAGACCATTACCTTGCTCGTTCCACTTCAAGCCGGCAGCGCCGGCGACACCGTGCTGCGCGTGGTGGCTCAGAAGATGGCAGAAAACATGAAGCAGGCGATCGTGGTTGAGAATCAGGCTGGCGTATCGGGACTGCTGGGTGCTGAGCGCGTATCTCGCGCAGCACCGGATGGCTACTTCATTGGCGGCATCAGCGACAGCGTGCTCAATTTCGCCGCAAACCTCGTGGAGAAAGCGAACTTTGACTCGGTTGGCGGCTTCGAGCCCATCTCGTTGGTTGCCAACGTGAGCTGGGTCTTGGTGGCCAACCCTGCTCTGGGGGCCAAGTCTATCGGGGACCTGATGGCCTTGGCGCGCGCCAAGCCGGGCATGCTCGACTATGCGTCGGCCGGCACGGGAAGCCCTCACCATATCGCGATGGAAATGCTCACGCGACCGCAGCGTGTCACGATGAAGCATATTCCCTACAAGGGCGCATCGCAAAGCCTGATCGATGTGGTGTCAGGACAGGTGCCTGTCATGTTCTCTGCAACTTCGGTCGCCTTGCCTTTTATCAAGCAAGGCAAACTCATTGCCTTGGGTGTGCCAACTGAAAAGCGCTCGCCGCTTTTGCCCGAAGTGCCGACTTTTGCTGAAGGTGGTGTTGCAGGCTTCAATTTTGCGACCTGGGTGGCGATGTATGCGCCGAAGGGAACGCCTGCACTTATTGTCAACCGATTGAATGCAGAGGCACGCAAGGCGCTGGAAGATCCCGCTGTTCGGGAAAAACTACTTTCAATGGGCCTGGAGCCGGCGCCAACCACGCCAGCACAACTCGCAAAGATGACAGCTGATGGACATGCAGCTGTCAAGAAAATCATCAAAGACGCAGGCATCAAAGCCGAGTGAGGTGCCAGGGGCCCCGGCTGGGGTTTTTAAAATAGTTTGGCGCTGGATACTGAGACGCTGAGACGTCTAATCAATCTTAATTCCCTTATCGGCAATGACCTTTTTATTGACCCCATCCTCGGCGCGAATGAGGCGCGCCATTTGATCGGGCGTCATGTCCTTGCCAACAATGCCGAGCGCCGCCCACCGCAACTTTAATTCCGGTGAGGCGGTTGCCTTGCGCACAGCTTCATTCAGACGCGCGATGACGGCGGGTGGCGTGTTGGGCGGGGCGTACAGTCCCGTCCAGGGCTCGTAGGAGAAACCGGGCACGCCCGATTCTGCGACCGTGGGGATGTCGGGGTTGAGCGCCATGCGCGTGTCGCCGCTCGTCGCAATGGCCCGAACCTGCCCTGACTGGATGTAGGGCAGGACAGTGCTGATGCCATTGAACATGCAGTCGATTTGTCCGCCTGCGATATCCACGGTGGCTTGCAGGCTTCCCTTGTAGGGCACATGCAGCATGTCGATGCCGGCGCTGGCCTTGAACGATTCGGTTGCCAGGTGCTGCACACTGCCCACGCCGCCTGAGCCATATGTCACCTTGCCGGGGCGCTGTTTGACCACGGCAATGAACTCGCGCAGCGTTTTGGCTGGGAAGTCCTTGTTGACGATCAGCACACTGGGGAAGCCCGAGATGTAGGCGACAGGCACCAGGTCCTTGAAGGGGTCGTATTGCACCTTTTGAAGGTTGGGAGCCACCGTTAAAGTGCCGTTGCTGAGTGCGAAAAGCGCGTTGCCATCGGCAGGTGATGTCGCAACTTTGGCCGCGGCCAGCAGGCCCCCTGCACCCGGCAGGTTCTCTATCACAACGGTGATACCTAGCAGCGTGGCGATGCGTTCAGCCACAGTGCGGGTGGCGATGTCGGAGCCGGTCCCAGCCTGCAAGCCCAGGGTGATGAGTACCGGCTTGCCCGAGGACGATTGTTGGGCGTGAACCGATGAAGTCAAACCGCCAAGCGACAGCGCTGCAGCGCTGACGGGAATGTGAATCAAAACATTTCTTCTGCGCATGATGCTTTCCTTTTGAAGTCTGTTAACCAAGTGGGCCGCGCTGGTTCTCCAGCAGTGACCAGGCTTTTTCGCCGAACTCAGAGCGCCAGCGTTTATAGAAGCCGTCGTCGCGGAGTTTTTCTACGAAGGTGGCGACGTCGGTTGTGTTGAACGCCAGGCGCTTTTCAAGCCTCTTACCGGCGGCGATGTTTTCTCTCAACATGTCTTCGCGAAACAGCATCGCGTATTGGGTCATATTGCGCTGAACGATGGCTTGTATGTCTGCAGGCAGCGCGTTCCAACTGTCGGGGTGGGCACACATCCAGAAGGCGGCAAAGCGGTGGTTGGTGACGGACAAATGGGTCTGCACATCGGCAAAGCCGTCCATTTCTGTATACAGGTAAGGCGTCTCCTGACCTGTTGCCTGGCCGCTTTTGAGACCGTCCAGAACACCTTGGTAATGAATGGGCTGAGGATCGCAACCCAGTGCTTTGAATAAATCCATCTTGTAGGGCACTTGCGCGATGCGCAATTTGAAACCAGCCAAATCGTCGACATGGCGAATCGGGCCCACTGAGGTGGACATCTGGTTGAAGCCCTGGTGCCAGATCAGTGGGAATACAAAGAGGCCCAACGCGCTAATTTCCTTGCGCAACAAGTTACCAAACTCGCCGTCCAGCACTCGGAATGCTTCTGCTTCATCGCGAAAGGCAAACGGCAGGCCTTCCATGGCGGCTATGGGGATGCGCGTGGACAGCGGCATGCCAGACACCGGGTGAAAGGCAATTTCATTGTTCAATAGCTTGCCAAGGGAGATCTTAGAGGCGCCGGCCGATCCCCAGGGCATGAGTTCGACATGCAGCCTTCCATTGCTTTCCTCCTCTACAGATTTCCACATCTGCCCCAGCCGGATGTTGAGGGGATTGTCTGCGCGCATGTCGTTGGCGCAGATGTATTTGAAGGCGGGCGGGCTGTTGATCGCGGACATCTTTTTCCTTCATAAGGGCTTGCACTGATGCAAAACCATGCAGGAGCAGTATCACGTCATTGACTCGCCTATGGTCAGCGTAAAAACCCTAGGCAGATCGCCATCCCTGCTCTGCAGGGATGGCGATCTGCTCTGTCATCAGTTCAACATCATGCTCAGCTTGCGGCGGTAGGTGGACACCAGCTGCGCCTGCGGGTCTTGTGCGATCGCGGTTTTGCCCATCAGCTCAATGCCGCCGGCCGATTTACCGTTGGCGTCTTGCGTGACTTTGGGCTTGGGCGGCGTCAGCAACTCCAGCAGGGCGACAAAGGTTTTGCGCGGGGCGTCGTCGCCCCATTTTTTGTCGCGCATGATGATTTCCAGCAACTCGTCCATGGCGCCGGTCCAGTCGTCGAGTGCGATCAGCACGCGGCTTTTGGCAAAACGAGCCTCAAAGTCGCGTTTGTTTTCGGCAATCAAGTCATCGAACTGCCCGATCTCCCATTGGCCACGCGGATCGGTAGTGACAAAAATCAATGTTTGCAACCATTGGTGGAGCGCTTCAAAGCGCAACTGCAATGGGATTTGTTTGAGCGCGGGCGCGAGCAGGGCTTCGGCTGGTTCAAATTGGCCGGTGCTGATCAGAATTTTGATCAGATCAAAGCGTGCATCGTCGTTGCCCGGGTTGGCGGCCAAAGCCTCTTCGAGTTTGGTTTGTGCGGTTTCCAAATCGCCCGAGGCGATCAGTTCTCCAGCGGCTTGGGTTTCGCTTTCGGCGAGCAAAGCCTCTTCGCTCGGGATGTGTTTGTCCAGAAACGCGCGCAGTTTGCCTTCAGGGACCGCGCCCATGAAGCCGTCCACCGGTTGGCCGTTTTTGACCAAGATGCAGGTGGGGATGCTCTTGATGGCAAAGGCCGCGGCCAGTTGTTGCTCCTGATCTGAATCGATTTTGACCAGCCTGAAGCGGCCGCCGTAGGCCTCTTCCATCCTTTCGAGCAAAGGGCCCAGTGTTTTGCAGGGGCCGCACCAAGGGGCCCAAAAGTCCACCAAAACGGGCGTGGTCATGGAGGCGGCAATCACCTCGGCTTCAAAATTTTCGGTCGTGACATCAATCATGGTGGGCAATATTTCCGGTTGAGGCGGGTGAAACCTTAAAATTCGAGCTTGATTACACAAAGCACCCAATGACACAAGCGCTTATTGGCGTCGTCATGGGTTCCAGTTCGGACTGGGACACCATGCAACACGCAGTTCAGATTCTCCAACACTTTGGCATCCCCCACGATGCGAGGGTCGTTTCTGCGCACAGAATGCCCGACGACATGTTTGCTTATGCGCAAAGCGCAGCCGGTCGCGGACTGCAGGCCATTATCGCGGGTGCGGGGGGCGCCGCCCATTTGCCGGGCATGCTCGCGGCCAAAACCGTGCTGCCGGTGTTGGGCGTTCCGGTGCCCAGTCGCCATTTGCAAGGGGTGGATTCATTGCACAGCATTGTGCAAATGCCCAAAGGCATACCCGTGGCCACCTTTGCGATTGGCACGGCAGGCGCGGCGAATGCGGCTTTGTTTGCGGTGGCCATGCTGGCCAACCATGACACGGCGCTGCGCGACAAATTGATGGCCTATCGGGCCGAGCAAACCGAGGTGGCGCGGGCCATGGTTTTGCCGCCTGTGGGCGCGGCATGAGCCGTGTGCTTTTGCCTGGTGCGGTCTTAGACGGGCGGCAAGTCACTTTGGGCGTCATGGGGGGCGGCCAGTTGGGCCGCATGTTCGTGCACGCGGCACAGGCCATGGGTTACGCCACGGCGGTGCTGGACCCTGATGCCACCAGCCCGGCCGGCTTGGTGAGCCACCACCACTTCCAAACAGCCTACGAAGATCCGCAAGGCCTGGCGCAGCTGGCGGCTTGCAGCGCGGCCATCACCACGGAGTTTGAAAACGTGCCCGCACCCGCATTGGCGGTTTTGGCGGCCACACGCACGGTGGCCCCTGCGGCGGCTGCCGTGGCGATTGCCCAGGACCGCGCACAAGAAAAAGCCCACTTCGACCGCTGCGGCGTGCCCTGTGCGCCTTATGCCGTGATCGACAGTGCAGCACAATTGGCGGCAGTGCCTCTCGACTTGCTGCCTGGTATTTTGAAAACGGCCCGCATGGGCTACGACGGCAAAGGCCAAGTGCGTATCGCCACCCCACAAGCGCTGCAAGAGGCTTGGCAGTCGTTAGGCGGCGTGGCCTGTGTGCTTGAAAAAATGCTGCCTCTGGCCAGCGAATGCTCGGTCATTGTGGCGCGGGGGGATGACGGCGCGATGGTGAGTTTTCCGGTGCAGCACAACCTGCACCGCGACGGCATCTTGGCCGTGACCCAGGTGATCGATGGCCTGGTCGCCCCCGCTCTGGCCGCGCAACTGGTGACCGCTGCCCGCGCCATTGCCGAGGGCGTGAACTACGTGGGGGTGTTGTGCGTGGAGTTTTTTGTGCTGCAGGATGGCCACTGGGTGGTCAACGAAATGGCGCCGCGTCCGCACAACAGCGGGCACTACACGATGGACGCGTGCGACCAATCGCAGTTTGATTTGCAGGTGCGTACCTTGGCAGGACTGCCGCTGTTGCAACCGCGCCAGCACAGCCCCGCCATCATGCTGAACTTGCTGGGCGATTTGTGGTTCCGTGCAGACGGCAAAGAAGCCTCACCGCCTTGGGACCAGGTGCTGGCCTTGCCCGGCACCCATTTGCATCTGTATGGAAAATTGTCGGCGCGCAAGGGCCGCAAGATGGGGCATTTGAACCTGATCGCCGCCACTGCGGCCGAAGTCCACGCCAACGCCTTGCAAGCCGCGGCGCTTTTGGGTATCGAGGCGTTTTGATGCTGTTAGATGGCAAACTGCCTGAATCCATCGTGCAGGCCCTTGAAGCCCTGCAGCGCGGTGAGTTGGTGGGCCTGCCCACCGAGACGGTCTATGGCTTGGCCGCCGATGCAAGCAACGAAGCGGCGGTGGCCTTGATTTTCAAGGCCAAAGGCCGGCCAGCCGATCACCCCTTGATCGTGCACGTTGCCAGTGCGGTGGGCGCGCGGCGCTTTGCCTCAGATGTGCCGGATTTTGCACACAGCCTGATGGACGCTTTTTGGCCCGGCCCATTGACCTTGATCTTGCCGCGCCAGCCGGGTGTCGGGGCCGTTGCGGCGGGAGGGCAAGATTCGATCGGCCTGCGTTGTCCCTCGCATCCTGTGGCCTTGGCCTTGCTCAAGGCCTGTGAAGCCCAAGGCATTGCGGGACTGGCTGCGCCCAGCGCCAATCTGTTCGGGCGGGTCAGCCCCACCACGGCGGCGCATGTGCAGTCCGAGTTGGGTACCGAACTGCTGGTGCTCGACGGCGGCGCCTGCGAGGTGGGCATCGAGTCCACCATCATTGACTGCACACGCGGTGCGCCGGTGTTGCTCAGACCGGGGCACATCACCCGGCTGCACATTGCGGCAACGTGTGGCCTGGCGGTGCAAGGCAAAGACGATAGGGCGGGCGGATTGGTGGACGGATTGGTGGGCGGTGTGAAGGGTGCGGCCCCTCGCGCTTCAGGCACCTTGGAGTCGCATTACGCGCCCAACGCCAAAGTCAGCTTGATGAGCTTGCAGGCCATGTCCACTGCGCTTTCGGCGCTAGGGCCACACGCCAAGAATCTGGCGGTATGGTCGCAACAGCATCCGCAAGCCGATCAAACAGCTGATGCGGGTGAGGGTCATGGATCGGGTGTGCTGTGGCGTCAGATGCCGCACAAAGCGGTGGACGCAGCGCAGGCGCTGTTTGGCATCTTGCGCGGCTTTGACGCTCGGGGTGCACGTCAAATTTGGATCGAAACACCGCCCGACACGCCCGAGTGGGAGGGCGTGCGGGACCGGTTGCAGCGCGCTGCGGCCTGATTACTTCACTTTGTTGAACAAACCCAGGGCTTGCGCATGGCAGAACGGGGGCTCATAGCTGCCGTGGTAGTTGCCAATGTTGGCCATGGTGATGGGGCCGTAAGTGGCCACAATAAAGGGGTCGACGTCCACAGAAGTGACGTTGGTCAAGCCCTGTTTGTCAAAGCCTGCCTTGGCAACAGCTTGGTGAACGAGCGGGGGCACGGTGGGATCGTTCTTGCCGCCACACAGCAAGGTCTGTGCTTTGGGGGCCCAGTCCAGCAAGTCGTTTTGCTTGGCGGCTGCTACCACGGTGTTGTTGGCGTTGTCTGTAATGTCTTTCACAAAAGCAGCTTGGAACAACGCGTCACGCGCCTGATTAGGCGTCTCGCCGTTCATGCCCGGCAACTTGCCTGAGGTGACCAGGGTGGTGTAGTTCAGCGTTGGGTTGGGCAGCAAGGTCTCGATGTAATCCGAGTAGGGCGCTTTGAAGGCGGTTTTGACGTCGCTGTACAAATTACCGTAAATCTTTTGCCAAGCCGTGACAAAATAGGGCACGAAGAATTGGTAACCCGCAATCGCGTCAGGTATTTTCGCGGAGCCCGACAGGTTGTAAGGGCCTGCCAAGTGGGCGCCGGCAACCACAGTGATTTCACCCGACAGGTTTTTTTCAATTTCACGGTGCGTCGCCATGGACGCGTGACCGCCTTGCGAGTAACCGGTCAACATCACTTTGCCGTTCAGGCTGGCGTTCAACACCTTGGCCGCATTGCGGGCCGCGCGTATCGAGTCGATCACGCTGGTGGCTTCGGAGGCGGCATGCAGGTAGGGGTGATAGCTGTAAGCCGACTTGGCAAAGCCCAAATAGTCGGTGGCCACCACGGCATATCCTTGGCCAGCATACATGGCGGCCAACAAACCGGTTTCAGAGTCTGCGGGGTTGGCCAGGGTGCGGGTTTTTTGCACATCGGTGCCCTTGGCATAGGCCACCAGCGGGGCGGGGCCGGTACAGCCTGCGCCAGTGGGCAACAGCAACACGCCAGATGCGTTGGAGGCTTCGCCTTTGGCGCCCGGCGTCACATAGTTCAAGGGAACCACCTGGACATCGCATTTGGCGGCGCCGCTCAAACCGATCAGGCCGCTGGCATCCAGTTGTGCCTTGGTCATGGTGAACATGGAAGCAGGCGTCTCGAGCAATTGCCCATTGTGGTTAGAGTCCAAGCCGCCGCAGGCGGCCAGTAAAACCGCCGCGCCAACCGCTGAAAGGCGCAATTTCATCGAAATCATGGAAAATCTCCTGGGTGAAATGTTAAAAGAACGTTCGTTCTGTTTTGCATCGTAATTCTTGTGACATTGATGTGAAATGGGGTAAACGCTGATAAGGTAATCTTCATTGTGTTTTCACAGGCTTGTCACCAAGTCAGTGAACCATTAAGCCCACCCCATTCCCTCCCATTCCTTGAAGGCCTTTGTGAACCCCTCCTTGAAAACGGTGCTGATCGTTGGCAGCGCACCCGACGCCATGCGCGTCGCCGATTGGGATACGTCCTTTTTTGCGCACCATGTGGTGATCAACAACGCATGGCAAATCAGCACGGCCTGGGATTGTTTGATTTACCCCGAAGACTTTCCCGCAGACCGGCATCCCTCGCTGGCACAGTGCCACGGCAAACAAGTGATCACGGCCCAAGCGTTTGTGCCTGAACAAAATCGTTACGGTGGTTTTGTCTACGCGGGCGGCACCATGGCCTTTACCGCGGGCTACTGGGCTTTGGGGGCTTTGCAGCCGGATGTCCTGGCCTTCGTGGGCTGCGACATGGTGTATGACAGCCGGCCTGGGGAGGCGACGCACTTTTATGGCCAAGGCGTGGCCGATCCTTTGCGACAGGACGTGACTTTGCAAAGTCTGGAAGCCAAATCGATCAGGCTCATGGCCTTGGCGCGCCAGCAAGGCTGTGCGGTGGTGAATTTGTCTGAGCAGCCACGATCGAGGTTGCTTTTCCCCAGGGTCGACTTGCAAACCTTGGAGGCCATTTCCTCGGTCTCCGGCTCGGGCCGTGCGTCTTTGCATGAACTGGCACTGGACCCGCAAGCCATTGCGCACGCCTTGGATGCTGAGGCGCAGTTGGGCTACATGGTGCCTTCGGGGCGGTACTGGGAAGTGGGCAGTGCCTTGGATAAAAATAAACTGCAGGCCATCGACAAGCTATGGCTGGCAGCGACTGAGGTTGTGGTGATGGCTTGAAGCCTTTTGCCTGACACGCTCAGCGGTACTTCAATTTCATCATCAAAATCATCAAGGCCAGGCTGGTCGTGATGACATTGGCAATGATGATGGGCCAGGCCAGCAGCAAAATGCCGTAGACCAGCCACAGTGCGACCCCCAGTGTGAACAGGCTGTACATGGTGAGAGAAATGCCGCTCACGTCGCGTGAGCGAAAGGTGTGCCAAGCCTGAGGCACAAAGCTGGCGGTGGTCAGGCAAGCGGCAGCGGAGCCGATCCAGTCAATCGATTCCATCATTCAGCGACCTTGTCTTTGCTTGTTGGATGTGACACGGGGTGCGCCGTCTTTCACAGCCCATTCCAGCAAGATGTCCAAGGCGGGTCGGGCGGCGTTGGCGTTGGCGTGGTTGACGATGACGACCAGGCTGTAGCGTTGACCGCTGGTGCCTTGCACATAACCTGCCAAGGCGGTGACATCCCGCAGGGAGCCGGTTTTCAGCCAGGCTTTTCCGATGGCGTTGGCGTTCGGATTGCGGTCTTTCAAAAGGGCCGCCGTGCCATCGACACCGGCCAGGCTCAAGGAGTTTTGAAACACATGGGCGTGCGGACCTGTTGCCGCCACGTGCAAGAGGCGGGTCAATGCGGCTGCGCTGCTGCGCTCTTCGCGAGACAAACCCGAACCATTTTCGAGTACGGGCTCGGCTTGGCCGGGCAAGGTGGCGCGCCACCACGACAGAACCTGTGCTTGGGAACTGTCAAAGCGCCCCGGCGTGGACAGGCTTAAAAACAACTGTTGCGCCATCACGTTGTTGGAAAATTTATTGATGTCGGCAACGATGTCAGACAGGGGGAGAGAAGGGGTTTCGACCAGCAAACGGGCGCGCGCCGGTGTGGGGCCGTCGCGCACCGAACCGGACAGCGAGCCGCCTGAGCCGAGCCACATGGCTTGGATCACCCGTGAGGCAAATTGTTCGGGGGAGGCGTAGGCCAAGGGCCATTTTTTTTCGCCGCAACTGCGCGGATAAGTGCCTGCAAAATGCACCTGTGAAGCCGACCCGAATTGGCCGCGCAAACCGCTGCGCCAATCGCTGCATGCGCCCGCGCTGAGCGGTACCGAGGGCGTGATCGTCAAGCCCGCCATGGGTGGCTCCGCCGCAATGCGCGCAACACCAGCGGTGTCGTCCGGCGTGAAGGTGTAAATCAAGGACTTGAAATTGACCAGCAGTCCGTCGGGCGCTGCGTTGTAGGGCCTGAGCGCTTCGTCATCAAAACTGCCGGGCGGACGGGGCTGGATGTCAAACACGCTGCGGTCCAGCACAATGTCGCCGCGAATATCTTGTACGCCTTGCGCCTGAATTTGCGCCATCAGGTCCTGTACGCGCTCGAGCACCAGCTTGGGGTCGCCGCTGCCGCGCAGAATCAAGTTGCCTTGCAGCACGCCGTTGTGTACAGCGCCATCGACGTAGACCCGGTTGCGCCAAGTGAAATCAGGGCCCAACAAGCTCAGGCCGGCGTAGGTGGTGATCAACTTCATCACCGAGGCGGGGTTCATTCGTGCATCGGCGCGGTGCGACAAGCGGGCCGGCAAGGCCTTGGGGCGCGAGGCCTCAGGCAGGGGTGCCACCACCACGCTGACGTCCTGCACAGGCACCTGGGCTCGGCGCAAGGCTTGCACAACTTCAGCTGGCAGACCCGATGCTTTTTGCGCGCTAACATGTGGCGGCTTGGCTTGCGCAGGGCTGATGCCAGAGGCTGCCGACATCAGTAAAAGGACGAAAACAGTCAACAAATGCATGGCATCGAGTTTAACGGTTGGCGCTGCAGCGCAGCACAGAGACGTATCATCGGCGCATGCACTTTTCTCCCCGAACCCTTGGTTGGATCGCGGCCGCCGTCACGGTGCTGATCTGGACCGCATTCATCGTCATCACCCGCGCCTCGGCCGCGCACCTATTGCTGCCGATGGACATTTTGCTGGCCCGCATTGTCGGGGCCAGTTGCGTGGTGTTGCCTTGGGCTTGGTGGCTGATGCGCCCCGCACGGCGCAGCGGCGCGTCAGTCGGATCTTTGTTTGGGCTGTCTCCCTTGCCTTTGAAGATCACGGTGCAAGCGGGTCTGTTGGGCGGGTTGTTGTATGCCTTGTTTTCTTACAACGGGTTTTTTTATGCACCCGCTTCACACGCCTCGGTACTGATGACGGGCAGCTTGCCGCTGTGGACGACATTGCTGGCCTGGTGGGTATTGCGTGAACAGATTGCCGCGACGCGCGCAGTCGGCCTGTTGTGCATCGTGCTGGGTGATGTGTTGGTGGGTGGCGCCAGTCTGTTCAAGGCTTTTGATGGCGGCGAGATCTGGAAGGGCGATCTGCTGTTCATCGCCGCTGCTTTGAGTTGGTCGTCTTACATCATCCTTGTGCGTCGCCATGGGCTGGACGCTGTGCGCGGCACCATGGCCATCACCGTATTCGCTTGCGTGACCTACGTGCCCGTCTTTGTTCTGGCCGTTTTGCTGGACGGGTTGCCCACGCATTTAATGACCGCAGCTTGGCAAGAAATTGCCTTTCAAGCCCTGTTTCAAGGGGTCGGCTCGGTGGTGATTTCGGGCATGGCCTTTACCCACATGATTCGCTACTTTGGCCCTGTGCGATCGACCATGATCACCGCCGTGGTGCCCGGTTTGTCGGCCCTCGGTGCCGTGGTGTTTTTACAAGAGCCGATGCACTGGAATTTGTTGTTGGGTTTGACCATGGTCACGTGCGGCATTGTGTTGGGTGTTCGCCAGTCCAAATCGGATCTTCAAATCACGCCAGTGAAACAAGGATTGGTATGAATTCCGATTTGCAATTTTTGGCCTTTGACACCAGCACCGATGTGCTGTCTGTTGCAGTCAACCGCGGTGAACAAACCTGGGTGCATGAAGGCGAGGGCGGTGCGCAGGCATCCGCCCACTTGATTCCGGTGGCGATGGATTTGTTGGCCCAAGCGGGATTGCAGCTTTCTGAACTGACCGCCATCGTGTTTGGCCGCGGACCGGGCTCCTTCACCGGCTTGAGAACCGCTTGTTCGGTGGCCCAAGGCCTGGCCTATGGCGCCCATGTGCCGGTGCTGCCGGTTGACACCTTGCTGGCCGTGGCTGAACAGGCTCGCTTCGATTTTCAAGGTTTGGCGCAAGACAAGTCCTTGCATGTCTTGGCGCTGCTCGACGCCCGGATGGACGAGGTCTACTCGGCTGCTTATGCATGGCAAGGCGCGGTTTTGGGCTGGCATGTGCTGCAGGATTTGCGGGTCAGCAAACCCGAAGCCGTGGACGCACAAAGCACGCTTGATGCGCAGGCTGGCGCTGGCGCATGCTTGTGTGCCGGCAACGCCTTTGCGCACTACGCTGAACGCCTGCAGCGCCTTCCAGCGCTGATGCCGCGGGTCCAGGCTATGCCCACTGCACAGGCTTTGCTGCGCTTGGCTCCGGCGCTCTGGCAGGCCGGTTTGGCGGTTCCCGCAGAACAAGCCATGCCGCTGTATGTGCGTGACAAAGTGGCCCATACCACCGCCGAACGCACGGCGATCAAAGCAGCCCAAGCGGCTCAAGTGGCCCAAATGGCCCAAGTGGCCGCACTGAATCCAAGGGACTAAAGCCATGACGCTTGCAGACCCTCGCGCCTCCAAGTCTTCAAAAAGGCCACCTCTGGAGGTACGTTTTGCCGACCTGACGGCCGATGACCTTGTCGCTGTGATTGCGGTGGAGCAAAGTGTGTATGGGCACCCGTGGACGGTGGGCAACTTCAAAGATGCATTGGCCAGCGGTTACCAGGCCCAGCGCTTGTTGGCTGGAGATACATTGATCGGTTATTTTGTGGCCATGAAGGTCATCGACGAAGTGCATCTGCTCAACATCACCGTGTCGCTGAACCACCGCAGCCAAGGCTGGGCCAGACTGATGCTGGACGCATTGGCGGTCTGGTCACGCGGGCAAGGTTGTGCATGGCTGTGGCTCGAAGTGCGCGAGTCCAACCACCGCGCTCTCCAGGTCTACCGAAGTCACGGCTTCAAGCAAGTGGGGTTGCGCAAAGATTACTATCCTGTGGGCCGAGGCCTGCGCGAAGCGGCCCTGGTCATGAGCCAAAAACTGTGAGTCACCGCAAGACATGAACGACCCCTCCCGATTTGATCTGGACGAACGCCAACGCGCCATGCTGGCCGAAATGGGCGTGCGCGTGTGGATGCCCGAGCCTTCCATGGTGCAAGCCGTTGCCGCGCAAGAGACTGTGCTGGCTGCAACTGTGGCTTCTTTGTCCCTGAATTCTGTGCCCGCAGCTGCCGCAGTGGTGCCGGTTCAAGTCAGACCGGTTCCGGTCAAGGCTTTGCCTGTCGCGGCGCCACAGCCTCAAGCGCATCCACCTTTGCCTGTTGGCCTGGCTGACATGGATTGGGCGGGCTTGCGTGCCGCCGCCACCGACTGTCAGGCCTGTGGCTTGTGCGCACAGCGCGCGCGCAGTGTGTTCGGCATGGGCCCTGCGCCAGCGCAGTGGCTGGTCCTAGGCGATGCACCGGGTGAAGAAGAAAGTGCCGCGGCTCAGCCCTTTGCAGGTGAGGCCGGCCGCTTGCTGGACAACATGCTCAAAGCGGTCGGATTGAGCCGCACAGGTGAAGGTGCGGCAGAAGGCACTGCAGGTGCTTATGTGATGCACGCGACCCAATGCCCGACACCCGACGCACGCAATCCATCGCCGCAAGAGTTGAGCACTTGCTCAGCCTATTTGTCGCGCAAAGTGGCACTCGCCAAGCCCCGTGTGATTCTGGCCATGGGTCGCTTTGCCATGCAGGCGCTGCTGCAAACAACAGAGCCCTTGGGCAAAATGCGTGGCCAAGTGCATCGCTACCAAGGCGTGCCGGTGGTGGTTACGTACCCACCGGCCTACTTGCTGCGCAACCAAGCCGACAAAGGCAAGGCCTGGGAAGATCTGTGTCTGGCGCTGAAGGTGGTGCAACAAGCCACTTAAGTGCGGGTCGGTGCTTCTGTTTTGCGGTCTTTGTTCTCAGGCGGGGGGTCAGGTGAAGGTGAAGGTGAGGTGGGCCACAGCACCGAGCAAATCGAGATCACCATCAACACCACGGCGGCCCAGTCCTGCCAGTGCAGGACCTCGCCTAGCCAGAGCGCCCCACTGAAAACACCCAATACCGGAATCAACATCACGCTCAAAGTGGAGGCCACCGGCGGCAAACTCCGGGCCAGGTAAAACCAGGCGGCATGGGCAAAGCCAAAGACCAGCACGGCATTGAATGCAATCGCCCACCACGTCGCATCCGATGGCGCATGCCACTGATCGCGCTCGAACAGCGCCGCCAATAGGCTCATCACCACGCTGGTCATCAAGGTCATCCAAAACGAAATCGTCAAAGTGGGCACAGGCATGCGGGTGCGCCTGAGCAACTGCGTGCCCAATGCCCAAGTGCAGGCCGCAAGCAGCGCCAGCAAAACGCCCACCGGTTTGCCCGTCAAATTCGTCAGCTCATGCCACAACAGCAAAACCACGCCCAGTGACGCTGCGGCTACCCCGCCCCAAGCCCGGGCTTGCATTCGGTTGCCAAAGAAAGCGGCACCAATCACGGCCGAAAACATGGGCATGGTGTAACCCAAAATCGCCGCCCGCCCGCTGGACAGCGACTGCACCGCAATGATGATCAAGCCTTGCCAGATGAACATGTTAGTGACGGCCAGCACCAGCAACTCAGGCCAGTACTTGCGCTCAATGCGCAGAGGCACCTTCATCCAGACCAAGGCCAGTCCCAAGACCGGTGTACCCAAGGCCAGGCAAATCATGCGAAATGTGAGCGGAGGAAAACCAGTGACACCGATTTTCATGACCGGCCAGTTGATCCCCCAGATCACGGTGAGCAAGATCAAAACCAGCCATTGGCGAGAAGACAATTTGTGCATGCAAGGCATCTTAGGCGCAAACCGTAAAATCGGCTGCATGAACTTTCTTGACATGCTGAGCGCCGCCGAGCGCCAAAACGGGTCCCTGCTGTGTGTGGGGCTGGACCCTGAACCGACCAAATTCCCTGCGGGCCTGAAGGGCGACGCCAACAAGATCTACGACTTTTGTGCCCGCATCGTCGACGCCACGGCCGATCTGGTCAGCAGTTACAAGCCGCAAATTGCCTACTTTGCCGCGCACCGCGCGGAAGGCCAGCTGGAACGCCTGATGGAACACATTCGCCGTGTCGCCCCCCACGTGCCGATCATTCTGGACGCCAAGCGCGGCGACATCGGCTCCACCGCCGAGCAGTACGCCAAAGAAGCTTTTGAGCGCTACGGTGCCGATGCCGTGACCCTCTCGCCCTTCATGGGCTGGGATTCGGTGGCGCCTTATTTGAAGTTCCACGGCAAGGGGGCCTTCTTGCTGTGCCGCACCTCCAACCCCGGTGGTGACGATTTACAAAACCAGCGCTTGGCTTCGGTCGAAGGCCAGCCCTTGCTTTATGAGCATGTGGCCTGTTTGGCCCAAGGCCCTTGGAATTTGAACGGTCCACTCGGCCTGGGGGTCGGCGCGACCTACCCTGCC
>CAMDKK010000077.1 GCA_945901045.1 Limnohabitans sp. Rim8
GTTGGTTTGAAGCCCCTGATGCGTTCAGGCCAGAGCGATTCCTGCCCGGTGCACCCGACATCCCACGCGGTACTTGGTTAGCTTTCGGCACCGGGCCAAGGGTGTGCATCGGCCAACACTTTGCCATGCTCGAAATGGGCTTGATCGCCTCCATGATGCTGCAACGCTTCAAGCTGCAATGGCCTGCGGGTGCTACTTGGCCTGCCGGCGATCTGGCGGTGACTTTGCGCCCTGCGACACCCATTCGGCTGCACCTGCAGCCAAGAGGCCCTCGCTAGGGGCCCTGAGCAATCGTCAGCAAGCTTGCGGGCTCTTCCAAGGGGCGATACTTCGCCTCATGCGCTTGCAATGCCTGTCCGCCGCCTGGTCAGGGGTTCACCGTGTGTTTGCCCAACCCCGTCGCGTCGTCTATCGGGAACACCGTCCATTCCAAAGAAGGATCAAAGGGGCCTGCGGCATTGCTATCGCCTTTCTTGATCGCGGCGTTACGGCGCAAGGTGGCGTTGAGTGTTGTGGCTGTACCCACTTTCCACTCGGTACCGGGGTCAGTCCCCAACTGACCAATCCTGTCAATCACCAGGCCGGACTTTTCCAGAACCAGTGCATCGTCGCCGTTGTAGTTGGTGACTCCGGAAACCACGCTACCCGCTACTTTGAATTCAGCAGCTGCCAAGGTGTTCACAAGCACCAATGTACCGCTCGCTGCGAGGCTTCCGGTCAGGGCCTGTGTGGATGTTGGGGTGGCTGTACCGGCCAGACCGTTGGCAAATAACTTAACGGTGTAGGCAGTTAAATCCACCGAAGCGCCCGTCGGGTTGTAGATTTCAATGGCCTTGTTATTGCTGCTGCCCTCGATATATTCGCTGAAGAACAAGTCAATGGCACCGCTGGGCGCTGCTGAAACCACAACGCTTCCAGTCCGCGTCACCGTCTGACTGAAAGAGTTGGACAAAGTCACCGTTACGGAGTAAGTGCCTGCAACTGCGTAGTTGTGTGCCGCATCGCCAGCGGCTGCCAGCATCGTGTTTGCTGTACCGTCTCCCCAGCTGACACTGAGCTGGTTTAAAGTGGCTGTGCCACCGGGCAATGCCTCAGTCACGGTCAATCTGAAAGGCGTGGCAGCCTGTGCTGTAGCGGGAATGTTGGCACTGAGGATGGGCGCGGTGACAACCGCGTCGGCAGTGAGGGTGAGCCCAACGATCACCGGGTCATGGTCTGACGCCCGAAATGCCGTAGCGGCGTAGCGGTCATCGGTCTTGTACTCGGTGTTGTAGTCAATCACGGTAGGTTCGTCGGCATTGATGTGCCACACATTGACACCACTGACCTGAGCCTTGAGCGTACTGGAGGCATAGCCGTGATCCAAAGCACCCGTCTCACCACCAAACACATAGGTGTAGCGCTCAGCGGCAGGCATGCGTTTGAGCAGGCTCTCATTCCCTGCTGATTCGAGTGTCTTGGTGGGGTCTTCGTTCAGGTAGCTGTTGAAGTCACCCATCAAAAGCACGTCGTTTTCACCCTGCGCTTTCAAAACAGCCACAAAGCGATTCAATGCAGTGGCCTGCAAAACGCGAGCGGTATTCCAGCAGCCTTGGCCCAGATCAATGTCACCAGAGGCCGGGCAGGACCCTTTGCTCTTGAAGTGGTTCACCACGAACCAGAAACTGCCGCCGTTGGCGACAGACGCAAATCGCTGTGCCAATGGCGGCCTGCCGCTGGCAGCGGTGTAGTCGGTCAGATCAGCGCCAGTGGGCAGCACAAGCCCGCCGACACGGGTGACCTTGGCGGGCTTGTAAAGCATGTCAACTTTAATTTCATCAGTACCAAACTTGCCGCTGTTTACCGCTGCGTAAGTGCCCGCGCCCATGCGGGTGTTCAGCGCGGCAACTAAATCATTGACCGCACCGTCAGCGTTGTTTTCAATCTCCATCAAGCCCAAGATGTCAGCATCCATCCCCGCGATGGCTTCAACTATTTTGGCTTTTTGGCGGGCAAACTCTTCCGCCGAGTTGGCTCCACGTGCATTGAGGGTAGTGAAGTAGTTGAGGACGTTGAAGCTGGCTACCTTCAGGGTCCCGGTGACCACCGGCGGGGTGGTGGTTCTTACGTTGACCACAGAAAACACAGGTGTAACCGTGGGGTGTATCCGGTAGGCACCAAAGTTGTGGCCCATGACGCCGGTCAGCTTCGCTACCGTATCGCCCATGCGCCTTGTGCCCGCAATGCCCGCCGCACTCAAGTAGGGGGTTGGAATGGGGTTGGACTGGCTGGAGCCGTCGTCCAACACAATGCGGGCCAACAGGTTTTGGGCATTGCTGACCACCGCATTGCCATTGTTGGGGTGGAACTGGCGCGTGGCGGTGGAAAGTACGAGTTGTCCATACCGACCTAGCTCAAACATTTCCGTTACCGCCAAGGGCTGATTCATCTCCACCAACATGCCTTCATAGCGCTCTAGCGCTGAGGCATTTGCCACTGGCAGTGCAATAGGTGTCGGGGCAATTGTGACGCCGCTGCCACACAGGGAGATGGTTACCGTTCCCCCAATTTGCGTGACTGTGCTGCCTTCGGTGCCAAACTCTGACACCGTGCCAGAGACCTGCACGAAGTCCCCAGGGTTTAGCTTGGTGGCATCAGGCGCATAGACAAAAATGCCTTCGGAAGTTGCAGGGTCAGCGTCTGGAATGGCTTGCTGAATAAAAAAACCGTTGAGTTGGGTTACCGTGTCGGACAATTTTTGGAATCCGCCGACCACAACGCCACGCGCAGTCACTTTTTGAGCCACCAGCGCACTGGTGTCCGAAGCGCCTTGGATTTCTCCAATGTTCTTGAGTGGCGCGTCTGATGCCACCAGTGCCGAGCAGGTTGGCAGCACAACAACTGGCGCTGGCGTCGTGCTTTGACCGCCACCACAAGCCGCCAAGAGCAATGACAGCGCCAGAGCGCCCATAACTTGATGAGACATGAAAAAAACCTTCGCAAAGAACCCCAGCCACGAAAAATTTCGTGAGCCCTACAGACCTTTTTCTTTTTTACCATTGGCATGTGCCAAAACGATGACAGTGTGGGTCGGTCACCCTCCATGCTTTCAAGTTTGGATTGGGGAGCGCTACGCTGCACCCCTTGCATGGCGACAGCCAAGGCTTGACGCTCTCGCTCCAAAGCATGTTGACAGCGTCGCCCTTCGGCTGGTATGTCCGATGGTTTACCGAGGGACAACCACAGGATGGCGCAAACCCGGCCTCGACCTTTGAGCTGGGTCGGCGCTGGCTTATTTGGCTGGTTTTTATTCACCGACAAGCCCGGCCTTGGAGCCTTGCCAACTCTTCCAAGTTGCCCACGCTGAGCAGTCCCCGGTCGGCCACCAGCACCCAGCGCATTTTCGATTGTGGACACGACTACTTCGTGGCCTGCTCCTGCAAAGGCCGTGGTGTCTGCCCCCTCGTTGAACGCCCGTTGACAACGCCCTTTTAGGGATCAGCTTCTTGCAGTCACCAGCGATTCACGGGTCCGTCCTATGGGGTGGGGCTCTCCCGCTGATCGTTTGCCCCATCACCTGGTGCCGCCGCCCGAAAAGAGCATTCGCTTGGAATCATAGGGTTTTTACTTATGTTACTGGGGGGGGGGAACGCCTGAAAATTAGGTATTGAATATATTTTTTAACACGTTATAGAGATGACATTTCAAATTTTTTAACCACTGTTGGAGATTAGCATGCGCCAAACAAGCTCAAAAAAAATGCTGTTCAATTGGAAACGATTGTCAGTGATGGGATCGATTGTTTTGATTGTGGCCTGTGGGTCCAATACCGACCAAGAGACGGAAGCTCCAGTTTCAAGAATTTCATGCGCTGAGCTCAATGGCAAGACGATTGCGGCTACGCTGATCGGCCTACCCACATCCGGCGCGACTGTTACTGAGTCTGCGATCGTTGCAGCAACAGCCAGTGGCAACAGCAACGGTGAGTACTGCAAGCTTAAAGGGACCATTGCCCCGAGTGCCACAGCGCCGGCAGGGACTTCCAACATCAATTTCCAAGTCAATCTTCCCGGTGTTTGGAACAGCAGGATGCTGCAAATGGGAGGGGGCGGCTATAACGGAACGGTTGTGACGGGATTGGACTTTGTCTCCATGGCATGGACATTGCCCCCCATGGGAAGTCCTTTGGCGCAGGGGTATGCAACGTACGGTTCAGACTCTGGACATGTGGGATCGTCAATCGATGCAAGCTTTGGAACAAACGACGCGATGATGGCCAATTTTGGACATGAGCACTTGAAAAAAACCAAGGACACTGTCGCAGAAATTATCAAACTTGCATACAGCAAAGCCGCCAAGAAATCTTATTTTGCTGGCGCTTCCACCGGTGGTCGTGAGGGCATGACTGCTGCCCAGCGTTACCCCCAAGACTACGACGGAATTATCGCCAATGCCCCAGCCATCAATTTTGCTGGCGTTCGTTTGCAAGGCCTCAAAGTTGGTCAGTCGGCTTATGCGCCGGGAGGTTACATCAACAACGCCAAACAAAAATTAATCCTCAAGGTTTCGGTAGACGCATGCGACACTGACGATGGACTCGCAGACCGTATCGTTGGTAACGTTGAAGCCTGTCGCACCAAAGTCGCTGCGATCAAAGCTTCACTTCGATGTGTTGATGGCATTGACACCGGTGACACATGCTTGTCTGATGCGCAATTAAAAACTGTCAGCGCTGTTTCTGACGATTTGGTACTCACCTATGCACTTGCCAACAACGTCAGCCGGCATGAGGGGTACAACATCTTGCAGGGTGCCGATTTTTCTGGAACCACCTTGGGACTTGGCACTGCGGCCACTATTGGGGCCAGTGGCGTGCAGTTTGGCAATGGGTACCTGTTCTTTCAGGGTGACGGCTATCTGAAAAGTTTCATCACAAAGAATTCAACACTCAACACGTTTACGTTTGACTTCGCTAACCCAGGCACATTCCAACAAACGCTCAACACGGTATCTGGAATTGTGGGTGCCATGAACCCCGACCTTGAGGGATTTCGAGCCCGCGGAGGTAAATTGATCGTGATGCACGGTCTGGCAGATCAAGTCATTAGCCCTAATCCAATGATTGCTTACTACAAGGCGCAAGTAAGCAAGTCCGGTCAAAGCACCGTCGATTCTTTTCTTCGCTTTTACACAGCGCCTGGATTTGGCCACGGAGATGGTGCTTTTGTTCCTGCATGGGATGCACTGGGAGCGCTTGATAAGTGGTCGACAAAAGGTGAGGTTCCTGGAACTCTGGTGGCTACTGACTCCGGTGCAAGCTTTGGTCGTTCTCGCCCGCTTTGCCCTTATCCTGGATTTCCCAAATTCAATGGAACTGGCCCCTCCTATTTAGCCTCGAGTTTCACTTGCGCCAACAGTTAAGCTTGATTGGCCATGAGCCCCAACAGTCAGATCATGGGCGGGTTACGGACGTGACCTGCCCCGCTCAAACCGTTCGGCTTCAAAAGCCATCTTTTCAGGCACGCTTGCATCGATCGGCTCAAAGCTTGTAAGGCCTTTTCCCTGCCACTTGCCGAAAGCATTACCGGTCACGGACGCAAGGTCCGCGCCCGGCGGTGTGCCAGTTGGCCAGCGGGTACTTTCTGTCGCCAAGCGGCAGCGCTACTTTATGCAATATGGCAGGCAAGCGGGCCGCCGCTGTGGGATGCGTGCGATGCGCATGTCGGTGAGGGTGTCGCGCCCGAGTTGGACTGGGCAAACGACTGGGGATGGGGCAGCGATAGCGGTCAAGCGGCCCCCCACTTTGAGGTCAATCAGCGCGAGAACTGTTTGGGGCCTTGAGCAGGACGCTTAGCCTTGCTTGGGAGGCGCTTCGAACACGGGTTTCGGGTCTGTCGCAACGGGGGGCTTGGTCGTGGCTGCCGGTGCATTTGAACCACCACACGCGTGCAGCAGCGGCAATATCAGTGCCAGGATGACAAGTGCTTTCACTTTTGCAAATCCCAAAAATTTGTGTCTGGTGATAATAGCATCCGAACCCCAGAAATCAACTCACTTCTGCAGACCGCCACGACAGCAAGTGGTCGCATTAACCCCACGCAGACCCCCATGTTGAAACACCGACTTTTCTCCCTGCGTATCACCCCACTGGTTTTGTCCTTGCTGCTCTTGCCGATACTGCCAGCCATTGCGGTGGAAGGCGATGGCATTGGCAGTAGCGCAGGCGCCGTCGAATACAACCCGGCCTTTCGCGCTCAAGCCGAGCCGCCGGCAAGCTTGGCCTCAACGGCACAGGTCATCGTCAAACTCCGCAGTGGCGCCGATCTTGTGCGACGGCACGCTTTGTCCGCTGGCACCAGTCCGGAGCAGGCTGGCTTGGCCATGGAGGAGCGCACTTTGGCATTGGGCCAGCGCATTGCGATGCCGGGCTTGCTGCGCGCTGGACGCGCTTTGGACGAGCGGACCCATGTAGTTCGCGCCAGCGGAATTGACAGCGCCGAACTTGCACAACGGCTGCAGCGGGACACCGAGGTGGAGTACGCGGTCGTGGATTACCGGCGGCAACGGCTGGTGGAGCCGAATGATCCGCTCTATTTGCGGGGGCCTGCCATCAACACAGTGCTGGGCACCGGCGGACCGGACTCCGGACAGTGGTATTTACGTGCGCCGACGGATCAGGTGGTCTCCAGCATCAATGCGACCGCAGCGTGGGACGTCACCACCGGACAGGCCAATATCGTGGTGGCTATTCTGGACACCGGCGTGCGCCCCGAACACCCTGATTTGCAAGGCCGTTTACTGCTGGGCTACGACATGATTTCTGAAGCTGCCAGCGCCAACAAGGGTGGTGTCAAAGGCCCCCGCCCCGACGCTACCGACCCGGGCGATTGGGTCACCAGTGCGGAAGCCGCAGACACCACCAGCCCGTTTTATCGGTGCGACGTGAAGAACAGTTCCTGGCACGGAACGCTCACCGCCAGCCTGGTGGGTGCGGCAGGAAACGAGGGGCTTGGCATGGCGGGTGTCACCTGGGGCGCCAAGATTCTGCCTGTGCGGGTGCTGGGCAAGTGCGGCGGCTATGACTCTGACATCATTGCCGGCATGCGCTGGGCCGCCGGCATCGCAGTGCCCGGTGTGCCGCTCAATCCTAATCCGGCACGCGTCATCAACATGAGCTTGGGCTCGTCAGGGGCGTGTACCTCACCCTACCAAGAGGTGATCACGCAGTTGGGTCAACTGAGTTCTCCGGTCCTGGTGGTGGCTGCAGCCGGTAACAGCACGGGAAGCGCGGTCGGCACGCCTGCAAGCTGCGCCGGTGCCTTGGCCGTCGGTGGGCTGCGTCATACCGGCACCAAAGTCGGGTTTTCTGATTTGGGGCCGCAGATTGCACTGAGCGCACCTGCCGGAAATTGCGTGAATGTGACGGCCAATAGCCCGTGTTTGTATTCGATGATTTCTGCCAACAATACGGGCACCAGACAGCCTCAGGCATCCACCTACAGCGATGCGTATCGCATTGCAGTCGGCACCAGTTTTTCCGCACCCTTGGTGTCCGGCACGGTCGCGCTGATGCTGTCGCGTCAACCCAACCTGTCCGTCGCCGAGATTCGCAGCATTCTGCAAACTTCGGCACGGCCGTTTCCTTCGCCCCCTGTCGCAAGCACCGTGCCGCTGTGCCTGGCACCTACCGCGGCTCAGCAGTTGGAGTGCCACTGCACGGCCCAAACCTGCGGTGCCGGGATGTTGGATGCTGCCGCTGCAGTCAAGGCCGCTGCAGCGCGCGTGACGTTGGATCTGAACCTGGTGACGGGTTGGAACCTCACCGGGTCCGGCGTGAACGCGCCGGCGGACGTTGCCCTTGTTTTTGGTGACGCCGCAAAGGTGGAGTCGGTCTGGCGATGGGGCCCTGTGACGCAGCGTTGGGCGGTATATTTGCCAGGCCTGTCGACTCAGGAGCTTGCCGCGTTTGCTGCAGGGCGCTCTTACGACGTATTGAGCACACTGGAGGCAGGGGATGGATTCTGGGTCAAGGCCAAACAGCCCTTGACGGTCGCCATGCCCAGGGCCGAAGCCATTCGTGCCGAGCAACTTGCGGGCCGCTTGCGCAAGGGTTGGAATTTGCTGGCACTGGGCGCAACAGACACCCCGCAGCAAGTCCAGGCAGCGGCAGGGCAGGCCGTGTCGATGGAATCGCTGTGGGCTTGGGATGCGCTGCGCAGCACCTGGTTTTTCTACGCGCCCAGCCTGGACGTTTTGGGCGGATCGGCACTCACGGACTACAACAGCACCCAGGGTTTCCTTGACTTCACGGGGTCGGCCAAGACCCTGGGGGTTGGTGTCGGCTTTTGGGTCAAAGTGCCTTGATGGCGGCAGGCGGTGGTGTGCACCTGGCCCGCATTGCACCGGTGGATCAGGCCGCCATTCAGGCGATGTTCAGCGCATAACTATCGGCCGATCAGCACCAGCACCACACCGGCCACAACGGCAAGCGTGCCGATAATGTCGCTGCGATTCATCTCTTCCTTCAGGAAAAACTTGCTGAACAGCAGCGTGAACAGGATTTCCACCTGGCCAATAGCGCGCACCAATGCGACAGGTGCCAGCGCAAAGCCGGTGAACCAGCAGGCTGAGCCACAGGCCGAAAGCGCGCCAACCTGTGCGGAAGATCGCCAGGTAGAAAAAACAGCGCGCACACTGGCGGGTTCGCGCAGCACCAGCCAACCGCCCTGCATGATGGTCTGCATGACATTGATGACCACCAGCGTTTCGAGCGCCCGCAACACCACATCTGGACCCTGCAATTCATGCGTCGCGGCACGAATGGCGAGTGCACAAAGTGCGAAGGCAAAACCAGCACCAAGGCCGCAAAGTGCCGCTGGCTGCACCGTGGCGCGGAACATTTCGCCAAGCGAGCCAACGCGCCCGGCAAGCGAAAGATAAAGCGTGCCGCCGACCGAAGCCGCAATGCCAACCCAGGCGAGTGGCGAGAAATTCTCACCCAACAACAACAAGGCAAGAAAGGCCGCCTGTACCGCTTCGGTCTTGGCGTACGCCGTGCCGACCGCAAAGCCGCGGTGCGCGAAGGACATGATCAAAAGATTTGTGCCGATGATCTGCCCAAGACCGCCAAGCGCAGCGTAGAGGAAGAACATCGGTGTCGGCGCGGAAAGCGTACCGCCAAAGATCAGCAGATACAGCCCGGCCAGCAGCAAACCCATGGGAACGCCGTAAAGATAGCGCACTACGGCAGCGGCGTTGACAGACATCTGCCCGCGCAGCTTTTGCTGCAAGGCGGTGCGCCAAGTTTGAAGCAGCGCGGCAATGATGGTGGTGACAACCCAAAGCTGCATCAGCCGAACCTCGGGTCAAGCCAGGGCTGTGCCATGGTCTGCCAAGGGGGAATCTGCGCGCCGGCATCGTCAAACAGCACAACTAGCCCCTGCGGTTGGGGCTGGCTGTCGCTGCCCTGCTGAAAGCGCAGATCGTGGCCGGTGATCATGGTGAAGAAACGCTCCGTTTCGCCGAATTGCACCTCCAGCGGCAAAAGATCGGGCCCGTTCTGGGTTGTTGGCGCTGTATCAATACCCGCGTTTTGCTCGAGACAAGCAAGGCGCCGAAATTTCTCATGCCCGCCGGCATATTTGATGTCTGGCATCATGAAATCATAGCAGCCCACTTGAACGATGCAGCGATAAGCGCCAAGCACAGCGAGCGTCTCGGCCCCCGCATGCCGCATGCCGCATGCCGCATGCCGCATGCCGCGATCATTCTCCATTCCGCGCTGCCGGGCAATAGCAATTGCACCTCACGCTGCCGAAATTGTCAGCCCGCATTGCGGCGCTGATGCCACCGCCGTGCACGCACCGGCACCGCCACTTTGGCGTGCTGGCCCCGAAAGGGGGGCTTTGCCTCCATCAAAATGACACAGCACTGCATCGCGAGCAGCCAACCGTAGGCCTGGCCAATCAACGGCCTGGGTGGAAATACTGTGCCCTAAAGCCTAGGCCATGATCAGTCAGTTCTAATGCACGGGCAAGTGATCTTTTTTTCACCCTCAAAGCTGAAACCTGAAGGTCAGCCTGATTTTCAGCCCAAAGCCTGATCCCGCGCGGCGCGCGATTCCGGGCTGGACGCGGCCAGTGCAATCTGATCGTGCGCCATGTAGGAAGTGGCGTGGTTCAAAGCCGTGGCCGCTGCGTTGACCGACTCTTTGCTCATGCGCATGGTGGCTGCAGGCATGGCCAGGGTTTGCGCCGCCAAAGCTTGCGCACGGGCCAGGGCCTGGCCTTTGTCGCTGACGTAATCCACCAGACCCATGGCCAAGGCCTCGGGCGCGCCGATGCGCTCGCACAAAATCGTCAAGCGTTTGGCTTTGGCCGGGCCCAGCAGGTTCACCAAGCGGGCAATCGTGCCCCAGGTCAGCGGAATTCCCAAGGCAATTTCGGGCAGCGAGACAAAGGCGTCTTGCGCCAGCACACGCCAGTCGCAGGCCAGCGACAAAGCCAGACCGCCGCCCACCGCATACCCCTCGATGGCCGCGATGGTGATTTGCGGCATTTCTTCCCAGGCCTTGCACATGCGAAAACCCGTGCCGGCAATGTCGCGGCGCTGCACAGTCGACAGGCTGTCGTCGGCCCAAGCGTTGGCGTCCTTCAAATCGGCACCCGCAGAAAAACAACGTGCATCGCCGGTGAGGATGACCACATCGATGTCGGTGCGATCACTCAAATCCCGGGCACAGGCCGTGATCTCGCGCATCAGGGCACGAGACAAAGCATGCCGGACATTCGGCCGGTTCAAATGAATTTCGGCCAACCGGCCTTGGACATGGAGTTGCAAATGCACGTACATACTGACCTCTTAGGAAAGAAAAATATCGACGTCTGAGTCGCTCACCAAAGACAACTCAACCCCTTCTTGCAGCGGGAAATGGCCCGTTTTCAATTGTGCAATGAACAAGCGCAAAAAGGCACTGGCACAGGGCATCACATCGCGGGCCGTGGAGCGCGTGATGTGAATAGCGCGGTGAAAATCGCCAAAATCCAAAGCCCTGTGCGAGGTTTGTGCATGGGTCGAAGACTGACAACTCAAGCTGGGCAAAAAAGTCATTCCCAGCCCCGCCGCGATCATGCCGACCAAGGTGGATTGTTGGTCCACTTCGATCAAGGGCACAGGGCTTTTGATCTTCTCGAGCAGCGGATTGACCATGTCTCGAATGGCGCCACGCCGCATCACGATGAACTGCTGGCGCTGCAAATCTTTCAAGCAAATTTGTGGTCGTTGCGCCAATGGGGCTTGGCTGCAACCCAGCCACCGCAAACGGTCTTTCAGTATGGGCAAGTTCTTCAGATTTTCGCCTTGTTGCGCATTTGAAAAAATGGCGAAATCGCCTTCGCCCGATTGCATCAACAAGCGCAGTTGAGGGTCCGGGTGATCATGCACTTGGACCTCGACTTCGGGATGCAAGTCACCATAAGACTTGACCACCATGGGCAGCAGCAGGTGCGCTACAGAGGGAATGCTGAGCACGCAAACAGCGCCCTGCTGGCCATTCGCCCACTGCCGTGTGTTGTGCAGCAAGCTTTTATTCATGTCCAGCACCCGCTGCGCATCCCTGAAAAAAACAAGGCCCGCGGGTGTCAGCTGAAGGGGGCGGGTGGTGCGCGTCATGAGCTTGACGCCGGCAATGGATTCCAAATTCGCAATGGCTTGACTGAAGGCAGGCTGCCCCATGTGCAACTGACTGGCCGCTTTGACCATGGAGCCACTTTCGATGGCGCTGACAAAGGCTTGCAAATGCCGAGGGTTAAAGTAATTCATTTAAATCAAAGAATGAATCATAAAAATCGATTTGCCGCATGCGTCGAATCTTACTAGCATGCACCACAAGTTGTCCTGGAAGTCCATTGCGCATGAAAACTGTTTTTGTATTATTTGACTCACTCAACCGTAAAGCCTTGAGTTGCTATGGCGGCAAAGACATCGCCACACCCAATTTCCAGCGCTTGGCAGACCGCTCTGTGGTGTTTGACAACCACTATGTCGGCAGCCTGCCCTGCATGCCCGCAAGGCGTGACTTGCACACCGGACGGCTGAATTTTCTGCACCGTGGTTGGGGGCCGCTGGAGCCGTTTGACCATTCATTTGCAGCGCTGCTGCACAAACACAATGTCTACAGCCATTTGATTTCGGACCACTTTCATTACTGGGGAGATGGCGGGGCCACCTACCACAACCGCTATGACACCTACGACTTCATCCGCGGACAGGAAGGCGACCCTTGGAAGGCGATGGTGGATCCGCCATGGAAGCGTTTCAAGGCGATGTACCACCCGGTTCAGTATTCTGAACAGCGGCGCAACAAGTTATCGCGCAACATGATCAACCGCGAACACATCCAGGATTACCAAGACTTCCCATCGGTTCGCTGCTTTGATTCAGGCTTGGATTTCCTCAACACCAACCAAGGCGCAGACGCATGGTTGTTGCACCTGGAAACCTTTGATCCGCATGAGCCTTTTCATGCGCCCAAGGAGTTTCGCCAAGCTTTTTCGACCGATTACAAAGGCCCCACACTGGACTGGCCACCCTATGCCCGCGTGACCGAAACCTTTGACGAGTGCGAAGAACTGCGCGCCAACTACGCCGCCATCATCGCGCTGTGCGACCACGAATTGGGGCGTCTGCTGGACCACTTTGATGCCCACGATTTATGGCAAGACACCGCCTTGATCGTCACCACGGACCATGGCTTTTTGCTGGGCGAGCACGACTGGTGGGCCAAAAATATCATGCCGTGCTACAACGAAGTGGCGCACATTCCGCTGTTCATTCACCACCCCGACCATGCGGCGCAAGCTGGCAGTCGCAGACAGTTGCTCACTCAAACCATGGACATCATGCCCACGCTGATGGCCATTTACGGCGCACCCTTGCCGCCCGAAGTGACGGCGCACTCTTTGCTGCCCGCAATGGCGTCAGCGCAAACTCAGAACCGTGAGGCTTGTATTTACGGGGTTTTTGGCAGCGCGGTGAACGTGACCGATGGGCGCTACACCAGCTTCATCTACCCGCCCGATGTGCATGGTGGCGATTTGAACCAATACACCTTGATGCCGATGCACATGAAAGAATTTTTCAGCATCGACGAGCTACAGCAAGCTGAACTGGTGAAGTCGATGCCTTTTTCGCGAGCGGCGCCGGTGATGAAAATTCCGGCCACCCCCAAATCCCCTTTTTACAACCACCAAGGTCCCGGCACCTTGAAAGACACCGTCTCGGTGGTGTTTGATTTGCACACCGACCCTTTGCAGAAATCACCTTTGACGGACCCCGCCATTCAAGCGCGCATGCATCAACTGGCGATTGCGCAAATGAAAACCCAACATGCACCGGCCGAATATTTCAAGCGACTGGCGCTGACCGCTTGAACATTGAACATTGAACATTGAAGTCAACATCACGAGGACCACACCATGAAATTTCTGATTGCATTTTTTATTTTAATCAGCCCATTGTGCGGGGCGTGGGCACAAACCGACTTCCCGAACAAGCCGATCACTTTGGTGGTGGCCTCACCCGCAGGGGGCGCCACCGACAAAACCGTGCGCTTACTGGCCAAGCAACTTCAACTCAAATGGAAGAACGGTGTGGTGATTGAAAATCGGGTCGGTGCTTCGGGCAATATTGCCTCGGCTTATGTGGCCAAAGCCAATCCCGATGGCTACACCTTGCTGGTGTCCGCCGGACCGTTTGCCATCAACCCCAGCCTGTTCAAAACCTTGCCTTTTGACACCAAAAAAGATTTTGTGCCCATTGCCCAAATTTCCAGTTTTGCCAGCGTGTTGTTGGTGCACGAATCCTTTCCGGCCAAAACTTTGAATGACTTCATAGCCACGGCCAAAAACCCGAAAGAGCCGCTGGCCTATGCCTCAGCGGGCAGCGGAACGGCGCAACATCTGGGCATGGAATTGTTGAAAAGCAAACTCAAATTGACCCTCAACCACGTCCCCTACAAGGGCGGCGCACCCGCCATGAACGACTTGTTGGCCGGTCATGTCAAAGTCATGTTGGCGGGCATGGGCGATGCAAGCCCCCATTTGAACTCGGGCCGGGTCTTTCCATTGGTCACCACTGGGAAGGCCCGTTCAGCCTTGTTGCCCAACATCCCAACGCTCCAAGAGTTGGGCATTTTGGACTTTGACGCCTCAGGTTGGTGCGGCTTGCACGCCCCCGCCGGAACGCCCCCTGAACTCATCAACAAGCTCAACCAAGACGTCATGGCCGCTTTGGCAGACCCTGCCGTTCGCCAAGGCATGGCCGCCATGGATGTCGAGCCCCGACCCACCACGGTGCCTGAATTCAAACAATTCATGGACAGCCAGTACCTCAAGTGGAAAGAGGCCGTCGACTTTTCAGGCGCCAAAGCCGATTGATTGACCAAAGTATGCCCGCCTTGGAGGTCCATCCCACTGTTCGAATTCAAGCCGGGCCTTATGCCGCAGAAATTTCGCCCTCCGCTGGCGGGCGTTTGTTGTGCTTGACTTACACCGATGCCAACCAATCTGTAGATTGCATCGTGCCGTGGCAAGGCCGTGAGGCCTTCGAAGCGCACAACTGGCCCAAAGCCGGGGCCTTTGTGATGCTGCCCTTTACCAATCGATTGGCGACCGCCCAATTCAACTGGCAAGACCAAACCGTCACCTTGCACAACGGTTCGCCCACAGGGCAAGGACTGCATGGTTTCGGCCATCGGCGGCCCTGGCAGCTGCGCCAGACCACGTCGCACAGCGCAGAACTCGCGCTGATGCACCCGGCCTCAGATGCAGAGTGGCCATGGCCTTTTGCTGCGACTTTGACCTACCAGCTCAGTGAGGCCGGTTTGCGCATGGAACTGAGCCTATGCAATACATCCACGGGGGTCATGCCTCTGAGCCTGGGCTGGCATCCGTTTTTGCCGCATTCAACAGCGTGCCCTGAAGACCAGGGTGACTACCTGGTTCATGCGCAGCGTCAACACGCCATTGGCTTGGACGGTTTGGGCCTGGCTGTGGCGTCGGTTGAACCGCTGCCGATGCAGTGCTTTGCGCTGCCCACCGAACAAGCAGGCACCACCGCTTTTGAACATTACAGCGGCACCGTACACCTGCCGCTGACGGCCCCATGGCGCTTGGAAATGACCAGTCAAAACGCTGCGCATCTCTTGGTCCACACCCCACCGGGGCTGAAGCATCTGTGCGTGGAGCCGATCAGTGCTTTGCCAGGTGCATTGAAGCAAGACCTGCGCACAAGAAACCAACTTGGCCTGGGCCCGGCTTGCACGGGCACATTGGTTTGCACCCTGGGGTTGCAAGCCCTCTCGCTGCCAATGGCCACGGCCGAAACGCTGCCGCGCAGCCCTTAAATCGGCTTGGCCACTTGCAATTGGTCTCGCGTTTGCAAGGCCACACGGCGCGCAGCGGCTTCAAAGTCATCGCCACTGGAGGCGTAGAGCACCGCCCGCGAGGAGTTGACGATCACCGTACCGGTGCTGACACCGTCCTGGCCGCGCCAGCCGGCTTTGACCGTGGCCGCAGCGTCACCGCCTTGCGCGCCCACACCCGGAATCAGCAAGGGCAGCGTGGGTGCCAGTGCGCGCACCCGCTCAATT
>CAMDKK010000078.1 GCA_945901045.1 Limnohabitans sp. Rim8
TGGCGACGGAAGAAGAAATGGGTGGCGCTGTGATGCACACCAGCATTTCAGGACTGGGTGATTATTTGGCCGAAGTCGACCGCGACGGTTTGCGCATCGCCCGCGACATCATGGCCAAGCTGGACTGGAACCGATCCGTGCCCTTGCAAGCGCCGCGCAGCTTCAAGCCACCGCGTTACGGCGCCGAAGAACTCCTGGGCATCATGCCCGACGACCACAAACGCCCGGTCGACATGAAGCAGGTGATTGCCCGACTGGCCGACGATTCGGACTTTTTAGAATTTTCAGAAAACTACGGCAGCGCCACGGTCTGTGGGCACATTCAAATCGAAGGCTGGTCAGTGGGCGTCATCACCAACAACGGGCCCATCGATCCGGCAGGGGCTGCCAAGGCCACGCATTTCATTCAGGCCTGCTGCCAGTCGCGCACACCCATTTTGTATTTGAACAACACCACCGGTTACATGGTGGGCAAAGCCTACGAAGAAGCCGGCATCATCAAGCACGGCTCCAAGATGATCCAGGCGGTGACCAATGCCACCGTGCCACAAATCACGGTCTACTGTGGCGCCTCGTTTGGTGCGGGCAACTACGGCATGTGCGGCAGGGGTTTCCATCCGCGCTTTTGCTTCAGCTGGCCGAACGCCAAAACCGCCGTCATGGGCGGCGAGCAAGCAGCAGGCACCATGCGCATCGTGACCGAAGCGGGCATGCGCCGAAAAGGCGCGGTAGACGAGGCCAAACTCGATGAAATGAGCCGCCGCATCATCGAGCGCTTTGACAGCCAGATGAGTGTCTTTACCACCAGCGCCATGCTGCTTGACGACGGCGTCATTGATCCGCGCGACACCCGCGCCGTGCTGGCCCAGGTGTTGGCTGTTTGTCGAGAAGCGCAAGCCCGAGAGCCGCAGAAGATGCAGTTCTCTGTGGCCCGTCCTTGACGCTGGAGCTTCACATGAATAAAGCTACACCTTTCTATAAAATCCTGATCGCCAACCGGGGCGAGATTGCGCTGCGCGTGATCCGCAGCGCGCACGCCCTGGGCTACCGCACGGTGGCGGTGTATTCCACTGCCGATGCGCAGGCCGCGCATGTGTTTGCCGCACACGAAGCCGTGTGCATTGGCGAACCTTTGCCTGCGCAGTCGTACCTCAACACGGCCGCCATCTTGGAGGCTGCGCGCTTGACAGGTGCTGACGCGGTGCACCCAGGCTATGGTTTTTTGGCCGAGAACGAAGACTTTGCCCAGGCCTGCCGCGATGCGGGTTTGGTGTTCATTGGTCCCTCGCCCCAAGCCATCCGCGCCATGGGTGACAAGGCGGGCGCCAAACGCTTGATGATCGCCGCCGGTGTGCCCTGTATCCCCGGCTACCAAGGCGAAGACCAAAGTGCCCAGCATCTGGCGGCGCAAGCTAACGAGATCGGTTACCCGGTGATGATCAAAGCCACCGCCGGTGGCGGCGGGCGCGGTATGCGTTTGGTGCGCCAAGCGGCCGAGTTTGCTGACCTGCTCCGCAGCGCGCAGTCGGAAGCGCTCAACGCTTTTGGCGACGCCACCGTTATTTTGGAGCGCGCCATTGAAGAGCCGCGCCACATCGAGATTCAGATTTTTGCCGACCGGCATGGTCACGCCATTCATCTGGGTGAGCGCGATTGCTCGGTGCAGCGACGCCATCAAAAAGTGATCGAAGAAGCGCCTTCTCCTGCCGTGGATGCGGTCTTGCGCGAGCGCATGGGCGCCACCGCCGTGGCGGCGGTGAAGGCCATTGACTATGAAGGTGCGGGCACCTTGGAGTTTTTGCTCGACCGCGAGGGGCATTTTTATTTCATGGAAATGAACACCCGCCTGCAGGTCGAGCACCCGGTGACTGAGGCCATTACGGGTCTGGACCTGGTGGCATGGCAACTGCGCGTGGCGGCCGGTGAGCCGCTTCCTTTGACGCAAGCCGACATTTGCTATGCAGGCCATGCCATCGAAGTGCGCCTGTGCGCCGAAGATGTGCCCGCAGGCTTCATGCCGCAAAGCGGCACCCTGCTGCAGTGGCAGGTGCCCGCGGGCGTGCGCGTCGAGCACGCCTTGTCGGACGGAGCCATCATTCCGCCCTATTACGACTCCATGGTTGCCAAAATCATTGCCCACGGCAGCAACCGCGAGAACGCCCTGAGGCAGCTGCAGTCCGCTTTGCACGACCTGGTGGCCTTGGGGGTGAAAACCAACCAAAGCTTTTTGCAGCGCAGTCTGGCGCATCCGGTTTTTGTGGCGGGTCAAGCGACCACCGCCTTCATTGCACAAAACGAAGAGGACCTGTTGCATGAAAGCACTGACACGCAAGCCCTTGCCGTGGCGGCTTGGCTCTTGCTCCAAAGCGCCGCCGTGCAACCGCAGCGCGAAGCCTCGCGCCTGGCCCATGCCCTGCCGTTAGGGTTGCAGTTGTCGGTGAACGGCCAATCCTTGAAGGCAACGGTGACGCAAACCGGGCCCCAGCAGTTCACGGTGCACCTGGCTGAGCAGACCCATGCGCTGGTGTCGGTGGCACAAACCGAAAAAAGCGCACGCGTGATCGTGGACCAAGTCATGCAGCAGGTGCAGTGGGTGCGCGACGTCCACAGTCTGAGCATGCACTTTGCGGGTCACCCGTATCAAGTGCAAGACCTGACGCGCGCCGTTGGCGCCAAGCCCGGTGAGCAAGGCGGCGACGGCAGAGTGCGCGCCAGCATGAACGGTCGCGTGGTGGCCGTGCTGGTGGTCGTGGGCGAGCGGGTCCAAGCGCAGCAAGCGCTGATCACACTCGAAGCCATGAAAATGGAACACGTCCATGCCGCGCCGGTGGCCGGCACTGTCATTGCCGTGCATGTGACCACGGGTGACCAAGTGCCCGCCAGCCGCGTGGTGGTGGAAATTTTGTCGGATGAAATACCGGCGAATTCATTAATGGCGAATGCATTAGCGGCGAACAGTGCGCCAACAAAGGAAGCATGATGAGCGAAACCGAAGTGGTCTTGCATGAACGCAAGGGCAACGCCTTTTGGATCACCATCAACCGGCCGGACAAACGCAACGCCATTCACGAAGGCGTGGTGCGCGGCATCCGCGAGGGCTTGACGCAAGCGCATGCCGATCCGCTGGTGCGCGTCATCGTCTTGACCGGTGCAGGCGACAAAGCCTTTTGCGCGGGTGGCGATTTGCAGCCAGGCCAAAGCTTCGCGTTTGACTTTGCCAAGCCCAATGTGGCCTATGCCGACTTGCTGCGCCAAGCGCAAAACGCGACCTTGCCGATGATCGCGCGCATCAATGGCACCTGCATGGCCGGTGGCATGGGCCTCGTGTGCATGACCGACTTTGCCGTGGCCGCCGATCACGCCTTGTTTGGCCTGCCCGAGGTCAAAGTGGGCGTGTTTCCGATGCAGGTCATGAGCCTCTTGCAAGACCTGGTGCCGCGCCGTATTGTGCGTGAATGGGCGCTGACGGGCGAGCCGTTTTCAGCGCATGAAGCCAAGACCGCAGGACTGGTGAACCACGTGGTCCCGTCTGCAGAGCTGGACGCTAAAACCCAGTGGCTGATCGACCGCCTTGCCGACAAATCGCCCACCGCCATCCGGCGCGGCAAATACGCCATGCGCGCCATTGCCGACATGGGCTTTGATCAGGCCATTGCCTACACCGAAAGCCAGATCGCCCTGCTGGCCATGACCGAAGATGCGCGTGAAGGCTTGGCCGCCTTCAACGAAAAGCGCAAACCGGTGTGGACGGGGCTTTAAGCCATGCGCGTTTCAACTTCGCAGTAATACGATGTTGCGGTAACCTTGGCGGATCAAGACTTGCTCCTGGTCTTGGGCTGGCTTGGTTTGAATGGGGTGCGGACCATGATGTGGCGGGAAAAACGTTTGCTGCATTGGCAATGAGCGTGGCGGACTTGAGAAACCCCCGTCCAAATTTTTGGAACTGGCTTTTTAAAACACATTGAAAGTGAGCCACTATGGCCAATTCGAAACCCTTGAAACTGATCAATATTGCCAAGCGCTACAAGCACATCACACCCGTGCCGCGCATGCCCAATTTTGCCGCGTGGATTGAGGGTGTGGACTTGACCAAGCCGCTGAGCAAACCGGTTCAAGCGGAGTTGCGTCAAGCCCTGTTTGATTTCGAGGTCATCTTCTTCCGGCCGCAAATCATCACGCCCGATCAGCACATCGCACTGGCCAATGTGTTCGGCCCTTTGTCCACGGGTTCTTATTTTGACCGGCATCCGGATTCACCAAACTTGGAGGTCATCACCTCCGACCCCGAGCGTCCACCTGGAATTGACAATTGGCATACCGACATCAGCTGGAAGCCCCGTCCGCCCTTGGGCACCGCGATCCAGATCACGGTCACGCCACCAGCAGGGGGTAACACCTGCTGGATCAGCACCAGCAAGGCCTACGAGTGGTTGTCGCCCGGTATGAAGAAGTACCTGGATGGCCTCACGGCCGTTCACACTTGGGAAGTTTCTGGCTTTCGGGAAGCGCTGGGCAAACGCGGAGACGAGGCACTGATCGCCGCCATCAAAGCCTTCAAGCCGGTGGTGCATCCTGTCGTGCGCGTGAACCCAGACTCAGGGCGCAAATGCATTTACGTCAACAGCGATTTCACCCGCCACATTGAAGGCGTCGACCGCCATGAAGCCGTGGGGATGCTGCGTTTTTTACTGGACTGGATGAAAAAACCTGAATTCATGGTGCACCACCAATGGGAAGCCCATGGCATTGCCATCTGGGACAACCGATCTACCCAGCATTACGCTTTGGCCGATTACTGGCCACACAACCGGGTCAATCAGCGCGTGACCTTTGATGAGAAGGGGGTCAAAGCTGAGAAGGTCAGTGTGAATCAAAAAGTGCTGGGCGGCAGGAAAATTCGTTAAGTTCTCTGCACCAACTGCACCAACTGCACCAACTGCACCATGGCCTGCCCAAGGTCAAAGTGGGCGTGTTTCCGATGCAGGTCATGGGCTTGCTTCAAAACCTGGTGCCGCGCCGTATTGTGCGTGAATGGGCGCTGCCGGGCGAGCCGTTTTCAGCGCACGAAGCGAAGAGCGTGGAACGGGTGAACCCTGTGGCCCCGCCGCAAAGCTGGACGCCAAAAATTCAATGGCTGATCGACCGGATTGCCGACCTGGACGGGGCGGTGACAGCTGGTAGCGCATATTCGCTGCGCCGAGTGTCCGTGGCGTTCATTTCTGGACTTCAGGCCCCTAAATTGAACTGCAAATCTCGATCAATCCAAGGTTGCTAAGGGGTCGGCCACAGGCGCTAAGCAGCGCGGATTTGCTTCACCCCCCATCGAGCAAATTGAGTCGGTTGTCAGTCAGTTCAGACCTTGACGCTGGCAGCGCCGCAGCGCCTGGCCAACTGGCGCCGGGCCATGCACCGGCCCATGAACAGGGCTACAAGCCTATTGGACAATCATTGACGAAGAGGGCAGAGATAAAAACCTTGCCGACTCCGCCAACGACCTCTCCCGCTAAGCATGGCTTTCTAGCGCGGGCCAGTGCCCTAGAAAATAGCGCGGTTGTTTTTCAACGCAATCGTCGCGAAGTGGGATTTGAAAGCATCTTCGCTCAGACCGAATTGGGCCAAAGCTTTGCCAAAAGTTTGTTGCTCAGAAAGCTCCGCTCTCCCGTCAGACAGCAACGAGTCCGCCATATTGATCAGCAGGCACAGCTTTTGGTCGTCGTTGAGCAGTGATGCTGAATCGATCAAAAATTGCTCGTATTTAACGCTGCGCAGGTATTTCACCGCTGTTTGGATCAGCTCTTGGTCGCCGCCTACGACGGAACGCAGTTGTCCAACTTCCTCTTCTTCCACTTGACCGTCTGCGGCCATCATAAAAAGTAAACCCACTGCGAGCGATAAGCGTGGTGTGAGTGCGGGTGGCGAACTCTTGAAAGCGTCGAAAAGACCCATGGTTTTATCTCCAAAAAAAACAAAATATACCGCAATCAGGAGACTTTTTTGTGAAGCTCAATTCAAGCTAACCCCAAATGCGCTGATGGCATCCCTTGCACCTCGGCCTCTGTGCGTCGCTGTACCTCATGATAAATCGAAGCCATTGAAAGGCGACCCGCGAAGGGCTAATGTCACTGTAGGTATTTGAATTTAACAAAACGTCTAAATGCCTTCAACGATCCGCAGCATGAGCTGTTGCGAACGTGGGACCGACTGTACCTTGGTCGCGAGACTCTGGAGTTCATCTTGCATGAGGAAGTTGCAGGTATCGGTGTTCAAAATGAACAGCTGATCCGGCAAAACGGTCATGCATGAATGTCAGCCCATCAACTGCACCGCCGCCTGCACCGTGGCTTGCACAGTCACCCGTGCTTGCGCTTCCAGCACTGGCGCGTAGCCCACCGGGATGCGCGGCGCGCCCAAGCGTTTGACTTTGCAAGGCAGATGTTCGGCCACGGTAGCGGCAATTTCAGCGCCGAAACCACCGGCCTGAATGGCCTCGTGTGTGACCAATAAGCGGCTGGTTTTTGCACACGAGGCCAACACCGCTTCGCGGTCCCACGGCCAAATGGTGCGCAAATCAATCAGCTCAGCCTCAATGCCCATGCGGGCCAGTTCTTCACAAGCTTTTTGGCACACCTGCACTTGCCGGCTCCAGCTGACCACGGTGATGTCTTTGCCTTGCCGCAAGGTCGCGGCGCGGCCGAGTGGCACCTGCACGCTTTCGTCCACTGGGCCCTCTAAACCCCACAGGGTTTTGTGCTCCATGTACACGACCGGGTCGCCGCATTGCATGGCGGCGCGCAGCAGGCTGTAGTTGTCTTGCGCTGTCGAGGGGCATACCACCACCAAACCCGGCAAGTGCGCAAACCAGGCTTCCAGTGATTGCGAGTGTTGCGCGGCCGAGGCATCCCAAATGCCCGAGGGCATCCGCGCCACCAGCGGCACGCGGCCTTGGCCACCGAACATGTAGCGGTTTTTGGCGGCTTGGTTGACGATCTCGTCCATGCCGCACAGGGCAAAATCCACCACCCGCATTTCGACCACGGGGCGCATGCCGGCCAGCGCCATGCCTACGCCGCTGCCCATGATGGCCGCTTCGCTGATCGGCGTGTCGATCACGCGTTCACGGCCAAAAGTCTCTTGCAAACCTTTGTACTGGCCAAAGATGCCGCCGCGGCCCACGTCTTCGCCCATCACCACCACGCGGGGGTCGGCTTCCATTTCGCGTTGCACCGCCAACACGGCGGCCTGGGCGTAAGTCATCAGTACCATTGTCCGGCTCCTGTGGTCTGGATGTCGGTGAAGGCGCTGCTGGCCTCAGGCCAAGGTGCGGCCCCAGCCACACGCAAGGCAGTTTGTACTTCGTCGTGGGCAGCTTGTTCGATGCTGTCCAGCACGGCCATGTCGCCTGACAAGGCCTGGTGCCGCTGACGCGCGCGCTGTATCGGATCAGTTAACAAAGCCGCGGCCAGCTCGGCCGGATCGCGGTAAGCCGCCAGGTCCACAGACACATGTCCTTTGACGCGGTAAGTGATGGCGTGCAGCAAACGCGGGCCATGCCCCGCGCGCACACTGGCCACCAGGTCTCGCGCGGTGGACCAGACGGCTTCCACATCGTTCCCATCTGCGCGCGTGGCCCGGATGCCCAGACTTTCGGCGCGGGCGGATGCGCCTTCGCCTCCAATCATGGGGGCGCTGGACGTGGTGGCACTCCAGCGGTTGTCTTCACAGACAAACAGCACGGGCAGTTGGTAAATTTGGGCCCAGTTGAGGGCTTCTAAAAATGGCCCTCTGTTGATGGCGCCATCGCCAAAAAAGCACACCGTGATGCCGCCTTCGCCTTTGAGTTTTTGCGCGTGAGCCGCGCCGGTGGCAATCGGCAAGCCAGCTGCCACCACGCCGTTGGCGCCCAGCATGCCGACTGAAAAGTCGGCAATGTGCATGGAGCCGCCTTTGCCGCCATTGAAGCCCGTGGCTTTGCCGAACAACTCGCACATCATGCGTGTCAGATCGGCGCCTTTGGCCAAGGTATGGCCATGGCCGCGGTGGGTCGAGGTGAGGTAGTCGGTGACGTGAAGGTGCGCACACACACCGGCGGGCACCGCTTCTTGGCCGGTAGACAAATGCAAGGGTCCTTTGACTTTGGCCGTGCCATCGGACGATTTGCCATAGGCGCTGACGCCGCCTTGACTGGCCACTTCAGCGGCGGCTTCAAAAGCCCGGATGCGCACCATCATGCGGTACAAATCCAAAAGGGGTGGGGGTGCCGCGGATGCGGTTGAGTCGTGCGCCAAATCGAACTCCTATTCAAGACCTGCAGCTGCGGGATGGTAACAAAGCACAGAAAGGGCCCACTCTATCGGACGCCCGACCGTCCCGCAATGCACAGGCGCACTCAGGCGACACAGTCGCCTAGGTGGAAGACAAGGACTTGTACCTGTCGCATCATGCGGTGCATGACCTCATCGCTTCATTCAGCCATTTCACAGTTTACCCAGCATGTCGGCATCGAACTTGCCGAAAAGGCGCCGGGCCGCAGCCGATGGGTTTTGGATTTGCAGCCAATCCACACGAACACGCATGGCGTGGTGCATGGTGGGGTCTTGTTCACCTTGGCCGATACCGCCATGGGTTCGGCCTTGTTCGGGGCTTTGCAGCCCGAGCAGATCTGCGCCACCATCAACATCAAGATCAATTACTTCAAACCGGTATTCAAAGGTCGGGTGACCTGCGACAGCGAGGTGGTCAACCAAGGCAAGAATGTGGCGCATCTGGAAGCCACAATGCGCGTTGACGGCGTGATGGTTGCCCGTGCCAGCGGTGACTTTGCGATCTTCAAACCCAAAGCGACTGAAGTAGACATGAAAAAACCGCCCGAAGGCGGCTTTGAATGAAGTGACGCAGATCAGTCGAGTTTGTAGTACTCAGAGATGATCTTCCACTTGCCATCCTGGATTTGCGACAGACGCGACTTGTTGGAGCCCAGGTGCTTGGTCGGTGTGAAGCTGCCTTCAGGGCTGCCAAAAATGTCGGCAGGAAGGGTGATCTTGTCCATGGTGGCAATGAAGCTGTCGCTGGTCAAGTTAGGCCCTGTTTTTTGTGCGGCCTGGATGAAGGAGTCCAAAATCACGTAACCGTAAACCGAGAAAACGGTCGGGTCTTCATTGAATTTGGTTTTGTACTTGTTGGCCCAGAAACGGATGGGGTTAGAGGCTTCGTCCAAATAAGGGTGAGGTACCGTCATGGTGGCGTACATGCCGTCCATGGCTTTGCCGCCTAATTTGTGGATCAGGTCTGTGTAGGCGGCGCTGGAGCCAATGAAGATCGGGTTGAAGCCGGTCTTGCGTGCTTCGGCAATAGTGCCCACCGTCTCGCGGATGATGGTGCCCAGCACGACCATTTCACAGCCAGCACCTTTCATGCGGGCCACTTGGGAAGAAAAGTCGGTTGCCCCGCGTTTGTAAGAGGTTTTCTCGACGAAATCCAAACTGATGGTTTTCAGACTGGCTTCGGCGCCGCGCACCACTTCGAGGCCAAATTCATCGTCTTGGTAAATGGTGCAGACCTTGCTGATCTTTTTCTCTTTGACCAAGGTGGCCACAGAGGCGCGCATTTGGTCAAAGTAGGTTGCAAACAAAGCGTATTTGAATTTGCTCAGCGGCTCGTACATTTCGCGCGCCGCAGTCACGGGGAAAAAGTTCACCACTTTCTTTTCAAACTGTACCGGCATGGCGGCGTTGTTTTGCGCGGTGCCGATGTGCCCAGCCATGATGAAAATTTTGTCTTGGTTGACCAGTTTCTGCGCCGCTAAAACGGCCCGCTTCGGGTCATAACCTGAGTCTTCGGTGATCAGCTTGAGCTTGCGGCCATTCACCCCGCCTTGCTCATTGACTTCATCAATGCGCAACATCATGCCGTTGCGCACCGCTTTGCCGTAGCCGGCCAAGGGGCCGGACAAATCCTGAATGGTGCCGACCGTGATTTCGGTTTTACTCACGCCTTGCTGTTGGGCGATTGCAGCGCCGCTGAGGGCCAGCGCTGCGAGTAGGGTTAAAAGTTTGAACTTCATGTCTTCTCCTGGGGTTGTAAAGGGGTGCTTAGCCGGATCAGCTGCGGTACATCGATTCAATCATGGCGCTGTATTTTTGTTCGACAAACTTGCGTTTGAGTTTCATTGTAGGCGTCAGTTCATCGTCTTCAGCCGTCAGTTGGGTGTCCAGCAGTCGGAATTGTTTGATCTGTTCCACGCGGGCAAATTTCTTGTTCACTGTGTCTATTTCTACCTGGATGCGGGCCAGCACTTCTGGTGCGCGGGTCAGACTGGCGTAGTTGGAAAACGGCACATCATGGTCTTGCGCAAATTTTTCAACGTTTTCCAAATCGATCATGATGATCACGCTCAAATAGGCACGTCGATCGCCAATCACCACAGCGTCCGTGACATAGTTTGAAAACTTGAGTTCATTTTCCCATTCGCTCGGCGTGATGTTTTTGCCCCCTGCCGTGATGATGATGTCTTTCATCCGGTCGGTAATCCGGAAAAACCCTTCGTCGTCTACTGTTCCCACATCGCCGGTGTGCAGCCAGCCGTCGGCATCGATGGTTTCGGCGGTTTTTTCAGGCAGGTTCAAATAGCCCATGAACACGTTGGGGCCACGGACCAGCAGCTCTTGGGTCACCGGGTCAAGTCGCACTTCATTGAAGGGCGCTGCCGGCCCAATGAACCCGGCCTTGATTTTGTCAGCAGGCATCACGGTCGATGCGCCACACGACTCGGTCATTCCCCAGGCTTCGATCATGGGCACCCCGAGTGCCAAATACCAGCGCACCAGATCGGGTGAAATCGGTGCCGCGCCGGTGACCAAAACCTTGGCTTTGTGAATGCCGATCATGCGCCGCACATTGTCCAGCGCCAACCAACGGCCCATGTAGAAGCACCCTTTCAACCACAAGGGAACCGCCTGCCCGGCGGTGACTTTTTCGCTGACTTTGTAGCCTATGCCCAGCGCCCAGCGGTAGGCGAGTTGTTGAAGCTTGTCGGATTCTGAGATGGCGATGGTGACCGATGAATAAAACTTTTCCCATACCCGCGGCACCGCCGTGAAGGTGGTGGGGGCAATTTCACGCACGTTTTCAGGGACTGTGTCAGGGTTCTCGACAAAGTTCAGGATGGTGCCGGTGTAGATCGAAAAATACTGCCCACCCAGTCGTTCGGCCACGTGACACAGGGGCAAGAACAGCATGCGTTCATCGTGCTCGTCTTGCACAATGACCTGGTTGTAGCCGTGGCACATGTAGACCAAGGCGGCATGGTTGTGCATCGCGCCCTTGGGTTTGCCCGTGGTGCCTGAGGTGTAAATCAGGATGGCCAGGTCTTGGGGTTGGCGGCACTTGCGGACTTGATCGAACACCCCGGGGTGCTTGCTATCGTGGTCTCTGCCCAGTGCCCTCAGCGCCTCCAGGCTGATGACCATCGGGTCCGAATAGCGGGTCAAACCCTCCATGTCGAGCACCACGATTTTGCGCAAGCGTGGCAGGTGCTCGCGAGCGGTCAGTGCTTTGTCGAGTTGCTCTTCGTCTTCGACAAACAAGATGACGGTGGCCGAGTCTTCGCACAGGTACTGCACTTGCGAGGTGGCATCGGTGGGGTAAATGCCATTCGACACACCGCCTGCGCTGAGCACGGCCAGATCCGCCAGCACCCATTCCAGCCGCGTGCTGGCCAAAATGGAAGCGCATTCGCCGGGCACAAAGTCGAGCGCCACCAAGCCCATGGCCATTTCACGCACAGCGGTGCCGGCTTGCGTCCAACTCCAGCCTTGCCAGATGCCGAACTTCTTTTCGCGCATCATCAGTTGCTGGCCACGGGCGGCCACACCGTTCCAGAAAACATCCGGAATGGTCTCACCAGGCATCACCACTTTGGTTTGGCCTTTCAATGCTTGTGTATCCCAGAGGACGGTCATGGCTTATCTCCAGGTCTTTTTCTTTTTCCAGCGGCGCTCGGCGCGAGCGCCGTCTTCTTTCATGCCGAGGTAAAACTCTTTGATGTCGTCTTTTTCACGCAGCGCCGCGCAGCTGTCTTCCATCACGATCCGACCCGATTCCAAAACAAAGCCGTGGTCGGCCACGTTCAACGCCATGTTCGCGTTTTGCTCGACCAGCAAGATGGTGGTGCCGCGTTCACGGTTGATGCGCACCACGATCTCGAAAATCTCTTTGGTCAGCTTGGGCGACAAGCCCAGGCTGGGCTCGTCGAGCAAGATCAGATCGGGCTGGGCCATGAGCGCGCGCGAAATCGACAGCATTTGCTGTTGGCCGCCCGAGAGCAGGCCGGCATCTTGCGTTTCGCGTTCTTTGAGAATGGGAAAGTAGCCGTACACCGCTTCCATGTCGCGGGCCACACCGTCGCGGTCTTGGCGGGTGTAGGCGCCCATCAACAAGTTGTCTTTGATGGACAGGAGCGGAAACACTTCTCGCCCCTCGGGCACATGCGCCAAGCCCCGCTGCACGATGAGCGAGGGGTCCATGGCAGTGATGTTTTGAGCCTTGAACTCGATCGAGCCTTTGCGCGGATCGATGATGCCGGAGATGGTTTTCAGGGTCGTGGTTTTGCCCGCGCCGTTGGAGCCCAAAATGGTCGCAATCTGGCCGGGATAGACCGACAGACTGACACCGCGAATAGCGCGGATCGGGCCGTAGGCACTTTCAACGTTGAGCAACTTGAGCAGAGGTGTTGAGTCTGTCATGTACAGCCCCTCAAGCGACGCGGCGCAAGCTGGCGGCATCGTCTGCGCCGCCCAGATACGCTTCGATCACGGCGGCATCGGCTTGCACTTGCGCAGGCGTTCCGAGCGCCAAGACTTCGCCCTGGTTCATGGCCAGCACCCGGTCAGACACTTTGGACACCAGGCTCATGTCGTGCTCAACCATCAACACCGTGATGCCCAGGTCGTGTTGAATGTCTTGGATCCAAAAGGCCATTTCACTGGTTTCTTCCATGTTCAAGCCTGAAGACGGTTCGTCCAGCAACAACAGATCCGGCTCGGTGCTCAAGGCGCGTGCCAACTCGACCACTTTGCGAACGCCATAGGGCAGGCCCGCCACCAAGGTGTCGCGGTAGTGCTGCAATTCCAGAAAATCAATCACTTCTTCTACTTTGCGGCGCGTGGCCAACTCGGCTTCGTGTACGCTGCGGGTGAACAGCAATTGGCTCCAAAAGCCGGTGCGGTTGTGCACATGCCGACCGATCAAGAGGTTTTGCAACACGCTGGCGTGTTCAAACAGTTCGATGTTCTGAAAAGTCCGCGCAATGCCCAAGCCGGCTACCGCATGGGGTGGCACTTGGGTGAGAGTTTGGCCCTTGAAATCAATGTGCCCTGTGGTGGGCGTGTAGATGCGGCTGATCAGGTTGAAGACCGTGGTCTTGCCCGCGCCATTGGGGCCGATCAAGGTAAAGACTTCACCCCGCTGCACCTCGAAGCTTACCTTGTTGACGGCCAGCACGCCACCAAAGCGCACCGACAAATTGTGGGCAGAAAGTAGGATGTCGCTCATTTCAGTCGGTCCGATTTCTGGAAGCTCTTTTGACGCTTGAACATGCCTTTGCGGTAGAACGGGAACAGTTGAAGCCAAGTGCGGATTTTCAGCCAGCGCCCGTAAAGCCCCATGGGCTCAAACATCACAAAAGCAATCAGCACCAAGCCATAGACCAGGCCCTGCAAGCCCGGCGCTTGCCCAATGAAGGCGGGCAGATAATCTTTGCCCAAGGAGATGAGCTGGGGCATGGTGATCAAAAAGATGGCCCCTAAAAAGGCGCCATGCACTGAGCCCAGGCCGCCGATCACGACCAACAACAACAAGTCCACCGACTGCAAGATGTTGAATTGGTCAGGACTGATGAACTGCAGTTTGTGGGCGTACAAAGCGCCGCCCACGCCAGCCAAAGCCGCCGAGATCATGAAGGAGAGGGTTTTGTAGCGGGCCAGATGAATGCCCATGCTCTGCGCAGAAATTTCGGAGTCGCGGATGGCCACAAACGCGCGGCCGGTTGAACTGCGCAGCAAATTGACCACAGCCAGTGTCGACAGCACGGTGACCACCAGGCACACGCCGTAAAAGCCTGCATTGCTGTTGGTGTCCAGGCCGAACAGGTTGGCCGCTTTGACGTGCATGCCTGCATTGCCGCCGGTCACACTTTCCCAGCGGGCCAGACCTTCTTCGACGATGAAGCCAAACGACAAGGTCGCGATGCCCAGGTAAATGCCTTTCACCCTCAGCGCCGGCAAACCCACCACAGCACCCACCGCCGCCGACAGGCCTGCAGCCACGGCCAATGAAATCGGAAAGGGCCAACCTTTGGCGGCAAGCACCGCTTCGGTGTATGCGCCTACGCCTAAAAAGGCGGCATGGCCCATGGAGAACAAACCGGTGAAACCCGCCAGCAACATCAAGCCCAGTCCGACCACCCCGTAAATCATCACAAAGGTTATCTGTGCAAGCCAATACTCTTCGATCAACCAAGGTGCGGCCACCAAAAACGCCAGCAACAAGCCATACCAAAAGACTTGCCCCCCGTGCTTGAAAATGCGAATGTCTTGGTCGTAATCGGTTTTGAAAATGAACCGCATGGATCAGACCTTTTTCCGCAATTTTTCACCAAACAAACCGTTCGGTTTAAGGACCAGCATCAAGAGCACCACGATGTAGGCGGCAATGTCCTTGAAGCCTTCGGGCAGCCAGAAACCAGCCAAGGCTTCGACCACGCCAATGATGACGCCGCCCACAATGGCTCCGGGCAGGCTGCCAAAGCCACCCACGACTGCGGCTGGAAAGGCTTTGAGCCCGATAAAACCCATGTTCGCATGGACAAACGTAATGGGCGCCAACAGCAAACCAGCCACCGCGGCAACCGCCGCAGCCAGCGCCCACACCATGCCGTTCAGGCGTTTGACGGGAATGCCCATGTAATACGCGGCCAACTGATTTTGCGAGGCCGCTTGCATCGCGATACCCACCCGCGAGTAGCGAAACACCAGGTACAGCAACAGACTCAGCGCGGCGGTGGCCAGCACCACGACCACTTGGGTGGCGCCCAGCACCACGCCGCCTACATTGAACACGGTGTCTTTGTAGGGCACCGGAAAAGCCAGTGTTTCGGTGCCGATGTCGGGGATCATGGTGATCAAACCGCGGGCGACGTAGCCTATGCCAATGGTCAACATGACGATGGAAAACGCCGGTTGCCCCAGCACGGGGCGGATCACGACCCGCTCGGTCATCCAGCCCAGCACGGCCATGGCCATCATGGCCGCAGGAATGGACAGCCAAAAGGGCAAGCCCAACCAACTCACGCAAGCGAGACCGCAAAACGCGCCCAACATCATGAGCTCGCCTTGGGCAAAGCTCACCGTTTCGGTGGCTTTGTAGATGAGTACAAAACCCAGTGCGATCAGACCGTAAATACAGCCTTGTGCGATCCCGCTGAAAATGACCTGCAATTCCTGCATGGCGTTTGCTTTTCTTTCCCTGTGAAACTTATTCTTGGTGGATTGACACCCGAGTACCGGGGGCTATGATGG
>CAMDKK010000079.1 GCA_945901045.1 Limnohabitans sp. Rim8
GCGGGATTTGCGGGATTCGTCCCGTAGCACCGCGCCGCTCCAATCAGCCGAAGATGCCCAACTGCTGGACAACGGCACGCTGACCGTGGAGCAATCCATAGACACCGTGTTGACCTGGTGGCAAAGCAAACAGCCTTTTTGAGCCGCCCGGCTTGAGAGGGTGTAACGGTCCCTCCGACTCCCCTCGCGCCGCATGGCGCATGGTCGGTGGGTTCAACAACTTAACCCGCGGCTTGATCCGCAAATCTGAATGTCTGAATCTTTCGCAGCCCTGTTTGAAGAGTCACAAAAAGCCTCTGAAACCCGTATTGGCGAGGTCGTAACCGCCGAAGTTGTTCGTATCGAACACAACTTTGTCGTCGTTAACGCCGGCCTGAAATCTGAAGCCTACGTTCCCCTGTCTGAATTTAAAAGCGACCAGGGTGAGCTCGAAGTCCAAGTCGGCGAGTTTGTCTCGGTGGCCATCGTGGCCATGGAAAACGGCTACGGCGATACCATCGTCAGCCGCGACACCGCCAAGCGCCTGGCATCGTGGATGAGCCTGGAGAAATCACTGGAATCCGGCGAATTTGTCATCGGCACCACCAGCGGCAAAGTCAAGGGCGGCCTGACCGTGCTGGTCAATGGCATCCGCGCTTTCCTGCCCGGTTCGCTGGTGGACACCCGCCCGACCAAAGATCTGTCTCCCTGGGAAAACAAGACCATGGAATTCAAGGTCATCAAGCTCGACCGCAAGCGCAACAACGTCGTCTTGTCACGCCGCGCTGTGGTGGAAGCCTCAATGGGTGAAGAGCGCGCCAAACTGATGGAAACCCTGCGCGAAGGCTCAGTGGTCCATGGTGTGGTCAAGAACATCACCGAATACGGTGCCTTTGTGGACCTGGGCGGTATCGACGGCTTGCTGCACATCACCGACATGGCCTGGCGCCGTGTCCGCCACCCTTCTGAAGTGGTCACCGCCGGTCAAGAAATCACCGCCAAGATCCTCAAGTTCGACACCGAGAAAAACCGCGTCTCCTTGGGCCTCAAGCAAATGGGCGACGACCCTTGGATGGGCGTGAATCGCCGCTACCCCCAGTCGACTCGCCTGTTCGGCAAGATCACCAACATCGCCGACTACGGCGCATTTGTGGAACTCGAACCCGGCATCGAAGGCTTGGTGCACGTCTCCGAAATGGACTGGACCAACAAGAACATCGCGCCTTCCAAGATCGTGGCTTTGGGCGATGAAGTCGAAGTCATGGTCCTGGAGATCGACGAAGACAAGCGCCGCATCAGCCTGGGCATGAAACAGTGCAAAGCCAACCCTTGGCAAGATTTTGCACAAAACTCCAAGCGTGGCGACCGCGTCAAAGGTCCGATCAAATCGATCACTGACTTTGGCGTGTTCGTGGGCTTGGCTGCCGGTATCGACGGCCTGGTGCACTTGTCTGATCTGTCCTGGAACGAAGCGGGCGAAGCCGCTGTGCGCAACTACAAGAAAGGCCAAGAAGTTGAAGCCATCATCTTGGCAGTTGACGTGGAGCGCGAGCGCATTTCCTTGGGCATCAAGCAGCTCGATGGCGACCCGTTCAGCACCTTTGTGTCGGTCAACGACAAGGGCCAGATCGTGACCGGCAAGGTCAAAACCGTGGACGCCCGTGGCGCTGAAATCGACTTGGGTGAAGACATCATCGGCTACTTGCGCGCCAGCGAAATCTCCCGCGACCGCGTGGAAGATGCCCGCAGCATGCTCAAAGAAGGTGACGAAATCACTGCTGTGGTGGTCAACGTGGATCGCAAGACCCGCAACATTCAGCTGTCAATTAAAGCCAAAGACCAAGCGGATCAGCAAGAGGCCATGGCTTCGCTGTCGCAGCAGTCTTCACGTGAAAACGCAGGCACCACCAGCCTGGGCGCCTTGTTGCGTGCCAAGTTGGACAACAACTGATTTGAGTTGCTGACCTGAGGCCATCCCTTTTCTGATTTTTTGCGCAGCCGGTCTGCGCAAAATTCGAAAAGGGATCTTTTTGAACCCTTCTTCTGCGCCTGCTTCATGACCCGCTCTGATCTCGTTGACGAATTGGCCGCCCGCTTTGCGCAACTCACACACCGTGACGCCGAGTTCGCCGTCAAAACGGTCCTCGACGCCATGAGCCATGCCTTGGTCAAGGGCCATCGGATCGAAATTCGCGGTTTTGGCAGCTTCACTGTCAACCGCCGTCCTCCACGCGTCGGGCGCAACCCCCGCTCTGGCGAAAGCGTTCAAATCCCCGAAAAAAGGGTGCCCCACTTCAAGCCCGGCAAAGCACTGCGCGAATCGGTTGACCCAGGCCCTGCACCAGCGCAACCAGCAAAATCAGCCTGATTGGCTTTCAGCCCATTAGAATGCCTTGAGCTCTCCGAGGCCATTCATGACATCATTTTTAAAGCTGCTTCAATGGGTACTGAAAGCAGCCGTTTTCTTCACCCTGTTTGCGTTCGCGCTGAATAACCAGCACGAGGCTAGCGTGTATTTTTTCTTTGGAACCCAGTGGCGCTCACCCATGGTGCTGGTGGTCTTAACAGCCTTCGCTATCGGCGTTGCCGTGGGTGTTCTGGGCATGGTGCCCCGCTGGTGGCGTCATCGCCAATTGGCCCGTCAAGCAGAAAAAACAAACCCACCCCCTTTGCAAACGCCGCCTGCTTCTGAGACTGCGGAGCACTTGCATGGAGCTTGATTTGATGTGGATTCTGGTCGGACTGCCCTTGGCATTTGGCCTCGGTTGGCTGGCTTCACGCTTGGATTTACGTCAGTTGCGCATCGACAACCGACAAGCCCCCCGCGCCTATTTCAAAGGGCTTAATTACCTGCTGAACGAGCAGCAAGACCAGGCGATTGACGCCTTCATTGAAGCCGTACAAAACGACCCTGACACTTCTGAATTGCATTTTGCACTGGGCAACTTGTTTCGCCGACGCGGCGAATACGAACGCGCCGTGCGTGTGCACGAGCACCTGATGCAACGTGGCGACTTGAGCCTGGCTGACCGCCAACGGGCGCAGCATGGATTGGCCTTGGATTTTTTGAAAGCCGGCTTGCTGGACCGCGCCGAAGATGCCTTGCGCAAGCTCGAAGGCACCTCGTTTGAAGGGCAAGCCCGATTGGCCCGCCTGGCCATTTACGAACGCTCACGCGAATGGCCCCAAGCCAGTGAAGTGGCGCAACAACTTGAGAACTCAGGCGAAGCTAATTTTGCAGTTCGTCAAGCCCATTACTTGTGCGAGCAAGCCCGGGAATGCCAAGCCCAAAGCGATGCAGCGGGCGCGCAAAAGCTGCTGCTTCAGGCTCTGAAGACTGCACCACAGGCGTCCCGTGCGCGCATTCTCTTGGGGCAGTTGCAACTGTCCTTAGGACAAGCTATACAGGCATTGCAAACCCTGAATCCTTTATTTGAAACCAATGCGCTGGCGGCTCCCTTGGCAGCGGCCACGCTGGCACGTGCCGCGAAAGACGCGAAAGACGCGCATCCAATTCAAGCCACCTTGATCTTGTTGCAAACCCATTACGCACTGGCCCCCTGCCTAGACGTGATGGAGGCCATGGTGACCCTGGAAGCGGCATCCCCAGACACAGTCGCGACTTCACGTTCCCGCTATATCGACCACCTGAATCAACACCCATCCCTCATTGCCGCATCACGCTGGTTGGCGGGTGAAACCTTGGCCCACGAAAACTTTCACCCGCCCATTCAGGCTGCGCTGGAGTTAGCTGCCAAGCCCCTGGCTCGCTACCGTTGCGCTGCTTGCGGTTTTGAAGCCAAAGAGCATTTTTGGCATTGCCCTGGCTGCCAGGCCTGGGACAGCTACCCGCCCCGACGTGTCGAAGAGCTGTAATAGGCTGTAAACGCGGCTATGCAAAACCGCCGATGCTTGCTACAAAGGGATTGAGCGCGTTAACTTGAACCACCGTGGTTCAAGGCGAGCTCAATTTGGGAGTCACCATGTTAAAAAAATTCTTATGTTCCATCACTTTGTTGTGGGCCGCCGCTGCCAGTGGCGCTGTGGACGTGAACAAAGCCACTGCGGCTGATTTGGACAGCGTCAAAGGCATTGGTCCGAGCCTGTCGGGCAAAATTTTGGACGAACGCAAAAAAAGCAACTTCAAAGACTGGCCCGACTTTATCTCGCGCGTCAAAGGCATGGGCGATAAAAATGCGGCCAAATTTTCCAGTGAAGGTTTAACCGTCAATGGCAGCAGCTTAAAAGGCGATGCACCCGCAGCCAAAGCCCCTGCAGCACCTGCTCCGGCGGGCGCAGCAGCTTCAACCGCGGCACCGGCAGCCGTGAAGAAGTAATCTTTAAGCGCTGCCCCACCCCCCGCCGCCGGGGGTGTGGATTTCCATCACATCACCCACCCCCATCTCCACCTGGCCAATATGGCCCAGCGTTTCAACGCGGCCGTCCAGACGCACCACTCGGTTGATGCCTAACGCTCCAGGCTGACCGCCGGCCATGCCAAAGGCCGGATAGATGCGGCCGTTGGACAACATGCTGGCCGTCATCGGCTCTAAAAATCGGACCCGGCGCACACCACCATCGCCTCCAGGCCAACGCCCCTGCCCGCCCGATCCACGACGAATTTCATAACTTTCCAGCCGCACCGGAAAACGAAACTCCAACACTTCCGGGTCAGTCAAGCGCGAGTTGGTCATGTGCGTTTGCACCACCGAAGTGCCAGCAAAGCCACCCGTGGGCTCGCCGCTGGCGTCCCAGGTCAGGCCCGCGCCGGAGCCGCCGGAAATGGTTTCGTAGTATTGGTACTGGGCATTGCCAAAGGTGAAGTTGTTCATGGTGGGCTGGCTGCCCGCCATCACGCCCAAGGCCCCCATCAAAGCATTGGTGATGCAGGTCGAGGTTTCTACATTGCCCGCGACCACCGACGCTGGCGAGCGCGGGTTCAACATGCAGCCTTCAGGAATGATCACCTGCAAGGGTTTGAGGCAACCCGCGTTCAAAGGAATGTCGTCGTCGACCAAGGCCCTGAAAACATACAACACCGCCGCCATGCACACCGCCTTGGGCGCGTTGAAGTTGTTCGTCTGCTGGGCGCTGGTCCCGGTGAAATCAATCACTGCCGAACGCTCTGCGGCATTCACCCGCACCGCCACCTGAATCTGCGCCCCGTTGTCCAGCGGCAAGCTGAATTGACCATCTTTCAAGCGCGTGATAACGCGGCGCACCGATTCTTCGGCGTTGTCTTGCACATGGCGCATATAGGCCTGCACCACATCAAGGCCAAACTCGGTCACCATTTTGTGCAGCTCTTGCACGCCTTTTTCATTGGCAGCGATTTGGGCGCGCAAATCGGCCAGATTTTGCTGCGGATTGCGCGAGGGGTATTCGCCGCTTTGCAGCAAGGCCAGAATTTCCGTTTCGCGCAGCACCCCTTGGGCCACCAACCTGAAGTTTTGAATTTGCACGCCCTCTTCTTCAATGCGCGTGGAGAACGGTGGCATCGAGCCGGGCGTGGTGCCGCCAATGTCGGCATGGTGCCCGCGCGAGCCCACGTAAAACACAGGCGCTTCGTGGCCAGGCAGAAAGACCGGTGTGATGACCGTCACATCCGGCAGGTGGGTGCCGCCATGGTACGGGTCGTTCAAGACAAACACATCGCCGGCTTGCATCTGGCCGGCGTTTTCGCGGATCACGGTTTGGATGCTCTCGCCCATCGAGCCCAAATGCACCGGCATGTGCGGGGCATTGGCAATCAAGTGCCCTTGTGCATTGAACAGCGCGCATGAGAAATCCAAGCGCTCTTTGATGTTCACGGAGTAAGCGGTGTTTTGCAACTGCAAACCCATTTGTTCAGCAATGTTCATAAACAGGTTGTTGAACACTTCAAGCAGTACCGGGTCTACGGTGGTGCCCACCGCGTGGCGCACCTTGCGCGCATGCACGCGCAGCAGCAGCAAATGGTCCAGCGCTGTGACCTGGGCCTGCCAACCCGGCTCGATCACGGTAGTGGCATTTTGTTCGGCAATCACCGCCGGGCCGTCCATGCGGTCGCCCGGTCGCAGGTCTTCACGTGCCACGAGTGTGGCCGCGTGCCAGCGCGAGTCACCGTCCAGGCCTGCAGTGAACATGCGCACCTGCGCACGCACCGGCACTTCGCGTGCGGCATGCAGCGCATGCGTGGGTTCTTGCGGCGCGTCGCCCGCTATCACCGCTTCGACCGACACCGCCTCCACCACCAAGGCTTTGCCCTGCATCAGAAAGGCAAAGCGCTGGCGGTAGGCGGCTTCAAACGCCGTACTGATGTCAGCCAGACTGCCCCAAGGCACCATCAAGGCCGAGTCACTGCCCTCGTAGCGCACATGCACGCGCGCAAAGGTCTGCAAGTGTTCAGCGCTAACACCGTCACCTATGCCCTGCTGGGTCAACGCTTGCGTGGCCGCTGCGCTCAAGGACGCGATCAAGGCCGCCATGCGCGGCAGCGCCTCTACCGTCAAGCGCTCTTCCACCGCCTGCTCACGGATCAGGCTTTGGTCGGCCAAACCCATGCCATAGGCCGACAAGACCCCTGCCAGCGGGTGCACAAACACCTGGGTCATGCCCAGCGCATCGGCCACCAAACACGCGTGCTGACCGCCAGCGCCGCCAAAGCACTGCAAGGTATAGCGCGTCACGTCGTAACCGCGCGCCACCGATATTTTTTTGATTGCATTCGCCATCTGCTGCACGGCAATGCGAATAAAGCCGTCGGCCACTTCTTCGGCCGGGCGCTTCAGGCGCTCAGACAGCGCGTCAAACTGCTGCTGTACCGCCTGTGCATCCAAGGCCTCATTGGCCTGTGGGCCGAACACTTTAGGGAAAAACGCCGGCTGCACCTTGCCCACCATCACGTTCGCATCGGTCACCGCCAAGGGGCCACCCCGGCGGTAGCTGGCCGGCCCCGGGTGCGCGCCCGCACTTTGCGGCCCCACGCGCAAACGTGCGCCGTCAAACTGCAGCAAAGAGCCACCACCGGCCGCCACCGTGTGGATGTTCATCATCGGTGCTCGCATGCGCACGCCAGCCACCTGAGTCTCAAACTCACGCTCAAAAACACCGGCATAGTGCGAAACGTCGGTCGAGGTGCCGCCCATGTCAAAGCCAATCACTTTGTCATGACCCGCTTGCTTGGCGGTGCGGGCCATGCCCACAATGCCGCCCGCAGGGCCGCTCAAAATCGCGTCTTTGCCGGCAAAAGACTGGGCATCGGTCAACCCGCCCGACGACTGCATGAACATCAGGCGCACGCCCGGCATTTCGCTGGCCACCTGGTCCACATAGCGTTGCAAGATAGGCGACAAATAGGCGTCGACCACGGTGGTGTCGCCCCGGCTGACGAACTTCATCAACGGGCTGGTGGCGTGCGAAGTGCTGATCTGGCTAAAACCCACGGCAGCCGCCAAACGCGCGGCGGCCTGCTCATGTGCGGTAAAGCGGTAACCGTGCATGAAGACAATCGCCACACTGCGCAATCCCGCATCAAACTGGGTTTGCAACTGCGCGCGCAAATGCGCTTCGTCCAAAGCCTGCACCACCTCGCCCTGCGCGCCCATGCGCTCGTTTGCCTGCACCACGGCTTGGTACAAGAGTTCAGGCAAAACAATGTGCCGATCAAACAAACGCGGGCGGTTTTGGTAGGCAATGCGCAAGGCATCGGCAAAGCCAGCGGTGGTCACCAAAAGCGCAGGCTCACCTTTGCGTTCCAGCAAGGCGTTGGTGGCCACGGTGGTGCCCATCTTGACGCACTCCACACTCTCGGGCGTGACCGGCGTACCAGGATTCAAACACAGCAACTGGCGAATGCCCGCCACCGCCGCATCGCGGTACTGCTCGGGATTTTCAGACAACAATTTAAGCGTAACCAAGCCACCATCCGGGCGTTTACCCACCACGTCGGTGAACGTGCCGCCGCGGTCAATCCAAAATTGCCAGCGTTGCAGGGGTCTGCGTAAAGGGTAAGGCAAAGAAGAGACTTCTTTCATGGCTACAACTTTCAAAGGGAAGCCGCCGCACGCGCAGCCTGGTCGTACATGCCAGACAGCACGCGCAGCAATCGGGCCAAGTCGCCAATATCTTTGTTCAATGCGTTATCAGCCTGCAAGGCATCGATCAAACAGGACTCGCGAATATCGCGGTAGCGTTTCACGGCGTTGCGGCCACTTTCGGTGGCGGCGTAAGTTACGTCTTTGCCACTTTTATGAGAAGCCACCACGCCCAAGCCTTGCAATTTTTTCAGCGCGTAATTGATCAAATGCGTATCTTCAACGTTCATGATGAAACAAATATCAGCCAGGCGTTTGTCGCGCGCGCGGTGCGTCACATGGTGCAGCACCAGCACATCGAGCGGGGTCAAATCTTTCAGGCCCGCCGCCGTCATGCAGTGCACGATCCAACGGTGAAAAGCGTTGCCAGCGACGATCAAGCCGAACTCGAACTCGCTCAACTCTGCACTTTCGGACGAAACCAAATGGGCTGAGGACACAATGGGCGTGGCGGCTTTCCTGAGGGCCGATGGTGCGGAAACTTTAGCCGAATAAGGGGCTGAAGCCCTGACAGCAACAGAGGTATCAGAGGTATTAGAAATTTTTCGAGGCATGTTGAAACTGTTGACGCAAGTAAGATGACGAACTCTAGCCTTGTTAACGACAATTTATCAATAAAATGTCGACATTTAGGGGAAACACCTACCCCATCTTTCTGCGCTTTGCCTCACCATTCAATTCTGCTAAAAAAGATTAGCTTTTTCGGTGCACTAAGCGGGTAAGCTTCTCGCACCGGAATCTTCAACCTCATTAATTTGGAGTCTTTATGCAACGCCGTTCTGTCACCCATTTCACGCTGGCCGCCTCACTCTTGCTCGCGGCCAGCGGCACCCTGGCCCAAACCAAGTGGGACTTGCCTGCCGCCTACCCGGCGACCAACTTTCACACCGAAAACCTGACCCAATTCGCCAAAGAGATCGACACGGCCACCGGTGGCAAGCTCAAAATAACGGTGCACGCCAATGCCTCCTTGTTCAAAGCGCCCGAAATCAAACGCGCGGTGCAAAGCGGTCAAGCACAAATCGGTGAAATCTTGCTGGCCAACTTTGCCAACGAAAGCCCGATTTACGCACTGGACGGCGTACCCTTCTTGGCCACCGGCTATGGCGACGCGCGCAAGCTGTATGACGCCTCGCGGCCGGCCATGGACAAATTGCTGGCCGCGCAAGGCCTGAAGATGCTGTATGCCGTGGCCTGGCCACCGCAAGGTATTTTCAGCAAACGCGAAGTTGCCTCAGTGGCCGATTTGCGCGGCATCAAATGGCGCGCCTACAGCCCCGCCACGGCCAAGATTGCGGAGCTGATTGGTGCCCAACCGGTGCAAATTCAGCAAGCCGAGTTGAGCCAAGCCATGGCCACGGGCGTGATCGAAAGCTATATGTCCTCGGTCTCTACCGGCTACGACACCAAAACCTATGAGAGCATCAAGAACTACTATGACACCCAAGCTTGGTTGCCCAAGAACGCGGTGCTTGTGAACCTCAAATCCTTCAACGCCTTGGACGCCGCCACGCAGTCCGCTGTGACCAAAGCCGCGGCCGATGCACAAGAGCGTGGCTGGAAAACCAGCCAGGAGAAAACCGAAGAATACAAGCGCCTCTTGACTGGCAAGGGCATGACCATCCACAAGCCTTCGGCCAAGTTGATGACCGACATGCAGCAGGTCGGCGCCCTGATGCTGACCGATTGGCAAAAGGCCTCGGGCGCTGAGGGCGCAGCCATCATCGCTGACTACAACAAACTGCGCGCGAAAAAGTAAAGCGCATGCTCGACCGACTGCAAGCGCTGCTTCGCAAAATGATCGATGCCGCAGGCGCCCTGGGGGCTCTGTGCGTCTTTCTGTTGTTTGTGTTGATGATTGTGGGCGGTGTCGGGCGGCAGTTGAATTTGCAAGTCAGCGGCATCAATGACCTGGTGGCTTGGCTGTGTGCTGCTGCCTCCTTTTTGGCCATGGCCCATGCGTTTCGGCATGGCGACTTTGTGCGCGTCACCCTGTTGCTCGAAGCCTTGTCGCCCCAGGCTCGGCGTTGGCTGGACGCCGTTTGCCTGGCCATCGCCTGCGTCAGCGTGGGCTACCTCACCTGGTCGGCGACTGCTTTTACGTGGGAGAGCTACGAGTTCAATGAAATGGCCACCGGCTTGGTGGTGATTCCTATCTGGACTGTGCAAGCCACTTTTGTGTTGGGCAGCTGGTTGCTGCTGGCCGCCGTGGTGGACGAGTTCATCACCGTGCTGCGCGGCCGCAAGCCGCATTACCAACTAGCGGTGGAAGAACGCCACGCACGTGGCGATTTTTCTTCAGACATTTAACAGGGCGCCCCATGGAAACTTTGCTCATGGGCGCGCTGCTGCTGGCCATCATGCTGATCTTGCTGGCCGGCGGCGTGTGGATCGCCATGACCTTGGCCATTGTGGGCTGGGTCGGCCAAGCCTTTTTTACGTCCACCTTGCCGGGTAAAAACCTGTTCTCGGCGTTCTGGGAATCCAATGCGTCCTGGGAATTGGCGGCACTGCCGTTGTTCATTTGGATGGGGGAAATTCTGTTTCGCACCAAATTGTCGGAAGAAATGTTCGACGGCCTGCGCCCCTGGCTGAACCGCGTGCCTGGGCGCTTGATGCACACCACCATTTTGGGCTGCGGCGTGTTCGGATCGGTCTCGGGCTCTTCGGCCGCCACCTGCGCCACGATCGCCAAGGTGGCCTTGCCTGAACTCAAAAAACGCGGCTACAACGAAGACTTGGCGATTGGCGCGCTGGCCACGGCGGGCACGCTGGGCATTTTGATCCCGCCGTCCATCACCATGGTGGTCTACGCCGTGGCGGCAGACGCGTCCATCATCCGGATTTTCTTGGCGGGGTTTTTGCCCGGCTTTTTGTTGATGCTGCTGTTCTCCGGCTACATCATGTGGTGGAGCCTGCGCCATCCCGACCAAGTGCCGCCAGCAGATCCACCCACAAGCTTCATGGAAAAAATCAGGCTCTCGGGCAATTTGATTCCCTGCGTGCTGTTGATCGTTTTCATCGTCTGGGTCTTGATCGCCGGTTGGGCCACGGCCACCGAATGCGCCGCCTTTGGCGTGCTGGGCTCGCTGGCCATTGCCGCTTGGGGCCGGGCGCTGACCTGGCAAAACTTCAGTGAAGGCCTGATGGGCGCCACCCGCACCAGTTGCATGATCATGTTCATTTTGGCCGGCGCAGCCTTCTTAACCAAGACCATGGCATTCACCGGCATCCCGCGCGAGTTGGCCGAATGGGTGGACGGCATGCACCTGTCGCCCTACGCGCTGATTGGCACGCTGGTGCTGGTGTACCTGGTGCTGGGCACAGCCTTGGATGGCATCAGCATGATCGTGCTGACCAGCGCCGTGGTCATGCCGATGATTCAGAAAGCCGGTTTCGATCTGATTTGGTTTGGCATTTTCATTGTGCTGCTGGTAGAAATCGCCGAGGTCACACCACCGGTAGGCTTCAATTTATTTGTGCTGCAAAACATGACCGGCAAAGACAGCAACGTGATCGCCAAAGCGTCGATCCCGTTTTTCATGTGCCTGGTGCTGTGCATTGTGTTGATCACGGTGTTCCCGCAGATCGTGACCTTCTTGCCTGACCTTGTCATGGGCAAAGATGTTTAAGTCACTCGGCCCCTTTAGGGCTCTGCATCCACTAACATCAAGCCTTTGACCACAGCTTGCTGCGGCCTGCGTCAGAGACTTTCAGAGGATTGATTTTGTTTAAAAATGTGATGGCCTACCGCATCGGGGCCGATTGGACAGTGACGCTTACCCAACTGGAAGAGGCTTTAAACAGATACCGTTTTGTGGAGTGCAGCCCCAGCCAAGACAAGTCGGTGGGCTGGACCGAACCGCGCGGGCAGGCACATGGCCCCTTGGTGGAGTCGATTGGCGGTCATTGGATTTTGAAACTGCAAATCGAAACCAAGGCCGTGCCCGGCTCGGTGGTGCGCCGCAAAGCCGATGACCGGATTCAAGAAATCGAAGCCACCACGGGCCGCAAACCCGGCAAAAAAGAATCCAGCGAAATTCGCGAAGACATTGTGCACGCCCTGCTGCCCTTGGCTTTTGCCAAGCAAAGCAGCGTCATGGTCTGGTTCGACATGGACGCTCGACTGATGATGACCGACGCGGCGAGTCAGGGCAAATCGGACGAAGTCATCACGGCCTTGGTCAGGGTGCTGGAGGGTTTGCCTTTGACCTTGCTGCAAACCACCACTTCCCCCCAAGCGGCCATGTCGCAATGGCTGCTGGCCCAAAGCGATGGCGAATTGCCCCCTGCATTCAGCGTCGAACGCGAATGTGTGCTCAAGTCGGGCAGTGAAGACCAGGCGATGGTTAAATTCACCCGCCATTTGCTGGCCACTGACGAGGTGCGTAAGCACGTTCTCGAAGGCAAACTGCCCACCCAATTGGCGCTCAGTTGGGAGGGCAAGGCCAGCTTTAGCCTGACCGAAACAGGTGTGCTTAAAAAAGTAGCCTATTTCGATGGCGTGATGGATGCAACCGGTGACAACGAAGATAAATTCGATGCCGACGTGATTTTGTCCACGGGGATGCTCGGCCCCTTGCTGACCGACTTGGTGGATGCCTTGGGTGGAGAGATGCACTTTGCGGCAGCGCCGCAACCAAGCCCTGAAGGGCCTAAGGACTCACCATTTGCTTGAGCTCACCTGAAGCAATCAGTGCATTCAAGTCATTGGCGCCTCCGACCAGTACACCGCGAACAAAAATCATGGGAAATGTGGGCCAGCCGGTCCACATTTTCAAGGTATTGCGCGCTCGCCATTGACTGAAGTAGTTCCCGTATTCCAAGTAGGTGTAAACAACCCCTTGCGCGTCCAAAGCGCGACAGGCTTTCGTGCAAACGGGGTTTTGTCGCATACCGACCACCACCACGGCATGGGCGTGGATGGCCGCAAGCACTTGCGGCACCAAGTCATGCGAGGGCTCTGCGATGGATCCTCGAATGGCCGGGTGGATATGGTTGACATCCAAAATGGGGCGTTGTTGTTCAGGTTTCATGTGCAGCCTTTAGCTAAAGACCGCATGGTAACCACACACCCGCGCTGAATGTAAATCCTGCATCGGCACAGAACACTTTTGCACTCATGTCTGTTAAATACATAAGGGCGATTGCAAATGCCAAGAGGCCTTCATCAAAGTCCATTTGGCGACTGAAAAAATGAAATAAAGGGCCCTCCACGCTTTCTTTTTTGCGGGTGTCGGAAAGTACCGCCGTGGGGCCGGTGTTTTGAAATGACAGTTCGATCGCAGCAATAACATGCAAATATTAGGGTAAATGCTTAAAAACACCGTTCAAACGGTATGCTCTACTGGCACATGAATCAACCTGAGGAGACGTGAAATGCAAGTTCAAATGAAGGTCAACGGCAAAGCGGTCACAGTGAACGCGGCGCCCAATACATTGTTAGTGCAAGCCCTGCGGGAACACCTGCACCTGACCGGCACCCATGTGGGCTGTGACACAGCCCAATGTGGCGCCTGCACCGTTCACGTGAATGGCCGCGCGGTCAAGTCCTGCAACATGCTGACTGCCCAGGCCGAAGGCGCTGAGGTCACCACCATTGAAGGCCTGGCCCATGCTGACGGGACCATGCACCCGATGCAAGCCGCTTTCAAAGAATGCCACGGCCTGCAATGCGGCTTTTGCACTACCGGCATGGTCATGAGCGCGGTCGATTTGTGCAACCGCCACCCCCACGCCAACGAAGGCGAAATTCGTGAATTGCTCGAAGGCAATTTGTGCCGTTGCACCGGTTACCAAAACATCGTCAAGGCTGTACAGCTCGGTGCTGTCGCCATGAACGCCTAAAGGAGTCATGTCATGGGTGCATCAGATTTCTCCAAATTACCTCACATCGGTGAATCGCTCCGCCGCAAAGAGGACTACCGGTTTTTGACGGGTGCGGGTAACTACACCGACGACATCAATTTGGCCAACATGACGCACGCTGTGTTTGTGCGCTCGCCCCACGCCCACGCCAACATCAAGCGCATCGATAAAACCGCCGCCTTGGCCGCGCCCGGTGTGATCGCGATTCTGGATGGCCCTGATGTCGTAGACGCCAAAATCAACGGTTTGCCTTGCGGTTGGTTGATCACTGACACCAGCGGCCAACCCATGAAGGAGCCGCCACACCCGATTCTGGCCAATGGCAAAGTGCGCTATGTGGGCGACCATGTGGCGATGGTGGTTGCAGAGACCTTAGAGCAAGCTTTAAATGCCGCTGAAATGGTGGAAGTCGACTACGACGTGCTGCCTGCCGTGGTCGATGTGCGTGACGCCAAAGGCGGTACTGCACTTCACGCCGAAGCACCAGACAATCATTGCTACAACTGGGCTATTGGCGACAAAGCCGCCGTGGAGGCCGCCTTTGCCGGTGCAGCCCATGTCACCAAACTCGATTTGATCAACAACCGATTGGTGCCCAACCCGATGGAGCCGCGTGTCGCCATTGGTTCATACAGCCGCGCCAGCGACGAATACACCTTGTATGTGTCCAACCAAAACCCACACGTTGAGCGTTTGCTGTT
>CAMDKK010000080.1 GCA_945901045.1 Limnohabitans sp. Rim8
GCGAAACAACTCGGTACAACTGAGCGTGCGCACCCCGGCATCGCCGCGATGGCGATCGACGATGCGACCAAAGGTCTTCCAGGGCACAAACTCCATGACCTGCGCGAACAAGGTTTTGCCTGCGTTCATGAGCATCTCCAGGTGATTGAACCCTTAGAGCATGCCTAGTGCGCAAAATAAAATTCAAATCGTGGACACCCATGAAACCTCTGAAACCCTTGCAGTTACTCGCTTGCAGCGAGTTGGCTATCAAATAAACCGGACACTACTGCTCGCTGATATCAACGATATCTTTAGAAAATTATCAAGAGGCGCTCAGCTAAACATCAATGGCGAATGGTGCTAGTAGCCATTTACTAGATTGATTTGCAATTGGGGACGTCATTCTTAGTTGTCGCTCCACGCGTTATTCTTTGATGACTCAGTAACAAACAAGCCCCCAAAGAGGCTGGCTTGAAGGGGTGTACTGATTCAGACAGTTATGACCTCTGTACTTGATCGATGACACCTGCGCCAGCATTAGTGCGCAACTTGCGCAGTGCCCACACTTGCAGACGTAAAAAAGCCCGCAAATTGGCGGGCTTTTTCAATTGTGTCGTTCAAAACGACAATGGTTTAAGGTGTGCTGGCACTCTGCTTGCGGCGGGCAAGGCGTTTGACACGGCTCATCACTTCACTCATTGAGCAATCGTTGCAAATTTACCTTGTTTAACCACATCAATGCTAGCTAGCCCTGAGCCAAATAATCGAGCCATCGTCCAGCAAAAGGACGATCAAGCTCACAACATCAAATCGTCCCGTTGCTGGACGTTCAGCGTGTCACCAGCATTAAATAACGGTCGCCACTGCCCTGCTGTGACTGCCTCTTCCATTCGTTGTTGCTGAACAGGTCGCCAAACGATTGGCTCTTTAATCGTTTGTATCGATGGGAATATCCCAATAGCGGCGTTTTCGATCAGATTATTTGAACGTGCCAGCATGCGCGACACCGCAACCTTCATCCCGTTGACTCGTTTTGCGGCTCTATTCTTGTCATCAGTGGGCTGGGGCATGCAGGTTCGTACCAGCCGTAGTTCTTTTCCTATTTGATACAGGCTCTTTGTGCCAGTGACCTGCCCAATCTTGTCCACTGACCTGCCATCGCGACTCTCATAGTACAAACGCCAAGCTGCATAGGCTGACTCGATCACGTCCTGTCTGATGCCAACCATCTTTGCCAGTTTTCTTTTGGCCGAACTGGTACGTAGCACTTCTCTTTCTGGCTGCTGGCTAATTAACTTTCGTACCTGGCTGATGATGGTCTTCTCTGTCAGGTTCAAAGGAATCTCCAGCAGCAGGTGCTGATCTACGCCTTTGCTGAGCTGCAAATCGTTGGCATTGAGCTGTCGAACTGACGGCAGCGCCAGCTGCTCACTAAACAAGTTGATACCGCGCTTGTCCCACCACTGCTCAAAAGTCATCTCGTAGACCTTGCCAAAGTCGCGATACATCTCGCGCAGTCTTGGATCGTCTGCCACTCCTTTGCGCTGGCAAACCCACCAGTAGTCCTTGCTTAGCCGCAGATACGACCACCACCAGAAGTATGGGCTTCGTTCTGCATCTTTAAGTAGCAATTCATCGCGCCTGTAGCGAAAACGGCGCATGCCCTTGAAGACCAGTTGTTCTGTGTTTGGGTTCATTCGCTCATCTTACCGTTAACAGTTAAATCATGCAAAGGCGTGATATCTGATAACGATGAGACTATTTGTTTGTCGGTGCTGAGCAAACAAAAAGCAAGTCGCCTGAAAGCTCCTTCGACAGCTCACTTACTTAAAAGAGATTGATATGAACAAGAAATTGACTTCTGCTGAAAAAAATATGAACGCTGCGAACCGTAAAGTTCAGGCCGATTGCAGGGCTGCCATTGTTGACGCAAATGCGGAGCACTTTGCAAGCTCCATCGTCCAGCAACTGGACGTTCTGTCAGTCCGTCGCAAGGAGTGGGAAGCCACTGACTACAAAAAAGCCAACGACGGCTTGTATGCCCTGTTGGCTGAATGCTTGGACGTCTACAACGCCCGTTTCGTCAAGGGCAGCTTGGACGATCAAAAAGCACTTCGTCGAAGCTTGATTGAGCGTCTGCAGGCTGATGGCATCAAAGTGGTCAAAACATCCATCACGTTGACCATGCTGGCACGCTACGTGTTCAACAGCGACCGCAAGCGTGCGCAGGGTTATGGCTACGTGCTGGCAGCCGCTGTTTCGCATGGCATTGAAGCCGCCGACTTTCCCGCTTGGGTGTTGCAACAAGGTGGTATCGAAGAGATCAAGCGCTTGATGGTCAAAAAGCCAGAAGCCCTTGCCAAACAAGAGGCAGTCAAGGCAGCGACTTTGGCTGTCAATGGCGAGATTGAGCTGAACACTCTCCAGCCTTTGGCTCACGTGGGACTGAAAGGACTGACAGGCAAGCACGCCGTATTGCTGGTCAAGCCAAATGTGAATGGCGGTGTGGATATTGTGGGTTCGCTCAGCGATATCAACGAGGCATTGTTAAATGCCTTGATCTTGCGCATGGCTAAAGCGCAAGTGGAAGCTGCAGCAGCAGATAAAGAGTTGGGCAAACAGGTGCAGCAAGAAAGCAGTGATTTATTGGCTGCTAACGACGAGCAAGTTGCAAAGATCCTAAACGCTTGAATACAAGGGCAGGGGCTGGCCCCCTGCCTGACTTTGCAAAAAATAAGGAACACAAAATGAAAACTGAAAACAAATACGCCCCAACCAATCTCGACGATGTGATCTACCCCAGCACAGCAGTGGCACTTCGCATCCAAGCCTACGCAGCTAGTCAACTGGAAGGGCATGTGATGTTGTATGGACCCAATGGAACGGGCAAAACAACGGTGGCAAAACTGCTAGTGGATGCAATTGGAGGCCCAGATGCACAACTGGAAAACAAAGACGTGGATGACTTGCTGGGAATGTCCAAGCTAAAGGATCACATCAAAACTTCATGTGCAATGGCTCGATTTACCACCAGCGGCAAATACTTCATTGTGCTCAACGAATTTGATAAAGTAAAAAAAGGAGAGAGCGATTTCTGGACTGCATTAGATGCATGCGGAGATGATGTGATGGCCATCATCACCACAAACAATCCTATGGCGATTGACCGTGCCATTCGCTCGCGATTTGACATGATTGATATGTCTGGCATCCCAGCATTGCAAGCCTTACCGCGTGTTCAGTTCGCACTAAAGGCAGAAGGGCTGTCATTGCCAGATGCGCAAGTCTTGCACTATTTGAAGCAGGTGGAGCACTTGATGGACTTTCGTAAGTACTTCAAAAAGGCAGATGAGTTGATATTCTTGCGTGACAGTGGCTTGCAGTTTCCTTCTTGGAATGGAGCTCCCAAACCAGTGCTAAAAGCCATTTGACATATCGTCCGGTTTCTGGACGATCAGCCTCACAAGTTGCCTTGTGGGGCTTTTTCTTTATCAAATCAGTTCGACCGCATTTCGCTTCATGTCGTCGTTGACGTCGATGTATTTTTGGGTAACAGCAATGCTACGGTGCCCCGAAATTTCAGCTAGTACGCGCACGGAAATTCCTTTGTTTGCTAAATTCGTGATGAATGATCTCCTCATCGAATGGCTTGACGCTCCAGCAATGCCAGCCCGTTTGAAAAGGTAGTGAAAGTGCTGCGCCATTAAGTTGGCGCTGAAGGATTTTCGCCCCCCAGTGATGAACAAGGGATTGGTGCCGGGTACATGGCCACGTAGCTCAAAGTAAACCTGCATCTCCTCGCGCAGTTTCTGCGGCAGGAACACCGTGCGCGGCTGTCGTCCTTTTGTCTGCTCGGCGGTAAGGCGTATTTCTGAACGTACAGTGCCATCTGCATTGCGCACATCTCCCATTCGGAGACTTGCGATTTCCCCCACCCTCATGCCAGACCAAAGTCCTGTCAGGAACATCACTCTATTGCGCATGGCGTAGCACTTTTGTGAAATGTAGTTCAGTACTTGTTCAATTTCTGCGGGGGTCAATGTTTTTGCTTGGCTCATGGTGTCTGTGTTGTTAATCAAATTGTTGTGTTCCTTTTAGTGTGTTTGGTTTGATGCTTTTGGGCGACCTGAATCCCGATGAATTGGCGGGACAAAAATCTTCAATGAAATCAACATGCCAAATCAAAGCGTGATTTGATTTGGTACTGGTATTTATGCTTTATGACCCACTCAATTTGGGATCTGCGCCACGATAGCAAGGCGACTGCACACAACAGCGCACAAGCGGCTTCCAGCTACACAGGGTGCTGGTCAAGCGAGATCGCTGCGCAAAGCGTGGATTTGAGGTGTGGGCTGATGTAGTGTGGACACTGCGCCAGCAAAAACAGTACTGCTGGCGCAGCTGTCATTTGGGAAGGTTTTGCTTCAAGTCGTAGCATGCCATTTGTATTGTTATTTGCGCTCATGTGCCCATTCCACTGTGTAAGCGAGCGCTGCTCGCTTGTGATGTCGCAGATCTCATTCGCTGTCGCTCATGATCTACTCATCACTTGTTTTGGGAAATCCAAGCTGCGAACTATTCAAAGAGTTCAACATGTAGCTCAAGAGGGATATTCGATAGATTCAACCCACACTGAGCCTTATGCAAACAGGCTCAGTCATGGGCTACGGACTTTCGATGAGTTCGTTACCACAGCACTTGTGCACAACCCAACGGGTAAGGGCGGTTTCGCGGTCTCCTTTTATGTGCAGCTTCAAATGAAACGCAACTGCTGCGACAGCTCAAGTGCCAACTATTCGCAGAGTTTGCAAGTTGCTGTGTCGGCAGAGCTTGCTCGTGATGCACAGGTCCGCCCTGCCATCTTTGTGATTGAAATCCTTCTTGTGTCAATCAGACTGCAATATCCAACATCATCCTCAACGGGTAGTGACAACAAGGCTCTGCTACTGCTCAGAATTTCCAATCCCTGTGACACCAATGTCCAGTTTTAGGGCACCTAACGACTGAGGGTGCTGCTCATTTTCAGTAGTGACTTTGCCAATGCAGTTTTCCTCTTCTGCAGTGTGCAAAGTATTTAGTCCTGCCAAATAAAAACTGCTTTTTTTCGTGGTCGTATTTGGCTAAATACTGCATGCAAGACTTCATCGCCACCATTCGCATCAAGGGCACCACGGTCAAGACCGTTGTGCACGCAGAAAGTTCCACCCACGCCCGTTTGCTCCTTCAATACCAATACGGGATGAACAGCATTGTTGCCAGTCCTGTGCTGGTAGAAACACTCAAGCCCAAGACGCCAGAGCAGCTGCGCCTGGACAGTCTCAAAGCCAACAAAGACAGGGCAGCAGTTGCACTGGCTGCAGAGCGACAACGCCAGAAGGTCGCAAAAGCCCAGAGTGCTTTAAGGGTGGCTAGGTTATCCAAATCGTCCATCGTCCAGTGACTGGACGATTACTGTCGAAGAACACATCAGTAATTCCAATGTCCCGCAAATCGTGCGGGTTTCTGGTCGTCCTGTCCCTTATGTCGATCACAAAATAGTCTGTGCTTTATCAACAACTGAAAGGAAAAGCACATGGCAACCCTTGCAACACTCAAGCTGAGCACAGCTGTCAAACCCACCCACATGCCCGCTGTCCAAGTTCGTCGCAACAAAATGTCTCGACGCTTGTGGGAGCAGATTGAACTTGCTCGTGCACAGCAGTCAGGCACTGAATTCGCACCAGTCAAGTTCCGTTCGTATCAGGACAAGGAAACTGGCTTGCGTCGGCAAGTAGAAACCACCAAGCGGGTCAAGCAGTGGTGGTTCACTGCCGAAAACGGCAAGCCGACCATGAACGTTCGCTACGGTGCTCGACTAATTGAATTGGCCAAGGGCAAAAGCTCAATAGAGATTGGCGGCATTGATCAACTGGTGCCCACACTGGAGTTGATCAAACAGGCAGTGGAAGCGGGCGAATTAGATGCACAGATCGAAGTTGCCGCCATCAAGCTGCGTGAAGGCTTCCACAAGTGACATGAGTGGGGCACGGTAGCGACCGGCTACCGCGTGAGCATGAGATTCAAGCCCATTTGTAGGCATACGCGCCGATACCCTATCTCCAGGGAGGCAAAGTCCTTTTTTTACTTAGGGCAGGCGGCGCGGGCCTGACTCAGTTGTTACTGCAGCCAGTCACGGTCTATTTGCGGCCGCTCGGCTGCTAGCGCTGACCAGTCCATGGCCCGCGTCAACTCGGAGAAAAGCAGTCCTGCAACATGTGCTTCCTTTTTTTGGCGCGGGCCAAAAGTTGGATTTTGGTACGGCTTTGACATGTTTGCTTTTCAATGATGCTCTCTGGCGTTTCGTTTCTTGTGTTGGGGTAGGTTGGACGGTTTGGGGAGACGCCGTTTTGGGCTGGGGCTTATGTAAAGCCAGACAGTGCCACGCTCTATCAGAATAAGTGTCTTTGGAGGAAGCTAAAGCCATAAAGGCGCACGGCGTTCACGTCGATTTAGTTTTGACCATCGAGTTGGCTGCGTCAATAGGCTCCCAAAAAAGTGCCTAAATTATCATAAAAAAACCCGCACTAGGCGGGTTTGAAAAATCAACAAATTTGAGATTGGAAATCACCGGCGAAACCTGGACAAACTTGTCTCGCCGACGTGCTGCGTTGGCTACATCCCTTAATGATCAAGGATGATTTCGAAGCCGCAACAGTAATTGCAAGATACCAATCTGTTGATTTTTTAAGTTTCGAGGCAGCTACTTGATCTTGTTTTACCACTTGATGCTCAAACCTACGTTGCCAAACGTACCAGAGGCGCCTTGGCGCTTAGTGCCACCTAGGTTGACCCAAGCATCTGCATTGGCACCAATTGGTAAACGCACGCCTGCCTGTAGGAACTGCGAAGAATCGCCAATATTAGGTGTGCTGACTTCCCAGTTGGCACTATGCAAAGACATTTGTCGTGTGACCGGGTGGCTGCCTTGGTCAAGCAGCTTGGTTGCACCCACACCCAGCATCCAAGTTCCGGGTCGGCTGTCAGGCACCTTGATTTGGCCCGAAAAGGAGTAGCCCAGTGTGACTTGACTCGAGCTAATCGATTCTTTTGCCACGCCGAGAGCTGTGACCGAGCTGCCTTCCTCTGTCAATGATTTGGCCTTGGTTTGGTTGAGGGTACCGTTGACCCACACACGGCCGTTGACTTGTTTATTCAGTTCATAAGTGATGCCTGCCGACAAAGACAGCACCGAGCCATTGACTGTGGAGTCGCTGCTGTTGCTAACGGTACCGGTCGATAAACCAATTTGGCGTGAGGTATTGATATTGGACTGATTGAAAGAGTAGACGGCGGCGTAATCAAAGCGCTCTTTATTGCCCACAGCGTAAATCGCCAGCGACTCGGTGTTCACAGATGCCGAGCTGGTATTCATGGCGTTAACACTGCGTTTGGACGTGCCGGCCGCCACGCCCAGCTGCGCGCCATTGAATGCCAGCAAATGGGTGCCCAGCCATAGTTGTGTGTTGTTGGTCTCGTGAGCCGATGCGCGTGAGTCCTGCTTATAGTCTGTGTTTTGCCCAGAGGCGTCCACCCACATATTGCGATCATTCTTCACGGCCGCGGCTATGCCTACGGAGTTGGCAGCGGTTTGCCAACCTTCGCGAGTCTCCGACAGGGCAAAGGCGTGAATCTCACCGGATGCCTGCAATAGGGTCTTGGCCAAAGGCTCAGCGCCCAGGCCATACAGTCCATTGAAGAGATTGTGTGTGTCGTTGTTGCTGCGCGTGCCTTGCTCGGGGCGAATGCCGTCAAACGCACGGGCGGCATTGACCATGTTGCGAATGCCATAAGGCTGAGCGAAGACCTCCAAGTTATCGGGGGTCAACACCAAGTCGATATGGTTGGCGCCGTAAATCACGTCAAAGCGGGTGTTGGTGGGCATGCCGACTGTGGGGTCGGTCACGCTGAAAAAGCCCTTGCTGTCTACCCCGTTGACGTTAGCAGTGGTCACCACCCTGAAGGCGTCACCCACCTTAGGTGTGAAGGTGTTGTCAGCCGGTGCAGAAATGCTCCGCAGTACAGGCGCAATTTGACCGCCGGCCGTAAAGACCGAGTTGGCCCCAGTCAGTGCTATGCGGTCATAGCTGCCCGCGCCGCCAGCGGCTGAGTAAATACGTCCATCCAATTCGGAGTCAAAGCTCGACCCAGCGTTCATGCTGAAGTTGCCCGCCACCGACAAGGTGCCAGGAGAATTGCCGGGACTGACCGAGCCCGACAAGACCACGTCGCCTGCGGTGGAGCCGCTGCCTGTCAGCATCGCGCCAGCGCTCACATTGGTCACTGCCGAAGCTGTGCTGCCATTGAGCACCAGCGTACCTTGGATTACCCCCAAGGTGCCTGTGTGGGTGTTGGCCCCGCTCAGAATCAAGCTGCCGGCAGAGGTTTTGTTCAAAGCGCCATCACCCGAGACCACGCCGGAAATGGTGAGGTTGGTGCCGCTAGCCACGTCCAAGGTGCCGCTGTTGGCGCCCACAACAAGAGCACGTTCGCTTACAAAGCTTGCGGTGGTGGCCAAGGTACCACCATTGAGTGTCAGTGCTCCTGTGCCAAGGTTCGCCCCAGCGGACACTTCCAAGACTCCAGCATTGACAGTGGTACCGCCACTGTAGGTATTGATTCCGCTCAGTACTAAGCGCCCGCTCCCAAGTTTGGTGAGAGTGCCCGAGTCTGTACCTTCATTCGAAAGTACACCGGAAGCCGTAAGTGTGCCAGAGTCTACAGTTATTGACCCACCATTGTTAGTGAAAGTGAAAGCAGCGCTGCTGTCGGTGTTGAGAAGTAAGTTGCCACCGTCAAATACATTAGTAGTGACAGTCCCAATTCCGGTATCTGCATCTGTGGCAGAGTTAATGGCGCGAAGCGCAGGTGCCTGTGGGGCTGAGTTTGAAGCTACCGGAGTAAAACTCTGTCCGTTCTTTAAGGTTGTGCCAACTGCTTCATCAACGAAAAGCACAGGAGATACAGACGTATCATCAAGATTGAAAACACCGAACCCAATCGTGTAATCACCGCTCGTTGTGACCGAATATGTGGCAGTTTGCCAGCCGGTACTTCCGTAGCTACCCGTTGAGTAATCACCTGTTCCAGTAACCGTAAAGCCTGCGAGACTGTACAGACTTTTAGTGTTGTTTATGGAGCCAGTTACAGATGGGTCTCCAACTTTTACCAAAGTTGTAATTGATCCATCATTGTAAGGTTCGTAATCTGTGCTGACGTACTGCCATGCCAAGGTCAATGGAGTGCCTGCAACCAGTGTCACGTTCTTGGTGACCCAAGCACTTGTTGTTGGGTTTGTTACTGGTGATGTTTGCAAGCTAGTGACACTACCAGCCGTTAAACCTAGGCCACTGGTCATTGCACTGAAGCTGCCGCTTGAGATGTCCAATTTGCCCATGTAGTTTCCGTATGGTGAAATCGTCCAAGTATTCGTTCCTGCAGTAACGGTTTGTACGCCAACTGCACTTAAGCCGTTACCAGACCAGTTGGATGTATCACCAGACTCAAAACCAATGTTTTGAGCCATTAATGTTGCTGGCAACAAAACGGTTACTGCAATTGCAACTGAGGTTTTTTTGATTTTTCGCTTAATCATTTTTCGGTCCTGTTGAGAAGTTTATAGAATTTTGATTGAAACTATCATACAGAAAAAATGTAAAAATTATTAAAAACAATATATTCACTTTTGAAAGACTGAGCCACTTTAAATAAGATGCGGATCCAAGTACGAACTGCAACACGGTTTAACGAGGCGTGAAACACCTCGTGGGGTGTCTTGAATCCGAGCCGCTTTCTGGGCCGGTGATTCAATCTGTTTTTGATCATAGTCAACTCCTCATCTGTGACTGAATCGCCTCGGGTTTGAACTGACCCCCCAAATTTAAACACAGATACGATCGCGAAGCCGATGAGTTATCGCAAAGCCACATCAAAAGCTACTTGGACAAGCACCTCAAAAATTGAGTTTTAAGCTGGGTTGACAAGTCTGCTTTCGTCAATTTTCAGCATCAAAAGCTTCGCCCAACGTCCAGAAACTGGACGTAAGAGCAGCTCGAACTTGCTGAAAAATTTGGGGGATTTGATGGGTTTTTTCAGCGTGTCTTTGTGCTGAAAAATTCGTGTGCTTTAGGCGTCAGCGTTCTACATTGCGTAGGACACTTTTTGTAGCCTTGCTGCAACCCGCGTAAACTGTAGTGTTTACTAGGGTGTTCACTTTTTTGAGTCCCCTGAGTCTACCAATTTCACCACCCGGGCGGGTAACTTGTGAAGAGCGTGATTATGGCATGTTTTAGACGCTGATTTGGTGGGTCCTTCAAAATTGCCTCTGCCTACCCAGCCATGCTTGTTACTTTGCGCACGCTTGCAAACTCAGCCAGACATTGTGTTTGCCAGTGTCCAAAAACGGTGCTACTCAAGGTGTCTGCCACCCTGAAATCAACCCGGTCAAACGATTGTCCTTTTTTCTTTTTGAAACTTAGCAGTGGTTTTTGTTTTGGCAACTTGAAGCAGATCGATTTTTGCAGCTATCGCGATTGAATGGCTGGAGTGGGCAATCCGACTGAATGCTTTCAAGGACAGATAAGCCATCATGACTTGCGCAAAAAACCATTTGCATTTGACCAGTGTGCATGTTTGTCCCAAGCAGATGGGATCTGCAAAGCATGCCCCAAGTCCCGAAAACGATTCAAATCGTGGACAAGTGAAAATTCGAATTTTTTCAAATAAAACAATAGGTTACGTGAGGTTTTTCTGCAGATTTTGGGATGCATTTCATTATAAAATATATATATTGACTTTTTTGTAAGTGGTGCTAACAATCGCAAAACAGGGTTGACAAACACGCGCAAGACTCAATCGGTGCCAATCTCTCAGCATTCAAAAAAGGAATCAAACTATGCAACGTTTCATTGGTTGTTCAGCCGCATGCCTGATGTCTATTACCCTCGCGGTTCTGACCCTGATCGGCTGTAGCGATTCGCCCCCGCCGCCGCCAGGGATCGCCGTGCTGTCCAACCGGCCGGACCTGGTGAGCGGCGGCGACGCGCTCGTCGAGGTCCGCCTTGCACACGGCGTGTATGCCAACGAATTGGTGGTGACGCTAAACGGCGCCAGCGTGACCAGTGCCTTCGCGGCCGATGCCACCAGCACCAGTTTGGTCGGTCTGGTGACCGGTTTGACTGAAGGGGCCAACCAACTCGTTGCGACCACGCGCGGCAAGAGCAGCCAGCTCACGATCACCAACCATTCGAAGGGCGGGCCGATCTTCTCTGGCCCGCAGCTTGATCCCTGGGTCTGTGCGACGGTGGACGCCGCGCCGGTTAACGTGACCGTGCCCGGCACCACCTTGACGGCCTCGGTACCCACTCGCCTGAGCGGCTTGGACAATAATGCGACCGATGCGAAGTGCAACGCGCCCAGCAAGCTCACGTATTACTACCAACCCAAAGCGAAGGAAGGAAGCGCCTGCACCTTCACAATCAATGGCACCGACCCGTGTTTCGTGCCTTGGGACACCGCCAATCCACCCGCCGCCGCTGCGGTGGCGAACTTCACCAATGACCAAGGCATTACGGTCCGCAGCATCGTGCGCCTGGAGCGAGGCACGATGAACCGCGGCATCTACCAGATCGCGGCGTTCCGCGATCCGGCGCTGCCATACACGCTGGCGGCGCCGCAGAAGGGGTGGAACGGCAAACTGCTGTGGATGTTCGGCGCCAGCGCCGCCGCACACCGTTTGCAGGCGCCGGTTACGCCGGCCACAGCCTTCAACGACGTGGCCCTGAGAAGCGGCTTCATGGTCGCCACCGCCTCGCTGAACGACAACGGCACCAACGCTAACCACGTTCTGGCGGCTGAGACGATGATGATGGTCAAGGAGCATATCGTTGAACAGTACGGCCCGATCCGCTACACGATCGGCAACGGCTGTTCTGGCGGCTCGATCCAGCAACAGACGATCGCCGGTTCTTACCCGGGCCTGATCGACGGTATCCAGCCTAATTGCTCCTACCAAGACCAGATCAACATCGAGCTCGAGATCAAGGACTGCGGGCTGCTGGCCGACCGTTACTACCGCACGGCCAACGGCACCCCGCTGTCTGACGCCAAACGCTCAGCGATCGCAGGCCACCTTAACCCCAATTTCTGCGCTGTGTGGGTCAGCTCCTTCCTGCCGGCTTACGACCCAACGAGGGCGGCCAACTGCGGCCCCAACTTTCCTCAGGCGCTGGTGTATGACCCAGTGCTGCGACCTAAAGGCGTGCGCTGCACGCTGCTCGACCACGAAGCGACGCGGCTGGGCACCTTTGTCGATACCGACGGCGCTCGCAAGGCTAACAAAGTGTTTGACAACGTCGGCGTTCAGTACGGCCTGAAGGCCCTTAAGAGCGGCGCGATCACGCCCGAGGAGTTTTTGCAGGTCAATGAGGGTGTTGGCAGCTACTCGCCCGACCTCGTCTGGTCCGGTGCCGCAGGCGGGACGCCAGCAGCTCGCGTAAGCTCGCTGCCGCAAACCCTTTCGAATATTTATTTGGCGGGCGTGTTGAGCGATGCGAAGTTGCTGTCGCAAGTCGCGATCATCGACCTGCGCGGTAACCAGAACCCGTTAGGCGACATCCACGCCAACTGGCGCAGTTGGGGCATGCGCGAGCGGCTCGATAAGGCCAACGGCAACCACAACAACCATGTGATATGGGCCTCCACGCCGGGACTCAGACCGGGCGCCGCGCTAGAAAGCAAGTCGTTCATGACGATGGACAAGTGGCTGGCTGCAGTGGAGACCGACACAACAACCCGCACACGTGCTGAGAAGATTGTCGCCAACCGACCCGCTGGTTTGGGCGACCTCTGCTACGCAACAGCCGGCGCGACACAAGCTGACCTGGCGCAGGAACTCGTGCTTGGTTCGTCGGCTTGCCCAGTGACCTACCAGGCTTCTCCAAGGCAGACGGCCGGCGGGCCGCTGGCCGAAGACATCCTGAAGTGCGAACTGAAGCCGCTGGCTTTCAGCGACGTCGACTACACGGGCGTCACCTTCACTGCCGACCAGCAGGCGCGTTTACGGGCCGTGTTCGCCACCGGTGTCTGCGACTGGAGCAAACCGGGCGTCGGCCAGCAGCGGTCGCCCGGTTGGTACTCGTTCGCGACCGGCACCGGGGTAGCATTGCCGGCCGTGCCGGTGGCGACGCCGCAATAGAGTGCCTCGGGTTTTGCTGAGGGTGGCTCTGCCAGCGGCGGGGCTGCCCGAAGCGAGCAGTTGAATGGCCGCTAAAGCACCAAACGTTCAATGACCGTCAGCGTGGGTAGCTCTGTGTTTCTTAACGCCTACGGGGGAACCCTCGCTCAGATCAAACATTTTTGCAAAGAAGTGAGTGCCGTCTATGCCAAGTGAGTTTAATCAACCAAATCGATGGACCGATGACCACTTTTGGTGATAAGCCTTTCTTGCGGCTTCGCCTGATGGCAAAGTCCTATGGCGACACAACTCAAATGTGAGCGAAAATAAATCGCAGTTACCGGCATGGCAGGGAAAGCCTTTCGCAGCTGGACATGTTGGCCTGTTCTACTTGACCACCCTATAGGCAAGGCCATCGTGTTTGGATAAGATGTTCAAGAGGTTCGTTGTTTACACCTCCGCTCAAACAGCAATATTTCAACCCCACTCGCTCGTTTCCCACACCATGTCATGAATCCAAACAACGCTCTCCAGGTCGGTCACGATACGCAGGAGCTTGTCACTGAAGTTCGGCATGAAGAAGCTGTTATTAAAGCAGGTGCGTTGCAAAACGCTATTTTTAACAGCGCTAACTTCTCCAGCATAGCCACCGATGCCAAGGGTGTCATCCAGATTTTTAACGTGGGCGCTGAGCGCATGTTGGGCTATTTGGCTGATGAGGTGATGAACACCATTACACCCGCTGAAATCTCAGACCCGCAAGAGCTGATCATTCGGGCAAGGGCCTTGAGCGCAGAATTTGACACGCCCATTACGCCAGGCTTTGAGGCGCTGGTTTTCAAAGCATCGCGTGGCATCGAAGACATTTACGAGTTGACCTATATCCGCAAAGACGGCAGCCGTTTTCCGGCGGTGGTCTCAGTCACTGCGCTGCGTGACATCGACAATGTCATCATTGGTTATTTGTTGATTGGCACCGACAACACTGCCCGCAAACAGGTTGAGGCTGAGCAAATGAAGTTAGACCAACGTTTGCGTGACCAGCAGTTTTATACCCGATCGTTGATCGAGTCCAACATCGATGCTTTGATGACGACCGACCCGGCCGGCATCATCACCGACGTGAATAAGCAAATGGAAGCGCTCACGGACTGCACGCGCGATGAGCTG
>CAMDKK010000081.1 GCA_945901045.1 Limnohabitans sp. Rim8
GTCACGGCCAGTCCAGCCAAGGCCCACCAGGCGGCTACAGTGCCGCGCAAGCCCTTCATCAAGCGCATGTGCAACCAGGCAGCGTAGTTGAGCCACACGATCAAGGCCCAGGTTTCTTTCGGGTCCCAGCTCCAATAACCACCCCAAGCCTCTGCAGCCCACAAAGCCCCCAACACCGTGGCAATGGTGAAAAAGGCAAAGCCCACCGCGATGGATTTGTACATCACATCGTCCAGCACTTCAAAACTCGGCAAACGCGCCGCGATGCGCTCTCGTCCGAACAAAATACTGGCCACCACCAAGGCTGAAATACCAAAATACACCGCCCAATAATCGCTCAGTGCAGCCACCCCGGCTTTGCGAAACACAAAGGGCTCAAAACACAACACGATACCCAAGAGCCACAGCGGTGCCAGCTTGTACCAACGGGTTGGACCGCCTGTTTGCTTGATCAGATAGGCAAAAGCCACCATCGCCGCCAAAGCAAACGTACCGTAACCAATGAAGTTAGCCGGCACATGCAGCTTCATCCACCAGCTCTTTAAAGCGGGCACCAAGGGCTGGATTTCGTGGGCTTCTCTGACCAAGGTATACCAAAGCAAAAACCCCACCGCCGCACTGACCACCAACATGACAAAGGCACCCAGTGCGCGGGTTTTGTACTGGGCCTCGTAATACAAATAAAACGTGATGGTCATCCAACAAAACAGCACAAAAACTTCGTACAAATTGCTGACGGGGATGTGGCCAATGTCGGCACCCATCAAATAGCTTTCGTACCAGCGCACCAAGGTACCCACCAGCGCCAAAGCAACGGCCACCCAAGCTGTCTGAGAGCCCAAAGATTCGAGGGCATCGCTTTGCGATGGCATCATCATGCCGCCCCAGTAAAAAACGGTGCTGATGAACACCAACATGCTCATCCACAAAATAGCCGATTGGCTGGACAAGAAATATTTGAGGACAAACACCTCATCGGCCTGCGCCAACTGCCCTTGGTAAGCATAAAGGGCCAACAAGGTCAGGCCGGTCACCATCAGCATCAGGTGGCGCAAAGGCCGCCAATACCAACCCAACCAGACAACGGCGGGTACGCTGGCCACCAAGATGCCTTGTTCATACACATCCATCGCTTCTTGATAGCGTGATAAGGCGAACACCATGCCCAGAAGTGCCAACAAGAAAAAGCCCCAGTCGGCCAGGCTGCGCTGAGAAAAATAACCCGGATTCAAAGTGATGGTCGTCATGCGGTGGAGGGCTCGTTGCCAAGCAATTTACGGGTCAAGAGGTCAAATTCATGGTCAACGTCCATGGTCTTGCGATTGCTGGACAAGGCCATGGTGGCTTGGGTTTTCGGGTCAGACAAAGTAGCGCCATCTTGGGCTGTCAACCAGACCCACAAACGGCGCTCACGGACATACAACATGGAAAAAATGCCCACAATCAGCAACGTACAACCCAGGTACACAATGGTTTTACCTGGTGCACGGGCGACCTGAAAAACGCTGGCTTGAACCTGGGTAAAGTCTTTCAACAGCAAGGCCATCGGTGCGGGATACAAAGGAACGTCACTCAGGGCCAAAACGGCCTGTGACATGAAGGCCGGCAATTTGTCCCCGGGCATGGGCTTGACCCCGTCTTGCTCGCGGGCCAAGGCTTCCAGCTCAAACAACACGCCATTCAAAATCTGCACCAGCATTTCCCCTGCGCGACCGCGCTCGGCTTCTGGCACATTGGTTTCCATGAAATCGGATAAAGCCTGAAGTCCGGCGACCTGCTCACCTTGGGTCTTCTCAGCCCCTGCAAACAAGCCCAAGGCGCGGGCCGCGGAGCCTTGCAACTGCAGGGCCAAATCGGGTCGCTTCGGATCCACCGCCTTGCCAGCGTAAAGCCGCACCGCTTTGTCTCTCAGCTGGGCATCCAACAACGCCGCTCTCAGCCGCAGAAAGCCTGCATAAGAACTGTCTTCGTCTGCGGGCATGCGCAAATAGCGAAAGGGATCGGCCGGGTTTTCGCGCATACCGAGCAAAAACACCAAATGACCATCGCCCGCGTCAACTGGCAGCATGTAGTTGTTGAACTCACGGGCCTGGCCTGCCGCATCGCGCAGCTTGTAGCTCACACTGGGTCCCACATTGCGCAACTCTTTGGTGCTCGTCGTTTTATGACCCGCACCCAGGCGCGCATCCAGCGCACTGCGCAAGTCCACTTTGCGCACGTCCACAGCCTCTTTTTGAGCTGCAAAATTCTCGACGTTGATGAGGCGCAAGCCGGTGAACTCCAGGCTTAATTTGTCCTCACCATTGGTCAACTCTGCGCTGCTGCCAATGACCCCCTCTACCTCAAAAGGCTTGGCATTCGCGCGCATGGGCAAGGCCCGTAATTTGACGCGTGAGCCGCCATCGTCAAAACTGGACTGGTAAATTTCAATGCCTTTGAAATTGGCGGGGTGATTGACTTCGACCCGGGCTTCTTTTTTCTCGCCCGTGGCTTTGTCGTGAATCACGATGTCGCTGGCAAACAGCTTGGGCATGCCTGTTGAGTAATATTCCACAATGAATTTTTTCAATTCGATTGAAAACGGCAAATCCTGAATCAAAATACCATCGGACTGGCTCAAAATCGCCGTACTCGACGAGGTATTTTCCGCCACCAGCATGTTGCCCCTGAAGGTCGGGTTACTCTCAGGCAATCGGTGCTCAGACTTGACGTCAGCAATCATGCCCCCGCCGGCATAAGCCGTTTTGTTGCCCAACCACATTTGCGCACGCACAACCAAATCACCGTCCATCAAACCGCCCACGCAGACCAACACGATGGCGCTGTGAGCCGCGATATAACCCAGCTTGTTGGCTGTGCCTGCTCGGGCGGCCACCATCCAGCCGGCTCCCTGGGGAGACTCGCGGGACTGCAATTTAACTTTCCAACCTCCGCCCGCCAGCAGCTGACCGATGCGCTGGGCCGCTTCTTGCGGCGCTTCATCCAGTGCGCCTTCAAACCGGTGGCCAAAGGCCTTGAGGCTTTGGACGCGTATATTTTCTTTCAGTGTTCTGAGATCGGCAAAAATTTTGGGGGTATTACGGGCAATGCACAGACTCGTGCTGAGCACCAAAAAGGCCAGAATCAGCAAAAACCACCACGCACTGTAAACGTTGTACAAGCTCATGGTGCCAAACATCTCGGCCCAGAAAGGGCCAAACTGGTTGACGTAATTGGCGAAAGGCTCGCGCTGTTTAAGGACCGTCCCCAACGCCGAAGCAATGCAAATGAGCGTCAGCAAGGAAATGGAAAACCGCATGGACGAGAACAACTCCACACCGGCCCGCAAAGCACGCGAACTGCTTTGGATTTCCAAACCTTGGGTTGAAACAGTCATGGCCGATGGGGTTTGGGCGAGTCCAGAAAACAATAAAAAAACGGGTCTCAAAAGACCCGCTTGGCTTGAAAGGCCCGATACGCTGTGCGAATTTAACGCAAACCAGCAATGTAATCAGAAACCGCTTTGATTTCACGGTCATTCATCTTGGCAGCAACCATGGGCATTTGCGCATTGTTCTTTCGTACGCCTTCGCGATAAGCCACCAACTGTGTTGATGTGTAATCGGCATGCTGACCCGCCAAGCGCGGGTATTGAGAAGGCAAGCCGGCCCCATTCGGGCTGTGGCAACTGGCGCATGCCGGGACCTGGCGGTCGGCAATACCACCGCGGTAAATGCGCTCACCCAAAGCCACGGTTTGTTTGTCATTGGCAAAACCAGGTTTCGCCGTTTTGCTGGCGAGCCAGAAAGCAATGTTTCGCATGTCGTCGTCGCTGAGCGTGGAAGCGAAACCACTCATGATCGCGTTGGCGCGTTTGCCTGATTTGAATTCCTGAAGTTGCTTGACCAGATATTCTGGGTGTTGCTGTGCCAATTTGGGATTGGCGGGCGTGCCTGAATTACCATCCGCGCCATGGCAGGCAGCGCACACCGCAAAACTGGCCTCTCCTTTGGCCAAATCGGGCTTGGCAGCTTTAGGGGCTGCATCGGCGGCAAAAGCAGAACCGGCCACCAGGGCGGCCATCAAAAAACCAATAATCGACTTCATGGGCGACATCCAAAGTTAATGCGCAAAACCATGAGATTCTACAATGCTGCAAGTCCAGGTTTTCTGATGACCCTTATTTTTGCCTGAGGCGCTTGCCTATTCATGTCTACAAAACCCATTGCCCCCCCTGTTTCAGGCCTTGTCCCGCCCTCAACACCGCCGCCTGTCACGCCCATGGGATGGATGCACACCGCCCGATTTTTGACCACTGCGGCTCAACTGCATCACCTGCCGCCCATCAACGTGCCCGAAATCGCATTCGTGGGCCGATCCAATGCAGGCAAATCCACATGCATCAATACACTGACCCAGCAAAAGCAACTGGCCTATGCCTCCAAAAGACCGGGTCGCACCCAGCACATCAACTTGTTCTCACTGGGCAAGCAAGGCCTGACCGATGCGGTACTGGCCGATTTGCCCGGTTACGGTTATGCAGCGGTCCCCAAACAAGACAAGATCCGCTGGCAACGGGTCATGGCCAACTACCTGGTAACCCGCGAAAACCTCAAAGGCATTGTCTTGCTGTGCGACCCGCGCTTGGGGCTGACCGAACTTGACGAGGTGCTGCTGGACGTGATCCGCCCCCGGGTGCAAGAAGGCCTTAAGTTTTTGATTTTGCTGACCAAGGCCGACAAGCTGACCCGTGTGCAAGGCGCCAAAGCCCTGTCGATTGCGCGACTGCAGGCCGGCGGCGGAGAAGCCAAAATATTTTCGGCGTTGAAAAAACAAGGGGTGGACGAGGTCGCGCAATTGCTGTGGGACTGGTCACACGAAGCCCCAAGCGACCCCGCCGTAGCCCAAAGCCCTTCGTCTGCACAGATTGCCCTGGGCAACGCAGCGGGTAGCGAAGCAGAAGACCCCCCCAGCACAGATTGAGTTCACCGACTCGGTTTTTCGCCTTTCAGGAAAAAATATGATCGAAACCTGGATGCAAGCCCTGCCCCACGGCATCACCCTGAGCTGCCGCGCATGCGGTGAACGCGGCCGACCCGTGTTGTTGTTCTTGCACGGCTTTCCTGAAGGCGCTTTTGTGTGGGATGCACTGCTCGAACATTTTGCGCAACCCGCGCACGGCGGCTACCGCTGCGTGGCGCCGAATTTGCGCGGCTATGAACGCTCCAGTGCGCCGCCCGAGGTGAAAGACTACCGTGCCAAATTTTTGGTGCAAGACGTACTGGCCTTGATCGACAGCGAATGCGGCCCAAGCCAGCCCTTGGCTGCATTGGTGGCCCACGACTGGGGCGGCGCTGTGGCCTGGAACTTGGCCAACCAACGCCCTGATCGACTGTCCAAGCTGGTGATCATCAACTCGCCACACCCCGGGACATTTTTGCGTGAGCTGCAACACAACCCCGCGCAGCAAGCAGCCAGCACCTACATGAACGCGCTGATCCAGGAAGACGCCGAAGCGGTATTTGCCGCCAACGATTTCGAAAAATTACTGGCTGTTTTTTTGGACCTCGCATCCCGAGGTGGCCCGACGGGCTCACAGCCTTCCCCCGATTGGATGAGCAAACAAATCCAACAAGACTACCGCCAGTTGTGGCAGCACGGTTTGCGCGGGGGCTTGAACTACTACCGCGCCTCGCCCCTGCGTCCACCGCGTTCAGGCGACCTCGCGGCAGCGGCCGTGACCTTGCCCATCGAAGCGCTGCGCATAGACCGCCCCACCCTGGTCATTTGGGGGCAACAAGACCACGCCTTGCTGCCCTGCCTGACCGAGGGCCTGGAAGACTACATCGCCGACTTGACGCTGGTGCCCCTGCCCCAGGCCTCGCACTGGGTGGTGCACGAAGAGCCGCAGCGGGTGGTGCAAGAAATCAGCGCTTTTTTGGCGCGAGGCTCAGCTTGACTGCACAATCAATCGTATGCAAGTGTCGTTTTTTACGACGTTTCGGGCATTGACAGAAATACCCCAAGCTGGACGTGTCCGATTTTTTTCAAGCGATTTGAGGCAAGACACGTGCGCACCGGCAATCCGCCAACCTTCATCAGTGCCAACGAGTTCAATCAAAAAATGCCAGGCAACCTGAGTCGCCTGGCATGGGAGATTGATCGCAGTTGTGTCAGATCACATCAGTAGCGGCCATCAAGTCGGCCGGGTGCCCTTATCACCCAACAGGTTGGGGTAGCGCACATGGTCCACCAAATCCTGGATTTTCTTGCTAGGCTCAGGCGTGATCAGACTGACCACGATGATCACAGCAATGCCTACGGGTACGCCAAAAACGCCCGCTGAGATCGGCAAGATGCCGTACCACAGGTCGACTGGGCTGGTGATGCCAAAAATCCCGCGAAGCCAGGCTTGGTTCATGACCATGTAGTAGACCGTGGTGCCTAACCCCGCCACCATCCCCAGCGATGCGGCAATCCCGGTTGCGCGTTTCCAGAATATTCCCAAAACAAGAGCCGGGAAGAACGCGGCCGCGGCAAATGAGAATGCAGCAGACACCAAGAACAAGATGTCGGCCGGTTTCTGCGCCGCCACGGTCGCCGCCGCTAGCGCTACCACCAGCAGTAAAGCCTTAGAAATAGTCACGCGGCGCTCGGTCGAAGCGTTCGGATCGATCATCTTGTAGTACATGTCATGGCTCAAGGCATTGGCAATTGTGAGCAGCAGGCCGTCGGCAGTCGACAGCGCCGCAGCCAGTCCGCCTGCGGCCACCAGGCCAGAGATCACGTAGGGCAGGCCACCAATCTCGGGTGTTGCCAGCACGACAATATCGCCACCAATGGACATTTCGTTCAACTGCAGAATACCGTCCTTGTTGATGTCAACAATCGACAACAGCGTTGGATCAACTTTATTCCAAGCAGCAACCCAAGCAGGTAGCTGGTCAATTTGCGTTCCAATCAGTACCGTGAAGACCTCAAATTTAACCAGCACCGCCAGTGCTGGCGCCGTGAAGTAAAGCAAGAAGATGAAGAACAGAGACCAAGTGACTGAGTCTCGTGCTTCTTTCACGCTCGGTACCGTGTAGTAACGCATGAGAATGTGCGGCAAGGCTGCGGTTCCAACCATCAGGCAAAAGATCAGCGCCAAAAAGTTACGACGGGAAGTGTCATAAGTTTTTTGCGCCGCTGCATCCCCATTGGGGTCGCCTTTGAATTGCTGCGCATGTGGCGACATGCCATTCAGCGGTGTGGCCTTGATGTCAGCTGCCGCTTTGGCTTTGCTCCAGGCGGCTTTGGCCGCAGCAGCATCGCGTGGCAAGCTGGTCAATGCTTTTTCGGCCGCAGCCAATTCAGCAGCCGGTGCATTGGCTGCTTTCAAGTCGGCCACTTTGGTGGTCGCAGCAGCTTTGTCAACAGCAAGTGCGGCTGCTGGATCTTTGAGCTTTTCGGCCAAGTCAGCGGATCGTTGCTTGAAGATCGCACGAACTTCGAGCTCTTTCGGATCGTTGGTCAAAAGCTTCTCTTTGGCCGTCACTTTTTCAAGCTGATAGCCATAGACCGCTTGCGGCACTGGAATGCTGGTCTGCTTGACCGACAACCAAACCACAGGGATCATGTAGGCCACGATCAAGATGATGTACTGCGCCACCTGAGTCCAAGTGACCGCCCGCATACCTCCAAGAAGAGAGCAAACCAAGATGCCACTCAGGCCCAGAAAAATGCCAACCTCAAACTCGACGCCTGCCAGCCGCGCGGTGATCAAACCCACACCATAGATCTGTGCAACCACATAGGTGAAGGAGCAAAGGATGGCTGCGACAACGCCGATGAATCGGGGTATATGGCCGCCATAGCGTTCCCCCAAAAAGTCAGGGATGGTGAACTGGCCGAACTTGCGCATGTACGGTGCCAGAAACAGGGCCACCAGACAGTAACCGCCGGTCCACCCCATGATGAAAGCCAGTCCGTCGTAGCCTGAAAGGTAAAGTGTTCCGGCCATGCCTATGAAGGAAGCCGCCGACATCCAGTCGGCACCCGTCGCCATGCCGTTGTACAGTGCAGGAACCCTGCGGCCCGCCACATAGTACTCATCTGCATCGGTGGTTCGGGTGATGAACCCAATGCCTGCATACAGCAACACGGTCGCAGCCAGGAAACTCATTCCGATCCATTGACGGGACAAGCCCATTTGCTCTGCAATGGCCAGCAAAATTATAAAGGTCAAGAATCCACCGGTGTACCAGGTGTAAACCTTGTTCAAGCCTTTTTTGAATGCAGCCGTTGAAGCAGCGGAGCTGGGACCGCCATCTGTTTTAAATAGTCCGGACATGATTTAATCCTCCCCTTCGTGAACACCGTGCTCGATGTCAAGTTTGGCCATGTAGCGCGCGTAATACCAAATGATCACCACGTAAACGACCAATGAACCTTGGGCGCCCATCCAAAAACTAAAAGGCCAGCCAAAGAATGTAAAGCTCAACTCGCGAGCGTAGTAGCCAACAACAAAGGTGACGACGAACCAAATTGCCAGCAAAATCCCCGTAATTTGAAGATTTTTTCGCCAGTAATGGCGGTGGTTTTCAGTAATTTCCATGAAATACTCCAAAGAAAAACAAGCCCTTGCGGGCAATTCGGGATCACCATCTTCTTGCGAATTTGGCCTGCATGCCGGATCACGCCTATCAATAATCAATACACCAGAGAACCAGCTCCGATCATCAATTTCCGCTCCATTGGTTAACCTGGACTACTCAGTTCGCAATCCGGTTTCTCGCTCCAATTGAGCGGCCACTTTCGGCTCAAACCCCTTGAGACGGCGAATGATTTTCGTCGCCTCGTCGGGCTCTTGCCGGTCAACATGAACCCGTGCCAGCTGATACCAGCCAAACGGACTCATGGGCTGCAGTTCGGTGTTTTTCTTGAGGGCTTGAACCGCCTCATCAAAGCGGCGCTCTTGGATCAGGACCAGCGCCAGGCCGTACCACGCCCGGTCCATTTTCGGTTCGACCTCAATGGCGCGCCGAAAGGCCGACTCGGCCTCCTTGGAACGGCCGTTTTCTTCCAGCATAAATCCCAGATTGAACCAGGCTGCTGCATTGTCGGGACAGGCTTGCGCCAACTGCTCCAAACCAAGAATGGCCGCGCTTTTGTCCCCCAATTGCGCCAATACATGGGCTCGACTGGCCAAGGCATAAGAGGACCACGGCTTGAGTAAGATCATCTGGTCAAACTTGGTCAACGCTGCCTGCTTCTGATTGAATACCAGCAGTACGATGGCGTTCAGCTTGAGAAACAAGTAAGTTAAATGCTTGTTCATTTGCACTGCTCTACACCAAGTTGCACACATAACTGGATTTTGAAGAGGGTTGCACCGAACCAAACAAAGACCAACATCAGAAAAGCGCCCAAAGGCACATGTCGATCAAGAACCAGACTGGGCGTCAACAGTCGGGCCAGAGAGATGAAGGGTCGAACCACGATGTGCAAGATTTGGTAGAAAAGATTGTTGTCTTTTTTCGAACCCGCAAGCAATCCAAGCAGCCACCTTCCCAGCAGCGCCATCAAAGCAATTTCAGCGATCAGTTTGATTGTGGATGCAATTAGAATCATTCAACTCGATCTCTTAATTTGCAAATAATATGATCGATCAAATGTGCAGTCAAATTCAACTTCCAAGGATCAGGGTTTTCTCCTTTAAACCCTGATAGGGTTTTCGCTAGACTCCGCTCCTCATGTCGCCACAACACCGTCAAGCATGGCAAGACGATGAATTCCTTGATGGCTCAACTCTGTGACTCGACTGAGCCCAACGTGCAATGTAAAAGCGATTTTTTTTGTACAGGGCGTGAAAGGCCGTGGTTCAAACGAATGTATCGTTTTACAGCCTGAAATCGCCACTGCAAAAATGCTCAGTACAAAGAAGGCTGACCTTCAGGCCTTGTTTTGAAGCGTTTATGCACCCAGTAATACTGGCTGGGCATGGCCGCAATCCATTCGGCCAAACGCGCGTTCATGCGCTCGGTGTCATGCGTCAAGTCACCCGACGGAAAGTCGGTCCAGGCGGGCAAGACTTCGATGGTGTAACCGGCGGGCGTCATGCGGGTGAGCATAGGCACCACCTGGGCGCGGCCCAATTTGGCAAAACGCGGCAATGACGTGACGGTGGCCGCAGACACGCCCATGAAGTCCACAAACACCGCGTCTTGCGGACCCAAATCCATGTCGGGCGACAGATGCAATTTTTCACCGTGGCGCAAGGAGGTGATGATTTTTTTCACGCCATCGTGTCTGAAATACGGCTTGACCGACCCGCCCCGCTCACGTCCTTGGTTGATCCAGTGCTCCAAATCCGGGTTCGACTGGGTGACGTAAATGAACGCCACCGGCGTGCTGCTGTGCAAGGTCAGCGCCAAGCCGCCTGCATCCAACCCGACAAAGTGCGGGGCAAAAATTACCGTGGGCTGCTCGCCCGCCAGTTGCGCCACTGCGCCGGTCCATTGCAGGCGGTGGCGCACCACCTCCAGGGGCGCGTGCCAGAGCCAAGCACGGTCGATCAATGACTGGCCCACCTGCACGAAATGTTGCCGAACCAGCACCGCGCGCTCGGCATCCGACAGGGCCGCAAAACAATGGCGCAAATTGACCTGCACCACATGCCGGCGGGCATGGGCCAAGGCAAACAGCAGCATCCCAAAGCCCCATCCCAGCGCACGCAGCAGCGGCAAAGGCAAGGGCGCGATCAAGCGCATGCAGGCGATCAACAAGCGCACCATCACAGTTCCTTGCGCGGCGTTTTATAGCGGGCATAACCCCACAGGTACTGGCTGGGGCAGCTTTGCACCAAGATCTCCATGGCTTGGTTGATCTGCAGCACCGCCTCGTCCAAAGACGCCGACAAGGGGCGGTCCAGGCCGCTGGCATGCAACTCAAAGCCCTGACCCCAAGCCAGCCGTTCGCCCCAGATCAACACAATCTGCGCCCCGGTCTGCTGCGCCAAGCGCGCGGCCAAGGTCATGGTGTACGCGGGTTTGCCAAAAAATGGCACCCATTGGCCCATGCCCTCTGGCGGCACCTGGTCCGGCAGCAGGCCCACGGCACGGCCAGCGCGCAAGGCTTTGATCATTTGGCGCACGCCTGCCAAGGTGGTGGGCGCAGTCTCCAGCCCCTCGCGGCCACGTGCCTCATTCATCACTTGCGCCAAACCGGCCTGGTGCGCGGGCCTGAACAAAACGGTCAATGCACCGAAGCGGGGGCTGAAACGCCATGCCAGCGCTTGCGCGGTGATTTCAAAGCAACCCAAATGGGGGGTCAAAAAAATCACGCCTTGGCCGCTGGCGTAGGCGGTGTCGACCACCCCATCGCCTTGCCAACGCACGGCCGGCATCGACCCGAGCCACAAACGGGGGAGTTCGCTGGACATGCAACCGGCCTGACCGATCCCGCCCCAGGCCTGAAGCAAGGGAATCTGCGCCTGCGCAATGTTTTCTAAAAACCGCCGCCGGTAGCGTGGCGAGCCCAGCCAAACCAACCAACCCATGGCATGGCCCACGGCATGCAATGCCCACAAAGGCCAACGGGAAAGTAAGCGAAACCAGAAATACATGCGGAATTTGATAAACTACGGGCGTCGCTGAGTTAACAGAGCAACTTGCAGGGCGACACACAAGAAGGGACTGCCCGACATTGTGCCTTGTCTGAAAAGACAAAACTGCTAAAGCGTTCGCCTGGGCCCAACAGCACAAGGCAGCGCAATTTCAACCGCATGCCTACAACTGAAGGAACATTTCATGGCGAACGACTATCTATTCACATCCGAATCCGTCTCCGAAGGTCACCCCGACAAAGTCGCTGACCAAATTTCTGACGCGATCCTCGATGCCATCTTTGAACAAGACCCACGCAGCCGCGTGGCCGCCGAAACCCTGACCAACACCGGTCTGGTGGTGTTGGCCGGTGAGATCACCACCAACGCGCACGTTGACTACATCCAGGTTGCACGCGACACCATCAAGCGCATCGGTTACGACAACACCGAATACGGCATCGACTACAAAGGCTGCGCCGTGATGGTCTGCTACGACAAGCAGTCCAATGACATTGCGCAAGGCGTGGACCAAGCTTCGGACGATCACCTCAACACCGGTGCAGGCGACCAAGGCCTGATGTTCGGCTATGCCTGCAGCGAAACCCCCGATCTGATGCCCGCGCCGATTTACTACGCGCACCGTCTGGTCGAGCGCCAAGCGCAATTGCGCAAAGACGGCCGCCTGCCTTTTCTGCGTCCCGACGCCAAGAGCCAAGTTACCATGCGCTATGTGGACGGCAAGCCCCACAGCATTGACACCGTGGTGTTGTCCACCCAGCACAGCCCTGACCAATCAGAGACCCAGTACAAAATGAAGGCCTCGTTCACCGATGCCATCATCGAAGAGATCATCAAGCCGGTGCTGCCCAAAGAGTGGCTGAAGGACACCAAGTACCTGATCAACCCCACCGGCCGCTTTGTCATTGGCGGCCCCCAGGGGGATTGCGGCTTGACCGGTCGCAAGATCATTGTCGATACCTACGGCGGCGCTTGCCCGCACGGTGGCGGCGCGTTCTCGGGCAAAGATCCATCCAAGGTGGACCGCTCGGCTGCTTACGCTGCGCGTTATGTGGCCAAGAACATCGTCGCTGCGGGCCTGGCCACGCAGTGCCAGATTCAGGTGGCTTACGCCATCGGCGTGGCCCGTCCGATGAACATCACCGTCAACACCATGGGCACCAACGTGATTCCTGAGGAACAAATCGCTGCTTTGGTGAACGAGCACTTTGACCTGCGACCCAAAGGCATCATCCAGATGCTCGACTTGCTGCGCCCGATCTACCAAAAGACCGCCGCCTACGGTCACTTTGGCCGCGACGAGCCCGAGTTCACTTGGGAACGCACCAACCTGGCCGCAACGCTGCGCGCGCAGGCCGGCTTGAAATAAACCAGCACCCACAAGCGCCTCAATGGCAAAGGGCGATCACCTAACGGTGACCGCCTTTTTTTCATGGCGCTTCAAACGAACTGAAGCGGCAGTTGGCCTCTGTATCAATGGGTTTTCGAACACCCCAATCCCGTCAATTTCCACCCGCACCACGTCGCCCGCAGTCAAGTACTGCGGAGGCTTAAAGCCACGCCCATACGCAGCAACTATGACCTTCAGCTCGGGCCTTTGCTTTGATTGTGAATGCAACGAATCCACATATAAAACTATATTTTAAAATTCTTATTTCAAATTTTATATACATTAATAATTAATTTTTAAGGGTTATCGATAGGCTTTGCTGAATCAAATTTATGATGCAATCAATACGTATTTCAAGTCATTCCATGTCGAACCCACTCTTTCGTCCAGAAGTCATGCAAGCCCGACAAGCGTCCTGGTTGGGTGGCATTCGCGTTGGAAAGAATCCTGGTTTCACTTTGGTTGCCGGTGTGGCTTTAGTTCTAGCCGGAGCCATGGTTGCGTTTGCCGCATGGGGCCAAGTGGCACGCAAAGCTCGAATTCCGGGGGTGCTCATGCCTGTGCAAGGTACGGTTCAGCTCAGTGCCAATGCGGCAGGGGTGATCACAGATCAATTGATAAAAGAAGGCGAACAAGTCGCTGCCGGGCAATCGTTGTTTGTGCTGGGCACTGACCGCGCCACAACCGAAGGCTCTGCGGCCGTTTTGCTGCAAGCCCACATGGCGCAACGCCGCCTCACCTTAGATTCAGAGCGCACAGCCCGCTTAGAACAAACACGGCAAAGACAAACTGCACTTCAAGACCGAATCTTGGCCATTGACCGGGAGATCGTTCAAGCCAAGCAAGAGGCGGCACTTGCAAGCCGTCGGGTTGAGTTGGCCCAAAAGACACTTGGCCGTTACCAACAAATGGCGCAAGAAGGCTTTGTTGCAGACATTCAAGCCCAAAACAAGCAGGAAGAACTGATTGACCTGCAAGCACGGGTAGAAAACACACAGCGCTCTACTGCTACTTTACAAAGGGAGCAACAAAGCCTTCAATCTGAATTACAAGCCAATCAGCGGCAACTCTCCATTGACCTCGCTCAGCTACAGCGGACATTGGCCAGCCTAGCGCAAGAGAGCTCAGAAAACCAGGCGCGCAAAACCATTGTCATTACAGCGCCGCAGTCAGGTGTGGTTTCCACCATTCATCAGCCCAAGGGTTCATCCATTCAAGCCGGTCAAACAGTTGCCACGTTGGTACCACTGGATGCAAAGGCACTCCAGACCAGCACCGAACTCCAAGCCAACTTGTACGCACCGAGCAGAACAGCAGGTTTTATCAAACCC
>CAMDKK010000082.1 GCA_945901045.1 Limnohabitans sp. Rim8
CCTGGCGAACTGGCGTCCTCCAGCGGGCCCGATATAGCGATACACCAGGCCAGATAGAACATGTAGATTGCTCCGACCCATTTGAGGATTTCGTAGACCCAGGGGAATTCAACGAAGACCTGCCCGAGGCCGAAACCAACCGCAAGGACCATGACCAAGAGGCCCGAACTGATACCCAGTATGTGTGGAATCGACTTTTTGAAACCGTAGTTCACCCCGGAAGCCAAGACCATGAAGTTGTTTGGTCCAGGGGTGATCGATGTCACCAGCGCAAACAATGAAAAGGAAAGCAGGGTGTCAAGTGGCATGAAGGGAAGGCTGATGGCTCGGCTCCCTGGCACGCCATGCGCTGAGTACTGACGCTATAAAGGGACCCTTGGCCTGCGTGTATGCCTCTCGGTCGTTGGGATAGCGAGCGGCAAGTTCCATCTTTAAGGTCTCGTACTGCTGCGCCAGGGATGAGTTCTGGCGCAGTGCATCCCGAAACGCAAGGCGCTCGAGCAGTAGCCCACCGATTCGGCCGCTGCGATTGCCCCGCGTGAGGATTCCAAGTCGCAAACAGGCGCCATGATGTCGATGACTGGCTTGGCTGACAGCTCTGCAACCGCGGTGCTACCAATATGCTCGATTTCTGCGACAAGCCACAGATCAAGGGCGGTTCGTAGCTCCTTTGCTTCTGAGGCGAGTAGTTCTGCCCATTCTGCAGAGTGCGGCAGGATTGTGATTGGCGCGCCTTCTGTGGTGGGAGAGTCCATGGTGCTTGTGTGTGCGGCCTAACGTAGTAGTCAAGACGCGACGGGCGTGCGCGTTGGCGCTCTTGGACGGCCAGTTAATTTTCTCTCCACTTCCATGCGAAGCGCTGCATTGATCCGCGATTGATAGCCAGCCCCCTTCGATTTGAAGAAATCTAAAATATCCGCATCCAAACGGACAGAGGTGAGAACCTTCGTGGGTGTAGCCTGCGGCCCGCGGCCCCGCTTCAGCACGGGCGCACCCAGCAGGTCCTCAGTCCATGCGGGATTGTCCGAATCGTTGACCTTAGCCGAGGTTTTCTTTGGCAACTTGGCGGTAGTAGTGAGCTTCATGTTTTTCTGCCTTTCGCAGCGAGATCACGTGAGGCCCTTTCGGGCGCTCGGTGTAAACCATCACAACCACTTCTGACTTGAGAAGACCGAAACAGACCAAGCGCTCTTCGCCATAATCTTGCCGTTTGTCTTCGCGGGTCACTGTGAAGTAGTCCCAGATTGCATCGCATCCAACGAAGTCAAGCCTGTGATTCTTGATGTTCAGCTTGCGCTTTGGTTCGTCCCATGTGACCATGCTTAATTGTATCTACAAACTACTGGCGTACAAAGTGAGATTTAGCGTTTGATTTGAGTGGCGGCGAGCTATTGAGCCGTCCCACTCGAACGGCGGTTTAGATAACTGGCTCACAACGCACCTCGGTTTTCACGGAATTCGCGATATAGCACTGTTCATGAGCTTCCTTGCTCACCGCGTTGACTGTTCTTCATCTCTGCAATGCGGACAATGACGTACGCGACAAGGGCGAACACAAAAAAGACGAGCAATAGCCAGGCAATGCCCTGAAGCGCCCCAATGATTGTCCTGTAAATCTCAAGAATCCACCGCTCCTGAGTGAGTTCAAGTACTTTCGCGTCTTTTTCAAAGCGAATCGGGGAGATGTACTTCTCCAGTTCATAGATGCGGACGCCGGCTGACACGCCGACAACAAGAATCGCGAACTTCATGTAGCGCAGCCATGCGCCGCTAATCTCGTCAGAGATGATTCGCCTGAGGATGCTCTCGATTGGCTTTGCGAACATGCGTACGACAATGACAGCCACCAAGATCGAGACGACGAAGGTGACCAAGAGCAGCGTGAGAAACATGGTGGTCCTTGTGGTGCTTAACGCAATGTAGACCGCAAAACCCGTTGGATACATCCGGGCCGAGTCGATATATCTTGTTGTTGAAATGGCTGCAAACCCATTGCAGCATTGCTTGGAAGGCCATATGCTGTTTTTTCGTACAGGTATAAATTTCTCATGAAACTCGGTACTCCTTCTTTGCAGTCCGCCCACTTACTCGATCAGATTCGTGCGTAAGTTTGTTATCTTGACTGTAGTCTCAAAACACTAAAAAAATAACACTAATAAATTATTTTACGCACAAGTAATGCGCATGGCGAACCCGCTTGAATCACAGGCACCGCCAAATGATAGTGAAAAGGCGTCGCCTCAGCGGCGTCTGCTACGTGACAGACAAGGCATGTGCCTTGCCTAATACTGAATCCATGAAACTCCATTTCGCACCCACTTCACCCTACGTCCGCAAATGCATGGTCATCGCCGATGAACTCGGCCTGAGCGATCGCATCACGCTGCTCGCGGCCAGCGCGCATCCGGTCAACCGCGATGCCAACATCATTGCCAACAACCCTTTGGGCAAGGTTCCAACCTTGGTTACCGACGATGGTGTGGCTTTGTATGACAGCCGGGTGATCTGCGAGTACCTGAACGATTTGGGCGGTGGCTCCTTGTTCCCCTCCAGCGGCGCCGCACGTTGGCATGCATTGACCTTGCAGTCTTTGGGCGACGGCATTTTGGATGCCGCCTTGCTGGTCCGTTACGAAACCATGGTGCGCCCCGAAGCTTTGCGCTGGGCCGACTGGACGGGTGGCAAGCTCGATGCGATCCGCACATCACTAACGTACTTGAATCAACATCCTGATGTGTTGGCTGGCCCCATGCACATCGGGCAGATTGCCGTGGCTTGCGCTGTGCTGTATCTGGATTTCAGGTTCCCTGATCTGAATTGGCGCCAGCACTATCCTGCACTGGCCACCGCGATCGAGCCCACACTGGCCCGAGAATCCCTGAAAAAAGAACGCGCTGTCGCCGCTTGATCAGAGCGCTCTAGGCGCATACCCGCTGGCGATTTAAACACCGGTGATTTATCCACCTGCGCGTCAGTCCACCTGAGCGCCAGACTCTTTGACGATCTTGGCCCAACGCACCAGATCGTCTTTGACGATCACCGCCAATTGATCTGATGTGCCTTTGAAAGGCTCGCAGCCCAGCGTTGCCAACCTGGCGCGCACGTCCGGATCGTCCAGCGCTTTGCCGATTTCATTTTGCAGGTATTGCGTCAAGGCCTTGGGCGTGCCCGTGGGGGCAAACATGCCGTACCAAGGCGTCGCGCCGAAGCCCTTGACTGTTTCACCAATGGTGGGGGCGTCGGGCAGGGCGGCGACGCGTTTTTCATTCACCACCCCCAAAACTTTGAGCTTGCCCGATTTGATGAATGCAATCGAAGAGGGCATGCTTTGCACCGACAAGGGCACCTGCCCGCTGACCACATCGGTGGCCGCAGCCGCAGCGCCTTTGTAGGGAATGTGTTGCAACTTGATGTCGGCGGCTTTTTGCAGCATCTCGGCAATCAAGTGGTTCAAGGTGCCATTGCCGGCCGAGGCAATGGCGTATTTGCCCGGTTGCATTTTGGCAAGGCTGATGAATTCCGCCATGGTGTTGCCGGCAAAGCTGGGGTTCGCCACCAACACATAACCCGCCTTGGCCAAGGGCGCAACAGGCTCAAAATCCTTGACCGGATCAAAGCCGGTTTTGGCATACAGCGCTGGGTTGATGACTTGTGCACTGTCGGCTGTAACAAGCAAGGTGTAACCGTCTGGTTTGGCTTTGGACGCTAACGCGGTGCCCACATTGCCGCCAGCGCCTACCCGGTTTTCGACCACAAAGGACTGGCCTGTCTGGTCGGACAGCTTTTGCGCCAGCACGCGCGCAATCGCATCATTGGCGCCACCCGGCGCTTGCGGCACGATCAAGGTCACCGGTCGCAGGGGGTATTTGTCCTGCGCCGACAGGGTGGTGCTGGTCAAAGCGATCACAAGTGCACTCAGTGCGGTGGCTATCTTTTTCATCGACAAACTCCAAAGTTTCAAGTGGCAAGCGGTCACGCTGACGTATTCTGAACGAAAATGGGCGCATGGCCATACAGATTTTGATCATCGGCATTCACCTCGCCCGCAGCACACGCGGTAAGCCGGGTGCCCCGCCTGCGTACTGACGCGGGTTGGTTGTTTCGTTGATCTTTTTTCTGGAGTGTTCTCATGGCTGATTTATTTGACAACCCTATGGGTTTGTGCGGCTTCGAGTTTGTCGAATTTGCATCCCCCGATCCGGCCACGCTAGGCCCCGTGTTTGAAGCCATGGGCTTCTCTCTGGTCGCCAGGCACCGCTCGAAAAATGTGTTGCTGTACCGCCAGGGACACATCAATTTCATTGTCAACCAAGAGCCGCTCAGCGCGGCCGCTTTCTTTGCTGCGGAGCACGGCCCATCGGCTTGCGGCATGGCATTTCGTGTCAAGGACGCGCACAAGGCTTATGCGCGTGCGCTCGCCTTGGGTGCCCAGCCTATCGAGATACCGACCGGCCCCATGGAGCTGCGCTTGCCCGCGATCAAGGGCATTGGCGGCGCACCGCTGTATTTGATTGACCGGTTTGAAGATGGCAAGTCGATTTACGACATCGATTTTGAATTCATCGACGGTGCGGACCGGCATCCGGTAGGCCACGGCCTGCAAATCATCGACCACCTGACGCACAACGTTTACCGTGGCCGCATGGGTTTTTGGGCCAGCTTTTACGAGCGCTTGTTCAACTTCCGCGAGATCCGCTACTTTGACATTCAAGGCACGCACACGGGTTTGACCTCCAAAGCGATGACCGCGCCAGACGGCTTGATCCGCATCCCCTTGAACGAAGAGTCGTCCAAAGGTGCCGGCCAGATCGAGGAGTTCTTGATGCAATACAACGGCGAAGGCATTCAGCACATCGCCTTGCTCACCGAGAACCTGGTGGACACCGTCGATCGCTTGCAAATGGCCGGCGTGCCCTTGATGACCGCGCCGAACGACGTGTACTACGAGATGCTCGAAGAACGCCTGCCCGGCCACGGCGTGCAGGTGCCGGATTTGCAAGCCCGCGGCATCTTGCTGGACGGCTCCACGCAAGGCGGGCAACCCAAGTTGTTGTTGCAGATCTTCTCGCAAGCCCAACTTGGTCCGGTGTTCTTTGAGTTCATCGAACGCCGCGCGGACGATGGTTTTGGCGAGGGCAATTTCAAGGCGCTCTTTGAATCGATTGAACGCGACCAACTCCGGCGCGGTGTGCTGGAAACTTAAAATAAGTGCATGCCCTTGCGCCGTCCTTTGACCTTTGCCAAGGTTTTGGCTTTTACAACACGTTGGCTTTTGCTCTGCGCCGCAGTGGCGATTGTGGCGGGCTCGGCCTCTGCGCTGTTTTTGTTTGCCTTGGACTGGGCCACGCGCACACGCACACTGCAACCCGGCTTGATCTGGGGCTTGCCTTTGGCAGGTTTTGCGATGGGCTGGATTTACCTGAAATGGGGAAAGTCGGTCGACGCAGGCCATAACCTGCTGATCGATGAAATCAACGCGCCGATCCAGACGGTGCCCTTGCGCATGGCGCCCATGATTCTGGGGAGCACGGTGATCTCGCATTTGTTTGGCGCATCGGTGGGTCGCGAAGGCACTGCCGTGCAGATGGGCGGCTCCTTGGCCGACCAATTGACCTCCATTTTCAAGCTCTCCCCAACCTATCGGCAAGTGGTTTTGATGGCCGGTATCAGCGCAGGTTTTGCCTCTGTCTTTGGCACCCCCCTGGCGGGCGCTCTGTTTGCTTTGGAGGTGTTGGCAGGACCCGCATTGCTTCGCATGCGCTGGATCGCATTGCCCCCATGCATCGTGGCCGCTTTTGCCGCAGACCAGGTGGGTTTGTGGTGGGGTGTTCAGCACACTGTCTACACCGTCAGCGCCATCCCCACCCTCACGGCATGGGGCTTGGCCAGTGTCGTTTTGGCGGGCGGTGTGTTTGGCCTGACAGGCCGCGTATTTGCCTGGAGCGCTCACACCTTGTCGGCGCAGTTCAAGCAGTGGGTTGCGTACCCACCTTTGCGTCCCTTGATCGGCGGTGTTCTGATCACCGCCTTTGTGGTGTGGGGCCACGCGGAGCGCTACATCGGCTTGGGAATTCCGGTCATTCTGGAGGCTTTTGATCAGCCCTTGGCACCCTGGGACTTTGCCGCCAAACTGGCCATGACGGTATTGTCGCTCGGCAGCGGCTTCAAAGGCGGCGAAGTCACGCCGCTGTTTTACATCGGCGCCACATTGGGCAACGCCTTAGCGCCCATAGTCGACATGCCTTTGGGCCTGATGGCCGCGCTGGGCTTTGTGGCGGTGTTTGCGGGCGCATCCAACACGCCCTTGGCGTGCACGCTGATGGCCATCGAGCTGTTTGGCTTTCAGACAGGTGCATTTGCTGCGGTGGCCTGCACCGTGAGCTACTTTTTTTCAGGCCACACTTCGATCTACAAAGCCCAGCGGCATGCCAAGAAGCCCTGGCTGGCACCCCGCGAGCGCAGGCCATAAGCTAAACCGTTCATGCATCGTCGTTTTCAAGCACTTGTGCCGTCTTGGCTAAATGCGCTTTGGCCAGAGCGACATACCAATCCAGGCACGCGGGGTTGGCCATCGCGTCTTTGTTGACGACTTTTTCCTGGGGATGGCCCAGCATCAGTTTCTTGATCGGCAGTTCTTGTTTTTTGCCAGACAGGGTGCGCGGAATTTCAGCCACCTGGAACATCTCATTGGGCGTAAAGCGTGGACTCAAAGCCACCTTGATGGCGTTGTTGATCTTGGCTTGCATGGCAGCGTCCAAAGTGGTGCCTGGTCGCAACACCACAAACAAGGGCATGTAACTTTCGCGGCCCAGGTATTCGAGGTCAACCACCATGGAGTCCATCACTTCGGGCAAGGCCTCTACGGCGCTGTACAACTCGCTGGTGCCCATGCGCAGGCCATGGCGGTTGATGGTGGCGTCACTGCGGCCAAAAATCACACAGCCTTCACCGCCCGCCTCTTGGGTGCCAATGCGCAACCAGTCACCGTGTCGCCACACGCCACCCGTCTCCGGGCCGGCATCACCCCCGCCAGGCTTGCGCCCGTGGCCTGCGGGGTACATCTCGAAATAACTGGCCAGGTAACGGGCGTTGCCTGTGTCACCCCAGAAATACAGGGGCATGGACGGAATGGGCTGGGTGCACACCAGCTCGCCCACTTCGCCCAAGACGGGGTCGCCCGCTTCGTTCCAGGCTTCAACAGCGCAACCGAGCAAACGGCATTGCATGACGCCCGCTTCTTGCGGCAGTTCGCGGTTGCCGCCAATGAAGGCACCGCAAAAATCGGTGCCACCTGAAATATTGCACCACCAAATGTCAGGCACCGCATGCCCAGGCGTATAAGCTTTCGCCACGGCTCTGAACTGCGCAGTTCCCCAGTTCTGGGTTTCTGGCGACAAGGGGGACCCCGTCGTGCCCAGCGCGCGAATGCTCGACAGGTCACCGCATTGGGTCAAGTCCACGCCGGCCTTTTGGCAATTGGCAAAAAAGGCGGCGCCAGCGCCAAAGAAGGTCACCTTCATTTCGGCGGCAAAGCGCCACAAGGTGCCCCAGTCTGGATTGTCTTTGCTGCCACCGGGGTTGCCGTCGTACAAAATGCAGGTGGTGCCATTGAGCAGGCCACCTAACTGCGCGTTCCACATGACCCATCCCGTCGAGCTGTACCAGTGGTAGCGCTCGCCCCAAGAGTTGGGGTGGTAACTGCAACCGATGTCGTTGTGCACTATTTTGAGCGCCAAGGCCACAATGACGGTGCCCCCATGGCCATGAACAATAGGTTTGGGCAAGCCCGTGGTGCCGCTGGAGTAAACGATCCACAGCGGATGGTCAAAGGGCAGCCACATCGGCTCGAAGGCCTCCACGGCCTCGCCTTGTTGCTGGGTGGTTTGCGCCATGCGCACCGCGCTGGCCACCTCGTTGCTGGCCAAGTCGGCGGTGCCAAGGTTGTCATGAATGATCACATGCTGCACGGTCGGCAAAGCGTCCACCAACTCTTGAACCACGCACATGCGGTCATGGTCGCGGCCGCCATAAGAGACCCCGTCAACGGCAATCAAGACCTTGGGCTCGATTTGTTTGAACCGATCGAGCACCGCCAAGGTGCCCATATCGGGTGCGCAAATGCTCCAGACACCCCCAATGCTGACGGTGGCCAAAAAGGCAATCATGGCCTCGGGAATATTGGGCAGATACGCGGCGACGCGGTCGCCAGGCTCGACACCTTGCGCCTTCAAATGCAAGGCCAATGAAGCGACTTGCTGAGACAGCTCGGGCCAAGACATTTCGCAATGCTGGCCTTTTTCGTTGCGGCAGATCACGGCCATGAATCCTGCAGCGTGTGCAGGCTTGACATGCCGCAGCACCTGGTGCGCGTAGTTCACTTGGGCACCACTGAACCATTGACCGCCAGGCATCACGTTCTGGGCCAGAACCTGGGTATGCGGCGTGGGCGACTGCAAGTCAAAGTAATCCCACATGCTTTGCCAAAAAGCGTCAATGTCGGTGATCGACCATTGCCACAGCGCGTTGTAAGTGTCAAAAGAGAGTCCGCGGTTCGCTTTCAACCAGTCTTGGTACAGACGGATTTGCGGCAAAAAAGGTGTTGCTGAGGGCGCACCCTGGGCATGAGAGGTAGAGCTTGCATTCATTTCGCTAGGTTAGCAGTGGCGCCCCTAAAATGTCATCCGGAAAACCCGCGGGGTTTACACCTTGGCGACAGGGCGGGTTTGTATTAAGGTTGGCCTCAGTCTCTGCCCGCCACCCCTGCATTGCTTGCGAATGAACTCACAAAACGCTTTCAACCATCTGTCTTTTCGCACACGCGTGATTTGCAAGACGGACGCCGTATTGGACTTACCCGAAGAGTTACGCAAACTGCAATCGCAACGCCCGATATTGCTGTGCAGCACACGCATGGCCCAGACTGCGTTGTTCGAAAAAGTTCGTGGTTTGTTGGCCAACGTCCATTGGACACAGGTTATTGACATCCCGGCACACTCTTCGGTTGAAACCGTCGACAGCATCGTCCTGCTGGCCCAAGCCCACCAGGCCGATGCGTTTATTTGCTTGGGCGGCGGCAGTGTCTGCGATTCAGCCAAAGCCGCGGCCTTGGTGTTGGCCGAAGGCGCGCCTTTGGCGCAGCATGCGAGCCGTTTTACACCACCTTCTACCGTGGTCACGCCTGATTTTGTGCGCGGCAAGTTGCCCATTGTGTCCATCCCCATGACCGCATCGGGCGCAGAAGTGACGCCTTCACTGGGCATTCGCACCCTGCAAGGTAACAAGCTTTTATTTTGGGATGCGGCCTTGGCCAGCCGGGTTATTTTGATAGACCCTCAGGCCAATTTAGAAATGCCTGCCGCCGTGATGTTGGCCACCGGCATGAACGGCTTGGCGCATTGCATAGAAGGCCTTTACTCGCAAGCTCGTTCGCCGATCACAGATGCCTTGGCTTTGTCCGGGCTGCGCGCTTTTGATCACGCCATGCGTGCCGTGGCAAAGGACCCCAAAGATGCGAATGCGCGTCGGGCGTTGTTGGTCGCAGCGCACCTGTCCGGCATGGTCTTGGCGAGTGCCCGCAGTTGTTTGCACCATGCGATTTGCCATGTTTTGGGCGCAACTTTTGGCATCGGACATGGCGATGCCAATGCGGTGATCTTGCCTCACGCACTCCGTTTCAATGCCCCGGCTGTTCAGCCTGCCCTGAACGCCATGGCCCATAATTTGGGCTTGAATGCGGATGCGTCCAATGCAGAGGAAAAGATCATTCAATGGTTAACCGAACTGCAAAGTGCAACCCAAGTGCCCACACGATTGCGCGATCTGGGCGTTGACCCCCAGCGTCTGGGTGCGGTCGCCCATCACGTATTGCATGAGCGTGGCTTAGCCTACAACCCGCGTGCGGTGAGTTCAGCGGATGAAATTGAAAACTTGCTGCATGCCGCTTGGTGATGCAGCCTTCAGGAGAACACGTATGAACATTGTTGAAAGTGGACAGATCTTGGGGGCCCGCGTAGAAGACCTGGATTTATCGCAACCGCTCTCGGTCATCGACTTCCAAACTTTGGAACAGGCCTTGGGGCGGTATGGCGTTTTGAGTTACCCCCGGCAAACATTGACGGCCCTGCAACTCAAACAATTTGCCGAGCACTTTGGCAAGCTGGAAATCAATGTGGCCAATGTGTACCAGGTGCCTGGTTTGCCCGAGGTGATGATCTTGTCCAACAAAATCAGCGCCGACGGTAAACCTGTTGGCCTGAGCGATGCAGGCCAAGATTGGCACACCGACATGTCCTACAGCAAGATGGTGGCCTTTACCAACATCTTGTATGGCTTGGAAATACCCCAACGCGATGGAGAGCCCTTGGGCAACACCGAGTTTTGCAATATGCACGCGGCCTATGCAGATTTGCCTGCCGAGCTCAAGCACCGCTTGGAAGACATGACCATCACCCACGACTTTGCCAAATTTTGGGATGCCATGCGCGCCAAAGCCGGCAGCTCGCGTGCGCCGTTGACACCGGCGCAGCGGCAAGCCAAACCACCTGTTTCACACCCTGCCATCTTGCTGCACCCCATCACCGGCCGCAAAGTGCTGTACGCCAATCCAGGTTATGCAATGCGGATCAATGAAATGTCTGAAGCGGAAAGTGACACCACTTTGGCGTTTCTATTCAAGCACCAGTTGCAAGTCAAATACCAATACAAGCACCGCTGGCAAGTTGGCGATGTGTTGATGTGGGACAACATGGGAACCCTGCACAACGCCGTGCCAGACTACCGGCCTGATGAACACCGTTACATCCAGCGGTGTCAGGTCATGGCGAACCGTTACTTTGCGCCCGAATCCGCATGAAAATCATCAGTTTCCATTGTCACGATGGGCATGTGCGAACGGGTGTCGTACTCAACGACCGTGTGCTGGATGTCTCGGAATGGGTGCTGCATTTACCGCTGTCCGAAGCGGCACTTACTCACCACCAACAGGCCGGTAGCCTGCCTCCTTTGGGTGGTATTTTGCGTTGGTTGAGCGCAGGCCCTGAAGCACTGCGCCAATTGCAGGCGCACACAGCCCAATGCGCCGATCAGGCGCAATGGAAATTGAGCGATGTGGCGCTGTATGCCCCCGTGCCTCGTCCCGGCAAGATCATCGGTGTGGGACGCAACTATGCAGACCACGCCAAAGAGACGGGGGTCGCCCCCTTCGAAAAACCACGCATCATTTTTAAAATGCCCTCTTCTGTGACCGCCCCAGGTGCCGCAGTTCGACGACCTCTAGGCGTTCACAAACTCGACTTTGAGGCCGAATTGGCGGTGGTCATGGGCGCGTATGGTCGCGACATTGACGCATCAACAGCATTGCACCATGTCGCGGGCTACACCGTGCTCAATGACATGAGCGCACGCGAATTTCAGTTTGACATTTCACCCGCACAAACCACTTTTGCCAAAAGCATGGATGGGTTTTGCCCCATGGGCCCTTGGTTGGTGACCCGCGACGAAGTCCCTGATCCGCAAAATTTGGAAGTTTATTGCTGGCTCAATGGAATTCAAATGCAACACGGGCACACCAAAGACATGTTGTTTTCGGTGAAAGCCTTGGTGGCCTATGTCTCCCAGTTCATGACGCTCGAGCCGGGGGACATCATCACCACAGGAACGCCAGCAGGGATTGGCGCATTTCGTACACCACCTTTGTACCTGCAACCCGGTGACCAACTTGAATTTGAGGTCACAGGCGTGGGCAGGTTGTCGCACTCCATCGCCTGAAAACCGGCACATCAGCCCTTTTAAAAACCGAAAGAGACACGCATGAAATTTTCCCTTCTTCGCCTCATCAGTGCCGCCACACTGACCGCCTTGGCCTGCAGCTCCGTCCAAGCCGATGTGTACCCCAGCAAGCCCATTCGTCTTTTGGTGGGTTTTGCTGCAGGGGGGCCAACCGACGTGATTGCGCGGGTTTTAGCCAAAGAGATGACGGTCACCTTGGGGCAAGCCGTGGTGGTCGAAAACAAAGCCGGCGCCAGCTCCATGATTGCCACGCGCGAGGTCCGAAATGCGCCCAACGACGGCTATACCTTGTTGTTTTCTTCCTTGGGCCTGAACGTCAATCCCCTGTTGTTAGGCGAGCAAGCCGGCTACAACCCAAAAACAGACTTCACCCCCATCTCCAATGCGGCGGTGCTGCCATTGGTCGCCGTCAATGCCTTTGATGCACCATTCAAATCCATGACCGAGGTGTTGGCCAAAGCCAAAACCCGTCCTGAGGCTGTGAGCTTCGGGTCTTCGGGCAGTGGCGGCTCCGGCCACTTGGCGGGGGAGTTGTTGGCCACAGTGGCCAAAACCAAAATGCTGCACGTGCCCTATAAAGGCAATGGCCCGGCATTGTTGGAGGTGATGGCCGGTCGGGTGGACTTCATGTTTTATCCGGTGATTGGTTTGGCCGAGCACATGGCCACCAAACGCTTGAACATTTTGGCCGTGGGCACGGCCAAACGGTTGCCCCAGTTTCCCGATGCGCCCACGATGGTTGAAATTGGATTCCCCGGCTTTGAAGAGACCGCGCCATGGGTGGGTTTGCTTGGGCCCGCCAAAATGTCGGACCCTGTGGTGTCCAAGTTGCATGATGCGATGAGCAAAGCCTTGGCCAAGCCCGATGTCCGTGTGCAACTCGAAAAGCTGGGCGCCTTGATCGTTGGCGACACCCCGGTGCAATTCACCAACTTTTTGAAGCGGGACTATGAGCGCTGGGATGGCGTGATCAAAGCCGCGGCGATCAAGCCCGGCCCCATGTAAGCAGCGATAAGGTCTATTCGATGCGATCTGCTTATGCCGTCCATGATCTGCGCGCTGCGGCTCAACGCCGACTACCGCGTGCGATTTTTGATTTTTTCGATGGTGGCGCAGAAGACGAAATCACACTGGCCGCCAACCGAACGGCGTTTCAGCGGCAGCAATTTTTGCCGCGTGTATTGAAAGATGTCTCGCAGATTGACACCCGCACGGCGCTATTCGGGCAGTCCTCGTCCATGCCCATGGCCATTGCCCCGACCGGGGCTGTCGGCTATGGTTTTGCTGGCGGCGATGTGGCCATTGCCAAGGCCGCCGCCGCCGCAGGGATTCCGTACACGCTCTCCACTACGGCGACCGCCTCCATTGAGCGCATAGCGGATGTGTCGCAAGGCCGCCTGTGGTTTCAAGCCTACATCCTCAAAGACAAAGCTTTCTTGGCACGATTAATCGAGCGGGCTCGCGTCGCCGAATACGAAGCCTTGATGATCACTGTGGACTTGCCAGTGGGCGGCAAACGCGAGCGCGATCAGCGCAATGATTTTTCAGTCCCTTTTCGTTTCACACCCAAGAATGTGCTCGACTTTGCACAAAAACCGGCCTGGTGTTGGCAAATGCTGCGCCATGGCATGCCGGTCATGGAAAACTTAATCGGTCTGGACGAAAAAGCCAAATCCGCGGCCAGCATGGCCTCCTCTGTGGGCCGCAACTACGACCCTGCTTTTGATTGGGCGGCCTTGCAACAGATTCGCGATCTCTGGCCCCGCAAGCTCATTCTGAAAGGGGTCATGCACCCGGATGACGCCGACCGCGCTTGCAGCTTGGGTTGCGATGCCTTGGTTGTCTCCAACCACGGTGGCCGTCAGCTGGATGGAGCCGTGGCCACCCTGGACGCCTTACCCGGCGTGGTGCAGGCAGCAGCCGACCGTATTCCCGTTTGGATGGATGGCGGCGTACGCCGTGGCCAAGATATCGTCAAGGCCTTGGCTCTGGGGGCAGGGGGTGTTTTGATCGGTCGCGCCACCTTGTTTGGCGCTGTCTCAGATGGCGAACGAGGTGCGCGGCGTGCGCTGGAAATTATGCAGACCGAGCTGGTTCGCACCATGCAACTTTGCGGTGCGCGGCAACTCAAGGACATCACGCCAGACTTATTGGTCAGCCAGCGCGCATCTCGGTAAGTCGCTGGCTTTTCCAGTACACGTCGTCACCGCCATTGAGACGGTTCAATACACGGGCCAAGACAAACATCAAATCCGACAAGCGGTTCAGATACTGTTTGGGCGTGTCGTTCAGCGACTCTTCATTGCCCAATGCCACTGTGGCGCGTTCGGCGCGACGGGCCACGGTGCGACACACATGCGCCAAAGAGGCGCCGCGCGTGCCAGCGGGCAAAATGAACTCTTCCAGCTTGGGCAGTTGCGCGTTGTAGGTGGTCAGCGCCGTGTCCAGCGCGGCCACGGCTTCGGCCTTGAGCAACTCAAAGCCCGGGATCGACA
>CAMDKK010000083.1 GCA_945901045.1 Limnohabitans sp. Rim8
GCGCACACCAACGGCCTTGTGTCTTGACCAAAGAGCATACAACGCAAGTCATCTGCCAACTGGATGCAACGCACACCCGCCGGTTTGCCTGAGGGCATTCCAGGGATGGGGGAACTTATGGAGGGCGCTGTACAGCAGGCGCCGCAACCGCTTCGGCAAGAAAATGTCATAGGCCGATGCTAACCCTTGGACGGAACTAGCCCTTCAGCTTTGTTTTCAGGGATACAAGCCGCGCAACGCTCTCGCATCCAAGATGCGCTTGCAGGCAATGACGAAGGTCGCGGTGCGTAAACTGACCTTTTGTTCTTGTGCCACTTGCCAGACTGCTTCAAAGGCGTCAGTTATGAGGCGTACTAATTTTGCATTGATATCGTCTTCATTCCAGAAAAACTGGAGAAGCCTTGCACCCATACAAAGTAGCTCACGTTCACGCCACCCGCGTTGGCAATGACGTCGGGCACAACCAGAATATTGCGTTCACGCAGAATGTCGTCGGCCTCTGGCGTGGTGGGACCTTTTGCGCCTTCAATTACCAGCCGTACTTGGATGTGATGGGCGTTGGCTGGCGTAATTTGTTGCTCCATTGCGGCCGGTATCATCACATCGCAAGGGGTGTCCCAAAAAGCGTCGGCTGCAACGGTTTCTGCATCGGCATAGCTCACGATGCTGCCTTGCAATTGCACGTGGTCCCATTAGGCCGAGGCGTCGATACCCGCACCGTTGTACAGACTGGCGGCATGTTCTTGAAAGGCGACAAGTCGCCCACCGGCCTTGATAAACAATAGGGCGGTAATGCCATCCACGTTACCAAAACCTTGCTCCGCGATACGCGCCCCCGCAATGGGTAGGCACATGCGCTTGGCCGCCTCGCAGCCTACTGTGAAAACACCACGCCCTGTTGCTTCGCGTCGACCCAAGGACCCCCCCAAATGTGAGTGGTTTTTCTGTGACCACGTCTGCGGCGGTTGCGTCTTCGTTCATGGAGTAGGTGTCCATCATCCAAGCCATGATTTGTTCGTTGGTGTTCACATCGGGTGTTGGGATGTCTTTTTGGGGCCAACGATCACGCCGATTTCATTTGTACAGCGGCGAGTCAGTTTCTCCAACTCATCGCGTGACAAAGCCTTGGGGTCGACTCGGATGCCCCCTTTTGCGCCGCCAAAGGTGGGGTTGACGGCGGCGTTTTGACGGACACCCATGCCGACAAAGCGTCATCTCTGAATGGGTAATGTCCCGGTGGTCGCGCACGCCCGCCACTACCGTGGCCGCGACTGGTATGGTGCTGAACACGGTAGCCTTCAAAGTGGGTCATCGTCCTGTTGTCTAACTCAATGGGCATATCCACAATCAGTGCCCTCTTGGGGCGCTTGACTGTCTTTACTCAGCGTGAGATCGAAACTAAATAGGGGGTGACGCGGTCGACTTGTTTTAAATAGCCGCCCATGGCCCGAATTGTGCTGGGTTCAAATAGGCTGGAATTGTGTGTGATGTGTTGGTGGTCATTTTGCCGCCTTTCTTGAAACTGACAAACGCGGTCCTTGTCGCGCTTAGAACCTTGGTGAGTGGGTGTCCAAGGTGGATGGCGCTTGTCTTTATGCATCAATTGCACAGAGGCGCAAGCGAAGACAAGTCGTCAGTGCTGCCTGTAAAATAAGCAGCTTCAGGCGTTTCCCACACAAGGCAGTGTGGGTTCTGGGTTTTCTCTGAAACCTGTTGGCGTTATTTTGCGCTCCCCTTTGGCAAATATTTCATGCTTTACCCTCAAGAATTCGACGTGATCGTGGTCGGTGGTGGCCACGCGGGTACCGAAGCGGCTTTGGCCTCTGCACGCATGGGCTGCAAGACCTTGCTCTTGTCGCACAACATCGAAACGCTGGGCCAGATGAGTTGCAACCCTTCAATCGGCGGGATTGGCAAAGGTCACTTGGTCAAGGAAGTCGATGCCTTGGGCGGCGCGATGGCCTTGGCCACCGATGAAGCGGGAATCCAATTTCGAATTTTGAACAGTTCCAAAGGCCCCGCGGTTCGAGCGACGCGCGCCCAAGCCGACCGCCTTTTGTACAAAGCCGCTATTCGTCGATTGCTCGAAAACCAACCCAACTTGTGGCTGTTCCAACAGGCGGTTGACGATCTGATGGTGGAGGGCGATCGTGTTGTGGGCGCCGTGACCCAAGTGGGTATTCGCTTCCGTTCGCGAACAGTGGTCTTAACCGCCGGAACGTTTTTGGACGGCAAGATTCATGTCGGTCTGCAAAACTATGCCGCTGGCCGCGCCGGCGATCCCCCGGCTGTCAGTTTGTCTGCCCGTTTGAAAGAGTTGAAATTACCGCAAGGGCGTTTGAAAACCGGCACACCACCACGCTTGGACGGTCGCAGCATTGACTTCAGCCAATGTGCCGAACAACCTGGTGATGGTGTGCTTGGTGGTATGAACCCTGAGGGGGGCGTGCCCGTTTTCAGTTTCATGGGCAAGGCCAGCATGCACCCTGCGCACATGCCTTGCTGGATTACCCATACCAATGAGCGTACACACGAGATCATTCGTTCAGGCTTTGATCGCAGTCCTATGTTCACCGGCAAGATCGAGGGCGTGGGCCCGCGGTATTGTCCCAGTGTCGAAGACAAGATCAACCGCTTTGCTGATAAAGACAGTCATCAGATTTTTCTTGAGCCCGAAGGTCTCACGACCCATGAGTACTATCCCAATGGCATTTCGACCAGTTTGCCGTTTGACATTCAATACGAGCTGGTTCGCTCGATGAGGGGCTTGGAAAACGCGCACATCCTTAGGCCTGGATATGCCATTGAATATGACTTCTTCGATCCTCGCTCCTTGAAGAGCAGCTTCGAAACACGGCAGATCCAAGGACTCTTTTTTGCAGGACAAATCAACGGCACCACGGGGTATGAGGAGGCTGCTGCACAGGGTTTGTTTGCCGGTGTGAATGCGGCCTTGCAGTGCAGGGGCGATGCGCCTTGGTTGCCTGCACGTGACCAGGCTTACTTGGGCGTGTTGGTGGATGATTTGATCTCCAAGGGCGTCACCGAGCCTTACCGCATGTTTACCAGCCGAGCCGAATACCGCTTGCAACTGCGCGAAGATAATGCCGACGCTCGCTTGACGGAGGTGGGCCGGCAGATGGGCTTGGTTGATGATGCGCGGTGGGCCGCCTTCAGTCGAAAACTGGACGCTGTTTCACGTGAAACAGAACGGCTAAAGTCCACCTGGGTCAACCCTCGCAACCTTCCTGATGCTGAAGCTGAGCGGGTGCTTGGTAAAGCCATTGACCATGAATACAACCTGTTCGATTTGCTGAGGCGGCCGGGTGTCAGCTTGGCCAGTTTGATGTCAATGAGTGATGCCGCCTACGCCAGCCCCAGTGTTTCACGTGAAACACTGGGCGACGCCTTGGAGGCGGTGGCCGAGCAGGTCGAGATTGCGGCCAAGTATGCGGGGTATATCGGTCGTCAGCGCGAAGAGGTTGAGCGGTCGGCGCATTATGAGCAGATGAAGTTGCCGGCTGATTTGGACTACATGCAGGTGTCAGCTTTGTCGATTGAGGCGCGACAAAAACTCAGCAAGCACCGACCGGAAACTTTGGGCCTGGCGTCTCGAATCTCAGGAATTACCCCCGCGACCATTTCACTCTTGTTGATTCATCTGAAAAAAGGTGGCGTGAAGGGCTTTAAGTTGGTGCCGCTTGTCGTTCAGGACGTGGCAGCATGAGTGGCTTGCGCGCGTCCAATCGAGACGCGCTGGCCGAGCCCTTGGGGCGGGGTGTTGTGGCGTTGGGGCTCGACTTGAGTGAGGCGGCCCAACAGCAATTACTCGCTTACATGGCGATGATCCAAAAGTGGACTCGGGTGTACAACCTCACGGCAGTGCGAGACCCAAACGAAATGCTGACCCACCATTTGCTCGACAGTTTGTCTGCACTGCCACCCTTGTTGCGACACACCCAAGGCCAGTCGACGCGTATATTGGACGTCGGTTCGGGCGGCGGCTTGCCTGGCGTGGTGTTGGCCATTTGCCGACCCGAGGTCCAGGTCACGTGTGTAGACACGGTAGGCAAAAAAGCCGCCTTTATTCAGCAGGTGGCGGCCTCCTTGCGCTTGCCTAACTTGCGTGGTCTGCAGGCCCGGGTTGAGTCTGTCCAAGAGGAGTACGACGTGATCTGCTCGCGAGCTTTTGCCTCCTTGAAGGACTTTACCCAATGGTCACAAAAGGCACGCTCTGCCCAAGGTGTTTGGATGGCCATGAAGGGCAAACGGCCGGATGAAGAAATCGCTGACTTGCCAGCCCAAGTGCAAGTGTTTCACGTGGAACGATTGACGGTGCCGGGGTTGGATGCTGAGCGCTGTATGGTTTGGATGCGTCATGCGCTTGCATCTGAATAAGTAGATAAGCCCATCACGTACACTCGCTACATTCACCAGAAAGAATGTTCATGTTTTTCGGTATTTCGGATTACAGCGCGTTTGTTGCCGCGATTGTTTTGTTTTTGGCCATTCCTGGGCCAGGTAATTTGGCGCTCATCACGTCTACGAGCAAGGGGGGTCTTGCCGGCGGTTTGGGCGCAACCTTGGGCGTGATTGCTGGCGATCAGGTCTTGATGTGGTTGGCGGTCGCCGGTGTGGCGACGATCTTGGCGACCTACCCAGCCGCTTTTGCCGCGGTGCAATGGGTGGGTGCGGTGTATCTGGCTTGGTTGGGTTGGAAAATGTTAACGGCCAAGCCCGGTGATGCGCCGGTACTGAATATCCGGCCACGGCACTATTTCCAGCAGGCCATGGCCATCACATTGCTCAACCCCAAAGCGATTGTTTTTTACATGGCTTTTTTCCCCTTGTTTGTGGACCCAGAGCATCACCAGGGTTTAGTGAGTTTTGCGGTCATGGCGTCCACCATTGCGGCGCTGACATTTATCTACGGCTTGGGGATGACCTTGTTGACCCATCATTTGGCCGAGCGCATGCGTGCCAACCCTCAAGTCGGTCGCTGGCTTGAAAAGCTGGCGGGTATCTTTCTCATTGGCTTTGGCGTTAAGCTGGCTTTTTCTAAATAAATCAAACTCGACGACATGGCCAAAATTTTCTGCATTGCCAACCAAAAAGGCGGCGTCGGCAAAACCACCACCAGCGTCAATCTGGCCGCAGGCCTGGCCAAAGTGGGGCAGCGGGTGCTCTTGGTAGACCTCGACCCGCAGGGCAATGCCACCATGGGCTCAGGTGTGGACAAGCGGAAGTTGGCGCTCTCGGTGTACGACGTGCTGCTTGAGTCAGCGAGCGTTCAAGAGGCGGCGGCGTATGCCGAAAAATCCGGTTACCACATTCTGGGCGCGAACCGCGAGTTGGCCGGTGCCGAAGTCGAACTCGTGGATTTGGAGCGCCGCGATCAGCGGCTCAAAGAAGCCCTGGCCCCCGTGCAGGACGATTACGATTTCGTGCTGATCGACTGTCCGCCTTCGTTGTCCATGTTGACCCTCAATGGTTTATGTTCAGCCCACGGGGTGATCGTGCCCATGCAGTGCGAATACTTTGCGCTCGAAGGCTTGACCGACCTGGTCAACACCATCAAACAAGTCCATGCCAATTTAAACCGTGACCTGAAAATAATTGGCTTGCTGCGCGTCATGTTCGATCCCCGGGTGACCCTGCAGCAGCAGGTCAGCGAACAACTCAAGGCCCATTTTGGCGACAAGGTGTTCAATGCCGTGATTCCACGCAATGTGCGTTTGGCCGAAGCCCCCAGTTATGGCTTGCCCGGTGTGGTGTTTGACCCTTCTGCCAAAGGCAGCGTGGCTTTTGTCGAGTTCGCCCGCGAACTCGTCGACCGAATTTCTACAATGTGAAATGAGCATCCCTCTTGTTTTGATCTTGCCCGGTTGGCCGCAGAGCGTTCCAGATCCATGGCCCCTTGAATGGGCTTCAACGCCTGGCAGGCGCTGTGTCGATCAGCATGATTGGCAGCGACCCTTGAGGGGCGACTGGTTGATCCGACTCGAAGAGGCTGTGCTAGACGCTGCGCATGTCGTGCTGGTGGCCCATAACTTGGGGTGTATCCAGTTGTCTGCCTGGGCGGCGCACTCCCGGCTCACGGACCGCGTTCGGGCGGCTTTGCTGGTGGCGCCGCTCGATGTAGAGACCGTCGCTGTGCGCCAACGACTGCCCACGTGGTCGCCGATCGAGCGCCAGCGCCTGCCTTTCACATCCTGGATGGTCGGGCCTGAACATCAAAGTGACCAGGTCGAACCTAACGCACCAATGCAGAGCGGTACATTTGACTCGGTATGGGCGCAAGCCTTGGCCGAATCCTGGGGGGCACAATGGATCGCGCAACGCGCTGCACCAAAGCCTCCCGCCAAACAACCCAGTGACTGGCCTCAAGGACAAGCGCTGCTTCATGAACTGATGAAAGACTGAACCATGGTCACCAAGAAACCCAAGGGCCTCGGCCGTGGCCTCGAAGCCTTGCTCGGCCCCAAAGTTGTGGAAGCACCAACACAAGCGGGTGGTGCCGCCAACGATGGTATTTCTACCACCTTGTCGCTGGATGTGCTGGTGGCGGGTGCCTACCAGCCACGAACACAAATGGACGAAGGCGCTTTGTACGAACTGGCCGAGTCCATCAAGGCGCAGGGCATCATGCAGCCCATTCTGGTCCGGCAGTTGACTGAGGGGCCTCATGCTGGCAAGTACGAAATTATTGCGGGGGAGCGGCGTTTTCGGGCTTCCAAACTGGCCGGTCTGGACCGTGTGCCGGTGCTGGTGCGGGATGTGACCAATGAGGCGGCTGCGGCCATGGCCTTGATTGAAAATATGCAGCGCGAAGACCTCAACCCGCTGGAAGAAGCGCAGGGCTTGCAACGTCTCATCAGAGAATTTGGACTCACGCATGAAACTGCGGCACAAGCTGTGGGCCGCTCTCGCAGTGCTGCCAGCAATTTGTTGCGTTTGTTAAATTTGGCCGATCCCGTGCAGACCATGTTGATGGCTGGTGACTTGGACATGGGCCATGCGCGTGCTTTGTTGTCTTTGGACCGTGCGACGCAGATTACCGCCGCGAATCAGATCACGGCCAAAAAAATGTCTGTTCGAGAAGCCGAAAGCCTGGTCAAGAAACTCAGCGCAGAATTCAACTTGGTGCTGCAAAAACCTAAAAAAGAAAAATCACGTGATATTCGCCGAGTCGAAGAAGAGCTCTCGGATTTACTCACTGCAGAGGTTGAAGTTCGCGTGAAAAAACGTGTCAAGCGGCACGGCAAGATCGAAGAAATGGGCGAGTTAGCGGTTCAATTCGGCTCGCTCGAAGAGCTCAATGGACTGATTGAAAAACTGCGGGCTTAAGGCCCTTATTCAGACGCCAAGAGGGTCTGCGGACTCACAATAAAGACCAGGAGATTTGCACATGCCTCAAGTATTGAAAGATCGTTTTATGACAGCATTTCAACGCCCAGTTCGCGCTTGTCTGGTGGCTTTAATGACCCTTTGCATGGTGAGCAGCGGGCTGGCTCAAACCCCCAAACCCTTGAAACTGATTGTGCCGTTCCCTGCGGGCGGGACAGCCGATGTCCTCCCGCGCTTATTGGCAGAAAAAATGCGCGCGCAATTCCCGGCTGGCGTGGTGGTGGAAAACAAGGCCGGGGCAGGCGGCAACATTGGCGCCGAATTTGTTTACCGGGCAGAACCCGACGGGAGCACGGTGCTGGCTTCGCCGCCAGGCCCTGTCGCGATCAACCATCACCTGTACAAAAAGCTCAGTTTTGACCCCACCCGTTGGCAAGCCATCACGGTGATGGCAACCGTGCCCAACGTGCTGGCCGTGAGTCCCAAAGTTCCAGCCAAAAACCTTGCTGAGCTGATCGTCTATTTGAAAGCCAACCCGGGCAAAGTCAGTTATGCATCTCAAGGTAATGGCTCCACTTCCCATTTGACGGCCAGCATGTTCATGCAGTTGACCGGCACAGAAATGATCCATGTGCCTTATAAAGGCACGGCGCCGGCCTTGGTCGATTTGATGGCTGGCACCGTGGATGTCTTTTTCGACAACCTCAGCTCGTCAATGCAATTTCACCTCGCTGGAAAGCTGCGTATTTTTGCAGTGGCAGATGACCAGCGCTCAAAAGCTTTGCCCCAAGTCCTCACCTTTGCGGAGCAAAAGTTGCCCACGATGAATGCGGTCACTTTCTTTTCGCTGATGGCGCCTCCGGGGACTTCAGCAGCCATGATTTCGACGATATACAAGTCGGTTTCTGAGGCTTTGGCACATCCTGAAATACGACAAAAATTTGCAGAGCAAGGGGCAGAACCAAGAGGTTGGAGCCCTGAGCAAACCAGCAAGTTCGTACGTGATGAGTCCGAAAAATGGCACACGGTCATTAAAAGCAGCAACGTTTCATTAGATTAAGAGTCGCGCATGCCAACGCAAAAAATCCATTGGAAAAGCAGCGCCCTGACGCGTATTCCGTTTTCACTTTATGGCGATTCAGAGATTGCCAAACAAGAGCAAAGCCACATTTTTCACGGTGCTACGTGGAGTTTTTTGTGTCTGGATGCTGAGTTGAAAGATGCAGGCAGCTACCGAACCACGCATGTAGGAGAAACGCCGGTCGTGGTCGTGCGTGACAACGATCAGCAGATTTATGCTTTCGAAAATCGATGTGCACACAGGGGCGCTTTGATTGCCTTGGAAAAGTCAGGAAAGGACGCTAACTTTCAATGTGTTTACCACGCATGGAGCTACAACCGTCAAGGTGATTTGACGGGCGTCGCATTCGCCAGAGGGGTCAAAGGTCAAGGCGGGATGCCACCGACTTTTTGCAAAGAAGAACATGGGCCCCGTAAGTTGCGTGTGGCGGTGTATTGTGGTTTGGTGTTTGGCACTTTTTCACAGGATGTGCCGGCCATCGAAAGCTACTTGGGCCCCGAAATTTGTGCCCGCATTCAACGCGTCCTGCACAAACCTGTTGAGGTCATTGGCCGTTTCACACAGGCCTTGCCGAACAACTGGAAGTTGTATGTTGAAAACGTGAAAGACAGCTACCACGCCAGTCTCTTGCACATGTTTTTCACAACCTTTGAGCTCAATCGATTGTCGCAAAAAGGGGGGGTGATTGTGGACCCTTCCGGTGGTCACCATGTCAGCTACTCCATGATTGAACACATGGTGAAAGACAGCTCGTACAAAGACCAAGCGCTGCGTGCTGACAATGACCGCTATCGCTTGAAAGACACCAGTTTATTGGCTGGGTTTACAGAGTACGACGATGGGGTCACGCTGCAAATTTTGTCTGTATTTCCGGGTTTTGTACTGCAGCAAATTCAAAATTGTCTCGCCGTTCGCCAGGTCATACCTCAAGGGGTGGGGAGGACCGAATTGAACTGGACTTACATTGGCTACGCCGATGACACGCCTGCGCAGCGCACAACACGGCTCAAGCAATCCAACCTGATTGGCCCTGCGGGGTTCATTTCGATGGAAGACGGTGCTGTGGGCGGTTTTGTGCAACGGGGCATTCAAGGCGCACAAGACCACGAAGCGGTGGTGGAAATGGGGGGCGATCACACGGGCTCCAGCGAAGGGCGTGCCACAGAGACCTCGGTGAGGGGTTTCTGGAAGGCGTACCGACAGCACATGAAGATGTGAACTTCAGAAAGCCCACCATGATTGATTTGCAGACACTTTGTTCGTTCAATGCGGCCTATGCATTCGCCATCGACAGCGATAAGCTGGAGCAATGGCCGCAGTTTTTTACAGCGCAGGCGATTTACCGCATCACGAACATTGAAAACGAGCAAGACCACTTGCCCGCAGGCATCGTTTATGCAGATTCACGAGACATGCTGGAAGACCGTGTTGCAGCCTTGCGCTTGGCCAATATTTACGAGCGGCAAAGCTACCGCCATCTCTTGGGAATTCCTTGTATTCTGGGACAGGAAGGCGAGGCTACTTTGGCGCATACGCCGTTCATGGTGGCGCGGATCATGTCCACAGGGCAGACGGATGTGTTTGCAACCGGTTATTTCAAAGACCGGTTCATCCGGGCAGAAAATACCGCCCAGTCACCGGCAACGCATGGGGTCTTGTTGGCAGAACGGGTGGTGGTGTGCGACAGCACCGTCACAGACACCTTGCTGGCCATTCCCTTATGAGTCAGCTAACGCAAGGCATAGCGCTGTCCTTGGGCGACCCCAATGGCATCGGCCCTGAGATTGCATTAAAGGCCATAGCGACTTTGCCTGCGCCGGTCCGTAACAGCGTGACGGTGTTTGGCCCTGGACTCGTATGGCAGCGCACCGCCCTGTCATTGGGCTTAAGTGAGTTGGCCAAGCAGATTCATTTTGTGGAGGCAGGCGCGGTAACCGATGCGCAGTTTCAGCCGGGGGTGGTGTCATCCGCAGCGGGTGCATCCGCCGTGGCCAGCGCTACAGCGGCCATACAGGCCTGCCAGGCGGGTCATGTTGGTGCAGTGATTGCCTGCCCGCACCATGAAACCGCCATACAGCAAGCGGGCATTGCCTTCAGCGGTTATCCCTCTTTGCTTGCCAAGGTTTGCGGCATGGCAGACGACCAAGTGTTCTTGATGCTGGTGGGCGCTGGGCTGCGGATCGTGCATGTGACGCTTCATGAGAGCGTGCAGTCAGCGTTGAATCGATTGACCCCTGAATTGATACAACGCGCCACATTAGCGGGCATCCATGCATGCGAACGCTTGGGTGTTGCTCGTCCGCGCGTGGCCATGATGGGAATCAACCCCCATGCCTCCGAGGGCGGGTTGTTTGGCGCGGAAGATGAAGCCATCACCGTGCCTGCAGTGAAGGCCCTTCAGGCGAGGGGCTTTTCGGTGGAGGGTCCGCAAGGCGGCGACGTGTATCTGGCCGCGCGTGGCCATGATTTGTACGTCGCTATTTTCCATGATCAAGGCCATATTCCGGTCAAGTTGCTGGCGCCACATGCCGCCAGCGCACTGAGCATTGGCGCACAGGTCGTGTTGTCCAGCGTGGGCCATGGCTGTGCCATGGACATTGCGGGCAAAGGTGTCGCTGACCCGCAGGGGCTTTTACGGACCTTGGCGTTGATCTCACCGGTGTCATTTAACGACTGAATGACCCCATCCTTTTGTTTCGGAGTCTCCCATGAAAAATAGTTGGATCCCATTTCTAGGGCTTGTTATCGCAGGGATGTCATCCGTTGCCACCATGGCGCAAGATGTCACCAACTTTCCGTCAAAGCCCATCCGCATCATCGTGAACTTTCCACCCGGGGGTACCGTCGATGTGATGGCCCGCAGTGTGGCGCAAAAACTCACGGAAAAATGGGGACAAGCGGTGGTGATTGACAACCGGCCGGGTGCTGGCGGCAATATCGGTGCGCAGGCCGTAGCCCTGGCCGAACCCGATGGCTATACCTTGCTCGCGACGCCGCCCGGGCCGATGACGATCAATCAGTACCTTTACAAAGACATGCGGTTTGATCCCGCCAAATTGAACCCAGTCATCATGATGGCGAGTGTGCCGAACGCGATCGCGGCACGCATGGATTTTCCAGCAAACACCGTCAAAGAGTTGGTCGCTTTCATCAAGGCCAATCCTGGCAAAGTCAGCTTCGGCTCGCAGGGCAATGGCTCTACCTCCCATTTGACAGGGCAAATGTTTGCCACCATGGCGGGTGGCGAGATGATGCACATCCCCTTCAAAGGAGAAGGGCCCGCGCTGACGGAAATTTTGGGTGGCCGGGTGGATTTGTTTTTGGGCAATATTTCTGCCGTGCTGAAGCTGTATCAAAATAAGCAAATTAAATTGTTGGGTGTGGCCTCTCCAAGCAGAACGCCAATGGCGCCAGATGTTCCCTCATCGCAAGAGTTGGGCATGCCCGACTTTGTGGCCTCCGCCTGGTTTGCGGTAGCGGCGCCGCCCGGCACACCCGTGGCCGTGGTGAATAAGTTGAATGCTGCAATAGCCGAGGTCTTGAAGCTGCCAGACGTTCAGCAAAAAATGGCATCTCTGGGTGGCGAAGTCATGGGCGGCAGTCCTGCGGACATGCATACGCTGTTGCTGACAGAACGCGCCCGCTGGAAAAAGGTCATTGAGACGGCCAATGTGAAACTTGATTGAAGGAGTTTCTGGCTGTTTACAGCGGGCGGCGGCAGCTATCAAAGGCCAATCGCTGTTGCGCGCGTAACTTGGACGGAACATCAAGCACAATCAAAGAACGTGGAACTGAATGAACCAAGATGACTTATGGGCTATCGTTTTGCTCAAACTTTTAACCCTTTGACTTACAAGGGCGCCACCGCGCTGGGCAATCGCCTGCGCGTGTCCAAAAACAGCAGGCGCGGGTGAGCAGTAGCCAGATGTCACCGCGCCAACGCGTGCTCCGCTGGTGGCGACCTGAGCAGCCCTTGGGGCAAGACGCGGGGTTCACGCGAGAACAAGTGTTGGCCCTGTGTTTCTTGATGGTTGGCGTCAACGCGTTGACGTTCTACTTTTTACCGCAATCGAGTTATGACCACCGTGCCAATTTAGTGACGGCGCTGCTGTTCTTTGGTTTGATGCCATGGACCTTGTCGCGTCGCTTGCATCTTTGGATGGTCAATGTGGGATTGTGTTTGATCGTCTCGCAGGTGGCTTACGTGGCGATTATGACCGGCGGCATCAACTCACCGACGCTGGTTTTTTTGACGGTGCTGGCGGTGCCGGCCTTGTTCTTTTTAGGCCCCCGGGGTGCAGCGGCTTGGATGGGTATTTTGTTGGCAGTTTACCTGTGGCTGCTGACAGAGAACTTCAACGGGGGTATCGCCCGCCTGGAGCCCCATCAGGGAACGGTGATCTGGGCTTGGTTAAACCATGCCTTGGCTGCCGGCAGTTTGATGTGCATGCTGCATTTGTATGACAGTTCATGCCGCACGCAATTGGCGGTGGTGCAAGAACGCAACCTAGAACTGGAAACCACCCAAGCCAAACTGCTGAAGGCGCAAGCGCACAAGGACGAATTCGTCGCCGCTGTGGGCCATGAGTTGCGCACGCCCATGAACGCCATTCTTGGTTTGAATGGGGTGTTGCGTGAAGAACTTGCAGGTGACCCGGTCAATGCCGAAATAGCCGAACATATTCGCCTCTCCACCGAGCACCTGCTGCGCGTAGTGAATGACATTTTGGATTTTGCCCAGCTGCAAGCTGAGCATGTTAAATTTTTCCCGGAGGCCTGTGTCTGGGCGCCCTGGTTAAAGGCTACAGTGCAAGCTTTCAAAAAAAGGGCGCAAGCCAAGGGCTTGACCTGGCAAGTTCTGCTGGCACCAGGGTTGCCGCCTGAGATTTGGATCGATCGTCGGCGCTTCGGGCAAATCTTGGGCAATTTGCTGGACAACGCCATCAAATTCACAGCCAGCGGAAACATCATGCTGACACTGAGCCAAAAAGGAGAGTTGCTTCGGGTGGAGGTGAAAGACACCGGCCGGGGTGTTGCACCAGAGCGGCAGCGGCAAATTTTCAACCGCTTTGAATCAGCCGATGTGGCGACCAACCAGGCCTTTGGCGGCACCGGTTTGGGCCTGAGCATTTGCGAGCGCCTGGTGGTCTTGCAAGGCGGACGTATTGGCGTGCAGAGTGCTGTTGGAGAAGGAGCGCTGTTCTGGTTGGAGTTGCCGCTTAAGGGTTCTGAATGCGCCACTGAACAGTCAACGCAAACGCATACAGTCTTGGCCAGGGAGGCGGTGTTTGACGTGCTGGTGGTCGATGACAATGCCATGAACTTGATGGTGGCACAGTTGCAACTGCGCAAGGCCTGGCCTCAGGCCCGCATCACCACGGCGAGCTCTGGAGCGCAGGCGTTGGCGCTGTTACAGGCACAGCACTTCGATGTAGCCTTGGTCGATATGGTGATGCCCGACATGGATGGCATGGCGCTGACGCGTTGCGTACGGCAACTGTCTTTTCCCTTGTGTAACTTGCCGGTGGTGGCTTTGACCGCCAATAACAACCCGGTGGACCGCCAGCGTTGTCTGGACGCGGGCATGAATCAGGTGCTCTATAAACCCATGGAGCAGGACCTGATGGTCAGTGTTGTCTCTGAAGTTATGGCCGCGAAGGAGCGTTTGGCATGATGTCCGCCAACCTGCAGCGCTGGGTGCAAGGGGCCGTGGTTTCCCGTTTACCGCAAGCCTTTCGGCTCGGCAAAATGCCCTAC
>CAMDKK010000084.1 GCA_945901045.1 Limnohabitans sp. Rim8
ATAGGAGATCGTTGATTCCATTGGCTTTTTAGGCTACTTTTCAACCTGGGTTTTGTGGCGTCAAACCGTGATCGGTTTCAGCCAACCGCTGCATTTATCGATGCTGCCAGCGAAGGCATCAAATCCGCCGCATATCGCTCCAACGGAAACCGAAACACATCCCGTAAATTGATTCTCCTCAGGCGGGTGGGCGCTGTCTTGGCCATGATGTCAGCCTCGATGACTTGGCACCGATTGGCCCAGCGATTCACAAAGGCCTGCATTTGCATCGTGTTCCATGCCATGACCGTATTGGCCAGTAGACTCAAACCGTCCGCCACCGCCTGCATCTCGTCTGGCCGTTTGGCCTGGGCCGGGCTGATACGCCCGGTATAGATAGACCGCTTCAGTGCGTTGACGGCCACGCCCTGATTGAGCACCCGGCGCAGTTCCTGTCGGAAAGGCGTCTTCACGAAGTAGTCCGCTAGAAAGGCAGTCCGTAGTAGCCTGCCCAGTTCAACGCCGGCCTCATAGACAGCCTCGCCGCTGGCGGCTGATCCAAACCTGGCCAGGGCTGCCACGGCACTGGCATTGCCACTCATGACCAAGGCCGCCAAATGCACCAGTGTGTCCCAATGCTTTTCGATCAAGTCCGTGTTAATGCTGGCTTAGCACTCAGCGGCAATCTCTGCTGGAATGAGCATCCCCCTTGGCAGGAACAGGTGGCGCTGTCTTAACTCCTTCAATCGCGGGCATAAATCGAACCCTAGAAGTCGGGCCAGCATCATTGCAAAGTCAGTATAGCCGTGGGTGTCCACCGCCAGCTGGCTGGTCTCCATGCGCTCTTGGCGCAAGACGCCTTCAATCGCAACACCAGCCTGGCGTTCATTGAGTACGAACGGCTGTGCATAGGAGATGCCCCAGAGGTCACGCCCACATCCTCTTGCATTAATCAAATTGAATCACTAAGATTGAGTCTGATTTAAATGGAGACACACGATGGATACGAAAGTGCTTACTGCCCATGTGCCGCTGCCACTGGCCAAAAAGATTGATGACTTGGCCGCACGACTGGATCGCCCACGAGCCTGGATCGTCAAGCAGGCCCTGGCTGCCTGGGTGGGCGAGGAAGAAGAACGCCACCGCTTGACCATGGAGGGCTTGGCCGATATCACCGCTGGTCGTGTGGTTGACCAATCGGATGTGGAGGCTTGGGCAGCGAGCCTGGCAACCGGTAGTCCATTGCCCGTGCCGCAACAATGAAGCTAAAGTGGTCCAACCAAGCTGTAGCCGATGTTGCGCGCCTCCACGACTTTCTGGCCAAGATGAATCCGACCTCCGCTGCTCGCGCGGCACAAACCTTGACTGTGGCACCCAGGCAGCTACTCGAGCGTCCCCAAAGCGGCCGACAACTGGAGCAATATTTGCCGCGCGAGGTGCGTCGCATCATCGTCGGCAACTACGAAATGCGCTACGAGTTGGTCGAGTCCACAGTCTTCATCTTACGGATCTGGCACACACGCGAAGAGCGCTGATTGGGGGGAATTGACTGGGAGTCGCTGACGAGTTCAAGAATTGGACAAATTCTGCCGGTTTGGGCTTACAAACCCCTTGGCGGAAATTTCGGCGGTTACGGAGTAGAGACCCCCAGCCTGGGCCGACTCGGCTGGCAGGAGTCCTGCGGCTATGGCGCCGATTGAATATTGACCCACGGGTCAGTTTTCAGTCGGCGGCAACATATTAATCAAGTTTCTTGCGGGGGGTCACCCAATTCCCATCACGAATCTTGACCGCCACGGCACCAAAGGCCATCAGGATTCGTGACCGTACTCACATCACCCGCTCGCCCGACTTGCGACTGCCTACGTAGACATTGCAGTCATCCGCGTAACGCGCAAAGCTGTAGCCCCGCCTTTCAAGTTCTTTGTCTACTTCATCGAGCATGACGTTGGCCAAGAGGGGACTTAAGGGGCCGCCTTGCGGCGTTCCTTCTTCCCGATCTAGAACCACACCATTGATCATGATGCCGCTGTTCAGTTACGCGCGCACGAGGCGGATTACACCTGCATCGTGAATGCGTTTACTTAAGCGCTCGATCAAGATGTCATGGTTGACGCGGTCAAAGAACTTCTCTAAGTCAACATCCACCACCACTTTCTTGCCCGATTGCACGAACGACTGCGCGGCAAGTACCGCGTCGTGCGCTCTGCGGGCGGGCCGAAAGCCGTGGCTGTGCTCGCTGAATGTGGGATCAATTAATGGCTGAAGCACTTGAAGTAGCGCTTGTTGAATCAGCCGATCCACCACCGTGGGAATGCCAAGCTCTCGCTCGCCACCACCCGGTTTAGCAATCGCCACCCGTCTGACCGGACTTGGCCGGTATGTCCCCGCCAAAAGCTCTGCGCGGATTCGGGGCCAGTGGTGCTTTAGGTATTCAGCGGTTTGGTCAATGTCCATTGCGTCTACCCCTGCCGCCCCTTTGTTGGCCTTAACCCGCTTCATCGCTTTGAGCAGATTCTGTCTTGTCAGCGCTTGCAGTAAAAGCCCTGACCCTGTGCCTTCGGTCTCATAGGTCGTGCCTTGGGTTTCATCACTGACAGGATAACGCAGGGCTTCACCCCGAGCTACGCCTGCCCGCTCAGCATGTGCTGACATCTGATGCATGACCTTTGACATACCCCTGTCCTCGAACACTTCCTCACGTTAGGTCCTTGGCGCTTTTGGTGATGCCTCATCGGCCACCGACTTGCGCTACTACGACCACTGCTGACTTCTCACGCCGACTCGACATCGTCGCCCTTTCAGGCGTGAGGTGAGATCTCCCCAGGTAAGAGCCGCACTCCTTCACTGCGCAACCGCCGGATATACACCACCTCGCTTTGATCACAAGAGCTTCTTGGTTTTACGCCCAGTCGCCCTGCTTGGCAGGGCCTCGTATCCGATTCTTGTTCATCGGCTCACAGTTTATGTTCCACGCTTCCTTCCCACACTCGGTCGCCCTCATGCAGTTGCGCTTCACATCGCTCGACGTGATCAACTTGCGACGAGAATTGCACCCGTAGGAGCGCGCACATGCTGGGCGCACAAGCAAAAAGCCCAGCCGGTGAGGGCTGGGCTAAGTGCTTGATTGACTTGGGGTGGCTGATGGGGCTCGAACCCACGACAACAGGAATCACAATCCTGGACTCTACCAACTGAGCTACAGCCACCGTAGGGGTAAATTATAACTCAGTGGGTCACTCATTTTTCGAAACAAGCTCGGTTTTGCCAGTCGCCTTGTTGGGCTTAGGCACCACTATTTCAACCTTCAGAAGTTGCTTTAATTGCGCAAGGTAAGCCTGCGCCTCGGCGGCGGCCCACAGTTGCGTGTATTGCTGCTGGGCTTGTTGGACTTTTTCTTTGCTGTCGAGTTCGCGGGCCAGCACTTTGTTGACACGAATCACGGCATAGCCTTGCTCGCCCAAGTCAACCCCTGTCCAAGCAGGTAAAGTGGCAGTGTAGGTGCGCAAAGCGGCATCCACCAGCGCTGGCATTTGATTCTGAGGTTGATCGCGCGAAATAACGAGCGATGCACCTAAAGCAGCGCCATCGGCATTGACTTTCCAAGCTGCCAAGCGGGCTTTGCCTGCTTCTCGCGCCATGTTGGCTGCGCGCTCTTGCTCCAACTGCTTGCGCACCTGGTCTTTCACATCGGCCAGAGGCCGTGTCGCTGAGGGCGTGTAGCTGACAACATGACCTGCAGCCAGCATGCTGGGTCCAATTTCAACGGCTTCGGTGTTGCGGCGCTTTTGGGTAGCGTCTTCAGAAAAAAGTGCTTGCAAAAACTTGCTGTTGGCCAAGGGGCCTTTAACCCCCTGAGCTGGGTTGCGGGTCACTTGCGATGCCTTTTGCACCGTCAGCTTCAAGCGCTCAGCCACAGGCTTGAGGCTTTCTGCTTGCTCGTACACGCCGTTGGTAAAGGTTTCGGCCAACTCTGCAAACTTACGTTGGGCTTGTTGTTTTTTCAGCTCGGCTTCCATCTCCGGGCGCATCTCTTCGAAACTCTTGGTTTTGGGCGTTTTGATGTCCGTCAGCAAAATGATGTGGTAGCCAAAATCAGACTCAATGACCTCGCTGATTTCTGACTTTTTGAGCGCAAAGGCCGCATCGTCAAAAGGTTTGACCATGGCGCCACGCGGGAAAAAATCGAGGTCTCCCCCTTTGCTGGCCGATCCGGGGTCTTGCGAATTTTGTTTCGCCAACTCGGCAAAAGCAGCAGGCTTCTTGCGCACTTGGTCCAACAGTTCTTGGGCTTTGGTTTTGGCTTTTTGTTTGTCCGCTGCGGAAGCGTCTTTGGGAGCATTGATCAAAATGTGGCTGGCACGACGCTCTTCTTTGGCTGCCATTTTTTGAGCGTTTTGCTCGTAATAGGTTTTCAGATCGGCCTCGTTGACGGTGATGTTTTGGCGCACAGACTCCAGATCCAGCACCAGGTATTCAACATCTGCTGACTCGGGTGACTTGAAGTTTGCCGCGTTGCTTTGGTAATAAGCTTTCACGTCATCTTCAGAAACTTGGACTTTGCTCAAGAATTCTGCAGGTGAGAAACGTTGGATCTGCACATCTCGGCGCTGAAAATACGCATTCAAACCCACTTCGGCCTGCGCCTTGGAAGTGAAGGCTGAATACTGAAAGCCTTGCATGACCTGACGGGTCGACAAGTCATTGCGAACTTGGGCCTCAAACATTTCGGGGGACAGGCCTTGGCTGCCCACCAATTGGCGATAACGCTCCATGTCGAGCTTGCCATCCGCGCCGCGCAAGGATGCGATGGCGGGATTTTGCTGCAGTTCACGTGCCAATCGGGCATCGCTGGTGGTCAGTTGGAGTTTCTTGGCAGCAGCCACCAACACCTGATCTTGCACCATGCGGTCCAAGGTGGCGTAGCGAGCCTCTGGCGAATCAAACAACTTAGCGTCGACGTTGGGCATCTGGGCCCGAATCCGCTCGATTTCGCGTTTGTGGGCATTGTCCCAATCCGCCTGGTTGATTTTGTTGCCATCCACATGAGCCACCACGGCGCCTTGATCATTGAACCGGGTGTAGCCGTCCATGCCAAACATCGCAAAGGAAGGAATGATGAGCAAGAACAAAAGTCCCATCATCATCTTGGTGTTGTTGCGTACAAAATCAAACATGCGCGATCTCTCTGAGAGAAAAACTCATTGCAAAAAAAATGGCGAACACACTGTTCGCCATTGTCGGTGGTGGTGGGCGCTGACGGTCTCGAACCGCCGACCTACTCCGTGTAAAGGAGCCGCTCTACCAACTGAGCTAAGCGCCCCACCTGAACACTGTATCAGTTCAAAGCGTCTTTCAACGCTTTGCCCGGACGGAATTTTGGAACTTTGGCAGATTTGATTTTAATCACAGCACCGGTTCGCGGGTTGCGGCCCGCGCGAGCAGCCCTTTTGGTCACAGCAAAAGAGCCAAAACCAACCAAAGAAACGGTACCACCTTTTTTCAAGGTGGTACGCACGGCACCGATGACTGCTTCAAGGGCACGGCCTGATGCTGCCTTTGAAATATCTGCCTGCTTGGCAATGTGCTCAATCAATTCTGTTTTATTCATGAGGTGACTCTGTAAAAAGTGGCGCGGGTCGAATTCTATGTCCAAACAAAGCGCTTATCGCGGAGCCCATCAAAAAATTCTGAACTCCAGGCGAACGGGGTCAGCCATTCGCTTCAAAGGGCGTCGGCAATGGCTTGGCCCACATCGCGGGTCGAGGCAGTTCCACCGATATCAGGGGTGCGTGGTGCCCCACTTTGCGGCTCCAACACTTTTTCGATGGCGGCCAAGACGGCGTCATGGGCTTGCTTGTAACCCAAAAACTCCAGCATCATGGCGCCACACCAGATCTGACCAATAGGGTTGGCGATTTGTTGGCCCGCAATATCAGGTGCGGAGCCATGCACCGGCTCAAACAAGGATGGCATCAATCGTGTGGGGTTGAGGTTGGCACTGGGCGCAATGCCAATGGTGCCCGTGCAGGCAGGGCCCAAGTCGCTCAAGATGTCGCCAAACAAATTACTGGCAACAACAACATCAAAAAAGTCAGGCCGCTGCACAAAGTGGGCAGTCAAGATGTCGATGTGGAACTTGTCAACGTTGACGCCGGGGTAGTTCTTGGCCATTTCGACCACACGCTCGTCCCAGTAAGGCATGGTGATGGCGATCCCATTGGATTTGGTGGCACTGGTCAGGTGTTTTTTGGGCCGTGATTGCGCCAATTCGAAGGCAAATTTCAACACACGGTCAACACCAATACGGGACATCACGGTTTCTTGCATCACGATTTCGCGCTCGGTGCCAGGGTACATGCGTCCGCCAATGCTGGAGTACTCACCTTCGGTGTTTTCGCGCACGATGTACATGTCGATTTCGCCGGGCAACCGGGGCGATCCGTCACGGCGTACCACAGGCGCGATGATGCCGGGCATTAAACGCGCGGGGCGCAAGTTGATGTACTGGTCAAACTCGCGTCGGAACAACAACAAAGAGCCCCAGAGCGAAACGTGGTCTGCAATTTTGTCAGGCCACCCCACAGCGCCAAAGTAAATGGCTTCGTGACCACCGATCTGGTCTTTCCAGTTGTCGGGGAGCATCTTGCCGTGCTTTTCGCAATAGTCCCAGCTGGAAAAGTCAAAATGGTCGAAATGCAAATCAATGCCGAATTTGCGTGCTGCCGCGTCCATGACGCGCAAACCTTCGGGCATGACTTCTTTGCCGATACCGTCACCGGGTATCACTGCAATGCGGTGTTTTGTCATCAAAAATCCTTTACAAAAATGGGGGCTCGCCAAGCAAGCTTTATCGCTTTGGGGTGCGCACGACTTGACTCACACCCAAGGCCGTGAGCGCAGTACCCGCCAAAGTGATGGCCGTGATCGGTTCGTCAAACAACAACCACGCCATGATAGCCGTGGAAGGGGGCACCAAATACATCAAACTGCTGACCGAGGCCGCCGCGCCACGCTGTATCAACAGGTAGAGCAAAGAGCTTCCGCCCAAAGTCAGACCAAGCACTGACCATGCCATGGCGCCCATCATGTCAGGGCCCCAGTTCACGGTTTCGGACTCCAGCAAAGCCAGGGGCAAAGTCACACAGGCTGCGGCCAACAGTTGCACTGTGTTGGCGCTGCGGACGTCGCAGGGCTGCACATAGCGCTTTTGGTACAAGGTGCCCGCCGTGATGCACAGCAAGGCCAACACGGCAAAACTGATGTTCAAAATATTGACATGGTCCATCGCGCTGCCTTGGGTCAGTTTGTGCCAGACCACCATCAATAAACCGGCAAAGCCCAGCGCCAAGCCCAACCATTGACGCGATGTCACCGCACTGATGACCGGGGTGCCAGGGATTTCGAGGGATGAGCGATCCGCTCTGGCCTGCATGGCCGAAAGCCAAATGGCCGTTAACACAGGTTGAAGTCCAACGATCAGCGCAGAAAGACCGGATCCCATGCCTGCTTTGACTGCCGCCCAAACACCGCCCAAATACCCGGCGTGCATCAAAATGCCTGTCACCGACAGATGCAGCCATTGGGTCCGGCTTTGCGGCCAAGACACTTTGGCCCACACAATCCAAGGCAAAAAACAGGCTATGGACAAGACATAACGCAGGCATAAAAAACTAAAAGGGGGGGCATGCGGCATGCCAAAACGCGCAACGATAAAGCCAGTACTCCAAATGAGCACAAACACGGCAGGCATCGCACGCACCCAAGTGATGCGGGCTTGGAGTTCGCTCATTTCACTCGGGCACGAATTTCGGGCAGCGCCTTGCGAATGTAGTACACCATCGACCAAATGGTCAGCAAGGTGGCAAGCAAGATCAACACCTCTCCCCATTGGCGGGTATCAATCAAGTTGAACAACATGCCGTCAAACAACAAGAACGGAATGGCCACCATCTGCACCGTGGTTTTGAGTTTGCCCACCATGTGCACAGCCACGCTTTTGCCAGCACCCAATTGCGCCATCCATTCACGCAGAGCGGAAATGGCGATTTCTCGGCCAATGATGACCAGCGCGACCAGCACATGCACACGGTGCATTTCAACCAACATCAGCAAAGCGGCACAGACCAAAAACTTGTCGGCTACCGGGTCCAAAAAAGCACCAAACGCAGAGGTCTGATTGAGCTTGCGGGCCAAATAGCCATCTAACCAATCGGTGAACGCAAACAACACAAACATGCTGGTGGCCACCAGGTTGCGGTTTTCTTGCGCCATGGGTAAGTAATACACCCCAATGATCAATGGAATGGCCACAATACGCGCCAAAGTCATGAGAGTGGGAATGGTGTAGAACATGTGGGCTTATTGTGGCACGGCCAGGGCCTGGGGTTCAGTGCAGCGCGTTGTAAATTGTCTCGGCAAGCTCATGTGAAATACCCTCCACAGACATCAGGTCTTCCACGCTAGCGTCCTCAACCCCTTTGGCTCCACCAAAGCGCTGCAGCAATCGGGCACGTTTTTTGGGGCCAATGCCGGCAATTTCTTCAATTCGGCTGCCGCCCACACGCACCCGAGCGCGTTGGGCGCGCATGCCGGTGATGGCGAAACGGTGCGCCTCATCACGCACTTGGGCAACCAGCATCAAGGCGGCTGAATCTTTGCCCAAGTACACCTTCTCTCGGCCATCTGCAAAGACCAGCTCTTCCAGACCGACCTTGCGACCTTCGCCTTTTTCGACGCCGATGATCAGGGACAAGTCCAAGCCCAAGGATTCAAACACCTCGCGGGCCATGGACACTTGGCCTTTGCCACCGTCTATCAACACGACTTCTGGCATCCGCACCTGGGTCTCTCCGGTGCGAATCGCCTCGGCCAATTTGCCGTAACGACGGGTCAACACCTGCCGCATGGCGGCGTAATCGTCTCCGGGCGTGATGCCCTCAATTTTGTAACGGCGGTACTCGCTGTTTTGCATTTTGTGGTTTTGGAACACCACACAAGACGCCTGGGTGGCTTCGCCGGCCGTGTGCGAAATGTCAAAGCATTCCATGCGCAAAGCGTCCATGTCATCGGGGGCCAAGTCCAAGGCCTCGACCAAAGCGCGTGTTCGCGCCTGCTGCGAGCCTTCTTCGGCCAGCAAGCGCGCCAATTGGATCGCTGCATTTTTCTCGGCCATCTCCAGCCAAGTCCGTCGCTGTTCACGCGGGTTGTGCACGGCAGAAACCTTGACGCCGCTTTGCAAAGAGAGCGCTTCGATCAAGTGCTTGTTCACGGCTTCACTGGTGATCAGGGCGGGGGGCACGGGTACGCCTAAATAATGTTGCGCAATAAAGGCTTCCAAAACATGAATTTCCACCGCCTTGGCGCGTGCGTTTTCGTTCGGCGCTTCGGCCGATTGTTCTGTCCATTCAACATCGTCGTTTTCTGCCATCAGTGAAGAAATCGCGTGGGCGTCTTCAACGTGTGTCGGAAAATAAGGTCGGTCCCCCAAATGCCGACCACCGCGGACCATGGCCAAATTCACGCAGGCGCGCCCGCCCTGCACTTTGACCGCCAAAATATCGACATCCGTGTCCGTGGTGGTGTCCACCGACTGCTGGTGCAGCACCCGGGACAAAGCCGTCATTTGGTTGCGCGCTTCAGCCGCCAACTCAAACTCCAAACGATCGGCGTGCGCCATCATGCGTGACTCCAATTCTTGCAGCACCATTTGGGTTTCACCACGCAAGAATTTTTCGGCATTGCTGACATCCTGCGCATAGTTTTCAGGACTGATCATGTTCACGCATGGCCCCGAGCAGCGCTTGATTTGAAACAACAAACAAGGCCTTGTGCGGTTGGCAAACACCGTGTCTTCGCAGGTCCGCAAGCGAAAGACTTTTTGCAGCAACTGAATGGACTCTTTGACCGCCCAAGCACTCGGGAAAGGTCCAAAATAATGGTGTTTTTTCTCAACCGCACCCCGGTAATATGCAACCCGAGAAAACACCAAGGGTGAAGCCCCCCCCTCGCGCTTGCCTAGGGGCTTCAATGCTGACGCCGCCACGGTCCCGGTCATCTTGAGGTAGGGGTAACTTTTATCGTCTCTGAACAAAATATTGAACTTGGGGTTCAAGGTCTTGATCAGGTTGTTTTCCAGCAGCAAGGCCTCGGCCTCAGAACGAACAACTGTGGTCTCCATGCGCACTATTTTGCTGACCATGTGCCCGATGCGGGTGCCGCCATGGTCTTTGTGAAAATAGCTTGAAACGCGCTTTTTCAAATGCCTCGCCTTGCCCACATACAGCACCTGACCCTCGGCATCAAAGTAACGGTAGACCCCCGGCAAACCCGGCAGGGCAGCGACTTCAGACAACAATTGATCAGAATGCACAGACATGGCCGCTATTGTGAAACAACTCAGGCCACAATACCGCCCATGCGCTGGGACATTTTTTGCACGGTGATCGACAACCACGGCGACTTGGGGGTCTGCTGGCGCCTGTCCCGCCAATTGCTTTCACAGGGCCATGCCGTGCGCTTGTGGGTGGACGACCCCTCGGCTCTGGCCTGGATGGCGCCAGACGCCTTCACAGGGCTGATTCAGGGTGCTGAAATTCGGCCCTGGACTCAAGCCACGGACCCTTCTGCGCTGACAGATTTGGCGCCCGCCGATGTGTGGATCGAAGCCTTTGGATGCCGCATGCCTGAGGCCTTTGTGGCCCATTTTGTAGCCTGTGCTGAGGCCGCACGCGCCAGGCAACCGGCGTGGATCAACCTCGAATACCTGAGTGCCGAAGACTGGGTGCCACGCCTGCACCGTCTGCCCTCGCCCGTGATGAGCGGGCCCGCCAAAGGCTGGACCCAGCACTTTTTTTACCCCGGCTTCACGCATAGCACGGGTGGTCTGCTGCGTGAAGCCGACCTAGAGGCCCGAAAGCAAGGCTTTGACCGAATCGCTTGGCGGCAAATCTACGCGCCCAACTTGGCACCGGACGTACTTCTCATCAGCCTGTTTTGCTACGAACCCACCGCACTGCCCCAACTGCTGACGCAACTGGCGGGCACGCCCCACCACCTGCTGGTCACGCCCGGCCGGCCGCTGGATGCGGTGCAGCACGCACTGGCAGGCATGACCGTGCACCCCAGCTGGAGCGCCCTGCCCTATACCGACCAAAACGGCTTTGACGAAATGCTTTGGGCCTGCGACCTGAACTTTGTGCGCGGCGAAGACTCACTGGTTCGGGCTCTGTGGGCAGATCGGCCCTTCATCTGGCACATTTACCCGCAAGACGACAACGCCCACCACGCCAAACTCGAAGCGTTTCTGGACTGGATGCAGGCACCGGAGACTCTTCGAAGGGCGCACCGGGTTTGGAATGGGGTAGAGGGTGGGGAACTGCTCCCACTGCAAGCAAACACGCTCAGCGATTGGGGACATGCGGTCAAGCGCACAAGGTCGCAATTGCGGACTCAACGTCCACTAGACAGCCAACTGATCCAGTTGGCCAATGAACTTCAGCGATCACTGACCCTCGACACCCACACCAAAGGCTAACAGGGCAAAGCCAGCCGCACGAACAAGACATTCATCCCCCGTGCGCCGGTGAGCTCTCTCAATCTCATTGCTTTTTCAGAGCGGCAGTCCTGCCATCGGCAAACACGCCGGACAGGGTTTGCTCACTGGTTTGTTCTAGGGTAAGCGCAAATGATGGACAGCCCGAAATGACACTTGAACCATCGACCTGGAATTTCCAGCGTCCATTTGGCAAGGTTTTGACAGTCAAAGGAAAATCACGTCCCAAACACGGTGACTTGTTGGCTTTCCAACCTGACGAAAAATAACGCCAAGTTCCATTCATTTCGGATAAGTTCACTTCAAATTGAATCTCTTTGCCATTGTCGGGGGCTTGGGTCGTTCCCCTCCATTGGCCTGAAAAAGTCGTTGAAGATTGCGCAAAAACAGCTGAACTCAAAAACGTCAAACTGACTGACAATGCAAAAATAAAAAATCGGTTCATGGGATACCTTTGAAGAACATAGGATTGATCATTTTACATAAATATTGATTCTAAATTATTCATATTTATTTTGACTATGACCCTCACTAACACCCTCTTGCCATTCGGCTGGCAGCACCACCTGCTGGCCATTGCGGCTTTGGGCACAGGCAACACCGACATTCTGTGGGCTTTGCGCGGCATTGTGTTGGGCGCTTTGGCGCAGGGTCTGACCGCAAGGGAATGATGCTGCCACCCAGAAACCCGGAAACCGGGTGCCCTGCAGGTTAGAATAGTGGGCTTGGCCCAAGGCCACCTCTCTTCATTTCAGATCCAAATCCTATGAAAACCGCTCAAGAAATTCGCGTCGGCAACGTCATCATGCACGGCAAAGACCCCATGGTCGTGCTGCGTACCGAATACCAACGTGGCGGCCGTGGCTCATCCACCGTGCGCATGAAGCTGAAAAGCCTGATCGCCAACTTCGGTACCGAAGTCGTGTTCCGCGCTGACGACAAGATGGATCAGGTCATTCTGGACAAGAAAGACTGCACCTACACTTATTTTGCTGACCCCATGTACGTGTGCATGGACGCCGACTTCAACCAGTACGAAGTCGAAGCCACCAACATGGGTGACGCGCTCAACTACCTGGAAGACGGCATGGAACTCGAAGTTGTTTTTTACAACGAAAAAGCCATCTCGGTCGAATTGCCGACCAGCGTGGTGCGCGAAATCACCTGGACCGAGCCCGCCGTCAAAGGTGACACCTCAGGCAAAGTCATGAAGCCCGCCAAAATTGCCACGGGCATGGAAGTGCCTGTGCCTTTGTTTGTGGCCCAAGGCGACAAGATTGAAATCGACACCCGCACGGGGGAGTACCGCAAGCGCGTCTGATTACTTTCAGGCTTGTGCATAAAGGCTCCTGTTTGGAGCCTTTTTCATTTTTCGTCTCCCGATCCCTTTCACGGCGACCAATTGCTTCACAATTCGTTCATGCAATCTACCCAAGACATCAAAGACTCCCCGCTCGCCGACGCCTGGGCCGAACTTCAAGCCCATGCGGCAGCAGGTGAGCCTCTGGCACCCAATGCGTACCGCTTGGCTTTTGCCGATCCTGAATTTTTACTGCGTCGGGAAGCGCGGGGGATTCGTTTTCAACTGGAAATGCTCAAACCCGACCTGGACCAGACGGCTGCCGGGGTGGAGCATACGGTGGTTGTTTTTGGCAGTGCCCGTTTTCCTTCGCTCGAATCAGCCCAAGCGTCCTTGGCCCAGGCCGAGGCCAGCAAGGACCCCCAGGCATTGAAGCTGGCCGCGCAAGGTTTGCAAGGTGCGCACTATTACGAAGAGGCTCGCGCCTTTGCTCGGCATGTTTCTGAAGCCTGCAAAACTATGACGGCATCCGAACGTTTGTACATTTGCACGGGGGGAGGCCCGGGCATCATGGAGGCCGCCAATCGCGGTGCCCACGATGTGGGCGCCCTGTCTGTGGCGCTGAACATCGCCCTGCCCCATGAGCAATCGGCCAACCCCTATGTCACGCCCCACCTGAGCTTCAAGTTCCATTACTTTGCCTTGCGCAAAATGCATTTCATGATGCGTGCCAAGGCCTTGGTCGCCTTTCCCGGAGGCTTTGGCACTTTGGACGAGCTGTTTGAAATCCTCACGCTGGTGCAAACCCGCAAAGCCAAACCGGTCCCTGTCTTGTTGTTTGGTTCTGACTACTGGACTCGATTGGTGAATTTTCAAGTGCTGGTCGACGAAGGCACGATTTCTGCCGAAGACCTGTCGCTGTTCCATTACGTGAACGATGCCGCGCAGGCGTGGGCGGTGATCCGCGACTTTTACAGCCTGCCGGCCTGAAAAACAGCGCCTCAATCCGCGGCAGGTGGGGGGCGCAAATGCCATGCCGAGCGCGAGCCGGCCCCCACGACCAAACCGACCAGCCAAAACACAGGGCCAATGCCGACTACTGCACCGGCTACACCAAACAGCATGGGCATCAAAACGCTGGAGGCGTTGACGCTCATGATCCGCAGCCCCAGCGCTTCGCCTTGACGGTGATGTGGCGTGATTTGGTGCAAGGTGCTCATCACCATGGGCTGCACCACACCCAATGTAAAGCCCAGCAACACGGAGCACACACCCATGGCCATGGGCGAATGCATAAAGGG
>CAMDKK010000085.1 GCA_945901045.1 Limnohabitans sp. Rim8
CTTCAGGCCACGGTGTTGCGTCAAATACCAATCGGGAAACAAGCTCAACTCGCGGCTGAGCAAGGCCGCGTCATAAGCAGGCAACACGCCGGGTTTGGAGGCGAGTTGCCAATCAATCAAAGCGTCCACAGCTTGCAAGTACAAAGCCAAATTGGCCTGAGGATTTTCCGTGTCAATCGCCTCCATCATGGTCGTCCCCCCCAGATCGGAGAGCAGCATGAAACCTTGGGCTGCGTCCCAGTCCAGCAGCTGCGGTGCCTTGAGGCCTGCCGCGTGCATCAATTCGGCTACCTGTACGAAGGGTTGGCAGTTTTCTTTGTCTGGCGGTGCATCCATGATGATGCGGCTGACGCCCACATCAGTGTCGACGCGTAAATAACGGCGAAAACTGGCATCGGCTGAAGCAATGCGGACCGTGGCAGGCACAAGACCTTGCGCAGCTGAAATTCGACTCAACCATGCCCCAAAAGCGGCCTGTCTTTGGGGATCTGCCCAAGTCACATTCGCACTGGCAGGTGGCGCATCAGATGCGGGGGTGTAAAGAGTTGTCACGGTCTAATAGTCAAAAGGGTGAGAGTGCTTGCACTCGTGGATAATCCATTCTACAAACCCCTGCATGTGCCTGAGGCAAATGCGATCCCTTTCTTTTCTCGCTCTTTTTTGACGTTTTGTCCCGATTGCCTCTGTTCCTTGCGGCCACACCTGCTGTCATGACCTCGCGTGCGTCAGGTTCGGCCATGGGCTTTGGCCCTGTCTGTTGGGCCGTTTGCTGCCTTTTGTCTTTTCAGGCCAGCGCGCAAACCAAGCCAAGCACGGGCGCGACAACTGAGATTGCCCCTGTCTTGCGCATCAGCCCGATGTTGGAAGAAAGAATTTCCGACAAGGAGCGCAACCAATCCCCGGTGTTTCTGGAGGGCCAAAGCATCACGGGTCGACCCGATCTGGATGTGGTGATCGAAGGCAATGCGCGTTTGCGCCGATCCGGCTTGTCCGTTAAGGCCGACCGCATTGAGTACGATCAAACCCAAGACACGCTCAAAGCCCAAGGACAAGTGCGTATTTCACGCGATGGCAACCGCTTTGAAGGGCCCCAATTGGAACTGCAGGCCGATACCTTTCAAGGCCAATTTAAAGCCCCCACTTTTGTTTTGAGCAAGGGGGGGCATGGTCAAGCGCAAAACATCGAGTTTGTCGATGCCAAGCGCGTCATCATCCACAACGCTACTTACACCACCTGTACCCGACTGCCAGGCCCGAGTTGGTTGCCTGACTGGGTGCTCAAAGCAGCCCGACTGAGTTTGGACGACGAAGAGTCCGAGGCACAAACGCAAAGCATGCAACTCAGGTTCATGGACGTCCCCATACTGGCGGTGCCCTCGTTGAGTTTTGCCTTGACAGCCGATCGCAAATCCGGTTTTTTGACCCCCACCATGGGCATCGACTCTGTCAGCGGCCTCGAAGTGGCAACGCCCTATTACCTTAATATTGCCCCTAACCGGGATGCCACCGTGACCACCACGGTGAAGTCCAAACGGGGCGTGGCTGTAGACACCGAGTTTCGCTACCTTGAAGAGACATACCAAGGCAAAAGCCTGATCAATTTGATGCCCAGTGACGCTTTGCGAAACCAAGCACGCTGGGGGGTTTCTGCGCAGCACAACGGCAGTTTTGATTCTGGGCTGAACGCTTTGGGCCGCGTGGGCTTGGGACTCAACCTCAACCGTGTAAGTGACGACAATTACTGGCGCGATTTTCCGCGCTCGGGTTTGTCTCTCACCCAACGCTTGCTGCCTTCAACGGGCGCCTTGTCATGGACACAAGAAGACGTGTCGATGACCGCCCAAGTACAGCGCTGGCAGACCTTGCAGGATGTAGCTTCACCCATCACGCCGCCTTACGACAGAACACCGCAAATCGTGTTGCGCCACACCCGTTGGGATGTGAATGGCCTGGACTACGCCACCACCGCCGAAACCACGCGGTTTGAGACCAATTATTCGCGCATCCCGGGGGGTACCACCGCTGTTTTGAGGAATGGTCAGCGCAGCTATGTCAACAGCCAAGTCAGTATGCCTGTTGTCAGCCCGTGGGGTTTCATCACCCCCAAAGTCCAATTGCATGCTACACGCTACCAAATCGATACGCCTTTGAGCGATGGCCGTACCAGTGTCAACCGCGTGCTGCCAACTTTCAGCTTGGACACCGGTGTGGTCCTTGAGCGCGACGCCAATGTGTTTGGCCGGGCCATCAGGCAAACACTGGAGCCACGGGCTTTCTATCTGCGCACACCCTATGCAGACCAATCCATGCTGCCGCTGTACGACACGGGTGCGACCGACTTCAATCTGTCTACCATTTACAGCGCCAACCCTTATGTGGGTCAAGACCGAGTTGCCGACAACAACCTCTTGACCTTGGGTGTGACCAGTCGCTATCTGGACGCTAACACCGGGGCCGAGTTGGCCAAGTTCGGCTTTGCACAGCGCCTGCGGTTTGATGACCAACGGGTCACCCTGCCGAGTGAAAGCCTGGTGGCCAAAGGCTTCAGTGACATGCTCGTGGGCGCAGGCGTGCGTTGGGATGACCGTTGGTCACTCGACTCGCTGGTTCAATTCAACAACCAAACGTATCGTTCTGAGCGCACCACTGTTGGGGCCCGGTACAGCCCCACCCCCTACCGTGTCTTGAACATGGCTTACCGAATGACAAGAGATCAAAGTGAGCAGATCGACGTGGGATGGCAATGGCCTTTGGGTGATTTCAGGTGGTCAGCTGCGCAAGAAAATTCGCTGCCGTCCGAACCCGGTCAAGGCCTGGGCCCTGGGCGCTGGTACAGCGTGGGCCGAATGAACTTCAGCTTGAAAGACAACCGGATGGTGGACTCCATTTACGGTTTTGAGTTTGACGCCGGTTGCTGGCTAGGCCGGGTGGTGTTTGAACGCTTGCAAAGTACCGTCTCAACGTCAACCAGCCGATTGCTTTTCCAGTTGGAGTTTGTGGGCTTGGCCCGTATCGGCTCCAGTCCCCTGAAAACCTTGCGCGACAATATTCCACGTTATCAATTTTTGCGCGAAGATATGGTGCCCCCCAGTCGGTTCCTTCAATATGAATAAATCAGCCATTTGCTTTTTCCTCCCCCGCGTACCCTTTGCGTTCAAGGCAGTCCTCCTGTCATGGGGTCTGGTCCTCAGCGGATTCAACTTTGTGCAGGCCCAAACGACCATGGTCAAACCCGTGATTTCACGGTCAGCCGACTTCATTGTGGCGGTGGTCAATTCTGAACCGATTACCAACAACGAAGTGCAACAACAACGAACCCGGATGGAAACGCAATGGCCCGAGGGCATGCCCAAACCGTCGTCCCAAGAATTGGCCAAACAGGCGCTGAATCAATTGATCAATGACAAAGTACAACTTCAGCAAGCCCGCGAATCAGGCATTCGCATAGAGGAGGACGCCGTCGATCTGGCCGAGGCCTCCGTGGCGCGTCAAAATCGAATGGACAAAGACCAGTTGCGCGCCAAATTGACCCAAGAGGGTTCGAGTTTGACCGCTTTTCGGACGCAACTTCGCAACCAGCTGATCCTGACTCGCCTGCGTGAGCGTGAAGTTGAAGCCCAGGTCCGTATCAGTGAAAATGAGGTGGCGCAGTTTTTACGCGACCAACGGGGAACCCCTTCTCCCATGGGGGTCGATTTGAACCTGGCCATGCTTGTCTTGCCCGTTCCGGAAGACAGCACCGAAGCCCAAATCACGGCTTTGCAAGCCCGTGCTGACACAGCTGCCCGTCGAGCCCGTACCGGCGAAGATTTTGCTAAATTGGTGAATGAGTTCATGGGCGACACAGTCCCCAATGGCGGAGCCATGGGCTTGCGCCCATCCGAGCGCTACCCCACTTTGTTTGTCGACAACACACTCAATTTGAAAGTGGGCGATATTGCAGGACCCATTCGTTCTGGCGCTGGATTTCATGTTTTGAAGGTGCTTGAAAAACGCCAAGGCGAAGCCCCGCCCGTGATGGTTACTCAGACACGCGCGCGCCATATTTTGCTGCGAATCCGCCCCGATTTGACGCAGTCACAAGCCCAAGACCAACTTCAGAAAATCAAACAAAACATCAGTTCAGAGCAGACTACCTTTGCGGCCATGGCCCGTGAATATTCTCAAGATGGCAGCGCCATGAGCGGCGGCGACTTGGGTTGGAGCAGTTCAGGTCAGTTTGTACCGGAGTTTGAACAAGTGATGAACCGCTTGCCACCCAACCAAGTCTCGGAGCCCTTGGTTTCCCGGTTCGGCGTGCACCTGATTGAAGTTACCGAACGTCGCGAAGTGCCCATCAGTGCAAGCGAACAACGTGAGATGGCGCGCAACGTGTTGCGGGAGAAAAAACTCGACGAAGCTTTCACCACTTGGCAAGAGGACCTGCGCGGTCGTGCATTCGTTGAAATGCGCGACGCCCCTCAATGAAACACATTCCGCGTAAACGTTTCGGTCAACACTTCCTTTCGGACCACGGCATCATCGATGCCATCGTCGACGAAATTAACCCGCAAGCTGGCGACCCCATGGTCGAAATCGGGCCGGGCCTGGCCGCTTTGACGCAACCCTTGGTTGAGCGCTTGGGCCATCTCACTGTGATTGAATTAGACCGTGATTTGGCGAACCGTCTGCGGTCACACACCCAATTGACGGTAGTCGAATCTGATGTGCTGCGGGTGGACTTCACTGACCTGGCGGCACGCGTTGCATCGCTGCCTTCTACGCGGGCCCGTACCACCCATGCCCCCATGCTGCGTGTAGTGGGCAATCTGCCCTACAACATCTCCACACCGATTTTGTTTCACTTGCTTGAACATGTGCACGTGATCGAGGACCAGCACTTCATGCTGCAAAAAGAAGTCATCGACCGCATGGTCGCCAAGCCTTCCACGGCGGCTTACGGCCGACTCTCCGTCATGCTGCAGTGGCGCTATGCCATGCAGGATGTGCTGTTTGTGCCGCCCCAGAGCTTTGAGCCGCCTCCACGTGTTGACAGTGCCGTGGTGCGCATGGTGCCACGGGCTGCGCCAACCCCCATCAACCCCAAATTGCTTCAAGAGTTGGTGCAAGTGGCTTTCAGCCAACGCCGCAAATTACTGCGCCATACTTTGGGCGCTTGGCTCACGCAGCGCAACTTTGCCGGAGAGTTCAATGTGCAGCGGCGTGCCGAAGAAGTCCCAGTTGAAGAGTTTGTCGCTTTAGCGCAAACAGCTTGAAGACCCAGCGCATTGATTCAATCAAAGCATGCACCCATGCGCGGCGCATCATTAAAAAACCCGCTCGAGAGCGGGCTTTTTACTGTCTGCAAAGCACTGATTTAAGCTGCCGCCAACCAGTAACCTGAATTGAAAGGACTGCTCATGCGCAGCGCCAGAGGTGACACGTCGACCAGTTTATCGGTCGGCATTTTCTCACCGGGTTCCAACTCTTCTGCCGTGAGGGTCACATCGCTGTGAGCCTCATTCGCCCGTTCTGCTTGGCTAGCTTGTGCAGAACGGGCTACAGAAAAGAATAGAAGCATCGGAAGGGTATCTTCCTGTCCCCCCAGTAATCGGCAGTGTCGCGGAAAATATCGAGCAACTGTTCGCGCGCCTCCTTGTCAAATTTGGCGTTCGCAGGAATTTGCTCGAGCACCACGATAAAACCAGGCTGTGGGCCCGACTTGTGCAATGGGTCGGTCATGCAATCGTACAAAGCGTCGAAGTTTTTACCGAAATGCGAGGGCAGTGTGAACTGGCCCGCAATCAAATCGAGTACATCTTGTTTGCTTTGCGCACTGGACAAATTGGCGAACAAGAAGTGATGCCCCAGACCTTGGGCTGCTTCTTGCAAGTCGCTCACGCGGAATGCGCGAATCGACTGGACGATGTTCGTCCGTACACCTTTAAGAGGTGTTTCTGGGTCTTGACGAAGTGGCGTATCCATCTCCGCGGCTCTTTCTATAGTCAAAAAAACTTCAGCTTTTGGCTGTTATTCAATTCGTCCTCCAGCTGTACAAGCCTGGGGACTCTTTCTCAATTTGCCTTTGCGCAGTCCGATAGGACAGCACAAAAACACTCATTTTTTATCCACAATCTCGCGAAAGCTCGCGTAGTGATCGTCGCTGTAATAGCAGTTTTGAGGTTTACTTACCTCCAAACCACCACACACAATGCGACGCGCACCCCTGGATCTTTCTCCTGGCGTTTTCACGGTGTATTCGTGGTAATAACCACGCGGTTTGGCGGACAACAACCGTTCCCGGTTGCCAAACACCACACCGTCCTTTTCGTAAGGAAAGGGTCCACCCTGGTGGATCAGCCTGTAGGTCTCTTGCCCTTCTTTGGGCAATTGCATCAACCCGATGGTGACGTCCACAACATCTGGAACCGCTTTGGCCTGCACAGGGCAAACCAACAACAGCCACAACAGGGACAGACCCCCTAAAAACTGAACCTGACGGATCACTCTGTCGAAAACCATGAAAACAACCTTTCACAGACCTGCGGGTAAACCCGAAAATCCGAAGGCGTGAGTGTGCCGCAAGCTGGGGGAAAAAGCAAGGGCTTGCCCAATGAATAGGCAAGCCCTTGCGGGTTATTTGACAGAAAAGTTAGTATTTACTGTCTTTAAACGCCTTAACGACTAACGTTTGCTTCTGCAACTGTGAGTGCAGTCATATTCACAATCCGACGCACAGTGGCGCTGGGAGTCAAAATATGCACTGGTTTGGCGGCGCCCAACAAGACCGGACCAATGGCAATATTGCCACCGGCTGCGGTTTTCAGAAGGTTGTAGGCGATGTTTGCTGCATCAATATTGGGCATGACCAACAAATTGGCATCGCCAACCAAAGCGCTGTTGGGCATAACGATCTGACGCGCAGCACCGTCCAGCGCTAAATCGCCGTGCATTTCGCCATCCACTTCGAGCCAGGGCGCACGCTGTTGCAGCAAAGCCAGAACCTGGCGCATTTTAACCGCGCTGGGTTCGTTGGACGAGCCGTAATTGGAGTGTGACAACAGGGCTGCCTTGGGTCGCAAACCAAAACGGCGCATTTCGTTGGCCGCCATGACCGTGATTTCAGCCAACTGCTCGGCCGTGGGGTCGTAGTTCACATGGGTGTCCACAATGAAGATCTGACGCCCAGGCAACATCAGGCCATTCATACAGGCATAAGTGTTAACCCCTGCGCGACGGCCGATCACTTGGTCAACATAGCTCAAATGCATGGGGTTGGTGCCCCAGGTGCCACAAATCATGCCGTCCACGTCGCCTTTGTGCAGCAACATGGCGCCAATCAGCGAAAGGCGGCGGCGCATTTCGATTTTGGCAATTTGCATGGTCACGCCTTTGCGTTCAGTCATGCGGTGGTAGGTTTGCCAGAAATCACGGTAGCGATGGTCCATTTCCACATTGACCACGTCATAGTCCAGCTCTTCTTTCATGCGCAGGCCAAACTTCTCGATACGCTCGGCGATCACCCCAGGGCGGCCGATGAGCGTGGGACGGGCCAAGCCCTCATCGGCCACGATTTGCGCGGCACGCAAAATGCGCTCTTCTTCACCTTCACAAAATGCAACCCGTTTTTTCAAGGCCCGCTTGGCGGCGGTAAAAATCGGCTTCATTGTGTTGCCTGAGGCGTAGACAAAGCTTTGCAGGCGCTCACGGTAGGCGTCCATGTCGGCTATGGGGCGCTCGGCCACACCGCTGTCGGCAGCCGCTTGGGCCACGGCAGGAGCGATTTTTATCATCAATCGCGGGTCAAATGGCTTGGGAATCAAATACTCGGGACCAAACACCAAAGGTTCGCCGGCATAGGCTGCAGCGACCACTTCGCTTTGTTCGGCCTGCGCCAATTCAGCAATCGCGTAAACCGAAGCAATCTCCATTTCTTCCGTGATGGTCGTCGCCCCACAATCCAAGGCACCCCGAAAGATGTACGGAAAGCACAGCACGTTGTTGACTTGGTTGGGGTAATCAGTCCGCCCGGTAGCCATGATCGCGTCGTCACGCACCGCCTTGACGTCCTCAGGATCGATTTCGGGGTTCGGGTTGGCCAACGCAAAAATCAGTGGATTAGCGGCCATCGACTTGACCATGTCTTGCTTGAGCACACCCCCTGCTGACAACCCCAAAAACACATCCGCGCCAGCAATGACTTCTTTGAGCGTGCGCAGGTCTGTCTTTTGTACAAACTGAATCTTGTCTTCGTCCATCAACTCGGTACGACCCGCATAGACCACCCCCGCCAGGTCGGTGACCCAAATGTTTTCGCGCGGAATACCCAGCTTGACCAGCAAACCCAAACAGGCCAAGGCCGCAGCCCCGGCGCCTGAGGTAACGAGTTTGATTTTTTGGGGGTCTTTGCCCACGACTTTCAGGCCGTTCAGGAGGGCGGCACCTACCACAATGGCCGTGCCGTGCTGGTCGTCGTGAAAGACCGGGATCTTCATCCGTTCGCGCAATTTGCGCTCAATGTAAAAGCAATCAGGCGCCTTGATGTCTTCGAGGTTGATGCCGCCAAACGTAGGCTCCAACGAGGCGATGATCTCCACCAGTTTGTCCGGATCTTTTTCGTTGATCTCGATGTCAAAAACATCGATACCCGAAAACTTCTTGAACAAAACGGCTTTGCCCTCCATCACCGGCTTACTTGCCAATGGGCCTATGTCGCCCAAGCCCAACACGGCAGTGCCATTGGTGACCACGCCGACCAAGTTGCCGCGGCTGGTGTATTTGAAAGCAGCTGCGGGGTCTTTGACGATCTCTTCACACGGCGCTGCGACACCTGGCGAGTAAGCCAGCGCCAGGTCATGCTGGTTGATCAGCTGCTTGGAGGGGGAGATGGCAATCTTGCCGGGGGTGGGAAATTCGTGGTATTCGAGGGCAGCATTGCGGAGTTGCGTGCGTTTTTCTTCGGCTTTGACCTTGTTGGTCGTCATTCGCGGTCTCCTGTTATGCAGTACCAAGCCCGGGTCAGGCTGGCTGCAGGTGCGTGGTGTTTATTTTAGACCTGTAAAGAACAAGCCCTTGATTCGTCAATAGGCTGAGGCGAGCATTGCACTTTTAACTTTAAGGCACAAATAAAAGCGCATCAACGCGCATCCAATTTTCAACGCATGTGTTTGTGCCGCTTCAGTGCCAGCGCTTGCGCAATTGAAATCTGGCGCGCGCCAGGCACCAACTCAAAAGTTTCGCCGGACTGCAGCGTGCCCACGCGCTCAACCGCCAAGTAAAAACCGCAGCAGCCGCTTCGCACCATGTCGCGCGCAGCTTGGGCATAACCCATCACCGCATTGAATTTGCCGCAGGGCTCACGCGGCTGGGTCACGCGCAGCACGCAGTCGACAAAGTGCAGTCGGTCACCGATGTACACCGCGTCTTCGCGCAAGCCCATCAAGCTCAGGTTCTCGCCTACAAAGCCGGGTGGCAAGGTTTCATCGGTCGCTTCAAACAGGCTGACACTGTGGGCTGCGCGTTGTTGTTGCCAATACGCCAGATGCTCTAGCGGAAAGGCGTAGACCGCTTTGTCCAACCCGCCGTGCACCGACAAATCGGCTTGGTCATCGCCCGCTAAGCCCAAAAGGCCAACGCAGACCGGGCCGGCAACCTCGGTTTTACCGATCGCCGACATCAGCTTACGCTCTCCGACACGCAAAGGGCGGACCTTGCCAAGGTTGATGTGCACCAATTGCCCCATGGTCATCGGCTCAAGCCCGCATCAAGGCTTCGATCTCATCCGCTTTGACCGGCACATCGCGGGTGATCAACTCACACCCGGTGGCCGTGACCACCGCGTCGTCTTCAATGCGAATACCGATGTTGTGGAACTGCTCAGGCACACCCGGTGCCGGACGCACATACAAACCCGGCTCAATGGTCAGCACCATGCCGGGCTGCAGCACGCGGCTGGGTCGGTCTTTGATGATCTCGCCGCTCAAGGGGTCTTTACGCTCGCTCACTTGGCCCACCTCGGAAGGCTCGACATAGCTGCCGCAATCGTGCACGTCCATGCCCAGCCAGTGGCCAGTGCGGTGCATGTAGAACTGAAAGTAGCTGCGGTTGGCGATCACGTCCTGCGCATTGCCCACCTTGTTTTTATCGAGCAAGCCCACATCGAGCAAGCCCTGCGCCAGCACTTTGACGGTGGCTTCGTGCGGCTCAATAAATCGGGCCCCGGCGCGTGTCGCGGCCACGGCCGCGTCTTGCGAGGCCAGCACCAGGTCGTACAGCAGCCGCTGCGGGCCGGTGAACGTGCCGTTGGCAGGGAAGGTGCGGGTGATGTCTGAGGCATAGCCGTCCAACTCGCAACCGGCATCAATCAACACCAAATCGCCGTTGTGAATCAGTCCGGCATCCGCGCGGTAATGCAGCACGCAGGCGTTGGCGCCCGCTGCGACGATGGAGCCATAAGCCGGGTACTGTGAGCCGTGTTGTCGAAATTCGTGCAGCAGCTCAGCATCCAAGTGGTACTCGCGCACTTCTTGACCCGCGCGCAGCATGGTGGCGCTGCGTTGCATGGCACGCACATGGGCGCGAGCGCTGATCTGCGAGGCGCGTCGCATGATGGTCAACTCGTGGGCGTCTTTGACCAAACGCATTTCATCCAGAATTGCGCACACATCGCGTTGCTGTTGCGGGCACAACGCGCCGAACCGCACCCGGGCGCGTACGCTGTTGAGCCAGCCATCCACCTGCGTCTCCAAGCCCTTGTGCGTGGCAAACGGATACCACACCGTGCTGCGGTTCTCCAGCATTTTGGGCATTTGGCTGGCCAGCTCGGTCGAGGCGAAGGCCGCTTGCACACCCAAAGCAGCGGGCGCAGCGGCAGGACCCAAACGCAGGCCGTCCCAGACTTCACGTTCGGCGTCTTTGGGTTGACAAAACAGTTTGGCTTCGCCCTCGGCGGTGATCACCAAGCAGGCGTTGGGCTCAGTGAAGCCGGTGAGGTAATAAAAATAACTGTCATGGCGAAACAAAAAATCGCTGTCCCGGTTGCGTTGGCGCTCCAGCGCGGTGGGGATGATGGCGATACCGCCAGTGCCCAGTTGGGATGAGACGAGGGCGCGGCGTTGGGCGTACAGATTGGAGGGTGTCATGGTGTGAATGGTATGCGAGTGGAGGATGAAGGAGGAAGAAGCATTCGGTTGTCAAACCGCGTTAAGTTGCGCCAAGCGCTCTGGCGTGCCCACATCAGTCCAAGGACCGGTGTACAAGGTCGCGCCGACTTGGCCACGGTCCATGGCAGCGCGCAGCAAAGGGGCCAAGGGCGCAGCCCTTGCTTGCGGGTTACCGGGCACGATGTCGCAATAAGGCAATTCAAAAAAGGCCCGGCGGTACAGGGCGATGGTGCTGAAGGTAAACAGAGTTTGTGCGTTCTGGCTCTTAGGCAAATTCAACGCCAGACCCTCTTGCGAAATCCCAAAGTCGCCCAGCGGGTTGTGCGGTGGGTTGGGCACCAGCCAAAGGTGCGCCAACTGGTTGCCGACGGTGAACTGCTCAACGGCCAGCGCGTCAAAAGTGAACTCAGGCACAAACACATCACCAGCCACAACCCAAAATACCTCCGCCAGCTGCGGCAAAGCGCGGGCTATGCCCCCTGCGGTTTCCAGCGCGTAGCCAAAATCTTGCGCCTCATCTGAGTACCGCAAATGGGCCACGCCAATCCCTTGCAGCGGTGAAGATCTGCCGTAATGCCCCTGAATGCGTTCGCCCAACCAGGCGGTGTTGATCAGGATGTGCTGAAAGCCAGCGCGCACCAAAGCTTCCATCGGCCACTGCATCAACGGCTTGCCACGCACGGCCAGCAAGGGCTTGGGGGTGTGGTCGGTGAGTGGGCGCATGCGCTCACCTCGGCCGGCGGCCAAGATCATGGCGCAGGCCTTCGGCTCGGACTTGGAATGACTCACTTCGGATGGAATCTGCATCCCACTATGTTGCCATGCTTGTCAGGCACTCACCGTCATTGGCTTTTACAAACCAGTAAAATCTGGGGTTTACCAGAATACAACTCGGAGCTGCCCCTTCATGGCCAACCCACATCAAATGGCTAACGCCATCCGCGCACTCGCAATGGACGCTGTTCAACAAGCCAACTCTGGCCACCCGGGCGCACCCATGGGCATGGCCGACATGGCCGTGGCTTTGTGGGGCGAGCACCTGCAACACAATCCAAGCAACCCCCATTGGGCTAACCGCGACCGCTTTGTGCTGTCCAACGGCCACGGCTCGATGCTGATTTATTCGGTGCTGCACTTGACCGGCTACAAGCTGCCGATGGAAGAGATCAAGAACTTTCGCACCCTGCACAGCAAAACCGCGGGCCACCCCGAAGTGGGCGTCACGCCAGGCATAGAAACCACCACCGGCCCCTTGGGCCAAGGCCTGACCAACGCGGTGGGCATGGCTCTGGCCGAGAAGCTGTTGGCGGCCGAGTTCAACCAAGCGGGCCACACCATCGTCGACCACCACACCTATGCTTTCATGGGTGACGGCTGCCTGATGGAAGGCATCAGCCACGAGGCGTGCGCGCTGGCGGGGGCCTGGAAGCTGAACAAACTGATCGCCTTGTACGACGACAACGGCATCTCGATCGACGGCAAGGTCGCGCCTTGGTTCATCGACAACACGCCTCAGCGCTTTGCCGCTTACGGCTGGAACGTCATCGACGCCGTGGACGGCCATGACGCTGCGGCCGTGTCCAAGGCCATCGCCGCGGCCAAGCACAGCGCCCACAACGGATCATCCGGGCCCACCCTGATCGTCTGCAAGACCGCCATCGGCAAGGGTTCGCCCAACCGAGCAGGCACCTCCAAAGCCCACGGCGAGCCTTTGGGCTCTGAAGAAATCAAGCTCACCCGCGATGCCCTCGCTTGGACCGCAGCGCCTTTCAAGATCCCCAAAGAGGTGTATGCCGACTGGGACGCCAAGGCCGCGGGCAAAGCCCGCGAAGCCGAATGGAACAAAACTTTTGCCGCGTACAAAGCCGCCCACCCGGCGCTGGCCAAAGAATTTGTGCGCCGCATGAAAGGCGAGCTGCCCAAGAACTTCAACCAAGTGGTTTTTGACGCCGTCGTCGCCGCCCACAGCCAAGGCGAGACTGTGGCCAGCCGCAAGGCCAGCCAGTTGGCGCTGGAAACTTTCACCGCTGCCCTGCCCGAAATGCTCGGCGGCTCGGCCGACCTGACCGGCTCGAACCTGACCAACACCAAGAGCACCTCGGCTTTGCGCGTCGATTTGGCAGGTGATGTGGTGAAGACTGAAGACGGAAAAATCGGTCGCCACATCAATTACGGTGTGCGCGAATTCGGCATGGCCGCGATCATGAACGGCGTGGCCTTGCATGGCGGTTACATCCCCTACGGCGGCACCTTCCTGACTTTCTCCGACTACTCACGCAACGCCATCCGCATGGCTGCGCTGATGAAAAAACGCATCATCCATGTCTTCACCCACGACTCCATAGGTCTGGGCGAAGACGGCCCGACGCACCAGTCGATCGAACACGCCACCAGCCTGCGCCTGATTCCGGGTCTGGACGTGTGGCGCCCCGCCGACACTGCCGAAACCACCGTGGCCTGGGCCGTGGCCCTGCAAAACGCACACCGCCCCTCAGCCCTGTTGTTGTCGCGCCAGAACCTGGCCTACTCGCCCAAGAGTGATCTGGGCGACATCAGCCGCGGCGCGTATGTTTTGTCTGAGCCTGAAAGCGTAGGCATCAAGAAAACCCATGGCGTGATCATCGCCACCGGCTCCGAAGTGCAACTGGCCCTGGCCGCACAAAAACTGCTGGCCGAACGCAAAATCGGTGTGCGCGTGGTCTCCATGCCCAGTACCAACGTGTTCGACCGCCAAGACATCGATTACAAACAAAGCGTATTGCCCCAAGGCATCCCCCGCGTGGC
>CAMDKK010000086.1 GCA_945901045.1 Limnohabitans sp. Rim8
ATCCTATTTCCGGCAGTTGATGCAGCATAAACCGGCTGTAAGCTAGACTGGGAGCCAGTTTCAACGGATTTATCGAGGTCACCATATGGGTGAAGCAAAAAGGCGCCAATTGGCGATTCAAAAGCAGGCGCTGCAGGCCCTGGCAGTGGACACTCCTGGGGGTCGAATTCACGTCCAATGGGATCATGGTGCTTGCGCCACACCGAATGCACAACTGACGTTCTTTGCCGAGTTCTTGGCCACCACAGGGGTCTACGACGCTTGGCTCAATACCTGCCCCTTAAGCTACACCAGCCCCAACGCACCGAGTAAACAGGATGTGCTTGGCACCTGGTTGCTGGCGATACTGGCCGGGCATAACCGCTACGCCCACATCACCGCTTTGCGAGCCGATGCGGTCAGTCCGCAAATTTTGGGGATGCACAAGATCATCAGCGAAGACGCACTGCGGCGCTCCTTGGCCCGCATGAGTGCCCAGCAAAGCCAAGCCTGGCTTGTGCCCCAACTCCTGAGCAGCGTACAAGCCGCACTGAGCACCCCGTGGATTTTGGATATCGACACCACCATCAAGCCTTTGTACGGCAAACAAAGCGGCGCCCAGGTGAGCTACAACCCCCACAAACCTGGGCGTCCCAGTCACGCGCTGCACACCTACTGGGTGGCCAATCTGCGCTTGGTGCTGGACGTTGTAGTCTCACCCGGCAAAGAGCACAGCGCGGCTAAAGCGCGCCCGGGCCTGGTTGCCATATTGGACAAACTGCCCGGCGAGCAGCGGCCAGCACTGGTTCGAGGCGACTGTGGCTTTGGCAACGAGCCCTTCATTATCGAATTGGAGGAGCGCGCCCAGCCCTACCTGTTCAAGCTGCGCCAGACGCAGGGGGTCAAGAAATTGTTGACACGCCAGTTCGCGCGTGATGACTGGAGCACACCGGGGCCCAGCGACCAGGGCTGGAGCGTGGTGGAGGACACGCTCAAGCTCTCGGGCTGGCACAGGGCGCGTCGGGTAGTGATACTGCGCCGTGCGGTGAAGACGGATTTAGCGCTGAGCCGAAGAGCCAAGAACGAGGTGGGCGAGCAGCTTGAAATACTGATGCCGACCAACGACGTGCAGGCCTGGGAGTATGCGGTGCTGGTGACCAACAGCACCTGCGAATTGGAGACATTCGCTCAACTCTACAGGGACCGTGCTGATTGCGAAAATGGCTTTGACGAGTTGAAGAATCAGTGGGGATGGGGAGGCTTCACGACACAAGACATCGAGCGGTGTCAGACCAGCGCGCGGGCCGTAGCACTCGTTTACAACTGGTGGTCCTGGTACTGCAGGGCCGCAAAGCCGGGAGTCCGGATGGAGGCTATCACCAGTCGCGCACTCTTGCTCGCGGGTGTGGGGCGGGCGATCAAACACGCCGGACAGACCACGCTGTATCTCACGCCCATGCACGCTGCCAAAGACAAGCTGCTTGAGCTCATAGCCAATATCCGTGCGGCGCTCAGCCATGTAAGGTCTGTTGCGGAGCAGTTACCGAAGTCAGACCGATGGAAGACGTTCCTTGACTATGTCGTCGCGAAAATAACTCGCCCGTTGCCGCCCTGGATACCGCCAGATCAGCTAGCGATGAAAGGTTGAACTGCCGGATCTAGGATTATTTATACTATAAATTTATGATGACACCCAAAACAAAACCGCGCAACATTCTTTTCATTACCTCTGACCAACATCGAGCAGATTGTTATGGATTTGCCGGTCGAAGACGAATCAAGACCCCCCATCTCGATGCTCTCGCAGAGGCTGGAACACGCTTCGATGCATGCATCACCCCCAATCTGGTTTGCCAGCCTTCCAGAGCGTCAATGCTCACCGGAATGTTGCCTCTGACGCATGGCGTAGTAGACAACGGCATCGATTTACCTTCGTCAACAGGAGACCAGGGTTTTGCAGGAGCGCTTGCTCGAGCCGGCTATGACACGGCATTCATTGGTAAAGCCCATTTTTCAACAGCAAACACATTCAGCGCACGCCATACGCCTGAGTGCTATAACAGTTGTTTCGAGTTGGGACCTGGATGGCAGGGCCCATACATGGGATTTGAACACGTTGAGCTAACAGTGCTTGGGCATTTATTTGAGCATCTTGCGCCGACCGATCCGCTCAAGGGCATGCACTATGAGCGGTTTCTTTACTCTCGCGGTTTGCCGATGGAGGTTTTTGAGCTCTGGAAAACTGCGACCCAACCAATCACTGGAGCTGCGCAGACATGGCCCTCGGCCTTGCCCGTTGCCTGGCATTCAAGCACATGGTGCGCGGACCGAGCAATCCGCTACATGCAAAAGCGCGACCCGTCGCGGCCTTTCTGCATGTGGGTGTCCCTGCCCGACCCACATCATCCCTTTGATTGTCCCGAGCCCTGGGCAAGCCTATATCATCCCGATGAAGTGGATTTGCCGCGTGAGCCACACAAAGACCTCGAAATCCGCCCCTGGTGGCATCGCGCCTCGCTCGAGCGGCCGCCTTCAGGCGGCGATGAGGCGGCAAAACAATTCCGTTCCAAGCTGTCTCGAGCGCCGGATCAGACCGAGGCGCAACTTCGCGAAATGACCGCCAACTATTACGGCATGATCTCATTGATTGACCACAGTGTGGGCCGTATGCTGTCTGCACTTCAGGAAGAAGGGCTAGATGAGGACACGCTGGTAGTTTTCTCCACAGACCACGGTGATCTGCTGGGCGATCATGGGCTATATTTGAAAGGACCGACCCCGTATGAAGCGTTGCTGCGAGTTGGCCTGTTGATGCGGGGGCCAGGCGTTCCGGCTGGAAAAGTTATCACTGACCCTGTCTCAACCCTCGATCTTGCTGCGACATTTGCGGAGGTTGGCGGAGCGCCGCTGCACTCTGATGCGCAAAGCCGTAGCCTGCTTGCAGTTGCGAGTGGGACTGAGTCGCGTGATCATGCTCACAGCGAATGGTTTGTTAGCGAGGCCCGCTGCGGTGTGCCGCTCGAGCTTCAAACCGTGCGAGCCCGGGGATGGAAATGCACTATAGAGCGTGTAAGCGGAGCCGGTGAACTTTACGACCTGCGCGAAGACCCCGATGAGATGCGCAATCTTTTCGATGATCCTGCAGGCGCAACGCTGCGGCGCGAAGCGGAGGAAATGATCCATGCCCGTCCTGGGCCAGTGTTAAAAGAGCGGTTGCCCATAATTGGAATGGCCTGATTTTTAAATAAGGGGCAGACATGAAACGACAACTGTTCTTGGGAGCTTTATCAATTTTTTTGGGTGGTGCGATGGTTTGGCACTTACCCGCGAACGCGCAGGCCGACAGTTGGCCTGCTAAGAAGCCTATTCGTCTAATCGTTCATTTCGCACCAGGTGGCGTACTTGACATAATCACACGTGCGCTTTCAGGGCCTTTGGCACAGGAACTTGGTCAATCGGTAGTGGTTGAAAACAAGGCGGGTGCAGGTGGGAACATAGGTACTGATTTTGTTGCTCGGGCAGCCCCCGATGGCTATACCGCACTGATGTATTCAGACCCCAATACCATTGCGCCAGCCCTCTACAGCAAACTTAACCACGATCCGTTGCGGGACTTCGATCCAGTAACGATGCTCGCCGTGGGTTCGCATGTACTGGTAGCCCATCAGAGCGCTCCGGTGCGCTCGCTAGCTGAACTCATCGACTATGCCAAAAAAAATCCGGGTAAACTTTCCTACGCAACACCGGGCAACGGCACGGCCCAGCATCTCGGCGGCGAGACATTCAAAGCTATGGCTGGACTCGATATTGCACACCTTCCCTACAAGGGCGGCGGCCAGGCGATCGTAGATGTGGTGAGCGGGCAGGTTCCGCTTGGTATGCTTGGATTTGCGCCTGCTTTGCCGCACATTCGCTCGGGTCGGCTCACCGCGCTGGCAGTGACCGGCGAGCAGCGCATCGCCTTGCTGCCCGATGTACCCACCATGCAGGAACTCGGACTCAAAATGGTCACGCTCCAATGGGTAGGCATATCCCTACCGAGAGGAACGCCACGGGAGATTGTGGAGCGCCTTCATCATGCAACAGTTCGGGCATCGCGTGATGAACAGTTCATCAGCCGGGTCGAAGCGATTGGCATGTCGGTTAAGATTAGCCACAAAACCAGTGATTTCGCTGAGTTTATACGGCAGGACATCGCTCGTTGGCCCGCTATGGTAAGGACCGCAGGCGCAAAGGTCGATTGATGAGCTCAAGAGTCAGTGGGGTTGGGGCGGCTTCACGACTCAAGACATTGAGCGCTGCCAGAGCAGTGCGCGTGCCGTGGCGCTGGTGTACAACTGGTGGTGTTGTTATTGCCGAGCGGCCAAGCCGGGTGGACTACGTGACAGCCAAAATCACCAGCCCGTGCCACCGTGGCTCCCTCAGAACGGCTTAAAGCGGCAGGGTAATTGCCGGGTTTAGGTTTATTACAAAAACTCACGCCTGTAGATGACTTATGAAATGAAATTTTCAGAGAATCCCTAGTTTCCAGTAACTGCAGTAATACTCTTAGTACTAGGGTCGAATCTGATATTCTGAAAATTTTGCAATAAAAGCATCGAGTCCTGATCCAATCCATCCGCAATAGGAATATTTGCAAGTATTGCCCCCTGGACCATCACAGGATTAAGTTTCCCAAATACAAGACCGAAAGGCGCAATGCCTTTATGAAGCAGGTCATAAAAAGCCCAACCAGCCGCTACACCACCTTTTACTGTTGGAATAATGAGAATTTTTCCCACTATTGATTGACCTTCAGCAGTGTGACCTACTCGTGAGATTATCCCACTCCATCTATCAAGATCGTAGCGGGGACTGAATCCTTCTTTCATTACCAAAACTGGCGCTTCAACAGTAGGACCCCATGCACGTCTTAGTTGTAACTTTAGACTCATATTAATTTCCCACTGCAGGCAATCTCAACGCATTGGTCGGTTTTTCGCAAAATAGTATTGAAGCGATGCGCGGTGATCGTGTTGACCAATTTGGCCGAATTAGAGATTAGATTCGTCCATCCATTTTCCTCACGAATTTGAGAAAGTCGCTGCAAAATGTAAAAGCACACGCCCTGAAGAATTTTTACACCCGACTTTTCTAGGGTTTCCACATATCCTAGTCGCTTGGCATCACTCCATACAGCATGATTTGTCGTTACAAACACGTGCATACCATTTGCCACATGCCGTCCCTCGAACAACCGTGCCAAGTTTTGCATTTCAAAAATTGATAGTTGTGGGCCAGAAAAAACTACAATATTTGCTTGAGCCTCAAGGTAGTTATAAGCTGAGTAAACAGCCGCTATATCAGCATCTGTCACTTCAATAACATTGTCTGGGTGGCGTCCGCTAAATGCTTGTGCGGATGTCATAGCCTCTGGCGTTACACCTACCATGTGGTACATGGCCATAGATCCATAACTTGCTAATGAAGCCCCTAGATGCTTCAGATGATCAGACAAAGGCATTTCATCAATTCCATGGAAAACAGGCACCGAAAAATAATCTTGGTTTGGATGTCCTATGATTTTTCCAAGCGCCCCCCAATCTGCCGTATCTCGCAGCCGTGCTTTTACATTTACATGAAAGCTACCCCGACGGTTTTCATCAAGATGAAAACCATAGGCTGGAGTTCGCGCAGTAAGCGAAGCAGCGAAACTTGACATGCCACCTTCATAGTTGGTTCGCGCTCCGAGTACTGAGTTTGCATAAATCACCGTACCAGTATCGCCCCATGCTACGTGTTCACCTAGTTTTGGTTGATATACGGTTTGATAGTTGATACACGTATCTGTAGCCACTGCGTGCATATTTTTTATGTGTCGAATAATCTCCCGCTCTTTTTCGATCTCAACGATATCTTGTCTTAACTCATCTACCTCCCCAAAGTGCATACAGCGAGAATTAGTAGAAGTTGGAACAGCACATTGGCCATGATTATCTGACAATCGCCTTAATAATTCCAACCCAGCGTTACCCATCACTTCTATATCACCCATCAAATGCGCATTGGTAATTGGTACAAATCTCTCGGCTCCAAAAAATCTTCCTACTTCAAGTTGAAACGTCAAAGCTTCACGTACAGCTTCACCTTTTTTCCCGTCCAGCATTGATTGTTCTATATCAGTTAAATGCATGACTTGTCTTTCGTCTTAATATTTTTTACTCGGCCTTAATTCCTACCGCCTTGACCAATGTTGCCCACTTAGCTAGATCTTGCTCCACGAATCGAATAAGGTCTCCGGGTTGTACACTCAGATGCACATTTAATCCAACTGCTGTCAATCGCTTAAGGATCTCTGGATCCTGAGAGACCCGTGCTAATCATTATTGCAATCTAGTTTGCACTTCTTTCGGAATACTTGCTGGAGCCATGATTGAAAACCATTGCAGCGTTACGAATTCTTGAATATTCTCCTCCACCATGCTAGCTTGAGGAAAAAGCGCTACATGCGAATCCACCTGTCACAGCAAGTACCTTCAATTGTTTTGGTATCGCTTGGCATTAGCATGGCGGCAAAGTCAGATGGCGATACGCGTGCCGCTCGCCTTGTCGAACACATGCAGCCTTTCCACAGCGAAATGGGCGTGCACCCGTTCTCCTTCCGCGATGCGCTTACGCCCCGTCGCCTTGACGCGCAACAGGAGCCCGCCGACATCCAGATCGACGATCATGTCGTCGCCCAGCAGCTCGCACAGGGTGACCGTTCCGGCAAGACCTTCAGTGCCCAGAGTAACTTCGGAAGGACGAATTCCCAGCATCACGTCGCGTTGGCCCAGCCCCGCCAGATGTGGGGTGGCGATGCGGGCGTCACCGATGATCGCTATGCCGTCGACCAGCTGAGTGGGCAGCAAGTTCATCGGTGGATTGCCGAGAAAGGCTGCCACTTCGACCGTGGCAGGCTGCCCGTAAACCTCCTCAGGCGTGCCGATCTGCACGATGCGCCCGTCCATGAATACAGCGAGCCGATCCGACATCGACATTGCTTCCTCCTGGTCGTGGGTGACGTAGACGGTGGTGACGTTAAGCGCGCGTTGCAGGCGGCGCAGTTCCACTCGCGTTTCCACCCGCAGCTTCGCATCTAGGTTAGACAGCGGCTCGTCGAGAAGGAACAGCGCTGGCTTGCGCACGATCGCCCGCGCAAGCGCGCAGCGCTGCTGCTGGCCACCCGACAACTGCCCTGGCCGGCGCGTCAGCAGGTGGTCTATGCGCACCCGCGCGGCCGCCTCCTGTACGGTGATAGCAATCGCGGCGGCAGGCATGCGAATCATCTTCAAGGGAAAGGCAATGTTGTCGAACACCGACATGTGAGGATAGAGCGCATAGCTCTGGAACACCATCGCTACGTCACGATCACCGGGCGGAGTCAGAGTAGCGTCAATGTCGTCGAGATATACATACCCTGCGCTGGCCGTTTCCAATCCGGCGATGATGCGCAGTGTCGTGGTCTTGCCGGACCCCGAGGGCCCTAGCAGCGAAAAGAACTCGCCGGGGCGAATCTCGAGATCGACCTCGCGCAACACGCTGGTCTGGCCAAATGACTTGCCAACGCCGGTAAGTTTGACTGCACCTTGCTTGTTCATCTGCGTCCCGTTCCCTTTACCGCGCCTGCAGACAAGCCGCTGACGATATGCTTTTGTGCGAGGATGCCAAGCACGATCACGGGCAACATGGCAACCAGGGCGGCTGCCGAAAGCTGCGCCCACTGGGTCTGTTCGGTATTGATGTAGTTGTACATTGCCACCGTCACCGGTTTAACGGTAGCGCCTCCAAGGACGACTGCGAACAAAAATTCGTTCCAGGCATTGAGGAATACGAAGGTGACGGTGACGGCGATGGCGCCGCGCGCCTGCGGCAGCACCACATGCCAGAACGCCTGCCAGCGGCTGGCGCGGTCGAGTAGCGCGGCCTCCTCCATTTCGCGCGGTATGTCCTCGAAATAGGATACCAGTAGCCAGATCGCGAAAGGCAGCGAGAACGTCAGGTAAACGACGATCAAGCCCTGGTAACTGTCCATCCATCCGATCTGGTTGAGGATCAGGAAGTAGGGAATGATCAAGCCTATTGGCGGTACGAGTTGCGTGGCAAGTACATAAAAGCCGACCGGTTTCTTGCCCGGCAGCCTCAGGCGGGCGAACGCATAGGCCGCCGGCACCGCGATGATGATGGTCAGGAGGGTCGTGCCGATCGCGACAATCAGGCTACTGGTCAGGTTTGGGACGATATTGGTAGGCCCGGTGAGCACCGTCACGAAGCTCTTCAGTGTCGGCTCGAACAGCAGGCTGGGCGGATAGGCCAGGACTTCTTTTTCGTTCTTGAGCGAAGTCAGTACCGCCAGCAGGACGGGGACGGCCCACACGGCCAAAAGCGTGGCGGCGGCCAGCATCAGGACGCCACCACGCACGGCGTTTAGTGCTGCGCCCGGCCTCATGCTTCCCGCCTTACGCGAAACAGCAGTGCGGCCACAAGCATCGTCAGCGCCAGCAGCACCACGGCCACCGCGGCGCCGTAGCCAAGCGAGAGTTCGGCGAACGAGACCCGATAGGCGTACAAATTGATGATCTCGGTCACCGTTCCAGGCCCGCCGCCTGTGGCGGCGTAGATCGCGGCGAAAGCCGATAACGCCACAGTCATGCGCAGGATCACCACCACAATGATGGCCGGGCGGATAAGGGGCAGCGTGATGTAGCGAAAGCGCCGCCAGGCGTTCGCGCGGTCGATGCGCGCGGCTTCGAACAAGTCGGAGGGAAGCGCGGCGATAGCGGCCAGCATGTACAAGAACACAAAAGGCGTCCACTGCCAAGTATGAATGACAATCACGGACACCCGCGCAAGTACCGGGTCGCCAAGCCAGTTGTGCGACCCCAGGCCGAGTGAGCGCGATGCGAAATCGACGATGCCGAAGTCCGGGGTCAGCATCAGGCTGCGCCAGAAGAGACCGACGACCACTGGCGCCAGCACGATCGGGAGAATGGCCGCGATGCGGAATACCCATTGCGCGCGCGGGATGCGCAGGATCAGGAGCGCCATCGCCAAACCGATCACCAATTGCATCGCCACGGTTGAACCGGTATAGATCAATGTGAATCCGAATGCCGCCCAGAAACGCTCATCCGCCCACATGCGCTCGTAGTTTTCAAGGCCCATGAAGCGGTCCATTCCTGGCATGGCCAGGTTGATGTTGTGCAGGCTTTGCCAGATCAGGTAGAGCAGGGGGAAGGTGGTGGTAACGATCAGCACCAGCACGCCCGGCGCCGCCATCGCCAGCGCGAACCTCCGTTCCGGACGCTCGGCGAACGCGAGCCGCTCTGCCGGTTTCATCGAAAGCTGACGCTGAAGTGCATTCAACTTCCGCGCATGATGCGTTCGACCTGAATTTGCGCATCGTCCAGCGCCTGCTTGGGCTTGATCTGCCCGACCAGGGTTGATTGCAAGATCTTCGCCATGGTCTCGCCGATCGCTGGCCATTGCGGCACGCGCGGGCGCCAGTCGACGTCGGAATCCAAGGTCATGCCATCGATGGTCGCGTTGATGAAGTTGTGCCCTGCGGTGGAAATGCTGGCCAGGTAGTCGGGGTTTTTCCACATCGAGATGCGGTTGACGTCATAGCGCTTGTTCGGACCCTTCCATTTGAAGGAAGTACGCGCCTGGGTTTCTTCGCTGCAGGCCCACTGGATAAAGAGCCAAGTTGCATGGCGCGCCTTCTCAGGCAGCGCGGCGTTGATAGGCAAGGCCCAGTTCCAGATCGAGCCTACGCGATTTCCTGACGGACCCTTCGGCCAGCGCGCGTAACCGATCTTGCCGATGACTTTCGAACGATCCGGATTCGTGAGAACCGGGGCTGCGGACGATCCGTCTATGTAACTTGCCAGTGTCCCTTGAGAAAATGCGTCGGCGATGTCCGGCCAGTTCCAGTTCTGGGCTGCCTGCGGAGCGTAGGAGTTATTGGCCATCACGTACCATTCGAGAGCAGCCAGCGCTTCAGGGCTGTTGACCTGTATCTTGCCACCAGAGTCGAACCACTTAGCGCCATAAGCGCGGAAAATTGAAGGATAAATATACATGTTTTGCCCGGCGCCAGGCATGCCTCTTAGGCAGAACCCCCACATCCGCGATGCCGGGTTATGCAGAGCCTTGGCGTTAGCAATGATCTCGTTGAAGGTTTCCGCAGGCTTCAAGCCCTGGGCATCGTAAAGATCCTTGCGATAGGTCTGTATCGTGGTTTCGCCCATGAAAGGAAGGCCGTATGTGCGGCCGTCGATCATGTTGGCGCGGCGCCAGGCCTCTACCATGTCGTCGGGCTTGAACCAGGCGCGATCGGTTAGCTTCGAGTCGTTTAGATAGGGCTCGAGCGCTTCGGTCCATTTGTTAGCCGCGTAAAGTGGGATGTACATCGGGTCAGCTGCATGGGTGCTGATGTTGGCGGTTTTCGCCGACAAGTCGAGCACGACCTTCTGGCGAATCTGCCCTGGCGGTACCTTGTCGTAACGCACCTTGATGCCGGTCAAGGCCTCGAACTCGGGAGTCAAAGCGATCAGATTGTCGAAGTAGACTGCCGAGATGCACGACACGTTGACGGTCTGACCCTCGGCCTGGCGCCAGTTAATTTTCGCGTTCTGGTAGGGGCCGAGATCCATTCCTTGCGCATCCGCGTGGCGCAGAACCCACGGGGCCCCGGCGAGCGCGACGGCCTGCTTGATGGCGACGCGACGCTGCAGATCGACCGTAGCGGATTTTTCGGAAGTGGTTTTCATCTTGTGTCTCTTTTGTAATATCGCAATTTGGTATAGTATATATATTTGATATTTTGTCAATAGGAGTAATGCAAGCAAATGCAGCACAACCTGGAAGGACGTTTCGCAGTCGTGACTGGTGCCACCCGCGGCATCGGTCAGGCGATTGCCGTCAGGCTTGCGCTTGCGGGTGCACGGGTGCTGGGGACCGGCAGCACCCCTGCCGGCGCAGCACCGGCCGGCTGTGAATATCGCGCGGTCGACCTGAGCGATGAAGATGCGACCACGGACTTCGCAGAAGAATTGCGGATCGAAGCGCCGGATATCTTGGTCAACAATGCCGGCGTTAATCGACTAGCGCCGTTCGAGGAGATGTCGCCCCAGGCCTTCATGTACCTGCAGCGCATCAACGTTTTCGCACCCATGCTGCTATGCCGCGCAGTCATTGGCGGCATGCGAAAACGTGGCTTCGGGCGTATCGTCAACGTGGCATCCGTATGGAGCATGCGCAGCATCGCCGGACGCGGTGCCTACTCGGCCAGCAAGTTCGCGCTCGACGGCATGACCGCCGCGCTTGCTGCTGAAGTCGCAGCCGCGAATGTGTTGGCCAACTGCGTGTCGCCTGGCTTTATCGGCACCGAGATGCTGCGCGCAGCGGTAGGCGAGGAAGGGATCAAGAAGCTGTTGTCGCAGGTACCGATCGGCCGCCTCGGCACACCCGAAGAGATCGCCGAGTTCGTCGCCTGGTTGGGCGGGCCAGACAACACTTTCATCAGCGGACAGAACATTGCCATCGACGGGGGATACACTAGAACATGAACTACGATTATGTAATTGTGGGCGGAGGCTCGGCCGGATGCGTTTTGGCCAACCGATTGTCGGCCGATGGCAAGAGCAACGTTCTCCTGCTGGAGGCAGGTCCGCCGGACACCTATCCGTGGATCCACATCCCGATAGGCTATGGCAAGACCATGAGACACCCGGTGTTGAACTGGGGTTTCAACACCGAACCGAACGAGCATATGAACGACCGCCAAGTTTATTGGCCTCGTGGCCGTACACTGGGCGGTTCAAGCGCCATCAACGGAATGATCCAGATTCGCGGCCAGGCCGAGGATTTCGATCTGTGGGAGTCGATGGGCGCGGACGGGTGGAACTCGCGCGAGGCCATTCGTTACTTCATAAAGTCGGAGACCAACTCGCGCGGTGCCAATGCGTATCACGGTGACAGCGGGCCCTTATCGGTATCCGACGTAGGCGAGACCGGCGAACTGGTCGATGCCTTTATTCAGGGCTGTGGCGATCTCGGCATCCCACGCACTGACGACTTTAACGGCGCCACCCAGGAGGGTGCGGGCTACCTGCAACTCACCACCCGCAAAGGTTGGCGCTGCTCGGCCGCGGTCGGCTACCTGCGGCCGGCACGCAATCGCGCCAATCTGAGCGTGGTCACCGGCGCGCACGCCACCAGCGTGGTAATGGAAGGCAAGCGTGCGGTCGGCGTGCGCTATCGCGGTGATTCCGGAGATGTGAGCGTGCGGGCTTCGCGCGAGGTGCTCCTGTGTGCCGGCGCGCTGCAGTCCCCGCAGTTGTTGCAGCTGTCGGGCATCGGCCCGGCATCACTACTGCAGAAGTTCGGGATTCAAGTAGTTCACGAATTGCCGGGGGTAGGCGAGAACCTGCAGGACCACCTTGCGTTCGGGCTGCTCTACAAATGCACCAAACCGATCACCACCAACGATGACTTGCGAACGCTGTTCGGCAAGATGCGCATCGGGCTCAAGTTCGTGTTGCAGCGACGCGGGCCTTTAGCCATCGGCGTGATGACCGGTGCGATGATCACTCGCGCCCAAAAGGATGCAACCCGACCCGATATCAATTTTTTCCTGTCGACGGTGAGCTCTGAGGAGCGCGGTGCGGCGCCGCACCCGTTCTCCGGTTTCACGCTGGCCTATTACCCGTTTCGGCCTACCAGCCGCGGACATGTTCGCATCAAGAGCGCGGACCCATTCGCCGCGCCGGCCATGCAGGCCAATTACCTATCGACTGACTATGACCGAGCCATGATGATCGCGGGCGCCCGGATGGCGCGTGCCATCGCCGCCACCCCCTCCTTCTCGCCCTATATTCTCGAGGAGTATCAACCAGGACCATCGGTGCAAAGCGACACGGCAATTCTTGACGCCGTGCGCAATACCGGCGCATCGGGGTATCACCCGGTCGGCACCTGCCGCATTGGTCGCGACGCCGACGCGGTGGTCGATCCCCGCCTGCGTGTACATGGCGTGGAGGGCCTGCGCGTGGTCGATGCGTCGGTTATGCCCACATTGGTGTCTGGCAACACCAACGCCGCGGCGATCATGATCGGCGAGAAGGGAGCCGACATGATTATTGAGGATCGCGACCAGGGCGCCTGAACTCACGCTGGCGCGCAACCTGATAGGGACCTGTATTCCGAATGGGTCCTGCAGACCTAAATTTAAGTGCTACGGATATTCTGGTTCTGTTGCGATAAGCATAAAAGACAATCCGGGCCATGCTTGATTTCCGCCAAAGTCTGATCAACAGCATCCTGCGCAAGGTCCTCAAACGGCTGCACTATCCGCTTGAGGTGATGCTCACCTGCGTGCGTTGGTATGCGGCTTATCCGCTGAGCCTGCGCAACATCGAGGAGATGATGCAGGAGCGGTGCGTTTTCGTGGATCACGTCACGGTTCATCGTTGGGCGATCAAGGTGCTGCCGGTTCTGGCTGCTGTGTTGCGTCGGCGCAAGCGATCCGTTGCGCTCAAGCTGGAGGATGGATGAGACTTACATCAAGGTTTCAGGCCAGTGGAAATACCTTTACCGCGCCGTCGATCGGGAGGGCGAGACGGTGGATTTTCTGCTCACGGCCAAGCGCGATTTGGCTGCGGCCCGGCGGTTCTTGGAGCGCGTGATCAACCTGCACGATGTGCC
>CAMDKK010000087.1 GCA_945901045.1 Limnohabitans sp. Rim8
GGAACACGGGAACATCACCAAAGCCACGGCCTGCGTCGCGCAGCACATAGCGCGAGCCTTTCTTCTGGCCAATCTTCACCACCTCACCCCCCATGGCCGCCAACGCCCGCGTGGCCGTGGGCTGGCTGATGCCCATTTCTTTGGCCATTTGCGTGCCGGTATTGGGGCCGTAGGCTAGGCGCAGGCGGAGGACTTCGGTGTGGGTGACCATGAAGCTTGAATTAAATTATGAATTAAAAATGAATTATAAATTGATTTCGTAAGTGGTGAAAATGGTTATGCTAAAAGAATTTATATGTATGTATGTATTTCTGGCGGCAAATAAAGAATCAAAAAACATAAGGGAGAAAGCAATGGCTACCGAATCGCTACTGAATCACTACTGAATCAGTGCAATGCCATCATTGAATGACAGTTAAACCTCTAAGTTATCAATCAACCGTGTTGCCCCTATTTTCGCAGCACCCAGCACCACCAGTGCATCGCCCGCGTGGGGCAATTGCAAGTCAGAACGGCGGCGCACGGTGAGGTAGTCGGGTTGCCAGCCGCGCCGACTTAAGGTCTCCATGGCTTTGGCTTCCAAGGCGGGCAGGTGGGCTTCGATTGCATTGGCGGCGGCCAGGGCGTCGCGGCCGAGTTCGCGCAGGGTCAGAGACAGGTGCAGCGCCTCGGCGCGTTCGGCTTCGCTCAGGTAGCCGTTGCGAGAACTGAGCGCCAAGCCATCAGCGGAGCGGCGGGTCTCGCCGCTGGCAATCTCGATGGGCAGCGCAAACTGGCGCACCATCTGCCGAATCACCATCAACTGCTGGTAGTCCTTTTTGCCGAACACGGCCGTACCCTGGGCCTTGCCCGCAAAAACCGCCATGAAGAGCTTCATCACCACGGTGGAGACGCCGGTGAAAAAGCCGGGGCGAAAGTGGCCTTCCAATAGGTCGGCCAGCGCCGGGTCGGCATGCACTTTGAAGGTTTGGGGCTCGGGGTACAGATCGTGTTCGCGCGGTGCGAAAAGCACATCGCAACCGGCGGCTTGCAGCTTTTCGCAATCGCTGTCCCAGGTGCGGGGGTAGCTGTCAAAGTCTTCGTGTGGCAAGAACTGCAGGCGGTTCACAAAAATACTGGCCACGGTGCAGTCGCCCAGCGGCTTGGCTTGCGTGATCAGCGCGATGTGACCGGCGTGCAAGTTGCCCATGGTGGGTACAAAGGCCGGATGCTGGGTGTTGGCAAGGTGCTGGCGAAGCTCGACAATGGAGTGAACGATACGCATGGGGTTGGCAAGGAATGACAGGGTGATACAAGGTGAGATCGGCGAGGCATGGCTGACCTCCAAAGCGCGAGCGCAGAGGACTCAGACGGGCGTGTAAGCCAGGCGCACATAAATGGGCGCAAAGGCTTCGGCTTGGGTGATTTCGATCAGGGTTTCTTTGGCCAGTTCCAGCAGGGCAATGAAGGTCACCACCAGCACAGGCGTGCCGCGGCTGGGGTCAAAAAGATGCTCAAACTCGACAAACTTGCGCCCCTGCAGGTGCCTTAGCACGATGCTCATGTGCTCGCGTACGCTGAGCTCTTCGCGGCTGATTTTGTGGTGCTGTACCAGGGTGGCGCGCTTGAGAATGTCGCGCCACGCTTCTTGCAATTCCACCAAATGCACATCCGGAAAACGCGGTTGCAGGCTTTGCTCAATATAGACCTGTGCTTTGATGAAGTCGCGTCCGAAATGTGGCATTTCGTTCAGCCGCATGGAGGCCAGTTTCATTTGCTCGTATTCCAACAAACGTCGCACCAATTCGGCACGCGGGTCTTCGGGCTCCTGACCTTCGGCCACTTTTTTGGGTGGCAGCAGCATGCGCGATTTGATCTCGATCAGCATCGCCGCCATCAGCAGGTATTCGCCAGCTAACTCCAGGTTGTGCTGGCGGATCTCGTCCACATAGGTCAGGTACTGGCGGGTCACCGCCGCCATGGGAATGTCCATGATGTTGAAGTTCTGCTTGCGAATCAGGTACAGCAGTAAATCCAGCGGGCCTTCAAAAGCCTCCAGAAACACCTCCAGAGCATCGGGCGGGATGTACAAGTCGGCCGGCATCGAGAACAAGGGCTCGTCGTATAAACGGGCTACGGCCACATGGTCGACCACCACGGGCATGCCCGCAGCATCGACCAAGGCCGTGGCTTGCGTGTCTAGCACTTCAGTGGCGTTGCTCATGCGCGAGAGAATGGTTTTTATGCCAAGGTCTGGTAGACGTAGGGCTTTTGTGCCACGTGACCGGATTTGAATTCTTGTTGTTCCATGCGATCGACTTGTTTGTCCCACAGCAAATCACGGCCTTGGCGTTGTTGGGCCTCCAGCGCTGGTTTATCGACTTTCATCTGATCGATGAACTGGGTGGTTTCGGAGCGGTAGTCGGGGCGGCGAAAGAAATGTTTGAGGGCCATGGGAAATTCGTTTCGATGTAGGCGGTGAACCGCGAAAAGCGCCATTTTACCGGTCGCCTCTGATGGGGGAGGGGCTTGCACTTTCGATCAAAGTTTGAGCCAAGATCAAACTTTGCGCCACATCATGCGCCAGTCGGTTTGACAGCAGTGCTATCAGGCCACTGCGCTGCGCGATGTCGAGCGGCTGATGAATCAGGCCGCAGACCACCAGGCGTACGTTTTTCTTGGCGCAGAGTAAGGCAAAGTCACGCAAGGCTTCGGCGCCCGAAGAATCCACGTAGATCACATTTTTCAAATCCAGGACCACCGCCTTGAGTTGTGTTTGGGGGGGTAAGGCGTCTTCGATCTTTTCAAGCAATTGCACCGCACCAAAAAACAAGGCGCCATACAAACGCCAAACTCGAATGAGCGCTGCATTACCCGCCAGAGCCGGGTCATCCTGGGCTGTTACAGGCTCGATGCGGGTCAGGTTGGAAATTCTGTAGATGAAGGTCAGGCCGGCGGCAAACAGACCGACCTCGACGGCCACAGTCAGATCCACCACCACGGTCAGCACAAACACAGCCAGCAAGGTGACGCGGTAGGGCATTCGAAATTGCCGCAAATGCAGAAAAGCCCGCCATTCCCCCATGTTCCAAGCTACAAACAGCAAGATGGCCGACAAAGCAGGCAGGGGCACAAAGTTGGCCAGGGGCGCGGCAATGAGCACCACAGCCAGCAAGACCAGCGCATGCACAATCCCAGCCACCGGGCTGTTGGCACCGCTTTTGACGTTGGTTACCGTGCGGGCAATCGTGCCGGTAGCGGGCATGCCGCCAAAAAATGGCGTGATGAAGTTGGCCACGCCTTGAGCCATGAGTTCTTGATTGGGATCGTGTCGGTCGCCAATCAGGCCATCGGCGATGCGGGCGCACAGCAGCGATTCAATGGCGCCCAGCAAAGCCAGAGTAAGCGAGGGCATCACCAAATGTTGGGCCGAGGCCCAACTGAATTCAGGCCACTGAAAATGCGGAAAAGCAGCCGGAATACCGCCAAACTTGCTGCCAATGGTGGCCACCGGTAAATCCAAAGCTTGCACAGCCAAGGTGGCCAGCAGCAAAGCCACGATGGAGCCGGGTACCGGTTGCATCCATTGACCGATGCGGCGTTTGCTCAGCAGCCCGCCCAAGCGCTGCCAACCGACGATAAGCAACAAGGAGGCCAAGCCTACCCAAAGCGCAGGCAAACTGGTACCCGGCGTGGCCTGCCAAAGCGCGTTGACCATACCGACAAAATCGGCAGGCATATTTCGCACTTCGAGCCCCAAAAAATCCTTGATTTGGGATAAGAAAATCAGCACGGCAATACCGTTGGTAAAGCCAATCACCACCGCGATCGGGATGAATCGAATCAGCGAGCCCAAACGCACCAGACCCATGACAAACAAAATTACACCCGACATGGCCGTGGCAATGATCAAGTTGGCCAGGCCATAGCGCTCCAAAATGCCATAGACGATGACAATGAAGGCGCCTGCGGGCCCGCCAATTTGCACGCGCGAACCGCCCAAAGCCGAAATCAAAAAACCGGCAATGATGGCTGTAAATAAACCCGCTTCGGGCTTGAGGCCGGAGGCAATGGCAAAGGCCATAGCCAAGGGCAAAGCCACGACCGCCACCGTGAGGCCCGCTCCCAAGTCCTGAATGAATCGTTTTCGGTTGTAGTCGATCAGGGTGTCAAACAAACGGGGGCGAAAATGAAGTGACATGGTCATGCAGGGGGAGTATTCATTGCATTGTGCTCCCCGTTTGACCCGATGTCTGAAAGGATCCGTATGCCTAACTGGGCGACGGGAAACTCCCATGGGCTCAAGTTTTAGGTGTTTGTAACCGATACCTATAAAGATCGATCAATTGGCACCGCCACTGAAAGCTAGCAGCATGAGTCATATTTTTGCGTTTATCCTCGGAATGAGCGTGGCCACTTACGGCATTGGTGAGACCATTGCTCAAATGGAAAAAGTCTTTCGCACGGTGCAAGTAGCCATGAACACGGTGCAAGTAGCCATAAAGGACAAGCCCCCCGTTAACGAAAACCACTAATCTTTGCGCGATTTCGACTTGAGCGTTTGGAGTGTGGATTCGGCCATCTTCTTTTCGATCGAACCTTGCCACCAATCCTCTTCGCGCAACTCGGTCAGTTCTATCAAGGTACTCAGTCCCAGACAAATAATCACCCCACTGATCAGGCCAAACGCGGCCCCCAAGGAGCGGTGGGCGGGCTGAACGCCTTTGTGTGTGAATAAATAGCGGTGCAGTCGAACGCCTAAATGCGCCAGATAGAGGGTTATCACCAGGGCAAGCAGCGCCCCCAGGCCCTTCCGAAGGCTTTCACCCGGCCCACTCAGCGGCAAGTGGGCTGAAACCAAGGGTCCAAGATAGACGACCGCAAACAGGGTAACCACCAAGCCCAATAAAGAGAGTGCCTGTGGCAGCCAACCTCGGTAAGCGCCTGCAGCCATTGCAATAACCAAGATCGCCGAGAAGAGCCAGTCCAAGTTTGACATGTACTAACTATTTCCTCTGGGGTCATGAATTGCCGAATTAAATCTGTACATTTGTCAAATAAACTGATTTATTTGAATTTAACATATTTTAATGACCAGTCTTCGCGATTCAGATGCAGATGCAGTTGGTGAAGTCGTGGGGATGCCTTAGGTGCTTGGCGAAAGATCGGACTTGAGCCTGCTTCAAATTTTTCACGGTATACGGCCTCACTCTCCGCAGCTACCAGTCCTTTCGCCTCTTATCCTACGCATTGAACAAAGCGGTCGACGCTGGTGGTCGTGGCCACATTGCTGTCAATAGGGCTCAATGGATCCGCATGCCAGGTTTTGCGCCCGGCCAGGGGTGCAGCACATAGATGCCGGGCTCGGCTTTTTCATCTGCATGGCTGGCGGCCAGCACCATGCCTTCGGAGACGCCAAACTTCATTTTGCGAGGCGCTAGGTTGGCCACCATCACGGTGAGTTTGCCTACCAGTTCTTCGGGCTTGTAAACGCTGGCGATGCCACTGAACACATTGCGCGTTTTGCCTTCGCCCACATTCAATGTGAGGCGCAGCAGCTTGACCGAGCCTTCCACCGGCTCGCAGTTGACGATCTCGGCAATGCGCAGGTCCACCTTGGCGAAGTCGTCGATGGAGATGGTCTCGGCGATAGGCTCGCCGCCGGGGAGAGAGCAATTGGGGTCAGAGCCCGAATTTTTTTTCTCAAAATCGGGATCTGACCCCAATTGTGCCAATTGGGCTCGTGGCTCGAACAAGGCTTCGAGTTGTTCGGGGGTGACGCGCTGCATCAGGTGCTGGTAGGCATTGATAACATGGTCCGCACCTAGCAGGCTTTGCGCCTGGGCAAAAGTGAACGGCTTCACGTTCAGAAAGGTCTCGACCTGCGCGGCCAGTGCGGGTAACACGGGCTTGAGCTGAAGGCTCAGCAGGCGAAAAGCCTCTATACAGGTGGTGCACACATCGTGCAGCCGGGCGTCCAGGCCTTCTTGTTTGGCCAGCTCCCAAGGTTTGTTTTGGTCCACATAGGCGTTTACTTTGTCGGTCAGCAGCATGATGTCGCGCAGGGCTTTGCCGTATTCGCGTTCTTCATAAAGCGCGGTGATGCCAGGGGTGGCCGCTTGCAATGAGCTCAACAGGGCATGGCCGTCAGCTCTGACGCTGCCCAACTTGCCTTGAAAACGCTTGGCGATAAAACCGGCCGAGCGCGAAGCGATGTTGACGAACTTACCGACCAAATCGCTATTGACGCGGGCCATGAAGTCGTCGGCGTTGAAGTCGATGTCTTCGTTGCGGGCCGAGAGCTTGGCCGCCAGGTAGTAGCGCAGCCATTCGGGGTTCATGCCCAGACTCAAATACTTGAGCGGGTCCAGGCCCGTGCCACGGCTCTTGCTCATTTTTTCGCCGTTGTTGACCGTCAAAAAGCCGTGCACGTTGATCTTGTCAGGCGTCTTGCGCCCGGAAAAATGCAGCATGGCGGGCCAGAACAAGGTGTGGAAGGTGACGATGTCCTTGCCGATGAAATGGATCTGCTCCAGATCCGGCTTGGCCATGTAGGCGTTGTAGTCTTCGCCTCGTTGGTCCAGCAGGTTCTTGAGGGCAGCCAGGTAACCCACAGGCGCGTCAAGCCACACATAAAAATATTTGCCCGGCGCATCCGGAATTTCAATGCCGAAGTAGGGCGCATCCCGAGAGATATCCCAGTCGCCCAGACCTTCGCTGGTCGTGCCGTCGGGGTTGGTGCGCACGCTGAACCATTCTTTCACCTTGTTGGCGACTTCGGGTTGCAGCTTGCCGTCCTGGGTCCATTGGGTCAAAAATGCCACACAGCGGGGGTCGGACAACTTGAAGAAGAAGTGCTCCGACGTCTTGAGCTCAGGCTTGGCACCCGAAAGGGTCGAAAACGGGTTGATCAGGTCGGTGGGGGCATAGACCGCACCACACACCTCGCAGTTGTCGCCGAACTGCGCCTTGGCGTGGCACTTGGGGCATTCGCCTTGGATAAAGCGATCGGGCAGAAACATGTTCTTTTCAGGGTCGAAGAACTGCTCAATGCTGCGTCGCTCGATCAGTGAGCCGCCTTGTTCTGCCGAGATGTCGCGCAGGTCTCGGTAAATTTGGCGGGCCAGTTCGTGATTTTCGGGGGCATCGGTGCTGTGCCAGTTGTCAAAGGCGATGTGAAAGCCGTCCAGATAAGGCTTGCGGCCCGCGGCGATGTCGGCCACAAACTGCTGTGGCGTTTTGCCCGCTTTTTCGGCGGCGATCATGATCGGCGCGCCGTGTGTGTCGTCGGCACAGACAAAGTTGACCTGGCTGCCCTGCATTCTTTGGTAACGCACCCAAGTGTCGGCCTGGATGTATTCCATGATGTGGCCGATGTGAAAATTACCGTTGGCATACGGCAAGGCGGTGGTGACAAACAATTGGCGAGGCACGGTTGGGGCAGACATGGAATGACAACTTGTAGGGGAATCTGCGATTTTAGGGTTTGTTGCTGCCAGTTGTCGTTAAACTGCGCCCCAATTGTTGAAAGAACCTCATGGCCACCCCAGAACAGCTGCTTCAAGCACTTCAAACCGTTGTCGATCCGAACACAGGCAAGGATTTTGTGTCCACCAAAGCCCTGAAAAACGTGGTGGTGGAGGGCGGCCATGTCTCCTTTGATGTGGAACTGGGTTATCCCGCCAAAAGCCAAATTCCAGCGCTGCGCACCGCTTTGATTGCCGCGGCCAAGGGTGTGGCGGGCGTGGACAACGTGTCTGCCAATGTCACGGTGAACATCGTCGCCCACTCCGCCCAACGTGGCGTGGCCTTGCTGCCGCAGGTCAAAAATATCGTGGCGGTGGCATCGGGCAAGGGGGGGGTGGGCAAAAGCACCACCGCCGTCAATTTGGCGTTGGCGCTGGCCGCAGAAGGAGCCCAAGTGGGTTTGCTGGATGCCGACATTTATGGCCCCAGCCAGCCCATGATGATGGGGATAGAGGGTCGTCCAGAGAGCGAAGACGGCCAGACGATGGAGCCGATGGAAAATTACGGCGTGCAGGTCATGTCGATTGGTTTTTTGGTCAACCAAGACGAGGCCATGATCTGGCGCGGTCCTATGGCTACGCAGGCACTTGAACAATTGCTGCGACAAACCAACTGGAAAGCGCTGGACTATCTGATTGTCGATATGCCACCCGGCACCGGTGATATTCAACTGACTTTGAGTCAGCGGGTGCCCATGACCGGGGCGGTGATCGTGACCACGCCGCAAGATATCGCCCTTTTGGATGCCAAAAAGGGCATCAAAATGTTCGAGAAGGTCGGCGTGCCGATTCTCGGTCTGGTGGAAAACATGGCGGTGCACGTGTGCACGAACTGCGGCCATGTGGAGCATATTTTTGGCGCCGATGGGGGCAAAAAATTGGCGGCAAGCTACGGCATGGATTACTTGGGCGCCTTGCCCCTGAACATGCAGATCCGTTTGCAAGCAGACAGCGGTAAACCCACGGTGGTGTCGGACCCGGATGGCGAAGTGGCGCTGATATACAAAGCCATGGCCCGTCAGGTCGCAGTCAAGATTGCCTCCAAAGCCAAAGACTTTTCCAGTAAATTTCCCAGCATCAAGATCAGCAAGGACACGTGATGGGTTAACCTGCTCGCATGAGCACCCATTTTGAAACCCTGCAGCAAAGCGCCGCGTACCTTGACGGCTTTAACGTGGAGGCGCCCATGGACATGGGCCCCAAGGACATTTGGCCTCGCAAGCCCAGCTTCTTTATTCGCCATGTTGAAAGCCCGCAAGTAGCTGCAGAGACATCGCCAGAACGCATTGAAGTAGGCCCTGGCCCCGCACTTTCAACTTTATCTGCGCCTGCAACTTCTGCAACTTCTGCAACTTCTGCGACTTCTGCGACTGCGGTTCACCGCAGTTTATTTGTCGGTCAGTTTGGCTTGGTGCCCGCGTGGGTCAAGTCAGCTTCAGATGCGAAATTGCGCTCCACCAAGCTCGTCAATGCACGCCATGAAACCATCACCACGTCCAATAATTTCCGCGATGCCTGGTTGGCCGGGCAGCGCTGCATTGTGCCCATGATGGCATTCTTTGAAGACGATTTGCGATCGGGCAAAGCCGTGCCCACACGGATTTCACGCATCGACGGCAAGCCCATGGGGGCGGCCGGGGTGTGGTGCCGTTGGGTGGGCGCTGGCGATGAAGAGATCATCAGCTTTACCTTGCTGACCGTGAATGCCAACAGCCATGCGCTGATGCACCGTTACCAAAACCCGGGTTCTGAAAAGCGCATGCCGGTGATTTTGAGTGAAGGGGCTTATGACGCTTATTTGTCGGCAAGGCCGGAGAAGGCCAAAGAGTTCATGCGCCCCTTTGCAACCGAGCGCTTGCACGCCAATCCGGTGGAGCGCAAAGCCGACAAGGTGCCAAGAACATAGCTGCTCAGGCTTGGCGCCTTAACCGGTATGACAGTCAGCATCGACAAGGTCGGTCGTTCAGTTGAAGGCGAGTTTCAACATTTCTGCTTCGATCGCGCGGGCTGATTTTTTAAGGAAGGGGTTGCCCACCTCACTGCCGGCGCGGCCTTCATCAAAAGCTGCTTGGTAGCCGTCACGCAAAGGCCAGACGGCCTCAAGCAATTCAAAGCCAGCGTCTTGAATCGTTTGTTGCGCTTGCAGCAATTGTTTTTCAGAACGGCCTGTGAGTGACAAAACAACCACAATTTTGGCACCCACGGCTTTGGTTTTGGACAGCCTGCGGGCCAGAGCCAGGGTGGGCCGCAAGTCATCCATGGACGTGCCTGAAGGCAAAAAAACCACATCACTTTCTTGACTGACCTCGGCGGTCAAATCGTCGGCCAAACCCCGGGTATCGACCACCACCAGGTCGTAACCTTCCACGGTTTTACGCAGTTTTTTCAAACTTTTAAAAGCCCGCGCTTCAACTTCAGGTTCGATGCCGTTTTTCAATCGCGTAGCCGCCCATTCGACACAAGAGAGCTGCTCCAAATCGAAGTCACCGATCAGCACGCGGTGCCCCTTGCCAGCGCAGTAAACAGCCAAGATGCGCGCCAAGGAGCTTTTGCCTACGCCGCCTTTTTGTCCGATGAATGAAGCGATCCGCATGTCTGAGTCTTTCTAAATAATTAAACCATATAAACAATATATACCGTTTAAATACTGAGATCAAGTTTCAAACTGAATTTTCTTTGTCTCGCAATTTAAAGCGTTGAATTTTTCCCGTGGCGGTTTTGGGTAACTCGCTGACAAACTCAATAAAGCGCGGGTATTTGTAGGGTGCCAAATGCGCTTTGGCGAAGGCTTTGACCTCTTCTTCGTTCAGGCTTTGACCTGACTTGAGCACAATGAAGGCCTTGGTCTTGACCAAGCCATCTGCATCTGTTTTACCGATCACCGCAGCTTCCAAAATCGCAGGATGGGTCACCAGCATGGACTCGACTTCAAACGGTGACACATAAATGCCGCTGACCTTGAGCATGTCGTCATTGCGTCCTGCATAGGTGTAGTAACCGTCGGTATCGCGGCTGTATTTGTCACCGCTTTTGGTCCAGACGCCTTGAAAGGTGTCGCGCGTTTTGTCCCGGTTGTTCCAGTACATCAGCGCGCTGCTGGGGCCCTGAATGTAGAGGTCGCCAATCTCGTTGGGGCCGGTCACTACCTGGCCTTCTTCGCCGCGCAGTTGCACTTCGTAGCCAGGCACAGCTTTCCCAGTGGTGCCATAACGCACGTCACCGGGTCGGTTGGACAAGAACACATGCAGCAATTCGGTGGAGCCAATGCCATCAATCACTTCGCAACCAAAATGTGCCGACCACCGTTCACCAATATCTCGCGGCAAGGCCTCGCCAGCCGAAGAGCACAGGCGCAAGGCCACTTGGGACGGGGCCGGTAAGTCGGGGCTGGCCAGCATGCCGCCGTAACCGGTGGGCGCGCCGTAAAACACCGTGGCCTGGTGCTCCACCAGACTTTTGAAAACCGCTTGCGGGGTGGGGCGCTCGGCCATCAACACCACTGTGGCGCCCACGGCCAGCGGGAAGGTCAGGGCGTTGCCCAAGCCATAGGCAAAAAACAGCTTGGCCGCTGAAAAAACCACATCGCTCTCGCGCAGCCTGAGGACGCCTTTGCCATACAGCTCGGCCGTCCAGTACAAATTGCCTTGGGTGTGCACGGTTCCTTTGGGCTGACCGGTGGAGCCTGACGAGTACAACCAAAAAGCCGGTTCATCGGCCAAGGTGGACGCGGGCAGGCCGGGTTCGAGCGAGGCCCAGTTGGCCATGTGGATGGTGCCTTCTGGCAAGGCGCTGGTCGGACGCGACACCACCAGGTGCTGCACCTCATGACTGCCCAAGGCCAAAGCGTTTTGCAAAGTCGGCAGCAATGCCCCCGAAACCAAGACGGCTTGGGCGCGGCTGTTGGACAGCATGAAGGCATAGTCTTCGGTCGTGAGCAAGGTGTTGACGGCCACCGGCACCACTCCGGCGTAGAGCGCGCCCAAAAAGGCCACGACCCAGTCGCTGCTGTCATGCATCAGCAAAAGCACGCGTTCTTCGCGCTTCAGGCCCAGACCACGCAGGCCCGTGGCAAAGCGCCGCACTTGCACGGCCAAGTCGCCGTAGCTGACGGTGCCCAGGTCATCGATCACGGCGGTCTTGCCGTGGCGCGCCTGGTTGGCCAGCAGCAGGTGCTGGGCAAAGTTGAATGCAGTAGGCGGAGCCATCGTCTGATTGTGGGTCATGGTAGGTCTCGTTTTGTAAGATGCATTAAAAAGCTGGTCGAGAATTTCAACTGGCTGTATAAATGCATTATTTTGCGTAAAGCCTAGTATGCAATAAAGTGCATGTTTTGGGTATGCGTTGAAACGAGGGTTTACCCCCTGTAAAGCTTTCAAGGCGAACAATGGAGAGTTCAGTGACCGTGGAGATTCCAGTGACCGACACCGTAGCGCATACAGATGCAGCACCCGTGAGTCAGGCCCAGGCCGCAACACTTGCCGTTAATCAGGTGGCACGCAGTCCGTTTTTGGTGGCGCTGGGTGAGCGTGTGCGCAATTTGCGCTCACGCCAGGGCTTGACGCGCAAGTCCGTGGCGCTGGCCGCTGAGGTGTCTGAGCGTCACCTGGCCAACTTGGAGTACGGCACTGGCAATGTCTCCGTCTTGGTGTTGTTGCAGGTGGCGCATGCCTTGCAATGCTCGTTGGCCGAATTGCTGGGCGACATCACCACCACCTCGCCCGAATGGTTGCTGATTCGCGAGTTGCTGGGCAAGCGAAATGAGGCCGATTTGCGCCGTGCCCGCCTCCAACTGGGCGAGATGTTTGGCGAAGGCAGCGACGCCCGTGTTCGGCAAAACCGGATCGCTTTGATCGGCCTGCGCGGCGCTGGCAAAACCACGCTGGGTCAGCGTCTGGCCGACGATTTGGGTTTTCCGTTCATGGAGTTGTCGCGCCAAATTGAACAGGTTGCCGGGTGCCAGATCAGCGAAATTCACAACCTGTACGGCGCGCATGCCTACCGCCGTTACGAGCGGCGCGCGCTCGAAGAAGTGATTCAAATTTACCCCAAGGTGGTGATCGCCACGCCGGGCGGTTTGGTGTCGGACTCGGCCAACTTCAACTTACTGCTGTCGCACTGCGCCACCGTGTGGTTGCAGGCCGATGCTTCAGACCACATGGCCCGTGTGGCCGCCCAGGGCGATCTGCGCCCGATGGCGGCCAGCCGAGAGGCGATGCAAGACTTGAAACGCATTTTGGAAGGGCGCTCGGCGTTTTATTCCAAAGCCGATATCGCCATCAACACCAGCGCAGGCTCAGCCGATCAAGCCTTTGTCCAACTGCGTGATGCAGTACGCAAGCAACTGGTGGCCGCCCTTTGACGGTTGAAGTGGCTTGTAAGGACCTAGGGTAATTACTTATTAAATGAATTAAAGTGCATATTGCGGCTCGCAAAAATGGGAAATATAATTCACATTAGCGCCATACTGCAAAGCGGTGTGAATTGAATTTCAACCCGTTGTTCACTTTTCGGATATTCCATGAGCACCCTTTTGACCGTTGACTACCAGACAAATCCCGCCTTCTACAAGCACATCAACCTGGCATTTGATGGCGAGATCGCCACCTTGTCGATCAATATCAACGAAGACGCAGGCATCCGCCCTGGCTACAAACTCAAGCTCAACAGCTATGACCTGGGCGTAGACATCGAATTGCATGACGCGCTGCAGCGCATCCGTTTCGAGCACCCCGAAGTGCGCTCGGTGGTAGTGACCAGCGCCAAAGATCGTGTGTTCTGCTCGGGTGCCAACATCTTCATGCTGGGTGTCTCGAGCCATGGCTGGAAAGTGAACTTTTGCAAGTTCACCAACGAAACCCGCAACGGCATTGAAGACTCCAGTAAGCACGACGGCCTGAAATTCGTCGCGGCCCTGAACGGCGCTTGCGCTGGCGGTGGTTACGAGTTGGCCCTGGCTTGCGATGACATTGTGCTGGTCGACGACCGCTCCAGCGCCGTGTCTTTGCCCGAAGTGCCTTTGCTCGGCGTCTTGCCTGGCACCGGCGG
>CAMDKK010000088.1 GCA_945901045.1 Limnohabitans sp. Rim8
CCGTTTGGCAACACCTTGACCGTGAAAACCTTCACCGGCCAACTGGTCAAAGAACTGCTCGAATCGCAGTACCGCCAAGACAGACCACGCGTTTTGTACCCTTCCGCCCAATTGACTTACCAAGTTGATTTGAAACAACCCATCGGACAGCGTGTTTCAGACATTCGCATCAAGGGTCAAGGCCTGCAGTTGAATGCGCGTTACCGCGTGACCATGAACAGTTTCTTGGCCACAGGGGGCGATGCTTTTTCAGTCTTCAATCGCGGCACAGATGTTGTGGGCGGCGATCTGGATGTCGATGCCTTGACTGAATACTTGGCCAAAAATCCGGGACTCGCGCCGCCCCTAACAGATCGAATACGCCTGTATTAATTCATGCGTCAAATCTAATTATGCAGAGATTTTTGCAGCGAAATAATTTATGTTGAATTGATCAAATTCAACAAATTCATCACAGTGTCACTGAAAAATCTTAAATTGTCATGTTGATTAACTTGCAATTTACCCATGCGACAGTGGCAGCAAACTCAACGAAAAAAAGCACGTATCGAAATCATTCCGATGATCGATGTGATGATGTTTTTGCTGGTCTTTTTTGTCTTGATCAGTGTCAACGTAATCCCTGCCTTGGGCATCAAAACTCAGCAGCCTAACTCGTCTCAAACGCAAAACCTGAAGACGCCTGACAAGCAAGTGGTGGTGACCTTGGGCCGCGATGGCTTGATTCAATTGGACGGTCAAGCAGTCGAACTCGCGCGTTTGGTCAGCGCCATCAAAGCCAAGGCGACGGCCTCCGAACACATCGCCGTCATCTTGAACAGTGACAAAGGCGCAGAAGTTCAGACCCTGGTCGACGTGATGGACGCCATCAAGGCCGCCGGCTTGGGCAAGGTCGCTTTGGCCGCCCGCGAGCGCAAATGATGTGGGTGGACCGGCTCAATGACCAGCGGCACAACGTCTCGAGCGCTGTGTCGCTGTGCATGGTGGCCATGATCTGGCTCATGTCGCAATCCATCACGCCCCTCCAGCGCAGCCTGCTTGAAGAGCCGATGGAGCTGAGCCTGTTGACGCCCGAACCCGTCAGGCCGGTGATGCAAGCACCCGCCCCACCACCGCCTGTTCAGCCTCCAAAGCCCGTGCTGACGCCAAGCAAAGCCACACCCACTCTTCCCACCCCCTCCCCTTTACTGGCGGTGCCATCGCCCACTGCACCCGTCATAGCAACGCCGCCAACGCCAACGGCACCCAACGAACCCGCCAACGTGGAGGCCCCAAGGCCTGTTCAAGCTGCACCCGCCGTGACTCCGCAACCGGCGGCAGAACCCTTCAAGCCCACATCGCCACCGCCTCCGCCCTCCAGCGCAGCCGTTGAAAACGCCTATGTGCTCAGTGTCCGCGCCTTGCTGAATGCCAACAAACGCTACCCCACCGGGCGAGAAGCCAGCTTGCAACGCCCCTCTGGCAAAGCCATCGTGTGGTTTGTGCTGAACCGCAACGGCACTTTGCAAGACGCGGGCATAGACGACACCAGCAACTCCATCCTCTTGGATAACGCCGCACTTTCAACCGTAAGGCGCACCAATTACACCCCATTGCCCGAAGGCAGCTGGCCCGGTCAAGCCCAACACCGATTCACCGTGACGCTGGACTTTGTCCCGCTCAATTGATTTTTTTACAACTCCACTTCAACCGAGGTCTTTTATGAAACCCTTCAAACCCCAACGTTTGGCTCTCTTGATCAGCATGGCCTTCACTGCGCCCATGCTGATGGCTCAACAGTCGACCGATGTCGGCCGCATCAATGTCGAAGGTCAACCCGGCGGCACCGACACCGGCATGATCAGCCAAGAAGAAACACCCAAAGCACGCAGCTCGGTAGGCCGCCAGTTCATGGAAAAGCTCAACCCCACGGCCAACGCATTCCAGATCATTGACATCTTGCCAGGCGTCAATACTTTCAACTACGATGCAACGGGCCTTTTTGGCGGGGGCATCCGCATCCGTGGCTTTGCTGGTGACCAACTGGGCATGACCATCAATGGCGCGCCAGTCAACGATTCGGGTAACTTTGCTGTGTACCCTCAAGAATACACAGACACTGAAAACCTGTGCGAAGTCTTCGTTACGCAAGGCTCTACAGACACCGACTCACCGCACGTCGGCGCATCAGGCGGCAACATTGGCATGGTCACTTGCGCCCCCAAAGATACATTCGGTGTGCGTGCGGCGCAATCTTTCGGGCAGCTCAATTACCGCCGTTCATTCGTGCGTTTGGACACCGGTAAAGTGGGCCCCAGCAATTTGAAAGCCTTCATTTCGTACTCCAAGGCGACAGCTGAAAAATTCAAAGGCGCAGGCGGTGCGGACCGCGACCACATCGACATGGCCGTGGAAGTTCGCCCCAATACCGACGTCTTTTTGAGCGCCAGTTTGCTGTACAACAATGCGATAAACAACAACATTCGCGCGTTGAGCAACCCTCAGATTGCACAGTACGGTCGCAACTTTGACTTCAGCACTGTGGTGCCGCAACACCTGACCGCCGTAGCAGGTACCGCGCAAACCGAAACCGTGCCTGCAGATGGTTTTTATAAATTCAACATCAACCCCTTTCGCAACTACCTGTTCACCAGCAAGGCAGAATTCAAGGTCAACAAAGACCTGACACTGAGCGCTGAGCCTTACTACTGGTATGGCTTTGGCACCGGTGGTGGCCAGATCCAACAGTTGACCGAAGGCGGCACCGGCACCAACGTCACCCGTTTGAAAGACCTCAACGGCGATGGCGACACTTTGGACAAAGTCTTGGCCTACGGCAGCAGCGTGACCGAAACCAACCGCCCCGGTGTGACCTTCAAAGTCAATTACCGCATAGACAACCACACCGTCAATGCGGGCTACTGGTATGAGCGCGCCAATCACCGTCAAACCGGCCCTCGTGTGGCCTTTGACAACAACGGCAACTCATCCAACACCTGGCTGGATAACCCTGCGGCCTTTTTGCAGCGCCCCGACGGCCAGGCCTTCCAAGCACGCGACTGGAGAACCATCAGCACCGGCAAGTCTTTGTATGTGCAAGACACGATTGCTTTGATGAACGACAAGTTGATGCTGCAAATCGGTGGACGCAATGCAACGATCGACCGCGACTTCACCAACTACGCCAATGCCCAATCGTCCTCTGCCACCGGACGCTCGGATGCCGACTACCAAATCAAGCGCAGCTACAGCAAATTTTTGCCCAGTGCAGGCGTGAAGTACAACCTGGACACCCAAAAGTCCGTGTTCTTCAACGTGGCAGAAAACTTCAAGGCACCCGGTAATTTCAGCTTCCAAAACTTGCTGCAAGGCGGCACCGTGGCCAATGGCGTCTTGACGGGTGCCACCCTGCGCAACCCTGTCGTTGGCATCGAAACGTCGACCAATATGGACTTGGGTTACCGCTTGCAAACCGAATCCACAACACTGTCGGGCTCGGTGTTTATGGTCAATTACAAGAACCGCATTGCATCTGCCTTCAACCCCGAAACCGCTTTGTCGGTTGACTACAACGTGGGCGATGTCAGTCTCAAAGGTGTCGAGTTGGAAGCCGACCAGAAGTTGAACAAAAACTTCTCCTTGTATGGCTCGATGAGCTACACCGAAAGCAAGATGAAGCAAGACCTGAGGTTGTCTTCTACCTTGACAGAAGCCACTGCGGGCAAGAACTTTCCGGACACCCCCAAGTGGATGGCTGCGATGGCTTTGAGCTACAAAGAAGGCCCTTGGTTCGGTCAATTGACCGCCAAATACACAGGCAAAGCTTTCGCTACCTTGGTCAACGACCAGCAAATGGACGGCTACACCTTGCTGAATTTGGCCGCCGGTTACAAACTCCCCAGCACCGGCTTCTTCAAAGCACCTGAGGTGCGCCTGAACGTGGACAACCTGGCCAACACCGATTACCAGCGCATTTCATCGCCCAGTGGTTCCCAATTTACGGTGCGCGCTTTGCCTTTGGGCACCTTGGCGGGCTCCAACCCGTTTTATTACATCGGTGCACCGCGTTTTGTCAGCGTGACCCTGCGTTCAGACTTCTGAGGTTGATGGGATGATGCTTTTTCTGCACGACGCGTCTTTGTACCTGTTGTACGCGGCGCTGGTTTTGGCTTTGTTTTTGGCGGTCGAGCGGAGTATTTTTTATACCCACGCCCATCGCCAATTGCAAAGCCTGTTGCAGTCCTTGCATGAGCGCCGCGCATTGCCCGACTTCAGGTCGGGCGATGTCGGCGCCATGATTGTGGCGGCCTTCACCCATGGCCTGCATGCCACGGCCTCTCAAAAAATTGCCGACGATGCAGCCGAGCAAGCCTACATTCGGGTTCAGCACAAACTGACGCAACGTTTGTGGATGCTCGACACGATCGTGACCGCTGCACCTTTGCTGGGTTTGCTGGGCACGATTTTGGGCATCTTCGATACCTTTACGGCTTTGGCCAAGTCCGGCATCTCAGACCCACAAGGTGTGAGCGCCGGTATTGGTACAGCGCTGTTGGCCACCGCCATGGGTATCGGTACGGCATTGATTTGCGTAGTGATATACAACGCTTTTCTGGCTTGGATTGAGCGGTTGGGCGATGAGACTAAATTGGCTCTGCTCGAAATGTCGAAACAAACAGCCCCTTGAATGAGATGCCCTTGCGCTTCTAAGAACTGCCCCAACTGGGGCAGTTTTTTTTGTGACAACAAGAAATTCAGCGTCAACTCGACATCAAAATTTCACCAATGGCCTGTCCATTTTGAGTGTGTTCCTGTCATGTGAGTCACGAAAAAATACGTTTCATTTTTTCAATTTCGCAGCCACTGTGGACCTGCGAGAATCTGATTTGCGTGGGTAATACCTTGACTCTCCAAGTAAACTTTCAAGCTACTCTTGGGCTTACTTTTTTTGAAGCTCACACCCCAGGTCTTTTCAGATGACGTCGATTGACAAGAAGGCGGGCCGCTTGAAACAGTGCGGCCACCAGCACAGAAGCCATGGCCGCATTGACAACGACCTCTGTGGGTGGCGAGCGAACAGCCAGGTAACACGCACTGATGACGAGCAGAAAAAGCGCTGCCCACTTGGTGAACCCCGCTTGCCAGAAGGCTTGGTATTTTTCAACCAGCATCACCCCACTCAGGCCCGCCAGCCAACCCATGCACGCACCCGCCAGCACATCTTGCGGCCAATGCACGCCCATGGCGATTCGCGACAAACCGATACCCGCCGCCAGCAGCAAGGCCCCGGTTTGAACGCATCGTTTGAAAGCCCCCGGCTCTTCTTGCCGCAAACTCATCCAAATGACGGCAGAAAATGCAAATGCCGTGATGGTGTGCCCCGATGGAAAACTGCTGCCACTGAGTACGGGTGCGATGGCATGAAAATCTGACAATGACAGTACATCCCCTGGGCGAGGCGCATTGAATGCATTTTTGAAAAACAAAGACAGAAAACTGCCCAAGGGAATGGCAGCGATCAAGCCATAAATCCAAGCCGGTCTGAGCCACAGGAGAGGTGCCATGCAGCACAGTAATACCAAGGTGTCGCCTAACTGCGTCAAGTTTTGCCACACAGCATCGGGAAGTTCCGCGCACATCGAATTGAGAAACAAAAACAAATTCGCCGGGACCTTCATGGTGGCCTGAACACCCAGGGTCAAAACCATGATCAACACCAGAGCAAGATCTGTGCGACGAATCTTTGTCATGGCGACCACCCTGTGCACAGCATGAAATTGAAGTGCGCCAGTTGGCGACCGGCATGCACCACGGGCAACTGCTCCAAAAATTCGCATTGTTTGAATTGGTGTTCGGCCACCGGCGGCTTGAAGCTCATGATCGACCAGTCCAAGAGCAGCACCTTGTCTTGCGCTTGCACGGTGCCAAACCACAAGTCAAATTGATCTTGATGTGAGTGAATCACTTTCACCGGCAAAGGGCGGGCATACCAAGCGACGCGGCTGGCCAGCGTCCAATTCATCACAGCCAGGGTATTGGCACCTTGTTCCACGGCCAATTGCTTGGCACGCTGGGCGGCCAAATCCCAACCATACAGATCGGCCAGTGGATTTTTAACAGCAGGGACACCTTCTTGGCCCGCCAGAGTGGTCTTTTGCGCCCCTTCTTCTTGACGGCCGCCTGCCAGCACCATCACGAAAAAAGCCGCCATCAACAGTGCTTGCAACCACAACACACCGTGCTGCCAACGTGACCACCGCAGCCATTGTCGGCGCATGCCCCAGGCAGCGCAGGGGATCAAAGCCACGGCAAAGGGGACCACCCAATGCGGCAGGGTACTGCCCCGCCCAGACAAATAAACAAACAGCAGCACACCTGGCAAGCCAAAGTAAACACTGCATCGGGCTGGCGACAGATGGCGTTGATCAGCACCGCTGCCCGAGTCAGTCAAGCCACCCCACAGCGACATTGGCAACAACAAACCCATCGCCAACCAGATGGTCAAGGCAAACCCAATGGCCTTGAACCAGACCCAGTTCTTTCCGCCTTGGGCATGCTGAATTTGGTAGGTGAACGACATCCAGTCGTGCGTGGCATTCCAGTACACCACCGGGGTGATGCACAACAGTGCCGTGAACAAGGCCACCCAAGCTCCCTTGCTCAGCAGCAATTTCAATCCATGCGCGTGCAACAAACTCAAGAGCACACCCAAGGCGATCAAGATGGCGGTGTATTTGGAAAGCCCCGCCAGACCCAGCATCAAACCCAACAGCAACCATGAGCGGATGGGAGACGACAACGGGCTTTGGCACAGCCGCCAGGTGAGCAGCATGGTCCAAACGGTCCAGCCCATCAACAGGGTGTCCGGCACGAGGGCAAAGCCCAATAAATGCGGCAAGGGACTCAGGGCATACAACAACAAGTCCAAGCGCACACCCCACATGCGCAATGAAGCCATTTCGGGGTACAGCGCATTAGACAACTTCACCAGGCCCCATCCGGTCACGAGCCACACGCTCATCGGCCAGATCCGCATCCCCACGTCCGAAGACAGCCAAGTCTGCATGGGCCATTGCAGCCAGCCCACCAGGGGGGGGTGGTCGTAATAACTCCAATCCAGGTGCGTGGCGTACAAGGCGTAATGGGCTTCATCGGGCGACAAATGCACCGCCCAAGACAGCACCAAATGCAGTAAAGCCCCCCAAAACAAAGGCTGCCACACAGCGGGATGCGCCCACAAGCGGGCCATCACTGAGGACTGGGCTTTCATGATGCCTTGCGTCGTTGGGGCCACACCAAGATCGAAGTGACGCCGTAGTTCCAGATCACGCCAACCAAAATTCCGGCCAATCCAGACACGACCCACATCCCGTCATTGCCATACAAATAATGGGCCACACCCACATTGGCGGCGCCCCCCAAGCCGCAGGCCACCATGAACTTCAGCAAGCCCCACAACCACCGGCTGCCATGCAATTGTTGATCACGGTAGGTGAGTACATTGTTCAAATAGAAGTTAAACACCATGGCCACCAGCACCGCCATGGTTTGCGCCTGCACAAATGGCAAAGCCAGCCATGATTTACACAGGCCCAATACCAACAAGTGCACCCCCACCCCCATAGCGCCCACGGCGGCAAAAGAGATCAAGCGCACAGGCAAGAAGCGGCCAATGGTTTTATCGGCAAGCAACATCAAAAAGTCCCACGCCACCCGTGAATCGAGCTTGCTTTCGCCCGCCACTCGCAGGCCAAATTGGAATGGAATTTCTTTGACCCGCAAGGGCTTGGGCGATGAAGCGACCAGGTCTACCAAAATTTTGAAGCCAATGCTCGAGAGGCGATAAACCGCATCGTCCAAAACCTGGCGACGGATCATGAAGAAACCGCTCATGGGATCATTCAGTTCAATGTTCAGCAATTTTTGCGTCAAGCTCGTGGCCGCTTTGCTGATGTTCAAACGCTGTGCGCTCCAGTCGCCGGTACCGCCGCCGGCCATATAACGGGTACCCACGGCCAAATCAAAACCTTCGTTCAAGGCTTGAAACATCAGTGGCAAGCAGTTCTCGTCGTGCTGCAGGTCGGCATCCATCACCGCCAAGTAAGGTGCAGGCGAAGCCAGCATGCCTTCAATGCAAGCGCTCGATAGGCCTCTGCGCCCCACCCGCCTGATCACACGGACGCGTGAATCACACAAAGCAATGGCTTGCAAGACGCCCGCCGTGCCATCTTTGGAATCGTCATCGACGAAGACAAGCTCCCACACCAAGCCTTGAAGCACATGGCTGAGCCGTTCTACCAGCACCGCCACATTACCTGCCTCATTGAAAGTGGGAATCACCACACACAATTGCAGTGATGGCATCATCTCAAAGACTTCCCATCAACTCGGGCAGGCCCATGACCAACACCGGCAGCCAAGACAGCAGTAAGGTGCCCAAAAAGATCGCCACGACAGCAGGCCAAACTGAGGCAACGACTTCGCGCAGTGGTTTTCGGAACACCGCACTGGCAAAATAAATGTTCATACCTGCTGGAGGACACAAAAAACCCATTTCTAAATTGGCCAGAAAAATAATCCCAAAGTGTACCGGATCAATGCCATAACTCACCGCCAATGGCAGCAGCAAAGGCACCAGCACCACAATAGCCGCGTAAATTTCCATCAAGGAACCGGCAAAGAACAAGAAGACATTCAGTGCCAGTAGAAAAACGTACTTGTTTTGCGTGATGCTTTGCACCCAGTCGGTGGCCACATCGGGCACACCTGCATCGATCAGGTAGTTGGTCAAACCCAGCGCCATGCCCATGATGAGCATCACACCACCAATGAGTTGCACCGTCTGACTCAGGCACTCTGACAATCGCCCCCAATTCAACTCACGATGGGCTAGGGCTTGTGTGACCACCGCGTAGACCGCGGTCAAAGCGGCGCTCTCTGTAGGCGTGGTCACGCCACTGACCAAGGAGCCAATAGCCACGACAGGCGCCAACAATTCCCACTTGGCTTGCCAAACTGTGGAGGCCAAATGGCCTCGCTCTCTGTTCGCTGCCTCGGGTGCGCTGGCTGGATGTGCGGATCTGGACGCCGGCAAATAGCCACCAAAAATCACCAAACAAAACACCATCACCACCGCAGGAATCAAGCCCGCTAAAAACATGGTGTTGATGGGCACCTTTGCAATGATGGCGAACATGATCAAAGGGACTGATGGCGCCAGCAGCACGCCCAAAGCACTGGCGCTGGTCACCAAACCCATGCCGCGCTGCTCTGGGTAGCCCGATGCCTTGAGCAAAGGCAAAAGCAATCCACCCAAGGCCAAAATCGTCACGCCACTGCCGCCTGTTAAAGCCGTAAAGCAAGAACACAACAAAGCCACGGCAAGCACGGTGCCCAAGGGCCCGTCCCCCATGACCGCAACAAAGACTTGGCTCAAACGTTCAGAAGCCTTTGTTTTGGCCAACACCAAACCGGCCAGCGTGAACAAGGGTAAAGCCGGCAAAGAGGGGTTCACCGTGATTTGGTAATGCGACAAAGCCATGGAGGCCAAGGGCAAACCTTCGTGTCCCAGCAACAACAAGCCCAAACCGCCCAACACCGCAAAAATCGGTGCCCCCATGAACAACAGCGCCAACAGCACCAAAGCCCCCAAGGACAAGGGCAGCGACTCCAGGTTCATGTGCAAGGCGAACACGGCACCGGCAACGGGGTAAACCAGCGCCGCAAACAGTCGCCATACAGGTGCTTGCAGACTGCGCCAAGCCAGTTTGAAAGCCAGCAAACCAAACCCGAATGGCAAAAAGCTCTGTACCCACCAGAGCGGCAAGCCATAAGAGAGTGTTTGGCCAGTGGCCATTTCGCTGCTCACCAGGTTCCAACTGGCCACGCACAACATGCCTGAGAGCATGGCCGCACCGGCATGCCCCCAAGAACGCAAGTTGGCTTGAAGGTCAGCGCGAAGTGTGCCCAAGCCCAGACTGGACAAGTGACCGTTGCGCTCTGCAGCCACCGCACCCATCATGGCCACCATCAAACCCAAGTGCTGCACCAAGACCGAGGCATTGTCGATGCCTTTGCCATGCAAGGGTCGCAGCAGCATCTCGATCATCGGAATCAAAGCCATGCCCGCCAGAGCCATACAGGCCAGTGCGTTATCCCACTGTGCGAGCTGGATCAAGTGCCTCACGCCCCGGCCCATCATTTGCCGCGTCCGGCACGAAATGTCTTCAAGTGCATCATCACCTCGTCAAAGGTGTCAGCAGGCACCATGGTGCCGCGAATGCGCGGGTACAACTTTTCAGCAAGAAGATTCCATTCTTGCATTTGTTCAGGTGTAGGGCGGGTCACTTTCAAACCGCGTTTTTTCATGGCATCCACGGCTTCGTCCACTTCTTTGCGGGCTTGTGCACGGATCACTGCTCCGGCTTTTTCGCTGGCCACGCGCATCGTCGCTTGCAGCTCGGGCGACATTTCATTCCAGGTCTTTTGGGTGACCACCAATGCCCCCACGATCGGGGCCCAATTGATTTCGAGCATATAAGGTGCTGTGTTGTAGATCTGCGTGGCCAAGGCAAAGTAAGGCGTTGAAGGCACCACATTGATCATGCCCGTCTGAATGGCGGGCAAGATGTCTGTAGGCTCCAAAGGCACCGGGGTGTAACCCAGGCTTTTCATGATTTCTTGTTGGTCGGCCTCTGCACCCCATGCAAAGAACTTCATTTTTTTGTAGTCATCAGGCCGAGTGGCCGGTTCTTTGGAAAAAAACCGAACCCAACCGGCGTCACCCCAAGACAAAACCACAAAGCCTTTGTCGGCAAATTTTTTTTCCATGGCAGGACGCATTTTTTCGCGCACATAGTCCACTTCTTCCCAGGTTTTAAACAGCAAGGGCATGGCCTGCAGTGCGGCCACGCTGGGTTCAATTTCGCGCAAGCCCACCACCGACAACAAGGCGCCTTGCAGTTGGCCAATGCGCATGCGCCGTGTCATTTCGGCTTCACCGCCCTGGCTGCCATCGGTGAAGACACCAAATTTAGGTGCGCCTTCTTGGCCTTTTTTCCAGATATCTCCAAGTTCAAGGATCTGTCGGTGGTAAAGAGAATTTTTAGGAACCAAACTGCCGATGCGCAACTGCTTTTCTGCACCCCATGCCAAGGGGTGAAGCATGGCGCTGACCAAGGCTAACGCCGATAAACACCTGCATGTGACACTCGATTTCATACACGTATCCTTAAAAAATATCATCGGCATGGCGTAAAAGCCAGACCGCCCGTTCACGCATGATTTGGCTGGAAAGATCACGTTTGCCTTGAGAGACCTCAATCGCTTTGTTCAGCCAAGCTTCAAAGGCAGTGCGGTCTTGTTGCTCCACCGCCCAGCCTTCGGCCTTGGCGACAAAGGGACCCGGACTTTGACCGCGGCTGATCTCAATGGCTTGATCCCAGTAAGCCAGGGCGCGCGAGGGCGAACCTCCAGGTCGGGCCAACTCCAAAGTACCCATCAAACTGGCCAAGGATCCATCGCCATAGGCGGGGTTGGTTTGCCATGCCAGGGTCGCCAAGTTGACCACCAAGGGCAGATCGGCCACCACGTCCGGAATGTCCTTGGACAAAGAAATTTGCCCACCCCATGCCGCGGCAGTCCAATAGGCCAAGCCCACTTCATCAGGCTGAAGGCGCAAAGCTTTCAAATCCATTGACAGCAATTGACTTGCCAACCCAGGATGGCGCAAAGTCAAAGCCACCCAGCCCTGCTTTTGGGCCCGCTCAAACATGCGTGCAGCACGTTCACGCAGCGCTTGTGCTTGCGCCAGACTGTGCGACTCCAGGCGATCGGCCTCATTCGACAAAAATGCATACGCATATTGCGTCAATCCGCTGGTCACCGATTGGGCTAAGGCCACATGCCCCGGTACCGAGCGGAGCAAGGACTCTGCGAGCTTGAGGTAAAAAGCACTCGCCTCGCGTGCCAAGCCGATGTCCTCTTCTTCAACCGATTGCAGAGACATTTCGTCTGCGGCTTGGCGAATCAGTTGCTGACGCACAGAGCACGCGGACAGAGATAGAACAAGCAGCCCGCTCAAGAGCAAGGCAACGGTGCGGTTCAAAAGAGACATTCTGTGAGAGGGCTGAGCGCAGCACGTACGTTATCGAAAATATCAAGTTAACAGGGGAGTGTGAAAACTTGATTACAGCCCCGAGCAAACTGTCATTTTTTCTCCATCACATTGTCATTTAGGCAGAGAACAATGCTGAGAGTTGCAGACTTTTTGTATCTGCACTGCCCTACAACGCCGCTTTCAACGAAATTATTTTGTTGCGAATCGCCTCTTTATCAACGCCAAGTGAGCAAACCAATGAGCCAATCTTTCGAAGATCAATCCAAAGAATTTTTCAATTCACGTCGCCGATTTCTGACCACTACTGCAAGCTCTGCCAGCGCAGTAGCTTTGGCTTCTTGCGGCTCTTCTTCTACGGACCCTGCTGAATTCATTTACGGTGTAGCCAGCGGCGATCCTTTGACGACCAGCGTGATTTTGTGGACCCACGCCAAAGTCAAGGACCAAAACTACGATGTCTCTTTGCAATGGCAAATTGCCAAAGACGCCAGCTTTACCAGCATGGTCAACAACGGCACCATCAATGCCTTGGCCAGTGCAGGCTATACCGCTAAAGTGGACGCCACCGGCTTGGCCGCAGGCAATACCTACTTCTATCGCTTCATTGACAGCACCGGCGCCACATCCCCCGTGGGCACCACCCGCACATTGCCCGCATCGACAGCCACGTCGGTGAAATTTGCGGTGTTCTCTTGCACACTGTATTCAGAAGGTTACTTCAACTCTTACGACGCCGCGGCCGCTTCAGGCGCCGAGTTTGCGCTGCACTTGGGTGACTACATTTACGAATACGGCGCAGACCCCACCAAGTATGGCAATGCCGACGCCGTCAAGCTTGACCGAGTGACCAGCCCCGCCAACGACATCGTGTCTTTAAGTGACTACCGCACCCGCTATGCCAAGTACCGCTCAGATCCGTCTTTGCAAGCCTTGCACGCCAAAATGCCTTGGATCACAGTGTGGGACGACCATGAGTTTGCCAACAACGCTTACATGGACGGCGCAGAAAACCACAACACATCCACGCAAGGCAGTTGGGTCGACCGCAAGAACACGGCCGCCCGCGTGTACCACGAGTGGATGCCGATTCGCACGGACGCCACCAACCTGCTCAAGATTTACCGCAACTTTGATTTCGGCACGCTGTTCAGCCTGCACATGTTGGACACCCGCATTGAGGGCCGTACCAAACAAAAATACGGCTACTTCGGCGACCCTCAAGACCCTAAAGTGCAGCCCTACACCTATG
>CAMDKK010000089.1 GCA_945901045.1 Limnohabitans sp. Rim8
CATGATCGTCAGGCCAAACCAGATTTCTTTTTTCATTATTTAGTACCCTTGCCAGCCGTCAACAGCGCATCGAGTTTGGCGATGTCTTCGTCCTTGACGTTGACCATTTCCTTGAGTTTTTCGACATCGACCTCGTCCACATCGTCGCCCCGCTTGGGCCATTCACCTTTCTGGATGCAAACAATGCAACGCACTATCTCGACAAGACCTTGGGCCAGCAAAAAAGCACCTGCAATTGGCAAAATGGTTTTAAAAGGGTAGACCGGCGGGCCGTCGGCTGTGACGTTGGAATGCTCGTTGATGGCCCAAGAATCTGCGGCAAAACCGTAACCTGCATAAGCCAAAGCAAACACACCTGGAATGAAAAACAGAAAGTAAAGAATCAAATCAAACCACGCTTGCAGGCGTGGCGGAAAAAAACCGTAAAGCACATCGCCGCGCACATGGCCATTTTTGGACAAGGTGTAGGCACCAGCCATCATGAACAGCGAGCCGTACATCATGCTCATGACGTCAAAAGCCCAAGCATGCGGATTGTCAAGGAAGTAGCGGGAAAAAACTTCCCAAGAAATCATGAAGGTCAACGCCACGATCAGCCAAGAAAAAAACTGACCAATCCAGGTGCTGATTTTGTCAATGAATAGCAGCAGGTTTTGCATAAGTGAACCAAAAAAAATGAGTTACCCAAGTGTCTTGGGTAACTCATTAGTATAAAGCAGCCCTCCAAGAGGCCTGGAGGGCTGAGGGGATCGCTTTAAAAAATCAAGCTTTTTTCGGTGCCTCTGCTTTGGCACCGAAGAAATGGTTCACCGCCATGCGTCGGCTGATGTTGGTGTCCTGGTCCCATTTCACAGCCCGGGCTGCAAACGCTTTTTGTGAGGCCACGATCTCTTTGAAAAGAGGGTTCTCGGCTGACTTCTTCTCCAAAATTTCAGACCAAAGTTTGAGCTGGTCTTGCAGAATAGAGTCTGGTGTTTTGTAGAACTTGACCTTGTCTTTGGTTTGCAACTCGATGTAGTCTTGGGAATAACGGTCTACAGCCTTCCAAGACATATCAGCAGAAGCCGCTTCAGTCGCACCTGCAATCACAGCCTTCATCTTGTCGGGGAGCGCGTCGTACTTGGTCTTGTTGAACATGATCTCAAAGGTCTCAGCGCTTTGGTGGTAACTTTGCAACATGCACACTTTGGAGACATCTGGGAAGCCTAAAATACGGTCAGAGGTGGCATTGTTGAATTCAGCACCGTCGAGCAAGCCGCGGTCCATTGCGGGCACAATCTCTCCGCCTGGCAATGCGTTGACCGCAGCGCCCATGGCGGTGAACAGGTCAATCGCCAAACCGTTGGTGCGGAACTTCAAGCCTTTGAAGTCAGCGGATTTGGTGATCGGCTTTTTGAACCAGCCCAAAGGTTGGGTGGACATCGGGCCGTACAAGAAAGACTGCACGTTGCCGCCAATCGAAGCATACAGTTTGGCCAATAAGGCAGCGCCGCCGCCGTACTTGTGCCATGCCAAGACCATGTTGGCGTCCATACCAAACGCTGGGCCGGAGTTCCACAAAGCCAAAGCGTTTTGCTTACCGTAGTGGTAGCCCAACACGCCGTGGCCACCGTCCAAAGTGCCTTTGGACACCGCTTCGAGCAAACCGAAGGCGGGCACCACAGAACCTGCAGGCAGCACTTCAATTTTCAGATCGCCACCGGTCATGTCATTGACTTTTTTGGCGTAGTCCAGAGCGTACTCATGAAAAATGTCTTTGGCAGGCCAAGTGCTCTGCCAACGCATAGAGATCGGTCCGGTTTGGGCCGATGCAATCATCGGGGCTGAGAGGGCGCCTGCTGCGATGGCTGCGCCCTTGAGCATGTTTCTACGGCCTGTTGTGCTATTTTTAAATTCCATGAAAATCTCCAAATGTTGATGAATTAAGGCGAAGGACGCATCATTCTGTCCAAATCCCCCCAAGTGCATAGAGGGTTACTACTAGTATTGTCAGCTCGATAGCAATTTTATCAACAAGAGCTAGTCCAAAAACAAACAGGGACCCGATAGACATGCTGGCAGTCACCGGTATGATGAAATTATCCAATCCAAATTTTCTCACTGACATCATGACTTCTCCTGCCGTGCCTTCAGACGCCCCCATTCAACCCACCGAGGGCTATGCGGGCGACATCAGTCCTCAGCAGGCCTGTGCTTGGTTGGAAGCGGGTGAAGCCGTTTTGGTGGATGTGCGCACCGACGCCGAGCGCGAGTGGGTAGGTCAAGTGCCTGGTGCGCAGCCTTTGGCCTGGAAGCAATGGCCGGGGATGGCCATCAACCCCGAATTCGATAAAGGCATTCGAGCCTTGGGGGCCGACGGCCGCAAACTTGTTTTGCTGTGCCGCAGCGGTGTACGGTCGATTGCCGCCGCCCAGCGCGCCACAGAATTGGGCCTGACCGCCTACAACATTCTGGAGGGGTTTGAGGGGAATCCGGATGCGCAAGCCCACCGCGGTCTCACAGGAGGCTGGAAATTCCGTGGCTTGCCTTGGCGGCAAAACTGAAAGCCCCGCGTTAAACCCCCGGCGGTCGAAGGCTGATCATCTCGAGGTTGGCTTGTTCGTAGGCATGGGCCAATTGCAGCAAGGCGAAATCGCCTTGCGGTTTGCCGATCAATTGAAGACCCATGGGCAAGCCTTGTGTCGGGCCGTCGTGGCTGAAACCGGCCGGGACGCTGATGCAGGGCAGGCCAGCAAACGTAGCGTAAAGCACCACCTCCATCCAGCGGTGGTAGGTGTCCATGGAGGTGTCATTGATCTGGCTTGGCCAACGCTCGCTCACATCAAAAGGCCAGACCTGCGCTGCCGGCAGGGCCAGAACATCAAAGCGTTCAAACAGCTTGAGCAGGTGTTGGTACAACTGTGATCGTGTTGCGCTGGCAGCAGTCAGTTGCGCACCTGTGAGCCGCAGGGATTGCTCATATTCCCAGCGCGCCTCTGGTTTGACTTGAGGGTGATTTTCAGTCTTGAGCATGAAGGGTGCCACGCGCGGCCCGACCAAGGCTTGGCGCCACACCAGCCAAGCCTCCCAGACCTTGGCGGGGTCCATGCCCAGTTCGGCGGTGTCAACATCGCAGCCCATGGATTCGAAAGACTTCAAGGCGTTTGCGCAGGTGTCCAGCACGCCGCTTTGCATGGGCAGGTAGCCCTTGAGGTCCCCGAGCCAGCCGATGCGTTGTCCCCTAGGGTTGAGGTCAAGCGCTGCGGTGAACGCCGAGCCGTCTTGCGCAATCGACAAGGGTGAAGCCGGGTGGTAGCCGGCTTGCACCGACAGCAGCATGGCCACATCTTTCACGCTCCGGCCCATGGGGCCTTCCGTGGCCAATTGCGAAATCCATACGTCCTGGACAGGCAGCATAGGCACGCGACCTTGAGAGGGGCGAAAACCAAAGATGTGGTTCCAACCGGCTGGGTTACGCAAGCTGCCCATGAAGTCGGAGCCATCGGCCACGGGCAACATGCGTTGGGCCAATGCAACGGCCGCACCGCCGCTGCTGCCACCAGCGGTTTTACTGGGGTTCCAAGCGTTGCGGGTGGCGCCAAACACTTCGTTGAATGTGTGTGAGCCCAGACCAAACTCCGGCGTATTGGTTTTGCCGATCACGATGCAGCCTGAAGCTTTCATCCGACTGGCCATCAGGCCATCTTCGGATGCAACAAAGTTGTGCATCAAAGGAGAGCCCAAACTGGTGCGGAAACCGGCCACATGGGACAAATCCTTCATGGCTTGCGGCATGCCATGCATCCAGCCCATCGACGCATTGCGTGCCAATTGGGCGTCGCGTTCATCAGCTTGCCTGAGCAATTCATCCTCGTTGGCGAGGCTGACCAAGGCATTGCTTTGCGGGTTTTGAAGGGCGATTTGCTGCAGCGTCATGTGCATGACCTCGCGGCATGACACTTGCTTTGTATGAATGGCTTGCGACAGAGCGTCCGCGGACATATCAGGGTAGACCATGATGAATTTTTGTTCTGATAAAGGCTTACATTATGGAGTCTTACATGCGCTTTAGCGTCATCGGTGAAAACCCCGTAGGGAGTTTGCGTAAAGCTGATGCCGGATGACCCAGCGCAGTGTCATCATGGTCACGTTATTTTTTGGAATTGGAGAATTGAAATGAAAAAACGTATCTTTTTAGCCGCCGCCAGTGTGCTCAGTTTGAGTTTGCTCATGCCAGCCATGGCGCAAACGCCTGCCAACAAAGTTTTCCGTTTTGTGCCGCACGCCAATTTGACGGTACTCGATCCGATCTGGACCACCGCTTACGTGACGCGCAACCATGCGTACATGATTTACGACACGCTGTTCTCTGAAGACGCCAAGGGTGCTATCAAACCGCAAATGGTCGACAGCTACCAAGTGTCCAAAGATGAATTGACCTGGACATTCAAATTGCGCGCAGGTTTGGAGTTCCATGACGGCAAGCCGGTGACCAGCACCGACGTGGTGGCCTCGCTCAAGCGTTGGGCCAGTCGCGATGCGATGGGCGGCATTTTGACCACCTTCATTGGCAGCTTTGAAACGCCCGATGAAAAGACTTTCAAAATCGTGCTGAACCAGCCCTGCGGCATCATGCTGGACTCGTTGGGCAAGGCCTCATCGAATGTGCCTTTCATCATGCCTGCGCGTATCGCAGCCACCCCCGGTACTGAACAGATCAAGGAGCATATCGGCTCAGGTCCTTTTATGTTCAAGGCGGACGAATTCAAGCCGGGTGCCTTGGTGGTCTACACCCGCAATGCCAAATACAAATCGCGCACCGAAGCCCCCAGTGGTGTGGCCGGTGGCCGCCCTGTGAACTTTGACCGCGTCGAGTGGGTCATCATCCGCGATCCACAGACCCAGTTCAATGCACTGAAGGCGGGCGAAGTCGACATGGTCGAGCAGCCCAGTTTTGAGCAATACGAAACACTCAAGAAGACCGAAGGCATCAAGGTCGAAGACTTTTCGCCTGCCGGTCTTCAGTTCATCATGCGATTCAACCACTTGCATGCCCCGTTCAACAACCCCAAAATTCGCCAAGCGGCCTTGGTGGCCATGGGTCAAAAGGACTTTATCAACACCCAGGTCGGCGTGCCTGAGCTGGGTCGTTTGTGCCGCAGCATGTACCCCTGCGGAACGGCCTATGGGGACGAAGACACCGGCTACTTCACGGGCATAGCGAATCCGGTGAAAGCCAAACAAATGTTGCAAGAAGCCGGCTATGACGGTACGCCGGTTTTACTGATGCGCCCTACGGACTTGGCGTCCATTGCCAAACTGCCTTTGGTAGCCAAACAGCAACTCGAGGCAGCAGGTTTCAAGGTTGATTTCCAGCAAATGGATTGGGCCACTTTGCTCGCCCGCCGCGCTAAAAAAGATGCCCCAGCCAATGGGGGTTGGAATGTATTTTTGACCGCTTGGACGGCCGGTGATATTTCCAATCCCCTGACCATCCAGATGTTCAACGCCAAAGGCCAAAACGGCTGGTTTGGCTGGCAAGATGAGCCGCGACTCGAGTACCTGAAAAACCGTTTTGCGCGCACGGTTGATCCTAAAGAGAAAAAGAAAATTGCCACCGAAATCCAGCGTGTGGCCTTTGAGACGGCTACCCACGCTCCATTGGGTCAATACCAGAGCCCCACCGCAATTCGTTCCAATGTGTCAGGACTTTTGCAAACACCCGGTATTCCAGTGATGTGGAACATCAAAAAGAACTGACGCCAGGTTTTACAGATGCTTTCATTCCTGCTGCGCCGCATAGCAGCGGTGCTGCCGGTGTTGCTGGTCGTGTCCTTGGTGGTCTTCCTCATTTTGAGATTGGCCCCTGGCGACCCGGCTGCGGCCATTGCCGGCAATAACGCCACCAACGATGACATTGCCAAAATCAGGACACAGCTCGGGCTGGACAGCTCCATCCCCGTTCAATATGGGATCTGGATGGGGCGTGTACTTCAAGGCGATTTGGGCTACTCTTTTTACCTGAGCAAGCCGGTCACTGAACTGATTGCGCAGCGCATTGAACCCACACTGGCACTGGCTTTGGGTACAGTCATACTGGCCGTGTTGCTGGCCGTTCCCTTGGGCACACTGGCCGCTTGGCGTTTGGGTGGCTGGCTCGACCGACTGCTCTCCGGATTTTCTGTGGCGGGGTTTTCAATCCCTGTTTTTGTGATTGGCTATGTGCTGATTTACCTGTTCTCCATCCGCCTGGAATGGTTGCCCGTGCAGGGTTACAAAAGTCTGTTGGGGCCCTCTGGTGCAGGCTTGTGGGATTGGATGCGCCAATTGATCTTGCCATGGATGACTTTGGCCATGGTCTATGTGGCCTTGATTGCCCGGGTCACGCGTGCCAGTGTCTCTGAAGCCTTGACAGAAGACTACATCCGAACCGCTCGGGCCAAGGGACTGACCGAGACTGCGGTTTTGCTGCGCCACGCCCTGGCCAACGCGGCGGTGCCCATCGTCACCGTGATTGGTATTGGCGTTGCATTGTTGATCGGTGGCGTGGTGGTTACCGAAACGGTGTATGCCATTCCCGGTCTGGGTTCGCTGACGGTGGATGCGGTCCTTAATCGCGACTTTCCGGTCATTCAAGGTTTGGTGCTGATGTTCTCCGTGAGCTATGTGATGGTCAACTTGATGGTGGATCTGAGTTATTTGTTTTTAGATCCGAGGATTCGTTACTGATGAATGCGCTACAACGTTTAATGGCCAACGGCTCGGTGCGCTTTGGGGGAACTGTTCTGGGCCTGATGTTGCTCGTTGCGGCTTTTGCCCCTTTCCTTGGAACTGTCGATCCTGCGACGATGGACTCCAACTTCATCAACAAAGCCGTTGGCGCATCGGGCCTGTTTGCCTTGTTGGACGGTACGGCAGTGCAACACACTTTTTTGCTGGGGACAGATAGCTTTGGTCGGGATTTGTACAGCCGGGTGATTTATGGCACACGCGTCTCTTTGCTGGTGGGTTCTTGTACCGCAGTGCTGTCCCTGGTCTTGGGAGGCAGCTTGGGCATGTTGGCCGGCTATTTCCGCGGACTCGATGCGGTTTTGATGCGCGTCATGGACGGCTTGATGGCGATCCCCGCTATTTTGTTGGCGATTGCTTTGGTGGCTGCTTTGGGGGCCACGATATCGACGGTGGTGGTGGCCATCGCGATTCCTGAAGTGCCGCGTGTGACGCGTTTGGTGCGCGCCTTGGTCTTGAGCTTGCGAGAGGAGCCATTTGTGGAGGCCGCCCGGGCATTGGCCACGCCCACACCTGTGATTTTGTTTCGGCATATTTTGCCCAATGCTATGGCGCCATTGATCGTGCAAGGCACATTTGTAGCCGCTTCAGCGGTTTTGACCGAGGCTATTTTGAGCTTCCTGGGCTTGGGCTTGCCGCCCGACATCCCCACTTGGGGCAACATCATGGCCGAAGGCCGCGTGCAGTTCAGCCAGTACCCTGGCAATGTGTTGTACCCCGCACTGTTCCTAGTACCCACGGTCTTGGCCGTGAATTTGTTGGGTGATGGTCTGCGTGATGTGCTGGACCCCAAGTTTGCGCGACGGGGGGCATGATGCAAGTGCCCGTTTTATCGATTAGGAATCTGTCCGTGGCCTTGCCGGCAGGTGGTGACCGTCGTCACGCGGTGCAAGGCGTCAGCCTTGATATTTATCCCGGTCAAACGCTGTGCGTGGTGGGCGAGTCGGGCTCGGGCAAATCGGTCATGGCCACCACCGTCATGGGTTTATTGGCCCGCGAATTGAAACCTGATCACGGTCAAGTTCTCTTGCAAGGCGAGTCCTTGTTGGACGCCAGTGCTTCACGTTTGCGTGATTTGCGTGGGCGTGTGATGGGCATGGTGTTCCAAGAGCCGATGACGGCTTTGAATCCGGTGATGAGTTGTGGCGACCAGGTAGATGAATTGCTGGCCACCCACACGGACTGGTCCAAAGACAAACGCCGAGCCGAAGTTTTGCGCGTCTTTGAAGGCGTTCGCCTGCCTGAGCCCGAGCGGATATTGCGCAGTTTTCCGCACCAACTCAGTGGCGGCCAACGGCAACGCATCGTGATCGCCATGGCCGTAATTTTGAAACCGGTCTTGCTCATTTGCGATGAACCCACCACCGCGCTGGATGTCACCACCCAAAAAGAAATTTTGAAGCTGATTGATCAATTGCAAGCCGAGCAGGGTGTTGCGGTCTTGTTCATCACGCACGACATGGGTGTGGTGGCTGAAATCGCCGATGATGTGCTGGTGATGAACCAAGGTCTTGCGGTGGAGTCCGGCACGTGCGAGCAGGTCCTCAAGCGTCCGCAGGCGGATTACACCCGCCAGTTGTTGGCCGCAGTGCCCGGCATGACCCCCCCACCGGCAAGGCCAGAGCCGCAAGGGCCTGCGTTGCTCAGAGGTGAGGGTGTGGGTAAAACCTACATCAGTCGCGATTGGATGGGCCGTGCCCGAGAAACCCAAGCCCTGCAAGATGCCCATGTGGCGATTCGCGCGGGTGAAACTGTGGGCATTGTGGGGGAATCCGGTTCCGGAAAATCCACGTTTGCGCGGTGTTTGATTCGCTTGATTGACCCGACGCAAGGTCAGATTCAATGGGGTGAACATGAAATTGCCGATTTGCCCGAGGGCAAACTACGCCCTCTGCGCAGCTTGGTGCAAGTGGTGTTCCAAGACCCGAATCGCTCGCTCAACCCACGCCGCACGGTGGGAGACTCGATCATCGAAGGGGCCATGAACTTTGGCATGCCCAAGACCCAAGCCTTGCAATTGGCGCAAACGCTGATGCACAAAGTGCGCTTGCCGCTAGAGGCCTTGACGCGTTACCCTTCTCAATTCAGTGGCGGGCAAAGGCAGCGCTTGGCCATTGCGCGGGCGCTGGCCTGCCAACCCCAGGTGCTGGTCGCCGATGAGGCCGTCAGTGCGCTGGACGTGAGTGTGCAGGCCCAGATTTTGTCACTGCTGCGCGAGATCCAGACCGAGTTCGGTTTGGGGATGCTGTTCATCACGCACGACCTGCGGGTGGCGGCCCAATTGTGTGACCGTGTGATCGTCATGCACCAAGGTCGCATGGTCGAAGAGGGTCGCACGGTAGACCTGTACGCCCATCCTCAGCACGCGTACACTCAAAAATTGTTTGATGCTGCACCCGCGGCATTCTGACCCGAATCCAGCTCACTGAAACAACCCTAGGGCGCTCGCATGACGCGTATTTTGATCGCAGGTTACCAGCACGAGACCAACACTTTTGCCCCCAGTCTGGCCGACTGGGCGGCGTTCAATACCGGTGAAGCCTTTCCTGCTTTTGTGCGGGGCCAGGCCATGGTCGATTTGCTCACGGGTGTGAACATCCCTGTGGGCGGCTTCATGGACGAAGCTCGCCGCTTTCAATGGACTTTGGTGCCTTCGGCCTGGGCCGGAGCGACCCCTTCTTCGTTTGTCACGCAAGATGCGTTTGAGCGCATCAGCCAAGCCATTCTGGATGACGTCCGCGCGGCGATGGTGCAGGGTTTGGACGGCGTGTACCTGGACCTGCACGGCGCTGCAGTGGCCGAACATGTGGACGACAGCGAAGGTGAGTTGATTACCCGCATTCGTCATATTGTCGGGCCTGCTGTGCCGATTGTGGCCAGCCTGGATTTGCATGCCAATGTGACCGCCAGGATGCTGCGGGAATCGGACGGACTGGTGTCTTACCGCACTTACCCCCATGTTGACATGGCGCATACCGGCGAGCTGGCAGCGCAATTGCTGCGTCGGCGTTTGCAGCGCGGCAGCAAAGAGACTTTGCATGTGCAGCGGTTTCCATTTTTGATCTCCCTGAATGCGCAAAGTACCTGGATGGAACCTGCCAAGTCGATATACGAACAGTTGATTGAGTTGGACGGTGCGCATGGCGCCATGCTGAGTTTTTGCATGGGTTTCCCAGCCTCAGATTTCGACGAGTGTGGTCCGGTCATCTGGGCGCACGGCGAACAAGCCCGTTTGGCTGTGGAGCGCTTGTATGCCCTTGCTGGCAATCCATTGTTGTGGCGCCCCGAATGGTTGCCTGCCCGCGAAGCAGTGGCGCATGCCTTGTCGCTGGCGGCCTCCAGTTCTGCCCCCGTGGTGGTAGCCGATACCCAAGACAATCCTGGCGCAGGCGGCGACAGCAACACCACGGGCATGTTGCGTGCTTTGCTTCAACAAGGCGCAGGGCTGGCCTTTCCTCAACAAATTGCTTTGGGCCTGATGTTCGATCCCGAGGCGGCCCGTATGGCTTGTGCTGCCGGTTTGGGCGCCCAACTCGAATTGAGTTTAGGCAAGGCGGTGCCCATCTTCACAGGGGAGATGAGTGATCCGCCAGTGCAGGGTCGGTTCACAGTGCGCGGCATCAGCGAGGGTGCCTGTCTTTTGAAGGGGCCGATGATGAGGGGTTCGACGATTCAAATGGGGCCCAGTGCTTGCCTGGAGATCGATGGCATTTACATCGCCGTGGCCAGTGGCAAGATGCAAATGCTCGACCGCGAGTTGTTTCGCACTGTGGGTATTCACCCCGAAAAAATGAAGGTGGTGGTGGTCAAAAGCTCGAACCACTTCCGCGCCGACTTCACCGATATTGCCAGTCATGTGTTGGTTGCCAAGGCCCCTGGCCCCATGGCCGCCGACCCCGGCGATTTGCCCTGGAAAAAACTCAGCCCTCACACAAGGACACGACCATGACCACCGACTTGACCCAATTGCCCGCCCACGCCTTGTTGGACCTTTATAAGCGGGGTGAAACCTCGCCTGTCGAAGTGACGCAAGCGGTGCTGACACGCGCAGCACGCGTGAATCCCAAAATCAACGCTTTCAGTTTGCTCGACGAAAAGTCGGCCATGGCCAGTGCCAAAGAGAGCGAAATTCGCTGGCAAGCGCACCGTCAAAGCGCCGCACCTCTCGGTGCCCTTGAGGGGATTCCCACTTCCATCAAAGATTTGATTTTGACGCAAGGTTGGCCGACTTTGCGTGGCAGCCGCACGGTTGATCCCCATCAAGCTTGGGATGTGGACGCCCCTGTGACCGCCCGTTTGCGCGAAGCCGGCGCGGTGTTACTGGGTAAAACCACGACCCCCGAGTTTGGCTGCAAAGGCGAAACCAACTCACCCGCCACCGGCATCACCCGCAACCCCTGGAATTTAAACAAAACGCCAGGCGGCTCTTCAGGCGGCACCGCCGCGGCCGTCGCTGCCGGTTTGGGCCCGCTCGGCGTGGGCACAGACGGCGCGGGCAGTGTGCGCATTCCCGCCGCGTTTTGCGGCAACTTTGGGCTCAAGCCGAGCTTCGGTCGTGTGCCGGCTTACCCCTTGTCACCTTTTGGCTCTGTGGCCCATCTGGGCCCGCACACCATGAGCGTGCAGGATGCGGCCTTGATGATGAATGTCATGAAGCGACCCGATGCCCGCGATTGGACCTCGCTGCCTTACGACGCAGCAGATTACAGCGCAGGTTTGAACGATGGGATCCGGGGTTTACGGATTGCGTATTCGCCAACTCTGGGTTTTGCGCAAAATGTTCATCCTGAGATTGCCAGCGCTGTGGCCGATGCTGTGAAGGTATTGGAGAGCTTGGGTGCCCATGTGGAGCAAATCGATCCCGGCTTTGAAGATCCTTTGGAGATCACCACCGGCCTGTGGTTTTTGGGCGCTTGGACGGTGTGGAGTACCTTGAGTGCTGAGCAACAAAGCGTGGCCGACCCGGATTTCAGAGCCGAAGCCGAGTTGGGCGCAAGACTGACCGCGTTGGAAATACAGCATTTGAATCAACGCCGTGGTGTCTTGGGCAGCATGATGCGTCAATTCATGCAGCGTTTTGATTTGCTGGTCACGCCGGCAGTCGCTATTCCGGCATTTGATGCCCTGCCTGCGGGACACTCCCCTTTGAGCCCTGCCTCGATGTTGGGGTGGACACCTTTCAGTTACCCCTTCAATTTGACCCAGCAACCCGCCTCGACCATTCCTTGTGGTTTGACCCAGGACGGTTTACCGATGGGCTTGCAGTTTGTGGGCCCCATGTTTGGCGATGCTTTGGTGTTGCGCGCCTCCAAAGCCTATGAAAATACAAGACCCATTGCGCGACCCATTATTTAATCATAAAGAGTTTAATTAAATTAAATTAAACTTATTAAATGGTATTTTTAGCTAGAATGACCTCTTTCAAGGTCATTCGAAAGCTGGTGTATGCAACTTATCTGGGTGTCTGGACCCACTGCACGAATACGAACATTTTCTATCTCGGCGCGTAAGGCTGTTTGGGGGGTGGGTTTGTTGGCCTCGGCATTGGTGCTGTTGGGGTTTTTATGCCATTGGGTGGGTTTGCGGGTGGCCATTCAAATAGACCCCTCATTGGCTCAAACCATGGGTGGAGTGACATCAGCCACGGAGCAATTGCGACTGGAAGCGGGTGTCACGGATCGCCGTATTGGATCCACTTTGTGATCGGCATATTGGTGCCACCCAATGATCGGCGTATTGGAGCCACGTCGTGATCGCCGTATTGGAGCCACGTCGTGATCGGCGTATTGGAGCCACTTAGGCGGAGCATTTAG
>CAMDKK010000090.1 GCA_945901045.1 Limnohabitans sp. Rim8
CCATCACCCTGCACGATGTGCCAGAGAAGATCACCATTGACAAGAGTGGCACCAATACAGCAGCCATTGAAAGCGTCAAGACTGATGCCTGCGTAGACATCCTGATGCGCCAAAACAAATACCTGAACAACATCGTTGAACAGGACCATAGGGCCATCAAGCGGATCACCCGGCCGATGCTGGGTTTCAAATCATTTTGGAGCGCAGGATCATCATCGCGGGAATTGAGACCATGCACATGATCCGAAAGGGGCAGATGGACTGCCCCGCCGGTCAACCCCTGTCCGCAGCGCAGCAGTTCTAAAGAATCGCAGTTTGATTTCCAGGTCAGCGACGCAACTCTTTTCGGCCAGACTCCACTGTTGCGACAGAACCCTTTTTGATGTCGTCGAGCATTTTGCAGTGATTTAGGAGTCAACTGAAAGAATAACAAGCTTCGTACGGTTGCAGTGGCCCAACCGTGGTAAATTTGTATGACAACTTTAGCCATGCAAAGGATTTCTACCAATGAGCACGACCACAGTGGGTTTGATCGGTTTGGGGGCGATGGGCTCGGGCATGGCGTCATCGCTTCGGCGGGCTGGGCACAACGTGCACGTATTCGATGTACGGCGCGAAGTGGCGGTCGCCTTTGCCAAGGACGGCGGTGTGGCGCACGACTCGCTGGCTTCTCTGGGCGCGGCCTGTGACGCGATCGTCTCGGTGGTGGTCAACGCCGCGCAAACCGAGAGCGTGTTGTTTGGCGATGGCAGCACGGGCGGTTGCGCTGCCAACATGAAGCCCAGCAGCGTCTTCATCATGTGCTCTACCGTGGACCCGAACTGGTCAGTGGCCCTCGAATCACGCCTCGAGGCTTTAGGCCTTCTGTATGTGGACGCGCCCATATCCGGCGGCGCGGCCAAGGCCGCCAGCGGCGAGATGACCATGATGACGGCCGCCAAACCCGCTGCCTACGCTTTGGCTGAGCCCCTGCTGAACGCCATGGCCGCCAAGGTCTACAAGCTGGGCGACTGCGCCGGGGCGGGCAGCAAGGTGAAGATCATCAACCAGCTGCTGGCCGGTGTGCACATTGCCGCCGCCGCCGAGGCCATGGCCTTGGGCCTGCGCGAAGGCGTGGATGCTGCTGCACTGTACGAGGTGATCACGCACAGCGCGGGCAACAGCTGGATGTTTGAAAACCGCATGGCCCATGTGCTGGCGGCCGACTACACGCCGCTCTCAGCCGTAGATATTTTTGTCAAAGACTTGGGTCTGGTGCTCGACATGGCCCGCGCCAGCAAGTTCCCGCTGCCGCTGTCCAGCACCGCGCACCAGATGTTCATGCAGGCCAGCACCGCCGGCTTTGCCAAAGAGGACGACAGCGCGGTGATCAAGATCTTCCCGGGCATTGAGTTGCCCAAAGCCGCGCCCCCTCATTGACCCTTTGAAACACCCCCGTAGGCGCTTACCTGCAAGCGATGGCTTGAGGGCCGCAAGCCCCCATCGCCAGAAGGCTGGCTCCTGGATGAACTTAATCGCCAGCAGGCTGGCATCTCCTACAACACAGAGACGCAATCTGAAATGACCCCATCTTCTTCATCTGGCTTGAAACTCGGTTGTATCGCCGACGACTTCACCGGCGCCACCGATTTGGCCAACAACCTGGTGCGCTCGGGCATGCGCGTGGTTCAGACAATTGGCGTGCCTACCACCCCGCTGACCGCTGATGTGGACGCGGTGGTGGTGGCGCTCAAGTCGCGCACTTTGCCCAAGGCCGAGGCCATCGCACAATCGCTCGAGGCTTTGAAGTGGCTGCAAGCGCAAGGCGCTGAAGGTCAGATGGCGCAAATTTATTTCAAATACTGCTCCACCTTTGACAGCACGCCCGATGGCAACATCGGCCCCGTGACCGAGGCGCTGATGAATGCGCTGGACACCGACTTCACCATTGCAACCCCAGCCTTTCCGGACAACGGGCGCACGGTTTTCAAGGGCTATCTGTTTGCGGGCAACGTGCTGCTCAACGAAAGCGGCATGCAAAACCACCCGCTCACGCCCATGCAGGATGCCAACCTGGTCAGGGTGATGCAGGCGCAAACACAACGCAAAGTGGGCTTGATCGATTACAAAACCGTGGCGCAAGGCGAGGCCGCGATTCGCGAACGCATCAGTGCATTGCGCACAGAAGGTGTGGGCGTGGCCATTGTGGATGCGACCAGCAACGCGGATTTGCTGCTGCTGGGCCCCGCCCTGAAAGACATGCCCTTGATCACTGCAGGCTCGGGCGTGGCCATTGGCCTGCCAACCAACTTTGGCCTCAAACCTTCTTTGCAAGCCAGTCATTTACCTGCCGCGTCGGGCATGCAAGCGGTGGTCTCAGGCAGTTGCTCGGTGGCCACCAACGCGCAGGTTGCGCACTTCAAAGCCACCGGCCGACCTGCGCTGGCCATCGACCCTGCCAGCCTCATGAAAGGGCAAAGCAAAGCAGTGGTGCAGCAGGTGTTGGCCTGGGCGGCCCCTTTGCTGAAAGACGGGCCGGTGCTCGTGTATTCCACCGCCGAGCCCGAGGCCGTCAAGCAAGTGCAAGCGCAGCTGGGCGTGGCCGAAGCGGGGGCCTTGGTTGAACACGCATTGGCCGCCGTGTCCCGCGGCTTGGTGGACTTGGGCGTGCAGCAGTTGGTGGTGGCGGGCGGCGAAACCTCAGGCGCTTGCGTGCAAGCCCTGGGCATTGCACAACTGCAAATCGGCCCGCAAATCGATCCCGGCGTGCCGTGGTGCCATTCGTCCTCTGCTGCGGGCGGCCTGCACATCGCTCTCAAGTCGGGCAACTTTGGCAGCGATGATTTTTTTACCAAAGCGTTTGGTGCGCTGCAGTGAACGAGCAGCAAGCGCGGCTGTTTTGTAGGAGCCAGCCTGCTGGCGATTCAACTGTTAAGAACCAAACTATCGCCAGCAGGCTGGCTCCTACTCCGAAACGCAGCAGCAACACCAAGCTATCGCCAGCGGGCTGGCTCCTAAAATGACTAATTGCCGCATGGAGACTGTTCATGAATGAATCACTGGCACGCGAAGAGATTTGCCGCGTCGGTCGCAGCTTGTTTGAGCGCGGCTATGTACATGCCACCGCTGGCAACATCAGCGTGCGCTTAGACGATGGCTTTTTGATCACACCCACCGATGCATGCCTGGGTTTATTGGACCCCACTCGCTTGGCTAAATTGGATCTGCAAGGCCAGCAAATCAGCGGCGACAAAGGCAGCAAAACCATCGCCATGCACCGCCAAATTTACGCCGCCGCTTGCGAATACGACACCGACACGCGTTGCGTGATCCACACCCACAGCACGCATTGCGTAGCCCTCAGTTTGACCGCTCTTGGGGCTGAGCTGCTGCCCCCTATCACACCGTATTTCGTGATGAAAGTAGGCCATGTGCCGCTGTCACGCTACCACCGCCCGGGCAGCCCAGAGGCGGCGCAGGAGGTAGCCGACTTGATTCGAAGTTATGCCGCCCAAGGCACCCCCGTTCGGGCCGTTATGCTGCCCCGTTTAGGCCCCAATGTTTGGCACCACACCCCGGCATCCACCATGGCCTTGCTCGAAGAGTTGGAAGAAACCGCACGGCTGATGCTGCTGCAACCCGATACGCCACCGCTCTGCGCCTCGGAGCTGGGCGACTTGCGCCAGACTTTTGGCGCAAAGTGGTAAAAACTCTTTGTCATTGCTGAAATCTCATTTGCTTGAAAGAAGACCTATGCCTCGCTTTGCCGCCAACTTGTCGATGATGTACCCCGATTTGCCTTTTTTGGAGCGCTTTGAAGCAGCCGCCAAGGACGGCTTCAAGGCGGTTGAGTTTTTGTTTCCCTATGCATTCCCGGCAGCAGAATTGGCCGCCCGCTTGAAGGCCAACGGTTTGCAGCAGGTGCTGTTCAACACGCCTTCAGGGGGGCTAGAGACGAACAGCTTTGAAACGGCGTGGACCCACGGCAGTCGAGGCACCGCCAGCGTGCCAGGTCGTGAAGCCGAATTTCGTGCGGGCTTTGAAACCGCCCTGACCTATGCCGCCGCCCTGAGCTGCCCGCGTGTGCACGCCATGGTGGGCTTGCGCGCCTCCGGCACCGACCCGGCAGCGCATGACAGAACCTTGATCGCCAACCTGAAATGGGCTGCAGCCCTGGCCGCCAAAGAGGGTATTGATGTGCTGATCGAACCCATCAACCCCCGCAGCGTTCCAGGCTTTCATTTGAACCGGCAAGACGAGGGGCACCGCATCGTGCAGGCCGTAGGCGCGACCAACGTGAAAGTGCAAATGGATTTGTTCCACTGCCAGATCGTGCACGGTGACCTGACCACGCTCATCCGCCAGTTTCTGCCCACGGGACGGGTCGGGCATTTCCAGATTGCCGACGTGCCCGACCGACACGAACCCGGCACCGGCGAGGTGAACTGGCCGCACATTTTCAGCACCATCGATCAGGTTAGCGCCGAGTCTGGCTGGAATGGCTGGATCGGCTGCGAATACAACCCCGCAGATGCCACCCCCGGTGGCACCTCGCGCGGCTTAGCTTGGTTGCCTCGCTGAGAGGCTGGTTTAAGTTGCCGCGAACGGACTTCAATGCGGCCACACCGGCCGCAGGAAAGTCGCTGAACACGCCATCGATACCGAGCTTGATGTGGTACTCGATTTCGGATTTGACATCTTTGAAACCGAAGTCGTAACCAGCGCTGTCACCGCGGAAGGTCCAAGTGTGGACCAGCAAGCCCTTTTTTTGGGTCAATTCGATCACACCCGTCGAGCCGTCCACACGGCGATCCACATCGGTGAGCATGGAAGGTCGAGTGCTTGATTTCGGGGTAGATACCCACCGTGCGGCCCACTTTGGCGCCTTCGGTTTTGGCCAAAGCGATCACTTCGTCCAAGGTAGGGATGGTGAACAAGCCTTCATAAACTTTAGAACGGACACCAACGGTCTGGATGGCCCGCAGTGTTTTGATTTCGGCCAAGGTGAAGTCACTGGCGAAGAATGCCGTTGTTTGCTCGCCATCCACGTTTTTGGTGGTCTTGCGGGTTGGAAACTTGGTTGCGACATCGGTGGTGCCATCCAGCATCGGCTCGTGACGGGCAATCATCGCGCCATCTTTGGTCAAGACCAAATCGGGCTCAATGTAATCTGCCTCTTGGTCAACGGCGGCTTTGTAGGCCTCCAAAGCTTGGGACTTGCTCAAATGACAGTTCAAATGACAGCTCGACGACAGGCATTGGATTCAAGGTAAAGTTCAGGGGACACAGTGAATCCGGAGCCGAACCATGCAAACCACCCTGACCCGAGAACTGCCCCCCGGCGAACTCAACACCGCGCAAGCGCTGTCCGACGTGAGCCAGGCTTGGGACAGCGACATCCTGCACCAGCTGACCGAGTACATTCAGATCCCAGCCAAGTCGCCCTCATTTGACGCACAGTGGGCCGAGCATGGCCACTTGGAGACCGTGCTGCGCAACGCCGCGCAATGGGTTGAGGCGCAAAAGGTGGACGGCCTACAGCTCGAGATCATCCGGTTGCCTGGCCGCACACCGGTGATGTTTTTTGACATCCCAGCCACCAAGGCCGAAACCTCACACACCGTGTTGATGTACGGCCATATGGACAAGCAACCCGAGTTCAATGGCTGGCGTAACGACTTGGGGCCCTGGACCCCGAAATACGAAGACGGCAAGCTGTTTGGTCGTGGCGGCGCAGACGATGGCTATGCGGTGTATGCCAGCATTGCCGCCGTGCAGGCACTGAAAAATCAAAACACGCCGCACCCGCGCATCGTCGGTTTGATCGAGACCTGTGAAGAGTCCGGCTCCTACGACCTGCTGCCTTATGTGGACACGCTGCGTGCGCGTTTGGGTGATGTGGGTCTGGTGATTTGTCTGGACAGCGGCGCGGGCAATTACGACCAGTTGTGGCTTACCACCAGCTTACGCGGCATGGCCAGCGGCATCCTCAAAGTTGAAGTCCTCACCGAGGGCATTCACTCGGGTGACGCTTCCGGCCTGGTGCCGTCAAGCTTTCGCATCATGCGCCAGGTATTGGACCGGCTGGAAGACAGTGCCACCGGCCGCATGCTGCCGGCCAGCTTTCATTGCGAAGTGCCTGCCGACCGCCTGGCGCAGGCCCGCGCAACAGCCGCCATTTTGGGCGAAGAGGTGTACAAGCGTTTTCCTTGGGCGCATTACGATTGTGAAGGCTCAACCAGCTTCTCCCTGCCCACCACCACCGACCCTTTGCAAGCCTTGCTGAACCGCACCTGGACACCTACATTGAGCGTGACCGGGGCAGAGGGTTTTCCGGCGCTGAAAGACGCAGGCAATGTACTGCGCCCTTACACCGCTTTCAAGCTCAGCCTGCGCCTGCCGCCGCTGGTGGACGCGGCCCGTGCGGTGCAAGAAATGAAGGCCTTGCTGGAAGACAACGCGCCTTACCAAGCCCGCGTCACTTTCGAGACCGGTGGCGGCGCCACTGGCTGGAATGCACCGGGCACCACGCCCTGGTTTGAGTCGGCGCTGAATGCGGCCAGCCTTGCGCATTTCAACGCCCCTGCCGGCTACATCGGCCAGGGCGGCACGATCCCGCTGATGAACATGCTCAGCCAAGGCTTCCCCACAGCACAAATGATGGTCTGTGGCGTGCTCGGCCCGAAGAGCAATGCCCACGGCCCGAACGAGTTTTTGCATGTGCCTTACGCCAAAAAACTCACCGCCGCGGTGGCCCAGGTCATTGCACAGATGCCTTGACTTTGATATTGATCGATGGATTCTTTTGTTCTCAGTCAACACATTGGGATCTCCGGTCCCTTAAGCATTTTCGATTGGCCCGCGCCTGACACGCCCCCGCGCGGTCGGGTACTCTTGGTACACGGCCTGGGTGAACACATGGGCCGCTATGCCTATGTGGCCAAACAATTGCGCACATGGGGGTTTGCTGTGCGCGGTTACGACCAATACGGGCACGGTCAATCTACAGGGCCCCGCGGCGACATGAAAAACGCGCACAGTGTGATGGCCGACCTGGGCTGTGTGATCGATGTGACGCGCGAACTGACTCTTGCGCAAGACAAGCCCCTGATTCTTTTGGGGCACAGCATGGGCGGGCTGATCGCAGGCAAGGCCGTCGCAGAGGCGCTGCGCCAAGTGGATGGGCTGGTGATGTCGTCTCCGGCTTTGGCCACGGACATGAATGGATTTCAAAAAACACTCTTGCGCCTGCTGCCCCGCATTGCGCCCCACCTGTGTGTCGACAACGGCTTGAAATCCCAGTTTCTCGCGCGCGATCCACAAGTGGTGCAAGACTACCTGAAGGACCCGCTGGTGCACCGCAAAATCTCGGCCAGTCTGGCCGAATGGCTTGTTACGCAAGGCCCGCAAGTTCTGGCCAAAGCCGCTGAATGGACCACACCCACCTTGCTGATGTACGCAGGACAAGACCAACTGGTGGCGCCGCGAGGCAGTGCCCTGTTTGCAGCCAACGCGCCTGTCTGCGTGCGCTCAAAGGTATTTGAAGCGATGTACCACGAGATCTTCAACGATCCCGAAAATAATTTGGTCTTTGATTGCCTCAAAGACTGGCTAGACGACCGCTTCTCTGCCTGACAAACAGCCACACCAAGGCCACAGCTGTGAGGCCGACGGGCAGAAGCGACCCGATGTTCAACCAAGCCCAGCCTTGGGTGGTCACCAGGGCGCCCGAAGCGAATGAGGTCAAGGCCATGGTGGCAAAAACGCAAAAGTTGATGGCGGCTTGTGCCCGGTCTTTTTCTTCAGGCCGCCAGGCTTGCATCGACAAGGTGGTGCTGCCGGTGAACAGGAAGTTCCAACCCACGCCCAAGAAAAACAAAGCAACAACAAATTGCTCTACCTGCACGCCGGACAAGGCCACACCAATGCAGATGAAATTGAGTGCTACACCCACAGCCATGATTGGCAAGGTGCCGAATTTTTTGATCAGGTGACCGGTAAAAAAGCCTGGCGCAAACATGCCGATCACATGCCATTCGAGTACCAAGGCCGCATCGCTGAAGGCGTAGCCACACACTTGCATGGCCAGCGGTGTGGCCGCCATGAGCAGGTTCATCACGCCGTAGCCCAAGGCTGCTGCCGCCGCCGAGACAATGAACACCGGCTGCCGCATGATTTCTTTCAAGGGTCGGCCTTCGCTGCTGCCCAGCACTTTGGGTGGGACCGCTGGAAAACGGATGAAGGACATCAGAACCATGCCGACCACGGCCACTCCGACAAGCGACAAATAGGCGCCCATATAAGGCGTGTCGAACATGCCTTTGGTGCGTGAAGCCATGTTAGGCCCCACAATGGCACCAATCAAGCCGCCGGCCAGTACCAGTGAGACGGCTTTTTCGCGGAAAGCGGGCGCCGACAATTCGGCGGCAGCAAATCGGTACAACTGCCCATTGGCGCTGTAGTACCCCGCCACAAAGGTGGACGCCACCAACAACCAGAAGTTCTGCTCATAGGCGGCATAGGCGCACAACAATGCCGAAAACAGACCCACCGCCAAACCAATCTGAAAGGAGCTGCGACGCCCGTAGCGGGTTTGCGTGTGGGCCACCAAGCCCGTCGAAAAGGCCCCGCCAACCACATAGCCCATGACCGGCAACGTGGCCATCCACCCCAAGGGGGCCAAACTCAGCCCCACGAGTCCGTTAATAGCAATGAAAGTCACGTTGTTGGTCAGAAACAAGCCTTGACACAAAGCAAGCAGGATCAGGTTAGCGTTCATAGTCCCAGTGTAGCGGGCTTCAATTTGGGCACAATAAGCGCATGTCTCCATTGCACACATCGCCTTCTTCTGTCACGGTTGCGCCAACCCCAACAGCCGAAACTTTTTTGACGGCTGCGTTTTACAAGTTTGTGACGCTGCCGGACTACACCGAACGCAAAGCGCCTTTGCTCGCTTTTTGCGAGGCGCACCAAGTCAAGGGTTTGATCTTGCTGGCGCACGAGGGCATCAACAGCACGATCGCCGGTGCCCCTGCGGATGTCCACGCCGTGCTGGCGTATTTGCGCCATGACCCGCTGTTGGCCGACCTGAAGCACAAAGAGTCTTATGCCAGCAAAGCGCCTTTTTACCGCATGAAGGTTCGGCTGAAAAAAGAAATTGTGACCCTTGGCGTACCCGGCATCAGCCCCGCACTGATGGCCGGCACCTACGTCAAGCCGCAAGACTGGAATGCCTTGATCTCGGACCCGGACGTGGTGGTGGTCGACACTCGCAATGATTACGAAGTGGAGATTGGCACCTTCACAGGCGCCATCAATCCGCAGATTCAAAGTTTTTCGCAATTGCCAGATTGGGTGAGCCAAGCAAAGGCTTTGCAAGAAAAAAATGGCCGTAAACCCAAAGTAGCGATGTTTTGCACGGGTGGCATCCGCTGCGAAAAATCCACCGCCCTGCTGCGGGCGCAAGGTTTTGACGAGGTGTACCACCTGGAAGGCGGCATCCTCAAATACCTGGAAACCGTGGCCCCCGAGGACAGTGTGTGGGAAGGAGAGTGTTTCGTTTTCGATGAGCGTGTCTCGGTCGGACACGGCTTGGTGCCCGGCTCACACGCCTTGTGCCGATGCTGCCGTGATCCACTGCCTGCTGGGGCATACGACTCGCTTTTGTACGAAGCGGGAGTGAGCTGTCCAAGTTGCCACGACACGACCACTGAGTCACAAAAAGACAGTGCGCGCGAGCGCCAGCGCCAATGGGAAAAAGCCAAATCCAGCGATCAAGCGCACATTGGCGCACTGCATATCGGAGCACCTCATAAAACGCCTCGCAAGCCCGTGTTATTGCCGCCCGGCGCGCCGGTCTTGTATTCGTTCCGTCGCTGCCCCTATGCCATGCGGGCTCGCTTGGCCCTGCAAGCTGCAGGGGTGCAATGCGAATTGCGCGAGGTGGCTTTGAAACAAAAGCCCGAATCACTGTTGCAAGCCTCACCCAAAGGCACCGTGCCCGTTTTGGTGTTGCCCGAACGGGTGATCGAGCACAGCCTGGACATCATGTTGTGGGCGCTGCAAGGCCATGACCCGCTAGGCTGGCTGCCCGCCGACCCAGCTTTGCAAACCGACGCCTTGCAACTGGTGGCGCAATGCGATAGGGATTTCAAATTCAATCTGGACCGTTACAAATACCCGAACCGTTATGACCTGCCCGAGGGGCAAAGCCACCGTGCACAAGGTGCTTTTTTTTTGGTGCAATTGAACACACGTTTGCACAAGCATGCTTTTTTGATCGATCACCAATGGCGCTGGGCCGACGCGGCTGTAGCGCCCTTTGTGCGTCAATTTGCGCATGCCGATGCCGAGTGGTTTGCGGCGCAACCATGGCCTGCCCTGCAAGCCTGGCTGACGCACTTTGAAGCCTCCGCCGCTTACGATGGCGTGATGGAAAAATACAAGCCTTGGCATGTCGGGCAACCGCAGGTTGCTTTTCCAACTGTCATTTGAAATCAGGACCCCTATGAACGCCACCTTGCCTGCCCCGCAACTCGAACACGTGTGCGATTTGGCTGTCACGATTTCACCACCCGTCGAAGTAGGTCATACGCCTGCCGGTTTGCGCCGCATGATCCCCATCACGGGGGGCACCGTCAGCGGCCCCCAACTCAACGGCCACATCGTTCCGGGTGGCGCTGACTTTCAATTGATTTTGAACAACGGGACACAAGCCCATCTGGACGCACGTTACGTGATCGAGCTGACCGATGGCACCCGGGTATTTGTGCAAAACACCGCCTTGCGGGTGGCTTCGCTTGAAAATTCTCAGCGCATCATGCGTGGCGAGAAGGTCAATCCTGACGAGGTGTATTTTCGCTGCCAACCACAGCTGGAGGCTACGGCGCCGCAATGGGCCTGGCTCAACGAAAGTCAATTCATAGGCACTGGACGGCGCACGCCTGATGGGGTATACCTGAGTTTTTACCGGGTGTTGTGAGTCACAGCGTCAACGCAGCCAACACCGCCAGTGGTGCTGTTTCTGCCCGCAACACGCGCGGCCCCAAACTCACCGGCAAAAAACCAGCCGCCAAAGCCTGGGCTTCTTCTGCAGGCGTCAGGCCCCCTTCAGGTCCGCTGAGCAAGGTGATATGGGTGTGCGCTTGCACGGCTGTCTTTAAGGCCTGCGAACCTACGGACAAAGACAAGACCAAACGCAAGCCGGTTTGCACGGTCGCAGGATGCCGGGCCAGCCAGTCCGCCAAACTGCAAGCAGGGTCTATACGGGTCACGCGGTTGCGGCCACATTGCTCGCTGGCTGCCACGGCCACGGCCTGCCAATGTGCCCCTTTTTTATCGGCACGTTCTCCTTTGAGTTTGAGCACGCTGCGCTCGGCAGTGATGGGCGTCAAACTGGCAGCACCCAACTCGGTGGCTTTTTCAACCAACCAGTCCATTCGCTCATTGGCGGTGATGCCGGCCAACACATGCACCGCACAGGGCGCTTCTCGCTCCAAGGGCGTGTGTGCACCGATAGAAACATCCACGTCCGAGCGACCCATGCGTGTCACGGTGGCGGCATACTCACCCCCCTCGCCATTGAAGAGGGTGATGCCATCACCGGGTTGCATGCGCAGCACCTGCACATGCCGTGCAGCCGATGGCGGCAGACTCACTGCATCGCCAGTGTGCAAGGGCAGGGGGCAAAAAAATCGGGCCATGGCTTACATCCGCCCGTAGGCAAAACCCGAGACGTTTTGAATATTCTCGACCTCGTCAACCAAACGCATCAAGGGTTTGAGCTCGCGGTAGCGATTGGCCGTGGTGCGGATGTAATGAATAAAGCGTGGCGCGTCGGCAAGGTATTTGGGCTTGCCGTCGCGCAAGCTCAGGCGGGTAAAAATACCGGCCACTTTGAGGTGGCGCTGCAGGCCCATCCACTCGACCGCGCGGTAGAACGCACCAAAATCTTCGCTCCAATCTTCGTGCTTGAGCAGCCCGACTTTGCGGGCTTTCTCCCAATAACGGATGGTCACGTCGAGCACAAAGTCTTCTTCCCAGGTCAAAAAGGCATCACGCATCAGGCTGGCCACGTCGTAGGTCACCGGGCCGTACACTGCGTCTTGAAAATCAAGCACGCCCATGCGCAAATCATCAGAGTGGGTGGGCATCATCAAATTGCGCGGCATGAAGTCGCGGTGCACAAACACGCTGGGCCACGCCAGGTTCTCGGTGACGATGGCGTCGAACGCGGCCTGCAGCACCTTATCCTGCGCGGGCGTGGGCGCTTGCCCTTTGTGGCGTGTG
>CAMDKK010000091.1 GCA_945901045.1 Limnohabitans sp. Rim8
CTATGCGCCCAAACTCGGCCAAATCGGCAAGGACGTCATGTGGCTGCCCACACGGGATGAGTTGATCCAGAAACTCCTGGAAGCGGCCCAAGTAGGCCCTCAGGACGAAGTGGTTGACCTGGGTGCCGGCGATGGCAAGATCGCGATTGCAGCAGCGCGTCAATTTGGCGCCAGAGCCTGGGGCATTGAATACAACAAGGATCTGGCTGCTTTGGCACAGCGCAATGCGCAAAGAGCGGGCGTTGCAGATCGGGTGCGCATCGTGCAAGGGGATATTTTCAAAGAAGATTTTTCTCAAGCCACTGTGGTGACCCTCTATCTATTGGAAGAACTCAACGCCCAAATACGCCCAACCCTTTTGGCCATGCGCCCAGGCACCCGCGTGTTGTCAAACACCTTTTCAATGGGCGACTGGGAGCCCGATCAGGTCATTCAAATCAAAGGAGGAACCGGTTATTTTTGGACCGTGCCGGCTTCTGCCGCAGGGGTTTGGACTGTGAAGGGGCTGGACAATCGCGGCCCTGCGCAGTTAAATCTCCATCAACAGCATCAACGCATAGGCGGCACTTTGTCGTGGGGATCGCAAGCTCAACAGGTGTTGGGGGCACGCTTGGATGGCGCCCGTTTGCACTTCAGCTTCATCAATTCCGATGGGCAACTCAAAGCCGTTCAGGCCCACCTCCAAGGTGCATCTCTGACGGGCGAGGTGCTTGGGCCCTACGGTATGGTCGATATGCAACCTGAGATTGTCAAAATATCGGGTCAACTTCAGCGCCAGTAGGCAAGCCAACACATAAGGTCTATTCGCCATGCAACTTGACATTCACCCTCTGCATCCTGTGTTTGCCGCCGAAGTGATCGGGCTCGATCTCACGCAAGGCACAGAGCCAGAACTGGCTAACAAAATTCATGCCGCAATGGATCAATACAGCGTGTTGGTCATTAAAAATCAGCACCTCAACGACGACCAACAAATGGCTTTTGCCCAATCGCTGGGCACGCTCGAGTCCACCCCCGCCCAAGTCAGCATAGACAAGCAACGCCTCAAGCACCGTGCAATGGTTGACATCTCTAACCTGGATGAAAGCGGTGCACTGTTGGGCGCAAACGACCGCAGGCGACTGTTCAATCTGGGCAATATGCTGTGGCATACCGACTCAAGTTTCAAGCCGACGCCGGCGCTTTACTCCATGCTCCATGCACGTGCCATTCCACCCGAAGGCGGAAATACAGAGTTTGCCGACATGCGGGCTGCATGGGACACACTGGCCCCTGCTGTGCAACAGCGCATCGAACATTCGGTCTGCGACCACTCCTTGCTCTATTCCCGCGCCCTGCTTGGCTTTGATGCCTTTACGCAAGAAGAGCAGCAAACGTTTGCGCCAGTGCCGCAACGTTTGGTGCGCAAGCACCCGGGGTCAGGAAGGCGTTCCTTGTTTTTGGCTTCTCACATCGGGGCCGTTCATGGCATGCCACGCCCCGAAGCCTTAATGCTGATACGCGACTTGATGGAACACGCCACCCAAAAAGAACGCGTCTATGCCCACCCGTGGCAAGTGAACGACCTCGTCATCTGGGACAACCGCTGCACCATGCACCGTGGCAGAGCGTATGACGACCAACGTTACACACGCGATATGCGGCGCTTAACGCTGCAAGACAGCGCCCCTACTTTGCTTCAGCCCGCTTAGCTTCACGCCGAAAGCACGGCATCAAGTCGATCGTGCTCGGGCGTCGAGCCAACCAAGAGACCTCGGTGAACTTCCACGCCAAAGCCGTGCTGGCCTTTATCGCCTTTCACGCCACCGTCACGGGCGAGGGCCAGCTGTTTGAGGGGACCCCGGCTACGACCTGGTTCACATTGCCGCCATCCTTAGCCACAAAAGCGTGAGCACGACGAAGTGGCTGGTTACGCAAGACCCGGTGAGGCTCGCTGATATTGTGGCCAAGGCAATTTGAACCTTTACTCAAAATGATGGTTGCAAAAGCACTTCTGAAACCTTACAATTGACGAAAAGTAAGGTAATAACATGACTGAGTCAACAATCACAGCAAAAGGTCAGACTACTGTCCCGGCTAACATCAGGCAGACCATTGGCAGCGTGCCTGGCACGCGCTTGGTTTGGCATGTGCTCTCGAACGGACGTGTCTTTGTGCGGGCCAAAATCAAGACCGCTGCAGACGTCAAGGGCATGGTCAAATTACCCAAGGGAAAGCGGCTGTCGGTTGAAGAGATGAGGCCTTGATGATCGCTGGATCTGTGGACACCAATGTGCTGGTGCGCCTGCTTACCCAGGACGATGCAACGCAAGCACAAGCTGTTGACAAGCTCATCGCGAAGTACACAAAAAAAGGCGATCTGCTCTTTGTCCCCATCACTGTGGTTCTTGAGCTGGAATGGGTGCTGCGTTCAAGGCTTGAGCAATCCAAGCCGCAACTTATTGCCACGTTTTCGGCGTTGTTGACAATGGTTGAGTTCAGCTTCGAGTCGGAGGGCGCCGTAGAACAAGCGCTTGCTGATTTTGAAGACGGCAACGCTGACTTTGGAGAATATTTGCACTTGGCAATTTCTCGCAAGAATCAGGCACTGCCGTTTTGGACCTTTGATCGCAAGGCAAGCCGGACCCAGGGTGCAAAGTCTTTGACTTGAACCGTGGATGATCGCCAACGAGTTGGGAATACTTGAGCGGAAACCATCGCAACTTTCCAAACGCGGACCGGTTGGCCATCGTGCTCGGGCGTCAAGCCAACCAGGAGACATCGATGAACTTCCACACCAAAGCCGTGCTGGCCTTTATCGCCTTTCACGCCACCGTCACGGGCGGGGGCCTGCTGTTTGACCAGGTAGCGCTGACGCTGGGCCAAGGCGCAAACGACAACGACGCTCACCAAGTGGGCGCGGTACTTTGGGTGGTGTGGTGCCTCACGCTCTCGATGGGCGCACTCGGCATGGCGTTCCTGAGCCGGGCGGCTTGGAAGATGGGGCGGGGGAGTTGAGGTCGGTCTAATTTCAGGTACTAGAATTTATGAAAATTTAACTATTTATGTTTGCAATTTACGTCCGTACATGGATTGCAGGAATTTCAACAAATAGATGTGTACACCGGTTTTGCGGTCTACATCACGTTAGGCCTCACACATGCCGATCGAGTCTGCAATCGCGAATCTGCATAAGGCGCATACCGACGCGCAGGACAAGTACACCTACTTTCTCCTCGCAGCGGCTGGTGCTGCTATCGCCTTTGCCGTTCAAAAGACAGAGGGAATGTCGCTTAGTTGGTGGCTTACGCCGGTTGCTCTCGCCACGGCGGCGTGGGCAGGAAGTTTCTTCTTTGGCTGCAAGAACCTGTCCTGGGTCGGTGCTGCACTATCGGCCAACTACGCACTACTCCAGTTGCGCCAAGGGTCTCACCCGAAGCAACCTCCACACCCGCAACTGCTTGAAGCGGCAATTAACGGAACGACCACCGCGCTTGAGGGCAATGTCCTCCAGGCTCAGCGCTTTGCACTTTGGCAGTTTCGCCTGCTTGTCATTGGTGCCGCTCTGTTAATTGCGTGGCGGGTGCTCGAAATGTGGCGCATCACCAAGTGAGGCCTACCCGTCAGTCAAGCGGGACGCACCTTCGGCGCGCCCCTTACTTCTACGTTAGACATCACTAGGGACGCTGCCACGTGCTGACCCGAAAGGCCTTGTCTCAGCAGCAAGAGAAGGACTGGTTCATGTTCTCCTCTGGGCTCATGCTGCGTGTCTCATCAGATTACATTGCGATGCGTTTGCTTCATCTGCTTGAGCCGCTTACATGCACGCCGACAATTGCTGTGATGATGGTCGACGTCGCGGAAAAATCGCTCAAGCTCCATCTCGCCGTCCACACACAAACAATTGCTGCGTTGGCCGGCATAGTCAAGAAGTATGGTCACAATTTGGAGGCGCTACGCAATGCATGTGCGGACATCTCGCCCGTTTTTGCCGAAGATGATGTTCGAGCCTTCACCAAAGATCTAAACGATCATGACGGGAAGCTGTACCAGCAGCTCCGATATGGCGCCCAGAAGACGACGGATGGCTTCAAGACCAACCTTTCTTCGTTACGTCCAGTCGTGGACAAGATCTTTTGTGAGTCTGTGCTTTGTTTGCCCGAGGAAATTCGGAAAGTCCTCGTCTATTCGTCGCCTATCAAGCAACTCCTCGTCAGAAGTACCTTTGACCAAAGTCGGCACCCCATCGAACTGACCGACGCACTTCGTCGCGACAACGCGGACTTCGACCGCCTAAATGAGTACTGTCATCGAATCGAAGCCGAGCAGGCGGCGCTACTGGCCACGGTACATGCAGCTAGAATTCCGGAGGCAGGTGATGTCCAACTTTAGTTGCACTGGACGCGCGAAAGCGGTCATCTGTTTTTCGCAAGCGGCGTCGCGCGCGCGCCATTAGACACAACGTTAGACCTCAAAAGTGGCCGTGGCGCACTTCCAACGGCTCTTTGCATTACAACTATCGGAGAACGATGATGAAATACCTGAGAATTCTGGTCCTCCTTTCGTTCGCGCTCGGTGGCTGCGCAACAACGGCAAACTACGAGAAGCTGCTCAAATCTTGGGTCGGGTCCAACGTTGACAACTTGGTAATGAGATGGGGACCGCCCGCCAACTCCTATCCGCTCTCGAGCGGCGGAAGAGTGCTTGAGTATTCGAATCAGAGGAATATTCAGCTAGGTGGCTACACGACAACAGTTCCGCAAACCACCTATAACACCGGCTCGGCGAACATATACGGCACCGGCGGCTCTGCGTACGGAACGTATTCCGGCACTTCCACTACGTACGTCCAAAAGACTACGCCTGTTCAAAATTTCGCCATGCAGTGCATCACGCGCTTCACGGTCGATGCGCAAGGAACCATCACCAAATGGGCTTGGCAGGGCAATGACTGCAAGGCAATGGAACCAAAGTGAGCTCAACCCTTCGTTCCAGCGGGCGGCCTCCGGCAGCCGCTGAACTCAAAAGTTGAGTCAACAGAAAATCGACCTTTTGAGGGCCGGGGGTGCCGATTCAAAATTGACCAGGTCGTTTAATCACCTGTAATGGAGTCAGGGAGGACGCTTACCCGTTAAGGCTTGCAGCGACGCGAAAGCTAACCGGTGACAATAATCCAAGCATGACCGCCCTCCCCCCTGAACTGCTGCAGGCCTTCGCCGAGACCGATTACATCGTGCACCATGAGCCGCCGTTCACCATGCACATCGGCCAGGCATGCCCCGAACTCCAAGCGCTCATGGCTGAACACTTCACCTTAAGCGCAACATTCATCACCGCCTGGAATCCGTTCAGTCAAAGGCTGCATAACAAAGAAAACAAAGCGCGGCAAGACGAGTTGAAAGCAAACCTCAAAAACCGCCGACGCACTTTCATTGACGGCATCGGCCAACACCCCAGCAACCAATGGCCCGGAGAACCCAGCGTATTGGTCTTGGGCTTGACATTGGATGCAGCAAAGTCACTGGCCCGACATTACGAACAACACGCGTTCGTCTGGGCTACAAGTGATGGTGTGCCCGAACTGGTGCGGCCATAAAAAAACGCACCCGAAGGTGCGTGAGGGCTGCAATGGAATCAAGTTTCCATTTCAAATTATTCGAGGCGAACGCCCACAGACTTCGCCACGCCGGCCCATTGCTTGATCTCGCCGGCCAGGAAGACACGGAACTGCTCTGGGCTGCCTGCGGCAGGCTCGGTACCCACGGACTTGAGCTTGTCTGCGACATCCGGCGAGGCAAGCGCTGCCCGTGCATGTCGGTTGAGAAGGTCAACCAGCGGCGCCGGCGTTCCCTTGGGTGCCATCAGCCCATACCACTGCGTCACGGTAAACTGAGCAAAGCCTGACTCGGCAAAGGTGGGCACTTCAGGTGCAACTCCCAAGCGTTTATCCGATGCCATGGCCAGCGGCCGCAGGTTGCCGCTGCCAATGTTGCCCCCTGCCCCCTGCAGGCTAATGAACAACGCATCGACCTGCCCACCAATCACGTCAGACAGCGCGGGCGCAGCGCCTTTATAGGGTACGTGCAGCGTCTCGATGCCGGCGGAAAGGCTAAACAACTCCATGGCCAAATGCTGTAAGCCGCCCTTGCCGTTGGAGGCATAAGTGATGTTGCGTGGCTTTTGCTTGGCAATGGCAACAAACTCTGACAGCGAGCGTGCCGGCATATTGCGGCCCACCGCAAGAACCATGGGTTGGGTTGCCATCAAAGCAACGGGCACAAAGTCCTTTTGCGGGTCATAAGGCAGCTGGGGCATCACGGCTGGGTTGATCGCATGCGTGTCTGAGATCGCGACCAATAAGGTGTATCCGTCGGGCGCGGCGCGGCTGACAAAATCACTGCCGATAGCACCGCTTGCTCCCCCCTTGTTGTCAACAACCACGGACTGCTTAAGTGATTGCGACATTTTCTCAGCCACCATGCGTCCCACCAGGTCGGCTGAGCCGCCAGGCGGGTAAGGCACCACAAGGCGAAGCGGCCTGTTTGGAAAGTCGGCTGGTTGAGCGATTACGCCCACGCCAAGCAAAGCACCTGCCATAAGTAGAGCGGCTCTTCTGAGCATGATCAGTCTCCTATCGTTGTCATTGGATGAAACTCTCAACCCCTCTCAAGTACCGCGTGCTGCTGGCGAAGTACGTACTGGACATGTTTGATATCCAGTTCAGAGGGAACGGTATTTAAGGTGGCAGCCAGCGCGGCCATAGTGCCCGCAGCATGGCCAGTGGCCATGCAAACCGGTTGCCCGCGCGCGGAGCCTGCTGCCTCGTGGGTTGCTGACAGTGCGCGCCCGGCCACGAGCAGATTGTCCACTCCCAGCGCTACGAGGCAGCGGGCAGGAATGCCGTAGGAACGAGGAATCTGCGACAGGTCGGTACCGCCACCCGGCACATTGGCCGTACCGTGGACCGAAGGGCTTACATCATGAACGTCCAGCGGGTAGGCGCCGCGCGCAACTTGGTCAGGGAAGTTCGCACCTGTGCGGCAGTCTTCCTTTGTCAGCACGTAGCTGCCCTGGATGCGACGCGTTTCGCGAATGCCCACCTGGAATGGGCTGGACACCACATAACAATCTTCAAAACCCGGCAAATACTTACGCAGGAAGCGCACGCCCTCAATGATCTGCAACTGGCTCTCTATTTCAGCTCGGGTAAGGTCATCTGGGTTAGTGCCGTCAATGCCATGCACACGGGTTATGTTGATCGTGACCTCGGGCCGACCTGCCATCGGATTAAACCCCAAGTCCTCTCGCGGAATGGTGTAGTCACCGGCGGCTCGGGCCTTTTGGATCAGGCTTCGAAAGCCTGCAACGCCTACGCCAGGCTTGGCGCGAAACTTCGCCACTGTGTACTCGTCTCCAACGTAGCCGTCAGGCGTTTCAAAGTCTTCTGGGTGTTCCTCAAGGTAGGCCCAAGTCTTCTCAAGATTCACACCGCCGACGCGAAAGATCGCGGAAACGGGTTGCATTTGCGCGTCGGACTCGCGTCCCATTACGAAGCCCGCGCCCGCCAAGGCGGCAAGATCGGCATCACCGGTGCAATCGACAAAGCACTTGGCTGGGATGATCTCCAACCCCGCCTTGTTGGCAACTCGGATGGCCTGAAGCCTGGTGCCGGACACAATTGCATCGACCAGGTAGCTGTGCAGCAGCAATTGCAGGCCTGAGGCGCGGACCATATCAATCAGGTTGAATTTCATCGACTCAGGGTCCTGGCCCATGATGGACCCATGTCGAGGGTGGGCAGATACTATCGTGGTGGCACCGCCAGCCGCCCTGGCACGGTCAAGGAGTTCTGCGCCAATGCCGCCCAACGCCTTGACTCCTTCGCCATCGTTCACGCCTTTGAGAGACATACCCAGCGTCAGCACGCCACCAAGATTACCGAATTTTTCCACCAGCAGCGTGCGCGCGCCGCTGCGCGCGGCCGCAATGCCGGCCATGGCCCCGGCAGTTCCGCCCCCTATCACGACCACGTCGTAGCCTTCTCTTATTCGCACACAGACTCCTTGTTTGGTCCTTGAATGATTCTAGGATCGGGGTATGTCCCGAGTAGGTTTATCTGCATGTTTATTCCACAATATGGACATGCTGGAAACCGATATACCAATGCAGGACCCATCCACCGGTGGCGCACAGAGCCTTCGACGCGCCGTCTCGGTCCTGCGAACGCTTGCGGCTGCGCAGGATCAAGGGGCGCGCCTGGCCGACATTGCCGGACAGTGCAATCTGACCCGGCCTACCGCGCACCGGCTTCTTCAAGTACTGGTGGAAGAAGGCCTGGCAGAACGCACCCTGCGCTCCAGGCGTTACGTCATTGGGCGTGAAGCCACTTTGTTCGGCATCGCGCGAACCTCCGCCTTCCCCATTCGCGACGTTGCCGATCCCTACTTGCGCCATGTCTGCGAAGCTACCGGAGACTCGACTGTGCTAACGCTGCGCAGTGGGCCTGACTCCATCTGCGTAGACCGGCGCATCGGCAGCTACCCAATCCAAGTCATGTCCGTAAGCATAGGCGCACGCCTACCTTTGGGGGTTGGGGTGGGCGGGCTTGTTATGCTGGCCTTTCTGCCTAACGAAGAAGCAGCGGCTCTACTGCGAAGAAACGAAGCGCGTTTGGCTCGGCGGCGGATTAGTTTGGCAGAAATTACCGAACGCATGCACGCTGTGCGCGGCAAAGGCTATGCATTCACTGAAACAGGCGTCATCCCAGGCACCCATGTGGTTGCCGTGCCGGTGTTCGATGCCGCAGGCTTCCCAGTGGCCGCCATCAGTGTAAGTTCAATGGCCAGTCGCCTACCGGGGAGCAGGGCCCGTCAGATCGCGCCCATGCTGATGGAACAGGCCCGGGGCCTGGGGTGCGAACATGCTCGTTTTAAGGGGCACCATTGATGCAGAAATACCTCGACCTCAGCGGCAAGATAACTCTGATCACGGGGACACCGCCATGAAGCTCACCTTGATGTATGCACCGGTGTCTTGCGCGCTGGTTCCCTATGTTGCCCTGACCGAGGCGGGCGCTGCTTTCGAGGTGCAGGCCATTGACCATACGCGCGCGGAGCACTTTCGCGATGAGTTCCTAGCACTCAACCCCAAAGCCAAATTGCCAGTGCTGGTGATCGACGGCCGCCCACTGACCGAAAACGTGGCCATTCAAATCTGGATCGCTCGCCATTTTCCGCACGCCGGCCTGATGCCGTCGGGTACAGAAGAGTTTCAGGCCATCGAATGGCTGGCATGGTTCGCATCTGGCGTTCACCCACACCTGACTCCCCACAACCGCCCACAGCGCTACTGCGACCTGCCGGGATCGGAGGAAAGTGTCAAGCGATTGGCGAGCGCCCAACTTTTTCAAGATTTTGCGGTGTGTGAGGAGCGGCTTGCCGGGCGCACCTGGTTTTTGACTGTGTTCTCCACGGTGGACATTTATTTTTACTGGTGCTTTCGCCGTGCCACCTTGTTTGGGCTGGACCTCAGCCGTTTCCAGCACTGCCTGCGTCATTTCGAGCGCATGGCGCAACGCAGCAGCGTGCAGCGTGTGCTGGATTTTGAACGCCAGATACAGCAAGAATTTCTCGCCAGAAATGAGGAGCCCCGACATGCTTGACCGCCGCCGTTTCATGACATCCACCTCGCTGCTGCTGACCGCGCCGTTGCTTCACGCACAAGCCAGCCTGCCCGCCTTTCCGGGCAAGCCAGTGACCATGGTCGTGCCCTTCGCCGCCGGGCAGTCGGGCGACATCCTCGCCCGCTTGATCGGTGAATCCTTGGCGCGGCTGTGGGGTCAACCGCTGATCGTCGACAACAAAGGCGGTGCCGGTGGCACCCTGGGAAGCATCGCGGTTGCACGTGCGACGCCCGATGGGTACACGCTGCTGCTTGGCTCCTCGGGCCCGACCGCCATCGCGCCCAGCCTTTACAAAAAGGTGGGCTACGACCCAAACAAAGACTTCACACCCATCGTCAATGTGGCCGGCGTTCCGCAGGTGCTGCTGGTTTCAGCCGGCTCACCGCACCGCAGCGTGCAGGACCTGCTCAATGCAGCCAGAGCGCAGCCCGGGAAACTCAGCTACGGCTCCGGCGGCAAGGGGTCCACGGCCCACCTGACGATGGAGTTGTTCAAGAGCATGGCGGGCATTGAGATGGAACACGTGCCCTATAAGGGCGCAGGCCCCGCCTACCCGGACTTGGTGGCCGGGCGCCTGGATGCCATGTTTGACACCACCCCCGCTGCCCTTCCTCTTATCAGGGCGGGGCAAATCCGTGCACTGGGTGTGTCGACGGAGCAGCGTACGCCTTCATTACCTGACGTGCCAACGCTGGCGCAGGCCGGAATCAAGGGGTTCGAACTCGTCGCATGGTGGGGCATCCTGGCGCCCGCTGGGTTGAATCCGGCCTTGCAGCAGCGTCTGAACCAAGACTTTCGCAAAGTCCTGGCGCTTGAAGAGGTGAAGCGTCGGCTGGAAGACTTGGGCATGGTGGTGCTCGCCGGAAGCAGCGATGACTTCAGGCAGTTCATCCGGAGCGAACACGAAAAGTTCGCGGCTTTGATCAGGAACAACAACATCGTGGTCGAATGATTGAAGCGCTAAGCGTCATTTGACGCATCTCGAACTGATGGGTGCCGCTTTAGATTCTTGTTCAAGGTTCTGCTGAGTAAACTTTGGCGCAAATCAAGCATGGCCTGAGTTGTCGTTTGTGCTGACTGCGAATGACCCGACTTAGCCGGGTTCGGGTTCGGGTTAGGCTCCAACTCCCTTGCGCCCTCAATTGCCCCTGCACTTCACCATGCGCATCGGCGTGTAGACCAGCACCACGCTGCCATCCTGCTTGATGACAGTATTGCGCGTCCTGACGAGTCCGCGGGTGGGGTTGGATTTTGAAACGCGCGCCTCGGTCACTTCGAGTTCGACGTGGATGGTGTCGCCCACGAATGTCGGGGCCTTCACATCGAGCTCCATGTTCAGGAATGCGAGGCCGGTGAACTGTACGGTTTCGACGATGCACAACCCTTCGGAGAAAGCGTAGCAAAGCGCTGCCGGCACCGCGCGCCCCTTCATGACCGACTCGGCCTTCGCATACTCGACGTCGATGAACACCGCCTCGGTCATGTGGGTGAGGTTGATGAACGCGCAAAAGTCCGCTTCCGTGATCGT
>CAMDKK010000092.1 GCA_945901045.1 Limnohabitans sp. Rim8
GCCCTTGAGGCAACCAGTCTTGCAATGCGCTGGGCAGCAGTTGCTGCTGTTCAGGGTGGTAGGCGATGTAGCTTGCAGTCATCTATCTATAACGCGCCAGCTCACATTTTTGTTGTCAGGGATTGGCTTCTGCCGCCCAGACTCCTAGCAGTAATTTTGGAAAACCTGATGCAAAACGCCTACAAATATGGTCTTGCCGACCAAGCCATTCACATTCGGGTGGCGATGACTTCGCAGGGGACAGAGTTTGAAATCAGCAACCCTGTCGCTCCCGAATGTATGCCCGATGCACAGCACCTCTTTGATCGCTATTACCGCCATGAGAATGTTCAGGACCAACCCGGCATGGGCATTGGCCTGAGCTTGGTGAAATCATGCGCTGAAAAAATGGAGGCCACCATCAGCTACCAGCAGCGCGGTGTGGATGCTGTATTTACGGTCAGGTTCAAGCAGTGAGTCCTTTATCCCAACTTATTTCAAATGAAGATGCCACCCCGCTGGTAGTGGCTTTGGTAGAAGACGATCGCTTGCTGCGCGAAGAGATCGAAGTGCATTTGAACGCCCACGGCTATGAGGTGCACGCCGTCAACAGCGCCGCGGCTTTGGACGATCTGCTGACCCAAGTGGCTGTGGACCTCTATATCCTAGACCTGGGTTTGCCCGGCGAGAGTGGCTTGAGCTTGTCACGGCGTTTACGGACCCAAATGCCCCATTCAGGCATTGTGATCATGACCGCGCGCGTCGCCTTGTACGACAGGATCGCCGGTTACCAAGATGGTGGCGCTGACATTTACCTCACCAAGCCAGTGGCCCCGGATGAGCTGGTACTGGTGCTGCGCAGTTTGGCGCGGCGACTGTTGCCGAGCAAAGCAGCCAAAGCCTGGTCCCTGAGCTTGCGCGATCGGATGCTGTTCAGTCCGCAATCAGCGCAAGCCGTGCGACTGACCTTCAGAGAGAAGAAGCTCTTGACCGCCTTGATTCAGGCCAAGGACGGCACCTTGGAGTCCTGGGCGCTGTGTGACCTCTTTGGCAGCACCGAGAATGCGCCACCCATGAGCAAGCACACCCTGGAAGAGCTGGTTGGCCGGCTGCGCAAGAAACTCAAAAGCACGCATGGCGAAATCGCCGAAGGCGCGATCAAATCGGTCTGGGGCGTGGGCTACCAGCTGTGCATCACGATCGTTCTGAAATAGTTGCGACGCCGGCGGCAAAGCTGCCGTTCCAAGGCATGCAGTTTCCAGACATGGTCCAGCGCCTCGCAACGATTGAGACTCATTGAGACTTCAGTGAACGCAAGGAATTGGGTCGCTGATCACTGCAGCTTCGGTCCTGGCGCGGAGCCGGATCAAGCCGTTGCGGCACGCTTCCAAGCCGCAGCAGCAGCGGCAGCGTCATCGCGCTGCTCGGCCAATTGGGCCAAGGCCGTCCAGGCTTGGCGGCGCAAACCCACGTCGTCCAGGAGTTTGGCCGCCTGGCTGAGCAAGGCCTGCGCCTTGCCCCAGAGTTGGCGTTTCATGCACGTCATACCGGCCAAATACAGCAGGGCAGCGTCTTGCGGCTGGGCCAGTTGGGCCGATTCAATGCGTGCCAACCATTCGCGCTCGCCGGGCGCCTCGGCTTGACCCAGGCTTTGATCCAGCACGCGAACCAATTGCATTTTTTGCGTCGATGACAGGAACGAGGGTGACTTCAAAAAACGCTCCCAAATCGGCAACAACCAAGACCGCGCGACCGAGGCTTCGCCCTTCAAAGCCAACCAGCGTTGAGCGGCTTGCACCGCCAATTCGGGCGTCAAGCGTTGGGCCGAACCCAGACTTTTCCAGACGCGAAGCAACTGATCTGTTTCGTGGGTATGCGCCAACAAGTCCAGCACCAAGCCGCGCACAATGCTGTCGGCCGCAGCCGTAGAAAAGGCGCGGTGCTTGGCCAATAACAAAGCAGTTTCCAAAGCTTGCGCAGGTTGATCCGCCAAGCGCGAAGCCTTTAAACGCAAGCGCATGGCGACCGTTCTGCGGGCAACCCCTAGCGGCAATTGGTCCAGCCACGCCAGACTGGCAACGGCATCACGATCGTCCAAAGACCATCGTGCCGCCCGCAGCAAGCCCCCTTCTTTGAGCGTTTGTCGCACGCCAGTTGTGCCGTGCTCGGCCTCAGCCAAGGCTTCGTTCAAGTGCTTATGCCGATTGCTTGTGTCTTGCAATGCATGCGACGCTTCAGCAGCCAAGATATGGGCCAAGGCTTTCAAAGCAGTGGCGTGAGCCAAATGACCACCCGCATTGGCCAAAGCTCGTTCGTAACTGATCACCAATTCGGCTGCTTTGCGTGCGCGTAAAAAACGGCCCGCCATGTAATGCGCTGAAGCGTCGAGCAAAGCGCCATGGGCAGCCCTTTCCTTTTGCAACAAGCGCCAACGCTGTGCTTGCTTTGGCAACGCCAGCATGGCTGACAAAGCACGCTGTGCCAAATGCATCAACACCAAAATAGAAACCAGCACGAGCAACACCAAATTCAAGGACAGGTCTATCCGGTAGGGCGGCCAAAAAACCATCACGGTGCCAGGATTGCTGCCTGCCAGCAATGCTACGGCCACAGCCACCGAGAACAATGCAATCAGCCAAAGCGCCACACGCATGAGGTTTACCTTCCCGCAGCGGCCGTAGCCAACGCAGACAAGGTGCCATCCAAGCGGGGCATTTCAGCTTTACGCAATTGCAATTGCGCTTGCTCGATCAACTGCAACGCCTGCTGCGACTTACGGGAGTTCATATCGAAATACTTGCGCACCAAAGCAGCGGAGGCCTTCAAATCAACTTGCAAAGATTCGCTTTGCCGGGCCAGCAAGCCCATGCGTGCGTTCAGCAATTTAAGTTTGAGGTTTTCACGCAAAAAGAAAGTTTGATCCGGAGACAGCAATGCAGCTTCGGGCGTGTCAATGCGACTGACGCGCAGCAAACCACGTACTTCTTGCCAAAATCGATCCACCCCGATTTGCCACCAATTCGGGTTGACAGGCGAGACTGCTGTGCCTGTCGTATTAGGCGCTGTCGTGGACAGCGGTTGATTGGCCATGGGCAACTCGTCCACCAAGGCCACCAGTTCATCCAGCTTGATCAACAAACCAGGCAAGTCTGTGACCTGCGACGACTTGACTTGCTCAATGTCTTTTTCGATAGCCCGTTGCACAGGCGTCAAGCGGGGTTGATTGACCCGCTGTACACGCAATTGGGCCGACTTGAGCGCCGCGAGCATGGGCTCCACACTGCCGGTCAACTGCGACTGCTGCTGCGCCATGCGCACTGCCGCTTCAATATCTACCACCAGATTTTCATCACGTGAACGGGAAAGGCTTTGCATCAATTCATCCAGCTGGCCGCGTTGCAAAGCAACCTCTCCCAAGCGAGATTCCACCAGACTTAAACGAGCCGCACTTTCCTTGACCGTCTCTTGGGCTTGTTTGGCCCAGGCCTTGGCCTCCAAAGACTGTTGCCCAGCATCCGCACTTTGGCGCGCCAATTGTCCTTGAATGCGGGACAGCTTCTCCCATAACAAACCACTGCCCACTAAGCCTGCCAAAGCCAACAGCGTCGGAATGGCCACCGACCAACTCCAACGCAAAGCCATGGGGCCAGGTGCTTGCTTCGAGGCTGGATTTTCAGAATTCATAACAAGATTTTATAGAGGACGCGACCGCTTGAAGTGCGGGTTGCGCAATAGCCACAGACCCCCAACCTGCTTGCTTTGCATTGCTGGCAATCCGAGGGTGCGTTGCCACCGCTTTGGCAGCCCACCAGTCTTGGTCCGGCAAGGCCTCTTTCAAATTGAAAATCGCTTCAGAATTACTGAAAAGCCAAACCGCATTCCTTTCAACCGATTGACGCACGGCTGCTATTTGCGTTGGGCTCAAGACAGGTTTTTTTCTTTGGTAGGCCGCAATTTGGTCCACCTGTGCGCCTGCTGCTTGCAGTTGGGTCACCAGCCAATCGCGTCCTGTCACTTGACCTTGGGCATCACAACCGCGAACCACCAAGACCCGCAAGCCAACGTGGATTTGAGAAGCCACAACCGACCACAAGGCCTCCGAATCGAGTTGAACCGCATCCCAAGGCGGGGCATCAATCGCGTGCAGGGGCAAACCGACTTTCAACAAGGCGTCTTGACTGCCGGGTCCCGTGACCCAGGCTCGCTGCCCGCCCCAGGGTAATTGCCCTTGTGAAACGGTATTCGCTTGCCAAAAATAACGCACCGCGTTGGCGCTGACAAACATGACCGCCTGGTACTGGTCCAGGTGTTGCCAGGTTCTGCGCAGAGCGCGCTGATCGGGGGCCGGGCCAATCGCCATCAAGGGCATCGGTTGCGCATTAAAACCCAGGTCATTCAAACCCAGAATCCAGGCTTGCGCATCTTCTGGCGCCCGCGTAACCCACACCTGAATTTTGGCGGCGCAGGCAGTCGGGCTCTTGCTGCCAGGGCTGTCCAGATGAACCGGGTCATCCATGGGCACCAGCCTGCCTCAAACTGTTTGCGACCTGCTCACCCAATTGCTCGGCGCTGGCGTGTACCGGATTGTTCAGTGTCGCCTGGGCGGTCACCAAGTCGCCATTCCCGAGCGGATCGCCCCAAGCGGCTTTCAAGGTCAATACACCATCCGTCAAAGTTGCATGGGCGGCCAAGGGCATCGAGCAACTGCCCCCCATGGCACGGCTGACCGCTCTTTCTGCCGCCACGCGCAACCATGTATTTTCATCCACCAAAGGTGCCAGGGCATCTCGCAGATCCTGCCGATCGGCTCGGATTTCAATACCCAGCGCGCCTTGTCCTGCAGCGGGCAGCATGTCTGCTTCCTCAAAGATATGACGAATGCGCTGGCGCAAGTTCAAGCGCTTCAAGCCTGCCGCGGCCAGCACAATACCGGCATATTGACCTTCGTCCAGCTTGCGCAACCGAGTGTCCAGGTTACCGCGCAATGGCTCAATTTTTAAATCAGCACGCAAAGCACGCAGCAACACGGTGCGGCGCAAACTCGATGTACCGACCACCGCGCCGTGGGGCAAATCGGCCAAAGTGGCGTATTGCGACGAGACCCAAGCATCACGCGGGTCTTCACGCGCCATCACGCAACCCAAATCAAACCCTTCAGGCAAATCCATCGGCACATCTTTGAGTGAATGCACCGCAATATCAGCGCGACCTTCTTGCAGGGCCAACTCCAGCTCTTTGACAAACAAGCCCTTGCCACCCACCTTGCTCAAACTGCGGTCCAGAATTTGGTCTCCCAGTGTGGTCATGCCCAACAAGCTCACGACATGACCGCGGGCTTGCAACAAGGACTGAACGTGTTCAGCCTGCCACATTGCCAAACGGCTTTCGCGTGTGGCAATGACAATGGGTTTTGGAACAAGAATAGAAGCTTTCACGGCAGTAACTCTGTGGTAATTTTTCAGGTGCTCTCGATGCTAGCATGGGCACCCGACTTCTACCTTGCGCTTGAACAGCTGAAACATGAAACAGGCACCGAAAGAACCCCCCCTTCGTCAATCACGCGACAACGAACGCCCTTTGGTCGAAGACATTCGTTTACTCGGCCGAATTTTGGGTGACGTGATCCGCGAACAAGAAGGTGCACCTGCCTTTGAACTGGTCGAAAACATACGCAAACTTTCGGTGGCTTTTCGGCGCGACGCCGACCATGAAGCCGACAAGGCCTTGAAAAAACTGCTCAAAAGCCTCAGCGGAGAGCAAGCCGTGAGCGTGATTCGGGCTTTCACTTACTTCAGCCATTTGGCCAATCTGGCCGAAGACCGGCACCATATCCGCCGCCGCGCCGTACACGAACGCGCCGGCCATACCCAAGAGGGCAGCATCGAAGTTGCCCTGCAGCGCATGCGCTGGGCAGGCATCACCCCCAAAACCATAGCCCAGACCTTGGCTCACAGCTATGTTTCACCCGTCTTAACCGCCCACCCGACAGAGGTCCAGCGCCAAAGCATCTTGAGTGCTGAACGGGACATTGCCCATCTGTTGACTGCCCGAGACGAAATCAAAGCCCGTGCAGCGGCTGTCAGCTCGGCCAAGGACGCGCTCAGCCCAAAAGAGATGGCCGCCAATGAACAACAGATGCGGGCCCGCGTGATGCAGCTGTGGCAAACCCGCTTGCTGCGGTTTTCCAAATTGACCGTGGTCGATGAGATTGAAAACGCCCTGAGCTACTACGAAGCCACATTTTTGCGCGAAATTCCCAAAATTTATGCCGCGCTGGAGCATGCGCTGGACAAACAACCCGTGGCCACGTTCTTGCGCATGGGGCAATGGATAGGCGGTGACCGTGACGGCAATCCCAATGTCTCTGCTGAAACACTGGAATACGCCTTGCGCCGACAAGCCGAAGTGGCATTGCGCCACTACCTGACCGAAATCCACGCGCTGGGCCGCGAGTTGTCTTTGTCTGCCATGTTGGTGGACTTTCCGGTCACGATGCAAGCCCTTGCCGAAAGCTCGCCCGACACCAATGCGCACCGCATGGACGAGCCCTACCGCCGCGCTTTGACGGGCATGTATGCCCGACTCGCTGCCACATTGAAAGCCCTGACCGGCGGCGAAGCCGCCCCCCATGCGCTTGCACCGCAAAATCCGTATCCCGATGCCCAGGCGTTTTTGACAGACTTGCGCGTCATCGAACAATCGCTGATCGGCCAGCACCTGCAAGCGCTGGCCGACCAGCGATTGCATCCCTTGATTCGGGCGGTGGAAGTTTTTGGCTTTCATTTGGCCACCGTCGACCTGCGACAAAACTCCGACAAACACGAAGAAGTTGTGGCCGAATTAGTGGCCACTGCCCGAGTGCATGCCAGCTACAGCCAAATGGAAGAAGCCGCCAAGCTTGCGCTGCTGATGCAACTGCTCAACGATGCACGCCCTCTGCGTGTGCCCGGGGCCAGTTACTCGGCGCTTACCCAAGCCGAGTTGGCCATCTTCGAATCGGCCAAACGCCTGCGTGAGCAATACGGCGCCGAGGCCATCCGTCACTGCATCATCAGCCACACCGAAACGGTGAGCGACTTGCTCGAAGTACTCGTGTTATTGAAAGAAGTGGGGCTGATGAAAGGCACGCTGGACACAGCTGCCACGAAGGACCTGATCGTGGTGCCCCTGTTCGAGACGATTGAAGACTTGGCGCATTCTGCGTCCATCATGCGTGACTTTTATGCCCTGACCGGTGTGGCAGCGCTGGTGCAGCGATCGGGGGGAGAGCAAGACATCATGCTCGGCTATTCAGACAGCAACAAAGACGGCGGCATTTTCACCAGCAACTGGGCGCTTTACCGCACCGAGATAGCACTGGTAGAACTGTTTGACACACTGCACCGAAGCCATGGCATCACGCTGCGCCTGTTCCATGGCCGTGGCGGCACTGTCGGCCGCGGCGGTGGCCCCAGCTACGAGGCCATTCTGGCGCAACCCCCCGGCACGGTGCGCGGTCAGATTCGTTTGACCGAACAAGGCGAAGTCATCGGCTCCAAATACGCCAACCCCGAAATCGGCCGACGCAACCTGGAGACCCTGGTGGCCGCCACACTCGAGGCCACGCTCCTGCAACCGACCAAACCGGCAACCCAGCAGTTTTTGGAGACTGCCGCACAACTCTCGCAAGCCAGCATGAACGCCTACCGCGCGCTGGTGTTCGAGACCCCGGGTTTTAACGATTATTTTTTCAGCGCCACACCGATCCGAGAAATAGCCGAGCTGAACATTGGCTCACGCCCCGCATCGCGCAAAGCCACCCAACAGATCGAAGACCTGCGGGCCATTCCCTGGGGCTTCAGCTGGGGGCAATGCCGCTTGACCCTGCCGGGCTGGTACGGTTTTGGCTCCGCGGTGAGTCAACTGCTCAACCAGTCCACGTCCGATGAACGCAAAGCTGCACTCGCCTTGCTGCAAAAAATGTACCGCCAATGGCCTTTCTTTCGCACCCTGCTGTCCAACATGGACATGGTGCTGGCCAAAAGCGACCTGGCCCTGGCCTCGCGCTATTCAGAACTGGTCAGCGACAGCCGACTGCGTAAAAAAATCTTTACCGCGATCGAAGCCGAATGGCACCGCACCGCCGAAGCTTTGGCACAGATCACCGGCGAGAAAAACCGCCTCGCTAACAACCCGGCCCTGGCCCGCTCCATCCGCCATCGTTTTGCGTACATCGATCCGCTGCACCACCTGCAAGTCGAACTGGTGCGACGTTACCGTGCGGGCCTGGCCGACGAACGCGTGCAACGCGGGATTCACATCAGCATCAACGGCATTGCGGCGGGCTTGCGCAACACGGGTTGACCCCCTTGAGGTCAAGCTCGATGCGCTTTGAACTGGCATTTCTAAAAGAAGTGCTGGCCGAATGGAAGCGGCTGTAAGTTGCCATTCGGACGCAATTGAAAAAAATTGGCCGAAAGCCTGCAAACGCTAAGCCCCACTGAATTGAAATTACCCCATCACCGCCCACTGACTAGCCTGCGTCCCCAACTTGGACGCCAAGTCGTTGAAGTACGAAGGTGTTGTGAGGTCCAAGTCCTGCGACCCGGCAGGCGCTGTCCAGCTCCCGTTCACATCCCCCTTCAACACCGCCACCACGTTTTGCTGTGTCGTCAGCGGCGAGCTCACCTGCAGCACCTTGTCCCACACCACCGAGCTCTTCGTTGTCGTGAAACTGCTCGTTGTCTCGTTCCAGAAGTCCTGGTTCTCGTTCACAAACAACCACTCCCGCGCCGGTGCATCTGTGCGCTTGACCGCCATCTTCAAAATAGCCAGCGCGTCAGCGCTCGTCACCTTGCCGTCTTGGTTGGCGTCTGCTGCAATGAACTGGTAGGGCGATACAGGCGGGGCTGTGAGTGGGCCATCACCGTCAGGGTCCGCATTGGGGTTGCGTCCCACTGCAATCTTCAGCGCCGCCAACGCGTCTGCCGAGTTGATCGCGCTGCCCGTCTCTGCTGTTGTCAGGGCTTTGCTGAAGTCCAATTGGTAGGTGCCCACATCCAGCGACTCAAACCCAAAAGTGCCGTCTGCGCCGCTTTTACTCTCAAGGTTTGTCGCGGAGTTTTGCAAAGTTAACTTCACATCCACGTCGCTCAGCAAGGTATGGGTTTTCCAGTCATAGACATGGCCGATCAGTCTGTGTAAAGGTGGGTCTACCACCAAAGTGCTTGTGAACAGGCCCGGGGCCAGGGTGGTGTTACCCGCATAGTCTGTCTGCCGCACTTGAATTGTTCCGACCTCGTAAGTGCCTTCGGGCAATGTGAAGCTGTTGCCTGTTCCAAGCTGCCAAGTCTTGCCGCCATCTAACGTGTAAGACCACGTGGTGTATTGCTCCGAAGTGCTAACCCCCAGCACACCCGTGCGAGACAGTGCACTGCCCGCTGTGGTCTGCTGGAGTGATGTGATGGGCTCCTGCGTGAGAGGCGTATCTGCATAAGCGCCCACCGTACCCACGGCCACTTTTGCCAGGTCATCCACAACCGACAGACCCGAAAGTACTTTGCCAAATACTGTGTAGCCCGGTGAAGCTGCACTGCTGTAATTCAGAAAAAGATTGTCAACTTGGTTGATAAAAAACTGACTCGTGGCCGAGTCAGCGGCGCTGGTGCGGGCCATGGCAATCGTGCCCCTGAGATTGGACAAACCATTGTTGCTCTCAAGAACGATGGGATCGTACAACCCGGTCTTGCTGGTCATCGAGGGCGTCAACCCGCCACCCTGGACCATGAATCCATTGATCACCCGATGAAAAAGGGTGCCGTCGTAAAAAGATTGATTGACATAAGCCAACATATTGGCCACGGCAACAGGCGCATGCTCTGGGTCTAACTCAATCACGATGGCACCCAAACCAGTTTGCAACGTGACCTGAGGGTTCACCGCAAAGCGGTAGCTGGCGTCCGTCACAAGCTTTGGCGGCAACACTAAAGTATCGATAAGCTGTGCGGTATGGGTCATCACCGCGTTGACTTCACCCAGTGCGTTGCTGACACGACCCGCCTGTAATTGAAGGCCCATGTAATATAGGTCAACGTTCTGGTAAGGCGTCACGCTCACCTGCCAGTTCGCATCGCTGCCCGTCACTGCGACGACATCACAATTGAGCGTCAGCAGATCATCCATGCTCAACCCGATCACGGGCTCGCTGAATGCAAAGTTATAAATAACGTTGACGGTCGCGCGATTGACAATGCCAGCAACGTTGTCTGTGATGGTTAGGGTTGGTATTGCCATGGCATCATTTTAAATGGCGACATTTGCACCAGCCCTACTGAATTGAAATCACCCCATCACCGCCCACTGACTAGCTTGCGTGCCGAGTTTGGCCGCCAAGTCGTTGAAGTACGACGGTGTTGTGATGTCCAAGTCCTGTGACCCGGTTGGCGCTGTCCAGCTCCCGTTCACATCCCCCTTGAGCACCGCCACCACGTTTTGCTGTGTCGTCAGCGGCGAGCTCACCTGCAGCACCTTGTCCCACAACACCGAGCTCTTCGTTGTCGTGAAGCTGCCCGGCAAGCTGTTCGTTGCCTCGTTCCAAAAGTCCTGGTTCTCGTTCACAAACAACCACTCCCGCGCCGGTGCATCTGTCCTCTTGACCGCCATCTTCAAAATAGCCAGCGCGTCTGCACTCGTGATCTTGCCGTCTTGATTGGCGTCTGCTGCAATGAACTGATACGGCGTAACCGCACTGCCGTCCGCATTCGGGTTGCGGCCCACGGCAATCTTCAGCGCCGCCAACGCGTCTGCCGAGTTGATCGCGCTGCCTGTCTCTGCTGTTGTCAAGGCTTTGCTGAAGTCCAGTTGGTAGCTGCCCGCATCCAGCAGCTCAAA
>CAMDKK010000093.1 GCA_945901045.1 Limnohabitans sp. Rim8
CATCTCTACTCCTAGAACTTAAAAGTTCTGAGAATAAAGACAGAAATGGATTCGAAATGCCCTAAATGCTGCGCCTAAGTGGCTCCAATACGCCGATCACGACGTGGCTCCAATACGGCGATCATTGGGTGGCACCAATATGCCGATCACAAAGTGGATCCAATACGGCGATCCGTGACAAGCCCTCAGTCCTCACGGATTGAGGGCTTTTTTCTTGGGCAACATCTGCAGAAAACCAGGCGGTGCTTGCCATTTAACTTTCCTTTATGTCCAGAAAGGGGTCGATTTGTTTTCCATGTCGTAATTGGCGATTTGGATTCCAGCACTGGCGTGGTGGTCACTATAGGAGATCATTGATTCCATTGGGTTTTCAGCCTGTTTGCAAATCTGGATTTCGCGGCGTCAAACCGTGATCGGTTTCAGCCAACCGCTGCATTTGTCGATGCTGCCAGCGAAGGCATCAAATCCGCCGCATAGCGCTTAACACTGCCTTGGTTCGAACATAAAAGTAATGAAACTCGTCGACCGGGATCTGCAGGCTCATGCCTTCATAGCTAACACAGTTGTCGAAATCGTCTCGATTCTGGCCATGATGCAACTCCTGGGGACTAGGAGCTGTACAGCATGGGGCAAGAAGTCAAATAAGACAATTCTATGTGGATAGAACCGGACATTACTACTTGGCCGTAACACAGGAACTTCATAGGATTTACCTTATGTTAAGTCAATGCGGTCGGAATTGACTGGGTTCCGCTCCTAGGCCTGTGCAATTTGTCCATTTGGTTTTTCCTCGCGCATCCCAGGGATTAATCCTTGCAATATGATATTACAGACGCTATCATATGGGCAATGAACACGGCAACCAAATTACTCACGGCAATGCGCCAGAACCCGAATGACTGGGCCATGGCAAAACTACTCACAGTTGCCAAGCAGTTCAACATGCAAGTGCGCAGCACCGGCGGCAGCCATCACGTTTTTTCGCATCCTGCGGTGCGAGACCCGCTTTCTGTACCGGCTCATCGGCCAATCAAGGCCTTTTACATTAAGCGCTTTGTTGCGCTGATTGATCAAATTCAGGAGTAATACATGACCGTCAAGTCCATTGCACAAGTGAAGCCCCCCTTCCCCTTCGAGGCCTACAGCCATATAGTCAGCCCAATTGTTGCGGCGGACGGTGGCGGCTTCATGTTCACCATGCCAGATATTCCCGGTGTTATGGCGGACGGGGCAACCGAATTCGAGGCTATTGCGGATGGCCGGGAAGCTTTCATTGCTACAGTCAGTGCGATGGTAGACATGGGTCAGGAAATCCCTGTCCCAGCATTCAATTCTGAAGACTTCACTCCTGCTTCGGCTTCAGGCAAAATTTTGGCAAGGCTTCCACGTTCAATGCACATGCAACTTACCGCCAGAGCGAAAACTGAAGGCGTTTCGCTCAATGCCTTAGTTCTGGCCTTTATCGCTGAAGGTCTAGGGCGTCGCAATGTTGCGCATCGTTGAAGCCGGCCTAGAAACCAGAATTTTTTCAAGTTCCAACACCCGTTGTGTCGCGTTTGCAGACGTTCAGGCAAAGCTAGAAAGTATTGGAAATTTCTCAACAACGGTCATCCATGCGTTTGATTACTACAATCGTGTACTCGAATCCGAAAAACCGTGATCGCCGCACACAACGTCGTCCGACCAGGAAAATTTGCTGTCTTTGCTAAAAAAACGTCCTTTAAATCCTCCAAGTGTGAAATGGCGAACATGTTAGCCATGCTCACACAGGGGGGGTCGCTTCGGAAAACGGAAAATCGTACGCTAAGCCTGTGCCGAAGCTGGCACCCAGCGGTGGAGCGTAGACCTCTGGCGCAGCAGCGCCAAGGTAGGCACTGTCAAGTTCAGACCGCTGCGTCCGTTCTCCGAGTCTTAGCGTGGACCAGTCGCCCGTAAAGATACCGGCACCATAGATACTTACTTGCATAAAAACACCTTAACTTCCTTTTAAGTAGTTTTTATGCGATATTTCGCATATGGCAAAAGGCTCTGACATTCACACCACGCCCTTCGAAGTGGACCAATCACTGATCGCTCTTGGGGCTCATTTGGCCAGGACGCGTTTGGCGCGCGGGGACACACAACGCTTGGCGGCCGAGCGATGCGGCTTGCATGTGCAGACTGTGGCCAGAATTGAACGCGGCGACCCCGCCGTCGCGATCGGGAAGATCTTTACCCTCCTCCACATGTATGGCCAAACAGAACGAATCTTCGGGCTGTCAACCACCGACCAAGCAACTGAAATCCTGTACCGCCATCACCTGCCCAAGCGTGGGCGCTCAAACAGCAAGGCCAGCCCATGAGAATCGATGGCGTCTCCAGAAAAAATAAGCTCATCGATGGCCGCTTGCGGGTGCACGCTTGGACTCCCAGTGGATTTCTGAGCGCGGGCCTGTTGACGCTTGAAGAGGACGGAGAGGCCATGGCCGCTTCGTTCGAATATGACACCGCTTATTTGGCCAGTCCGGGTGCGTACCCGCTTGATCCGCTCAATTTGCCCTTGGGCCGTACGACGTGGGTCACCGATTCGCAATTCGTCCGATTAGGCTCAATTTTTGACGCTGCACCGGATGCATGGGGCAGGCGGGTGGTGTCCGCCCAGTTGCCAGAGGACACGCAAAAACGTGTTTTTCGAGGCGCTTTCCTGCGCGGCGCAGACGGGATCGGTGCCTTGGTGCTCACGCCCGAGTCCTTGACCAAGCAGCTTGACATGGACCGGATCGTTGGACTCAGTCTGGCTGAGCGGCCGGGCTTGTCCCAGCTCGATCGCGCAGCGCGCGCGGCCGCAGACTTTGAAGCTGGCCTGGACCTCACGCAAGAGATGCGCGACATGCTTGGCGGCTCGTGGACCATCGGCGGTGCACGCCCCAAGGCCATCCTGCGCGACGACCGGCAAGGCGCAGCTTCGACGGCATCCGTGATCGCCAAGTTTGACTCGCGACTGGACTCATCTCCAAGAAACCGCATCGAGTCCGCCTGTTTGACCATGGCAGGGAGCATGGGCTTCGATACGCCCTCACACAGCCTCCAAGAGCTGCCCCAGGGCCACACTGCATTGGTCCTGGAACGCTTTGATCGCCCTGCCCTGCTGGGCAAAGTCCAGCGGTGCCATTACGTTTCAGCGATGTCCCTGGCCAGCTACGAGCCTCAAAGCCGATTCCTCAACTCAGGGCAAGATCAAGCGGTCATCAGCTGGTCCAAGCTGCTGGAGTTGGCTTCAAGAACATGCGCCCACCCCGCAGCGGCTCGTGTGGAAATGATAGCCCGGTTGATGCTGAATACCGCCCTGCAGAATACCGACGATCACTTGAAGAATTTTGGTTTCTTGAAGGTCGCCGGCAGCGCTACGCAGTACGAAATTGCGCCCGTCTTTGATGTGAGCGCGCAGGCCGGCCAGCGCCACTATCTTCACTGCCTGGATCTTGGCCAAGTCTACACCCTGGGCGATGTGCTTCCTCTGGCCAGAAAGCTGGGCATTGCCAAAGGGGCCGCCGAGGAAATTGAACAAAGAATCACAGGCGTGCTGCAGCAGCGCCATGAATATTTTGATGCCGCCGGCATGTCCAGGGCCGAGGCTGCGCAAGCCGATGGCTGGATTACTGGGGGGTGCGGCCCGCGCTACGCGGCGCGGATGGCAGCCGCACAGCAAGTTGTCGAGGACACTGCACCACCCAGCCCAGCGCCGGCGGCGTGATGCTTTAGAAGGTGGCTATGATTGACTTAGAAAACTTGCGATGGCGCCTGTTGGGGTCCTCTCGTTGCGAGGGGTGTTTAGCTTCCCATTTGACCGCTATACCAATCAAATCCTGCCTTCGCGGCCAAATGCACCGATAGCTGGCACCAATGGATGAAACCGATCACGGTTTGACGCCACGAATCGCCGATTTGAAAGTGAACAGGAAAGTCAATGAAATCAATGACCTACCCATGCCACCCCCGCGCCAGTGCTGGCATGGCCATTTAAATGAAAGTCCTTAGCATGTATAACATTCGTTGATGTGTCGAATAAAACTCCTCCTTTTATTGTTTTTGACTGTGGCGAACTCAGCCGCCCAAGCACAGGACATGATCCGTATTCCTGCAGGTCCCTTCAAAATGGGAAGCAACGATGGCCGTGACGATGAGCGCCCAGAACACATCGTGGCGCTTGCGGCCTTTGAGATTGATCGACTGCAGGTAACGAATGCCGAGTTTGCGATATTTCTCGAGCGCCACGGAACAACGAATAAAAACGGGCAACGCTATTTCGACTGGGACGATAGTGATGCCCGCATACATCGCGTTGAGGGTGTTTGGCGTGCAGACAAAGGGTTTTTAAACCATCCCGTTGTTGAAGCCAGCTGGGCAGGTTCGCTGGCCTACTGCCAGTCTCTCGGCAAGCGACTACCTAACGAGGCCGAATGGGAAAAGGCCGCACGCGGTACTGATGCGCGCCGCTACCCATGGGGAGATGCAATGCCGACTGCAGCTCTTGCGCGATTCGCAAGCAACTGGAATGAAACTGTGGCGGTGACCACTCACGCGGCTCACCCCAGTCCCTACGGTGTAATCGGCATGGCGGGTAATGCCTGGCACTGGGTATCGAGCGCGTACCGCCCCTACCCGTACCGTGATGATGATGGGCGCGAGGACATTGCACCGGGACCAGTGCGTGCAACTCGCGGGGGAGGCCACGATTCGAGCGCCGAGGCTTTACGCACGACCGAGCGCGGTCGCACGCTTTCGCGGGCCCCAGTTGCGGGGCACCACAACATTGGTTTCAGATGCGCGAGGTGATGGAGAAATACATTTTGGGGTCTTCTCGTTTTCAGTGCAATAACTGGCGGCACGCAAAGCTAGCACTAGCACGGGATGGGGCCTGTTGGGTAACCATAAATAATAAAACGGACAATCAACTTTCTCCTCCAACAGAGTGCTCAAGTAAGTATTTAAAGGAAACCGTATATGAAGCTCTACATCAGCCCAGGTTCTCCCTACGCACGTATCGTACGTATTGTCGTCATTGAGAAAAAGTTATCAGACAAAGTCGAAGTGATTGCGGCCAAGACTCGCACGACTGATAGCCCTTATTATCAAATCAACCCGTCTGGAAGGGTGCCACACCTTGTGTGTGATGATGGCCTCGCGCTTGAGGATTCTGCGCTTATCTGTTCTTACTTGGATTACCTTGAGGGGCAGCCTAGCTTTGCGCTGCCTGCAGGTGGGCAAGGTTTTGAAACCAAGCGCCTTGAGGCGCTGGTGCGGAGCACGCTTGATGGTTTGGCGGTACTGGGGCGAGAAAAGTGGCGACCGGTCAATGAACAATCTCCCAAAATTGTTCTTCACGAAACTGAGCGCGCCAAACGGTTGCTGAATTTATGGGAGCAACAAATCAATCATCCTTTATTTCAAGGCCAACTCAACATGGTGCAAATAGTCTTTGGCTGCACCTTGGGTTTTGCGGATTTAATCCCTGACTTTTCATGGCGATCCATTTATCCCAAATTGAATAGTTGGTTTGAAGCTATTTCTTCAAGACCATCATTTTTAGACACAAAGCCTCCAACACACAAGTGATGCTAATGTGTCAAAGCCTGTTCCCAACGATGGGACACTAGTGGATTTTTTTCAAAGTTCCGTTGTGTCGCGATAGGAGCCGTTCGCGGTGTGTTGATAAATCAGGTGAATTTCCCCAAAGCGGTCACGCACTGTGACTACCTCTAAGGTTCTTCAATCACTGGTATTCAACAAAGTATCAATAAAAACTTTAGAAGTCAGGCGTTCTATCCACCACTTCAAAGCACGGCCGGTTTCACCTGAGCGCCAGGCCAGGCTGCCTTGACTTGGGGGACGCGGCGTTTCAACATCGAGCAAAGCGATCAAGCCTTTACGCACTAGGGGGGTTGCCACATGGGTATTTAAAAAACCGCAACCTAGGCCCATGAGAATGGCTTCCAGCTTGGCTGCATGATCAGGGACCGACAATCGCTGCCTGTTGTCCTGTAGGCCATAAGGCAAAAGGGGCATGGCGCGCGAGGTGTCGCCAACGAAGATGGCCCGATACAGGGCGAGTTGTTCGCGAGAAACCGAGCCCTGGTGTAATGCCAAAGGATGCTTGACCGAAACCGCCAGCACATAACTGGTTTCAAACATCAATGCAGACTCAAAACCCTCCCCAAAATGGACTGCGACTGGAGCTCCGACAATCAAATCTGCACGACCAGAAGCGAGGGAATCCCAGGAGCCCGCTGCCGCTTCACGGCGAATATTCAAAATGGTTTGGGGTGCGACTTCTAAAAAATCCTCTACCTGCTTCATCAAGGGCGGCATTGGCACCACTTGGTCGACGGTGATCGTCAGTCGTGGCTCCCAACCCGTCGCAATGCTTTGCACCTCATCATCAAAAGCATCGGCCCTAGCCAACAGATGGCGGCCGCTTTCCAATAGGGTGCGGCCTTTGCTAGTGAATCGGGCTCGCTGACCGGAACGGTCAAACAACGTCAAGCCCAAATTTTCTTCGAGATTGCGTATCGCATGGGTAATCGACGAGGTGACGACACACAGTTCTTGTGCTGCGTTGGAAAAGGACCCCTGTCTGTCAATGGCATCGAGCAGTCGCAAACTCTCCAAAGAAATACGCTGTTGACGTTTGATCATTGTTCAGTTCTGTGCAAGGCAGACTCCAAAAACATTCATTAGACGCACAAGCATGGGCTCGATAAGCTCGCTGACCAATGGCTTGGAACTTGACCGAAGTCAATTCATCCCATACGCCCTTGCGATTTGAAAGGTCTCCTTGTCATGTTAACGGATCCGACCCAGGGGGACACCAACGTAAAACAGCGCACGACCGCGCCTGCCATTGAGGTGCCTGTTTTGATCGTTGGAGGAGGCCCCGTCGGCATGTTAGGCGCGATCATGCTCGCTAAACGCGGCTTGTCCTGCCTGGTACAACACCTCCAAGACAGCTTGCAAGCCTGTCTGCAGCAATCGGCTGCAACCGCATCCCTTACAACTTAGCCCCTGAACGCGACATGAGAAAGACACACATGATGAACTATTTCAAACTCGCCCTTCGCCAACTGCTCTTTGGCGCCTTGATCTGCATGGGCGGGTTCAGCAGTCTGGGGTGGGCGCAGGACTGGCCCAGCAAGCCGATCAAATTCATTTTGCCAGCGCCTCCAGGCACAGGGCCTGATGTCGATATCCGACGAATCGGCAAACACCTGAGCACCATCCTTGGTCAATCCATTGTGGTTGAAAACCGCCCTGGCGCTGCGACACGCATTGGCGTCGAAGCAGCCATCCGCTCTGCCCCAGACGGCTATACCTTTTTGGTCGGCACTCCCAGCTTGAGCACCATGCAGGCGCTCTACCCCAAGCTGAACTTCGATCCTAAAAAAGACCTGATCCCGGTCAGCTTGACTTCCATCACCAACTACACCCTCTCGGTGAACGCGCAAGTCCCCGCGAAAAACTTAGGGGAATATGTCGAGCTGGCGAAATCAGATCCCAAATACAACAGCATCGGCACCTTTGGCATAGGTGCCGTCAATCACCTGGCGGCGGCATGGTTCAGCAACTTGGTCGGTCTGGACGCCCATTACATCCACTACAGCACCACGGGTCCTTTGGCCGATTTGGCCTCAGGCCAAATTCAGATGGTCTTTGAGGCCATGCTGCCCCTCGTGGGCCAGATTAAAGCCGGTCGAGTACGCACATTGGCCATTTCGGGCAAAACCCGTCACCCCCTCATGCCCGATGTGCCCACCTTTGCTGAAGCCGGCCTCCCTAAATTCGAGCCCTTGGTGTGGAATGGCATCCTAGCACCGGCGGGCACACCGAGCGCCATAGTGAACAAAATGAGCGCAGCATTTTCGCAAGTCGCGAAAATGCCTGAGATTGTCACGGCCAGAAGGGATGGGGGCAGTGAGTCGATTGGCTCCAGCCCAGAAGAATTTTCGGCGTTTTTGGAGAGCGAGCGAAGCAAATGGAGTGCGGTCATCAAGAAAAACAATATCGTTTTGGAATAAGCTTCAACCTGCAGACTAGAAGCATCATGGATCTGAGCATTCAAGGTAAAAAAGCGTTGATGGCTGTCTCAACCAGCGGTTTGGGACTGGCCTGCGCCACGGCCTTGGCCCGCGAGGGTTGCCTCGTTTACATCAACGGTCGCGATGCTAAGCGACTTGAAAGTGCGCAACAGCATATTTCTCAAGCAACTGGGGCAAAGGCCATCCATTTCCAAGTCGACATCAACATCCCTGCTGGGGGAGGCATCATTGATCGATTAGCCAGCGCAGGTGAGCAAAAAATCCGAAATAACAAATTATCGAAGTGGCTTAAAGGTGAATTTGCAAACAGCACAACTGATGAATTTTCTGCATTTTTGGAAACAGAGCAAACGAAATGGGGCGAATTTTTTAGTATTTAAATATCAAAATTGAATAATATTTTGATTGCAAAATTTTGATCTATTAAATTTGGGGCATATGAAAAAAGAAAACACATTTGTCATCATTGTCGGTGGTGGTCCTGTTGGTTTGAGCGCAGCGATTGAGTTGGGGCACCGCAATGTACCTGCTATCTTGGTCACAGAAAATCTGGAGACCGCGAAACATCCGCGATGTAACAATACGAATGCTCGATCAATGGAACACTTCCGTCGATTGGGCATTTCAGAAGAAATCAGAGCCAATGCGCCGCTGGCCAAATATCCGCCACAAGTTGCATTTGTTACGCGTTTTTGTGGCCATGAAATTGGTCGGATCGATTTAAACAAGTCTCGATCAACAGCCAACTTGCCGGGACCTGAATTTCAATCTGCTGAGCGAAGCATCACGATTTCTCAATTATTTCTTGAGCCGATTTTGAAACGCAATGCTGAGTTAAAAAAATCGGTATCAATTCGTTTTGGTTTTCGAATGATTGGATTTGTCAGTGCGCCAGAGGGCGTGTTGGTTGATGTTGAAAATATTCAAACGGGCGAGCGTTCACAAATATCTGCTTCTTACATGATTGCCGCCGATGGGGCGCGCAGTCCTGCAAGGCGTCACTTTGGTATTGGCATGACTGGTGAAGATGGACAAATGGAAAATGCATTTGTTGCAGGCAGCATGCTCACCTATTTCATACGTGCACCGTCATTGATAGCTGAAAGTGGACGCAAGCCCGCCAACCTAACCTGGATTCTCAATCACGAGATTCGAGCATTTGTATTTTCACAAGATGGTGGCGAGCGTTGGATTGTTCACTACAGAATACCTGAAGGCGTTGATTGGAAAACCGTTGATCACGAAAAAGTTTTAGACGCTGTTTTTGGCAAACCAATTCCTTTCGAAATTATTTCTTCTGGTCCGTGGGCGGGTGGACTCGCGCTGGTTGCTGATCAATACCAAGCTGAGCGTGTTTTTTTTGTGGGTGATGCTGCACATTTGTTCACGCCATTGGGTGGTTTTGGAATGAACACGGGAATTGGTGACGCGATCAATGTGAGTTGGAAATTGGCCGCAATTTTTGAGGGATGGGGGGGTCCTTCGTTGCTTGATACCTATGGCGCTGAGCGTCGTCCGATTGGAATTAGAAATTCACAACTCGGTGTGAAATGTTCTCAACGAAAAGGCGCATGGCAATTGCCGCCCAATATTGAAGATGCAGATGAGGCGGGTGAACAGGCGCGTCGTGTGTTTGGTGAGTTTGCTGTGGTGGATGATTTAGAAGAGTACAACACCTCGGGCATGCAGTTTGGCGAGCGGTATGAAAATTCACCGATTATTTTTCATCAAGGTGCGGCACAGATAGCTGACACATGGGACAACTACGTACCAATTGATCATCCTGGCGCGCGTGTGCCAGATTTTAAAATCACAGAAACAGAAACATTTCATGATCAACTCGGCGACTCGTATTCTCTGGCTGTTTTCACCAATGATGTTGATGCAAAACCTTTTGTTGATGCAGCAGCGAATCGAGGTGTGCCACTCCAGGTTGTTAAGTGCGCGCCACCCGCGCATTTGTATAAATGCAAACTCGCATTGATTCGACCTGATCGACATTTGGCTTGGCATGGTGATGCAATGCCCGTCAATACTTTAGAAATTATTGATCGCCTGAGGGGTGCATGAAGCACTATTGACGTGAATCTCCTCCACGGTGATCTCCCACAACATATCTTTGGACGCATAGTGGTATTGCACCAGCGGTTTGACTACGTCCGCCATGCGGGCGATTGCCGGTTCTGTCGCAATAAGCGTAAACGACAATCCGGGCCATGTTTGATTTCCGTAAAAGTTCAATCAACAGCGCACTGCGCAAGGTCCTCATACGGTTTCACTATCCCATCGAAGTGATGCTGACGTGCGTGCGCTGGTATGCGGCCTGTCCGTTGAGCCTGCGTCACATTGAAGAAATGATGCAGGAGCGCGGTGTCTTCGTTGATCACTCCACCGTGCATCGCTGGGCTGTTCGTATGTTGCCGGTGTTGGCTGCCGTGTTCCGCCGACGAAAACGCCCCGTGGGTAGAAGCTGGCGCATGGACGAAACTTACATCAAGGTTTCAGGCCAGTGGAAATACCTTTACCGCGCCGTCGATCGGGAGGGCGAGACGGTGGATTTTCTGCTCACGGCCAAGCGCGATTTGGCTGCGGCCCGGCGGTTCTTGGAGCGCG
>CAMDKK010000094.1 GCA_945901045.1 Limnohabitans sp. Rim8
TTCAAGTGATTGCCGCCACGGGTGAGGACGCCATCGTATATTGCCCCACCAGCGACTACGCTGCCAACATGGAAAAAGCCGAAGCCTTGGCGCCACAAGCCGCACGGCCCGCCGCCAGCCAAGCATTGGCGCAAACCCCCACCCCCGGCAAGAGCACGTGCGCCGATGTGGCTGAGCTTTTGGGCCTGTCTTTGACCAAAACCATCAAATCGTTGGTTTTAGCGACAGATGAGCTCAATAACGAGGGTGTTGTCGTTAAATCTCAGGTGTGGCTGCTGTTGGTGCGCGGCGACCACGACATGAACGAGGTGAAGGTGGGCAAGTTGCCAGGCTTTGAAAAAGGCTTCAGGTTTGCCACCATCACCGAGATTGAAGACCATTTTGGCTGTAAACCCGGTTATTTAGGCCCTATCGGCTTGCAAAGGCCGTTAAAAATCGTCATCGACCGAGAAGTGGCTGTGATGGCTGATTGGGTGTGTGGCGCCAACGCGGTCGACTTTCACATGACCGGCGCCAATTGGGGCCGCGACCTGCCCGAGCCTGACATGGTGGCCGACATTCGCAACGTGGTCGAAGGCGACGCCTCGCCCGACGCCAAAGGCGTGTTGGCCATCGAGCGCGGCATTGAGGTGGGGCATATTTTTTACCTCGGCACCAAGTACAGCCAAGCCATGAACGCCACGTTTTTGGCCGACGATGGCAAGCCAAAGCACTTCGAGATGGGTTGCTACGGCATTGGCATCACCCGCTTGCCCGCTGCCGCCATCGAGCAAAACCACGATGCCAAAGGCATCATTTGGCCCGACGCCTTGGCGCCCTTCACCGTGGTGATTTGCCCCATCGGCCCCGACCGCAGCCCCGATGTCAAAGCCGCCGCCGACGCCCTTTACGCCGACCTTATGGCCGCTGGCGTGGATGTGATCTTGGACGACCGCGGCGAGCGCCCCGGCGCCATGTTTGCAGACTGGGAGCTGATCGGCGTGCCGCACCGCATCACAATTGGCGACAAGGGGCTCAAGGACGGCATGGTTGAGTACCAGCACCGTCGCGACAGTGCCGCCAGCAAAGTCAGCACCGCCGAGGTGCTGGCCCATGTGAAAGCCCGCCTGGCGGGTTGAAGGACAAGGCCGTGCTGTCGGTGCAGCTTATTACTTTGGGCCGTCGCCAAATCTTGCAACACCTTGCGCTGCATGCCATAGCCGGTGTTGGGGCGAGTGGGGTGGTGCTTCATGCGCGCGCTGCCGGGCAAATCGAAGAGCACTTGTCACAGTCGGTGCGCACGGCGCTCAGTGCGGCTGTGGCTGCGGCCGCGCCACCCGAGCCCGTGTTGAGCAACGACGAGCAGCGCCAGCGCTATGCACAGTGGTTGTCCTTCAGCAGCGAGAAACTGAAGCGGTGGCTGCAACAGCCTCTGGAGCGCCAAGAATTCTTGCAAACCCTGTGGTACGAAGCGCGCAGGGCGGGTTTGTCTTTGTCCCTGGTCCTGGGTTTAATCCAAACCGAAAGTGCGTTTCGCAAATACGCCATCTCCAGCGCCGGGGCACGCGGCTACATGCAAGTCATGCCGTTTTGGGCGCGACTGATCGGCGACGGCGACGACAGCCGCCTGTTCCACATGCAGACCAACCTGCGCTTTGGTTGCGTCATCCTGCGCCACTACCTGGACCGGGAACAGGGCGACATTTTCATGGGGCTGGGCCGCTACAACGGCAGCCGTGGGCAGTTGGCTTACCCGCAAACGGTGATAGCGGCGCAGCGCGGGTGGCTGAACTCTGCGGATTAAAATGAAAACTATTTAATATAAAAAATGGCTTGAAGTTTTGTTTTAGTGTATTATTGAACTAATACACAAATGCACATGAACTTCAGCATCGCCCCCAGTGACCCGATGCCGATCTACCGACAGATCGTTGATCAGGTGCGCCGCCAAATGGCGGGCGGGCAGCTGCGCCCAGGCACCGAGCTGCCCAGCGTGCGCGCCCTGGCGCAGCAGCACGCGATCAACCCAATGACTGTGTCAAAGGCCTACAGCCTGCTGGAGGCCGAAGGCCTGCTGGAGCGCCGCCGCGGCATGGGCATGGTGGTGGCAGGGCCGGGAGCGCGCAGCGCGGTCGACCCGGAGCGCCTGCTGGCCCCTTTGCTGCAGGCCCTGGTGCGACAGGCCGCCGAACTCGGTTTGCCACCCGAGACGCTGCACCGGCTGATCGACCAGACACTCGACAACACCACAGACAGGGAGACACCATGACCCGCATTGCCATCGAAGCCCGCGACCTCCAGTTCGCTTACCAGCGAAAAACCATCCTGAACCAGCTGAACCTGGCCGTGCCCGAGGGGGCGGTGCTTGGACTGGTGGGGCGCAACGGTGCTGGCAAAAGCACCCTGATGCGCTGCCTGACTGGCCTGATCAAGCCCATGCAGGGGAGCTGCCGCATTGGTGGCTTCCCGAGTGAGGATCTGGCCGATGAGGTGCGTGAACGCCTGGGGGTGGTCGCGCAAACGCCAGACCTCTTTGAGTGGCTGACGGGCGAGCAGCATTTCGAGCAGATCGGCAACATGTACCGCGACTGGCAGCATGACCGCGCCAGGGCGCTCGCCGCGCAATTGGATCTGCCCCTGTTCACCCCCGCGCGAGCACTCTCGCTGGGCGATCAGCAAAAGCTCGCGCTTGTGCTCGCCCTGGGCCACGACCCCGACTGGCTTCTGCTCGACGAGCCGGTGGCCAGCCTGGACCCCGTGGCACGGCGCGCTTTTATGCGTGCCCTGTTCGACCGGGTGGAGCGCGATGACCCGCGCACCGTGATCATCAGCAGCCACCTGCTCAGCGATTTGGAGCGGGTGGTCAGCCATGTGGCTTTCATGCGGCAGGGCCGTATTCAGCTCATAGACGCATGGGATGTGCTGGCCGAGCAGCTGCGTTGCGCGCAAGGCCCGGTGGCACCACCGCCAGACTGCGTGCTGGCACAAACAGCCGATGGCCGCTGGATCGTGGACCTTCGCCGGGCACCACCCGGCCTACAGGGCGAAGCCATGAACCTGGAAGACCTGTTTGAGGGGCTCAACGCATGAAAGCCCTGATCCAGCGCCGACCGTCTCAGCGATCTGGCGCATTCAATTTGCTCTTTCCGCTGTTTTTCAATGGACTGCTCGTGGTGGCGGCCTATGCGGTGCATGCATTTCAAGGTACCTCGAGCAGTGTTTGGATGAGTACCGTCTGGGCGACAAGCGCCGGCATAGTGACCAGGCTGGTTGCAGACAATGACTTTCAGCAGCAGTGGCTTCGACTGCTGCGATTGCGGGTGCCTTCTGTGCATGTGCAGCGTTGGGTGGTTGGGCATTTTCAGATGCTCATGTTTTGGGTGGGTTGTTTTTGCTTGTCCTTGCTCTGTATCGCCCCCTTGAGTGGCTTCACATTGCAGCAGGGCAGTGCGCTGGTGGGTCTGTCCATGGTGGGCTGGCCGCTGTATGGACTGGCGGGTTTGGCCAGGATGGGCCATGGGCCCCGCTGGGTGCGATGTCCGTGGCTGATGTACCCCGTGTCCATGTTCGTCTGGGCGAGTTCTTGGTTGGTCTGGCTGTATTGGGGCAAAGACCAAGGTTGGTGGCTGCCCCTGACCTGCTTGCTGTTCTCGGTGATCGGACTGTGGGCCCTTCTGCACCGGATGCTGCGTTTGGGTGAACCTGCCCCGGCTGTCGAAGCTCATGTTGTGCGGCGGTGGGACGTGTGGGTACGGTTGTGGTCGTATTGGCGCGGTCAAGGAAGGTGGATGGGGTGGAGGCAGATGGTGGGTGTTGCAATTACACCTTTGACTCTGTCCACATACTGGCCATGGTTGTGGTCGTACTCAGAGCCTGGATTCAGGTTGTTTGCTCTGGTGCTGGCCATGGTTTGCTTGCTTCGATCGGATCGCCACCACTGGCGCTGGGAACTGATGCCGCGTTTGCGGGTGCGTCAGCACCGGGCTTATGAAATCTGGGAGGCGAGCCTGCGTTGTTTACTCAGTCTGTTGGTTCCACTTGGACTGGTGGTCTTGCTGGTGTTTTTTGGTTTGGGCGGTTCATTGCAGGACATTTTGCAGAACCCGGGGCATGTGTGGCGGTGGTGGGCGGTTGAGTTGCTGGTGGCCACCGCCATGGCGGTGTGGGTGCGTTCGCTGCACTGGCGGCGTTGGCAAGATGGTGTGGGGCTGCTGCTCGTGATGTCTGGCTTCATCTGGATGTCGACCGACAGCGGCAGGCAGTTTTGGACGCTGCGCCACATGGGCCACGACCTGTTGCTGATGCTGGTGGGCGCAGCACTGCTGTTCCAGGCCAACCGTAATTTGGAACGGTTCGGATTACCAGACTGGCGGCTAATTTCAGCTTCGGTCCAATGAAGCCGAAGAGCCGCAAAAAAGCCACCCCATGGGGTGGCTTTTGGCGGGTAAAGGGTGGTAAGCCCCAGGGCGTTCAGGCCTGGCCGTTGACCACCTGTTGGAGTTCACCCGACTCGTACATTTCCATCATGATGTCTGAGCCGCCGATGAACTCGCCTTTGATGTACAGCTGAGGGATGGTGGGCCAGTTGCTGTATTCCTTGATGCCGTGGCGAATTTCAGCATCGTCCAGGACGTTCACCGTTTTGACGGTTTTGGTGTCCACCCCGACAGCTTTCAGGATCTGGATGGCGCGGCCTGAAAAACCGCACATCGGAAAGCTGGCGCTACCCTTCATGAAAAGGGTGATGTCGTTGTGTTTGACCAGGTCGTCAATGCGTTTTTGGGTGTCGCTCATGGTGGCTCCTTTGTAGGGTTCTAGAGGTTTTCAATCTCGGAGGATTTTACAAACCGATGCAGACATTATTTCACTTTGAGGAATGTTTTGCCTCGCAGGGTTATTGGGGTGCTTTTTGGCCACCGCTGCAGCGCGCATGCCCTGCCAAATCGGTGCGAGACTGAACCTGTATGAACCCCGCTTGTAACAACAGACTTTTCACCCTCTCGGCCTGATCGTGGCCATGCTCCAGCAGCAACCAAGCGGAATGCGCAAGGTAAGCTTGTGCATTTTGAATGATGTGTCGAATAGCATTCAAGCCATCGCAGCCGCTGGTCAGTGCTTGGATGGGCTCATGCCGGAGTGCATGCAGGTGCGGATCGGTCTGTGCAATGTAGGGAGGGTTCGCCACGATGAGGTCAAAATTGACATCGATTTGCGCAAACCAGTCGCTGGCAATGAACTGCACGGCTAATTCCAACCGTTTGGCATTGGTGCGGGCGACGGCCAAAGCATCCTCACTGACATCGACAGCCCACACGTGTGCATCGGGGCGGGCATATTGCAGCGCCAGGGCCACGGCACCGCTGCCAGTGCCCAGGTCCAGTAGTCGCAAGGTCGTGGGGGTTGGTGCTTGGGGTAAGACCGCCAAAGCCCACTCCACCAGGGTTTCTGTATCGGGGCGCGGGTCCAGCACGCGTGAATCCACAGCCAGTGTCAAACCGAAAAAATCTTTGCGGCCGGTGATATAGGCCACCGGTTCGCCATCTAAGCGGCGTTGCAGCGCGATTTGCCATTGGGCGAGCTGTAAGACATTCAAAGTGTCGGTGTCATGGGCCAGCAACCAGGCCCGATCGTGCAGATGACGGCCAAGGCTGTGCAGCAGCAGCATGTGGGCATCGACTCTGACCAAACCCATCGCATGGGCTTGGCTCAGGCATTCGGCCAGGGTGGGGCTGCCCGAAGCCATCAGCCCGAGACGCCTATTTCGAGTGCCGCCAGCTGCTGCGCAGCCTCGTAGACTTGCAAGGCGGTGACCACGTCATGCAAATCGCCCTCCATGATGCTGAGCAGCTTGTACAACGTCAAGTTGATGCGGTGGTCGGTCAAGCGGCCTTGCGGGAAGTTGTAGGTGCGGATACGGTCCGAGCGGTCGCCGCTGCCGATCAGACTCTTGCGTTCGGCGGCATCTTTGGCGGCACGTTCGGCCCGGTCTTTTTCCTGAATACGGGCAGTCAGCACCTTCAAGGCTTGGGCCTTGTTGCTGTGCTGGCTGCGGCCGTCTTGGCATTCGGCCACGATACCGGTGGGCAAGTGGGTGATCCGCACGGCCGAATCGGTTTTGTTGATGTGTTGCCCGCCCGCACCGCTGGCGCGGTAGGTGTCGATGCGCAAGTCTGAAGGGTTGATCTTGATGGCCTCGGCTTCGTCCGGTTCGGCCAATACCGCCACAGTGCAGGCGCTGGTGTGGATTCGGCCTTGGGTCTCGGTGGCGGGCACGCGCTGCACGCGGTGGCCGCCTGATTCAAACTTCAACGCACCATAGACGCTCTCGCCTTCGATGCGGACCACGACTTCCTTGTAGCCGCCCAGTTCGCTCACCGACTCAGAGATGATTTCACTTTTCCAGCCTTGGCTTTCGGCGTAGCGGTTGTACATGCGCAGCAAGTCGCCCGCAAACAAGGCCGATTCGTCACCGCCGGTGCCGGCGCGAATTTCGACAAAGGCCGGTCGTGCGTCATCCGGGTCTTTGGGCAACAGCATGCGCTGCAATTCAGCTTCGAGTGTTAGCAGTTCTGCACTGGCACTGACGACTTCTTCTTCGGCCATATCGCGCAGGTCTTCATCATCCAGCATGGCCTGTGCCGCAGTCAGGTCATTGCTGCGTTGCTGAAATCGCGAAAAGCGCGTGGCCACTGCGTTCACTTCGGCATGCTCACGCGAGAGCTTTAAAAACTGCGTCATGTCACGCATGATGTCTTCGCGGGACAACAAGAAGTCAAGCTCCGTCAGCCGCAGGGCATAGCGTTCGAGTTGTTGGATCAGAAAGGGTTTCATGCGCAATAAAAGGGTTTGGACCGTGCTCTTGTAGGCGCTTGCCTGCAAGCGAAAAGGAAGGCAGGAATGACGGCGGAATCGCCAGCAGGCTGGCTCCTACAGTGAGGCGGCGCTAACGCTCTTTGCGTAAAAATAAGCGTTGGACGGCTTGAATGGTTTGTGCTGCGCGCTCGGGCGTGGCAGCGTTCAGTTCAACCATGGCACCGTGCAGCATTTTTTGGGTCAGGCCGCGCGACAAGGCTTCCAGTACCTGTTCGGGATTTTCGCCTTTAGCAAGCATCTTTCGCGCACGAATCAGTTCGGTTTCACGCCAAGTGTCGGCCTGTGCTTGCAACTCCTGTATCAAAGGCACTGCGTTGCGTTGCACCATCCAGTGCATGAAGCTTTGCACGCCCGCGTCGATGATGACTTCGGCTTCGGCCACAGCCGCTTGGCGGTGTGCTTGTCCGCTTTGAACCACGGCGGCCAAATCGTCCACCGTGTAAAGGTAGATGTCTTCCAGTGACTTCACTTCGGGCTCAATGTCACGCGGCACAGCCAAGTCAACCATGAACATGGGGCGGTGCTTGCGTTTCTTGAGTGCCCGTTCCACAGCACCGAGCCCGATCAAAGGCAAAGTGCTGGCGGTGCAACTGATGACCGCGTCAAATTCATGCAAACGGTCGGGCAGATCGGCCAGCCGCATGACCTGGGCGCCATAACGCGAGGCGAGTTTTTCACCGCGCTCCATCGATCGGTTGGCGATCGCCATGCTCAGCGGTTTGCGCGCGGCAAAGTGGGTCGAGACCAGCTCGATCATTTCACCCGCACCTACAAACAGCACCTTGATCTGGCCCAGGTCTTCAAACAATTGACTGGCCAGGCGCACCGAAGCGGCCGCCATACTGATGGAGTGCGCCCCGATCTCCGTGCTGGAACGCACATCTTTGGCCACCGCAAAGCTGCGTTGAAACAACTGATTCAAGGTGCTGCCTAAAGCGCCAGCCTGTTCGGCGGTCCGCACCGCATCTTTGAGTTGACCCAAAATTTGCGCTTCCCCCAAGACCATCGAGTCCAAGCCACTGGCCACTCGAAAGGCATGCCGAGCAGCTTGGTCGTTTTCGAGTGTGTAGGTGTGTGAGCGCAGTTCGCTGGAGGGGAGGCCGCCCGTGTAAGCCAGCCAATCGAGCGTAGCGGGCAAAGCCGATGCGTCGGCAGCGCAGTAAATCTCAGTGCGGTTGCAGGTGGACAGAATGGCCGCTTCAGGTGTTTGGCGGTCTCCAAGAGACAATTGGGTTCGTAAACCCTGCAAAGAATGCGGCAATTGGTCCAAGGCGAAGGCAAACCGACCGCGCAAATCGAGCGGTGCCGTGGTGTGGTTTAAACCGAGTGCCCAGACTGCCATAGTGAGAGATTATAAAAGTCTCGCCAGCGTCGACCTTGATGCCCGTTAATTTGCCAGCAGGAGGCGGTGATATTGCAAAAATTGACGGCACAATCGACTTCTTGAACCACATCCATTGCGCATGAGCTTTGCACAGATCTTGTCACATCTGCTTTACTTTTTTTTGCCCGCATTGGCGATGGCTGGGGTGTGTGTCATCTGCGGTACCTGGCTCCTAGGTTCAGCGTCTGCGCCGCACTGGAAGACACGTTGGGCCTGGCATTGTGTGGCAGGCGCCTTGGTTTTGATAAGCGGTTTGGTGTGGTTTGACAACGACGGCAAGATAGCGACTTACGGCGCTTTGGTGCTCGTCAGCGCCACGCTGGAGTGGGTGCTGCAACGAGGTTGGCAGCATCGATAGGCTTCAAACTGGGCTGAACAGGTCCACACGGTCGGTGATGATACCGTCGGTACCCAAATCGATCAGCCGTTGCGCAGCCCATTCGTCGTTCACGGTGTAACTCAGGCAGCGCATGCCGGCCGCATGCACCTGCTGTACCGTGGTGAGGTCCCACAAGGCATGATTGCAGACGATGGCTACGCAGCCCAATTGGAGGGCTTTGTCCAGCCAACCGTCCCACAAAGTGTCGAGCAGCAATCCGCGTGGAAGATGGGGTGCAATGGCGTGTGCGCCTTCTAGAGCCACTGGTTTGAAAGAGGTTAGCAAGGGCGGCACATCAGCGCTGCGCCAATGCGTGTCAGCTAGCTGCGCCACTGCGCGACCGGTCTCAAGATCGGTGCCCGGAGTTGGCTTGATTTCAATATTCAAAAAATAACGGTTTTGAAGGCAGTAACGGGCCAGGTTGGCCAGCGTCAGCAGCGGCTCACCGGCAAAAGCACGTGAATGCCAACTGCCCGCATCCAGTTGCGACAGCGCATGCCAACTCTGCTCGCCGCCCAAACCCGTGCCGTTTGTGGTCCGCTCCAGCGTGGCGTCGTGCATCAGGAACACCACCCCATCTGAGCTGAGTTTGGCGTCGCATTCGAACATGCGGTAGCCCTGTGCAGCTCCGAGCCTGAAAGCGGCCAAGGTGTTTTCAGGTGCCAGTTTGCCAGCGCCGCGGTGCGCCACCCAGCGCGGGTAAGGCCAGTCGGGGAGTGGAGTTGCAGAAAAAGTGCTGCTCATGCGGCCTCCAAGCGTTTGCCTGTTTCGGCGCTGAACGCGTGCAGGCAGTCAGTGCGTGGTGTGGCGTGAAAAGTCTCTCCCGGATGCGGTGCGGCCACCGAGGCATCTAGGCGCAGCGTCAGCAATTCATCGCCAAGCCGGGCGTGTACCAGGCGTTCTGCGCCCAGCAGCTCCACCGTATCCGTCTGCAATGCCCAGCCGCTGTTCGGTGTTAAGTCCAGATGTTCTGGCCGGATGCCCAAGACCCGACCCGCTGCACAGCCCGGCGCGAGTTGAAGCAAGTTCATGGGCGGCGAGCCCATGAAGCTGGCCACAAAGGTGCTGGCTGGGCGGTTATAGACCTCTTCGGGCGTGCCAAATTGCTCCATATGGCCGCTGTTCATCACGATCATGCGCTGGGCCAGCGTCATGGCTTCGACCTGATCATGCGTCACAAACAGGCTGGTGATGCCCAGCTCGCGGTGCAGTTTTTGAATTTCCAGTCGGGTCTGGGCGCGCAGTTTGGCATCCAGGTTGGACAAGGGCTCGTCAAA
>CAMDKK010000095.1 GCA_945901045.1 Limnohabitans sp. Rim8
TTGTTGTCTTGAGGCCAAACGCCGTTTTCAATGAGGCGCACTTCTTCGCGGATGGCAATCATGGCATCGATGAAACGGTCGATCTCCTCAAGGGTTTCGCTTTCAGTAGGCTCCACCATGAGGGTGTTGACCACGGGAAAAGACAGGGTGGGTGCGTGAAAGCCGTAGTCCATCAAGCGCTTGGCCACGTCTTCGGCCATCACGCCGCTGGTCTCCTTAAGGCCGCGCAGATCCAAAATGCATTCGTGGGCCACGCGGCCGTTGTCACTGGCGTACAGCGTGGGGTAGTGGTCGGCCAAGCGCTTGCTGATGTAGTTGGCCGCCAAAATGGCAGCTTCAGTAGCATGCTTCAAACCGTCTGCGCCCATCATGCGGCAGTACATCCAGCTGATGGGCAGCACGGCGGCATTGCCCAAAGGCGCAGCGCTGATAGCACCAACCCCATTGACTGTTAAGCCCCCTGTGGCATGGCCGGGCAAGTAGGGTACGAGCTCTTCCACCACGCAGACCGGACCGACACCGGGCCCGCCACCGCCATGCGGGATGCAAAAGGTCTTGTGCAGATTGAGGTGGCTGACATCACCACCAAACTCGCCGGGGGCGGCCACACCCACTAAGGCGTTCATGTTCGCACCGTCGACGTAGACACGGCCACCATGCTGGTGCACCAGCTCGCACAAGGCTTTGACCTGGGTTTCAAACACGCCGTGCGTGCTGGGGTAAGTGATCATGACCGCAGCCAGATGGTCGCTGTGCTGTTCGCATTGGGCTTGCAGATCAAGCATGTCCACGTTGCCGTTGTCGTCGCATTTTGTCACCACCACCTGCAGGCCCACCATCTGTGCACTGGCCGGGTTGGTGCCATGTGCGCTGGAAGGGATCAAGCAGATGTTGCGGTGGCCCTGGCCTTGGGCCCTGTGAAAAGCTTGGATCACCAAGAGGCCCGCATACTCGCCTTGCGATCCGGCATTGGGTTGCAGGCTGATGCCTTTGTACCCTGTGGCTTGGCAAAGCCAGTCACGCAGTTGCTGATCGAGCTGGGCATAGCCTTGCAGTTGATCGGCGGGTGCAAACGGGTGGGGTTGCGCAAACTCGGGCCAGGTGATCGGAATCATCTCGCTGGTGGCGTTGAGCTTCATGGTGCACGAGCCCAGCGGGATCATGGTGCGGTCCAGTGCCAAGTCTTTATCGGACAGTTGCCGGATGTAGCGCAGCATGCCGGTTTCGGAGTGGTAGCGGTTGAAGACGGGGTGCGAGAGAAACGGGGTGCTGCGTTGCAGCGATTCAGGAATCAGCGAGGCTATGCCTTTTTCGAAAACATCGAATGAAGGCAGTGGCTGATCTTTTTGTGCGAACAATGCCCACAAGTTGCTGATGTCTTGGCGTGTGATGGTCTCGTCCAGGCTGATGCCCACAAAGCCTGCACGAGCCCCCGGATAGCGCCGCAGATTGCATCCTTTGGCAACTGCGCGGGCATGCAGAACTTCGGCTGCCTGCGCCGATCCCATGTCAACGGTCAGGGTGTCGAATGCGGCTGCGTGCAGCAACGAGGCTCCCAGATGCTGCAGGCCTTGGGCCAGCAAGGCCGTGTAGCTTGCGACGCGGCGGGCAATGCGTTGCAGGCCGTCAGGGCCATGGTATACCGCGTACATGCTGGCGACCACGGCGGGCAGTACCTGCGCGGTGCAGATGTTGGAGGTTGCTTTTTCGCGGCGGATATGCTGCTCGCGGGTTTGCAAGGCCAATCGATAGGCTGGCTGTCCGTGCCCATCCACGCTCACGCCCACCAGTCGGCCGGGCATAGACCGTTTGAAGGCATCGCGGCAGGCCATGTAGGCGGCGTGTGGGCCCCCAGCACCTATTGGCATGCCAAAGCGTTGGGTGGTGCCGATCACGATGTCGGCGCCCATTTCGCCAGGCGATTTAAGCAGTGTCAAGGCCAACAAGTCGGCGGCCAAAATGAAGGCAGCCTGATGGCTGTGGACCAGCTCTGCAGACAACTGCCAGTCTGCCAACCCGCCGCTGCTGCCGGGGTACTGGTTCAGTACAGCGAAGTAGTCTCCTTGCGAAATGGCCGATTGCCATTCGTCACTGGAGCGGATGAGCTTCACTTGAATACCCAAAGGCGCAGCGCGGGTCTGGATGACTTCAATGGTTTGAGGGTGGCAGTCGCCACTGACGATGAACACATCGCCCTTGGACTTGACCATACGCTTGGCCAGGGTCATTGCTTCGGCAGCAGCTGTGGCTTCATCGAGCATGGAGGCGTTAGCGATGTCCATGCCGGTCAGATCGGTCACCATCGTTTGGAAGTTCACTAAAGCTTCCATTCGGCCTTGCGAAATTTCAGCTTGATAAGGGGTGTAGGCGGTGTACCAAGCAGGGTTTTCGAGGACGTTGCGCAGAATAACCCCCGGCGTGTGCGTGCCGTAATAGCCTTGTCCGATGAAGCTTTTGAGCAGCTTGTTTTTTCTGGCCATGACTTGAAGTTCTGCTAGGGCGGCTGCTTCGGTCACAGCCGAAGGCAGTTGCATGGCCTGACTGCGCGCAATGCTGCGCGGCACAATCCCTTCGATCAAGGCGCGACGCGAGGCTTCACCGATGACCGAGAGCATGTGACGCTCATCTTCGGCACTGATGCCGATATGGCGAGCGATGAATTCAGACGGGTTTTCGAGTTCGGCCAAAGGCTTGAGGGTAGACATCAGCATGTGCGTTCCTGATCGTTGTATTGCATTTTGTGTAGGAGCCAGCCTGCTGGCGATGATGGGGGCGGTGAAGCTTAGACAGCCATCGCTTGCAGGAAAGCTCCTTGAGAGTGGGGATTGCAGGGGGCGGGTTCAGTGAGCAGATTAGCCTGCAGTGAATTGGGTGTAGCCCGTTTCATCAAGCAAGGCGTCGACCTCGTCGGGGGCGGACAACTTGACCTTGAAGAACCAGCCTTTGCCCAAGGGGTCGGAGTTGGCCAGGGACGGGTCGTTGCGCAGTTCTTCGTTCACTTCGGTGACCTCACCGCTGACGGGCATGAAGACATCGGCGGCCGCTTTCACGGATTCGACCACGCCCGCAATGTCTTTTTGTACCAATAATTTGCCCACTTCAGGCAGATCGACAAACACCACATCACCGAGTGCATCTTGCGCATGGTGGGTGATCCCGACCACCGCAATGTCCCCCTCCAATTGAATCCATTCGTGATCTTCGGTGTATTTCAAGCTCATCATGTTCTCCAAAAAATGAAAGTCAGTTTATCTAATTGCCTAATGGGGGTCACCTAATGGGGGTCAGATCCCAATTAAACCGGGCCACGAAAATAGCGGGTTGGTACAAAGGGCATGGCACTGACGCACATCGGCACAGCTTTGCCCCGTACCATGGCGTTTAAAAGCGTTCCGGTTGTGGCGTATTTTGTCTGCACATAGGCCATGGCAACAGGTTGGTTAGCGGACGGACCCAGCAGCCCGCTGGTCACTTCGCCGATCCACTCACCTTGTGCGTTATGCAACATGACGTGTTCTCTGACAGGGATGCGCTCCAAGGCGATCAGACCGACCCGCTTGCGCTCGACCGGTGTGGTGCCGTCCAGTTGCCCCAAAACCTTTTCAGCGCCCGGAAAGCCAGCTGCACGGGCGCCCACGCTTCGGCGAGACTTTTGCAGGGCCCAGTTCAGGCCGGCCTCGACGGGCGTTGTGGTCGTGTCGATGTCTTGGCCATAAAGGCACAGGCCGGCCTCCAGCCGCAAGGAGTTACGCGCACCCAAACCAATGGCTTGGACTTCGGGTTGGCTCAGCAGCGCGCGGGCCAAAGCTTCGGCATGTGCGGCGTGGACTGAAATTTCAAAACCGTCTTCTCCGGTGTAGCCGCTGCGGGTGACGAACAGCGCAGCACCTTGCCATTCAAATGCCGCACCCGTCATGAAAACCAACTTCTCGACCCCCGGAACCAGCCGCGACAAAGCCGTCACGGCCAGCGGGCCTTGCAGTGCCAGAAGCGCTTGCTCTGACAGTGTCGTAACCTGGCAGCGTGATCCGATACGGGCTTGGATGTGGGCGGTGTCAGCCACTTTGCAGGCGCCATTGACAACCACAAAAATATCTCCACCGTTCATGACATCTCGATTCACAAACATCAAGTCATCCATGATGCCGCCCGCGTCATTCAGCAGCAGGCCATAGCGTTGCTTGCCAACACCCAAGTCGATCACATCCACGGGCATTAAAGTCTCGAATGCGGCGGCAGCATCGAGGCCTGTCAGACGCAGTTGGCCCATGTGAGAGACATCAAACAGGCCTGCCGATTGGCGCGTGTGGTGGTGTTCTGCCATCAGGCCCGCGGGGTATTGCACAGGCATGCTGTAACCAGCAAAGGGCACCATCCGGGCCCCCAGTTCAAGGTGCAAGGCATACAGTGGCGTGGTCAGCAATGAGGTGTCAGCGGTCACAAAAAAACTCCAAGGGCATTGAAATGCCATGGCCTTAGCCATGACCTGCCCTCGCTGTCCGCTTTACCTGAGAGATTCGCCGGGTTCACCAAGCCCAAACGGCCCAGTGCACTGCGGGTTGCTCCTTCGGTGGATGGGGTGTCTGATGAACCACCATCTCTCTCCAGTGAGGTCACGTGATGAACTTGTGAAAGTTCAAAACGGTTGTCAGTCCTGGGTACCTGAGCGTTCAGCAGTTTCAACTGCTTGCGCCTTCGGTGGTCTAACCTGATTCAACAAATCAGACGCTCTCCTGACGAATTGGATTATAGGCGCGATTATTTGAAACCCATGGCATGAGGCAGCCAATTTGACAATGCCGGCACGAAGGTCAACAGCACCAAAACGATCCCGTGAGCGATCAAAAAAGGTTTGAGCTCACGCGTGAGCGCTGTCAGCGGTACTTTGGACACATTAGAAGTCACAAACAACAGTCCACCCACGGGGGGTGTGATCATGCCCAAGGTGAGGTTAAAGATGACCACCATGGCAAGTGGATCGGGTCTACCCCGATTTTGGCGGCCACAGGTGCCAAGATCGGCACCAGCACCATCACCCCTGGCAAAGGCTCAATGAAAATTCCGAACAGCAGCAAAAACACATTGATGACAATCAGGAAGGTCCACGCATTCAAGTGAATGCTGCTGATCCAGTTGGCCATGGTTTGCGGCACACCTTCGATGGTCAAAATCCATGCAAAGGAAGCGGACATGCCGATGATCAACAGGGCCGACGCCGTCAGCAGTGCAGAGCGGGACAGGATGTCCGGCACGGCCTTCCATTCCAAGGTGCGGTAGATGTATTTACCGCAGACCAAGGCATAAAACACGGCCACCACCGAGGCCTCGGTGGGGGTGAACCAGCCGGCACGCATGCCTCCCAAAATCAACACCGGCAGCAAAATGGCAGGCAGTGCTTGCCATGTGGTTTTGAGAATCTCGGGCCCTGTTGGCATCTGACCATCGCCTCTGTAATTGCGCTTTTTGGAGATGTACCCATTGACCACGCACATCGCCGCAGCAATCAAAAGGCCAGGTATCAAGCCCGCAACAAACAAAGCGCCAACAGAGACGTTGTCATCAGCCAGGGCATAGATGATCATGATGATCGACGGTGGAATGATCGGCCCCACAATCGCGGTCGACGCCGTCAAGGCAGCCGCATAAGGGCGGTCGTAGCCAGCCTTGTCCATCATCTTGATCATCATCGAGCCCGGCCCCGCAGCATCTGCCAAGGCCGTACCGGAAATGCCGGAGAAGAAAGTCAAATATTTTGGTGGTGTTGATGGTACGCGCGTACCCGTATTCGGGTGTTTACATGCCTGTGTAGTTCGGTCCACCGCCGCCTTCCGGCGTAACCCAGACGATGTTTTGCGTTGGGTCTTTGATATCGCAGGTCTTGCAATGCACACAGTTTTGCGCATTGATCTGCAGGCGGTCTGAGTTGTCTTCGTTTTTGACGTACTCGTAAACGCCCGCCGGGCAGTAGCGGCTCTCGGGACCAGCATATGTGCCCAAGTTGATGCTGACCGGGACCGAGGCGTCTTTCAGCGTCAGGTGGGCGGGCTGGTTTTCTTCATGGTTTGTGTTGCTGATGAAGACGCTGCTCAAGCGGTCAAACGTGAGCTTGCCATCTGGTTTGGGGTACTCGATCTTGGGGCATTCTGCCGCAGGCTTCAGATATGTGTGATCTGCCTTGTCGCGGCGCAGCGTCCATGGCATGTGACCGCGCAGCACCAGCTGCTCAAAGCCGTTCATCACGGTGGCCACCACCAGGCCTTTTTTGAACCAGCTCTTGAAGTTACGTGACTTGTTCAGCTCGGTGTAGAGCCAGCTGGCTTCAAAAGCCTCGGGGTAGGCGCTCAATTCGTCGTGTTGACGGCCTGCCACGATGGCGTCGTAGGCGGCTTCGGCGGCCAGCATGCCGGTTTTGATGGCAGCGTGGCTGCCTTTGATGCGGCTGGTGTTCAGGTAGCCCGCGTCACAACCTACCAGTGCGCCGCCCGGGAACACTGTCTTGGGCAAGCTCATCAGACCGCCGGCGGTGATGGCGCGGGCGCCATAGCCCAGGCGCTTGGCGTTGACTTCGCCTTGTTTGTTGGTGAAATACCACTGGATATTGGGGTGGGTTTTCCAGCGCTGAAATTCTTCAAAGGGGCTGAGCCAAGGGTTGCTGTAATTCAGGCCGACGACAAAACCGATGGCGACTTTGTTGTCCTCCATGTGGTACATGAAAGCGCCGCCATAGGTATCGTTTTGCAGCGGCCAGCCGGCGCTGTGCATGACAAAACCGGGCGTGTGGCGTGAAGGATCAATTTCCCAAACCTCCTTGATGCCGATGCCGTAGGTTTGCGGATCGCGCCCTGCGTCGAGTTTGTATTTGGCGATCAGCTGCTTGCCCAGGTGGCCGCGTGCACCTTCAGCAAATACGGTGTACTTGGCGTGCAGTTCCATGCCCAGCTGGAAGCTGTCGGTCGGCTCGCCGTCTTTGCCGATGCCCATGTTGCCAGTGGCCACACCCTTGACAGAAGGTAAACCCCCGTTCGATGGGCCATCGTCGTTGTAAAGCACCTCCGCAGCGGTGAAGCCGGGGAAAATTTCAACGCCAAGGTTCTCGGCCTGCTGGCCCAGCCAACGGGTGAAATTGCTCAAGCTGATAATGTAATTGCCATGGTTTTGTGCGCATTCGGGCAACAGCATATTGGGGGTGCGCAGCGCCGATGTTTCACTTAAAAAGCTCCATGCGTCATCGGTCACCGCTTGGTTCAGTGGCGCCCCCAATGACTTCCAGTTGGGCAGGAGTTCAGTCAGTGCCTTGGGGTCCATGATGGCACCCGACAGGATATGCGCGCCGGGCTCGCCGCCTTTTTCGAGCACCACCACCGACACATCTTGGCCTTTTTCTGCGGCCAGTTGTTTCAGGCGAATCGCGGTCGCCAAGCCGCCAGGGCCGCCGCCCACAACGACCACGTCGTAGTCCATCGATTCGCGCGGGCCGTAGGTGTTCAAAATTTCTGCAGGGGTCATGGGGTTCTCATCATGCTGAAAAAAATGGACTCAGACACGCCTCTATGGGGTGTCTGAAGGGTGACTCATTTTATGCGTTGAAACCTGACAATATCAGTTACAAATCGTCACAGGGCAGAGCGCACTGTGCCACTTACCCTCATGAATGAGACCTTCTAATGAAAATTGAGATTCCCGAGCGAAAAAAATGGGTCCATCAGATGGTGATTCCGGTCCGCTGGGGCGACATGGACATCATGGGCCATGTCAACAATGCGGTGTATTTCAGGTACATGGAGTCGATCAGGATCGACTGGTTTGTGAAGCTGGGCTACGACCCGAACCCCCAAGGTCAAGGGCCGATCATCGTCAACGCGTTTTGCAACTTCTATAAGCAGATTCAATACCCCTCGGATGTGCTGGCCAAGTTGTATGTCAGCGACCCGGGTCGCACCACGTTTGAGAGCTGGACCACGCTGGAGCGAACAGACGAGCCCGGGGTGATTTATTCGGCCGGCGGCGCCACGGCCATTTGGTTGGACTTCCCGCTTCAGAAAGCCGTTGCTTTGCCAGACGAAATACGTGCCTTGGTCACCCCTGATTGAGCGCGGGTTTGGATTTGGGCACTCGGCCCATCAGGTAAAACTCGGGGTTGGGCATCATGCCGCTGAAACTGGCCATGCGGTTGGACAGGCCAAAGAAAGCCGTGATGGCGGCAATGTCCCAAGCATCTTCGTCGTTGAAGCCCTGCGCATGCAGCGCAGCAAAGTCGGCGTCGTCAATTTCGTCTGAATGCTGGCAGACCTTCATCGCAAAGTCGAGCATGGCGCGTTGGCGCGGGCTGATGTCGGCCTTGCGGTAGTTGATGGCCACCTGGTCAGCCAACAGAGGTTTCTTTTCATAAATGCGCAAAATAGCGCCATGCGCCACCACGCAGTAAAGGCAATTGTTGGCCGCGCTGGTGGTGGTCACGATCATCTCGCGGTCCCCTTTGGTCAGGCCACTTTTTCGTCCCACGGACTCGGGCAGCATCAAGGCATCGTGGTAGGCAAAGAAGGCGCGCCATTCAGCGGGGCGTCGCGCAAAAGCCAGAAATACATTCGGTACAAAACCGGCTTTGTCTTGCACCTCCAGAATTTTGGCGCGAATGTCTTCGGGCACATCGTTCAGTTCAGGCAGGGGGTAGTGTGAAGTGGTCATGGTTTTTCTCAGAGTGTTTATGCTCTGGCTATTTTCCACCAAACGAAAGCGCTCCATGAAACCCCAAGATTCTGAATTGATCCATGACCCCGCCTTTCAGCAAGGACTGGCGACCCGCACGCAAGTGATGGGCGAGTCCTTTGTAGACCGTGCGTTTACCAACGCAACTGACTACACCTTGCCGATGCAAGAGTTCATTACCCGCAATGCTTGGGGCAATGTATGGCAACGCCCGGGCTTGGATTTGAAAACGCGAAGCCTGGTCACGGTGGCCATGTTGACCGCCTTGGGCAAACAAACCGAGCTCAAAGGCCATGTGCGCGGCGCCCTGAACAACGGCGCCACACCCGAAGAAATTCGCGAAATCATGTTGCATGCCACGGTGTATTGCGGATTTCCGGCGGCGATAGAGGCCTTTCGCAGTGCAACCGAGGTGGTCGAGGGACTGGGCGCCAAGTGAATGCGCGAGGTGTGCATCTTCAGAAGTGGATCATTCTGACGCTTGGAGATGTGCTTGATTTGTAGGGGCTTTCATTGTAATTTGAGCGACTGACGCGCGGACAGATGCTGTTTATGTTAATTTGAGTTTTTTTAGCATTTACTCGCTTATTCAAACTGAAGGAACTGACCATGAGCAAAATGGAAGAGCTACTTAAGCAGCAGCAAGAAATAGTGGCCGCCATTGCGGCGGAATACAAAAGAAGCCGTGAAGAAGCCGCCCAAGGCGAAGCCCTTGCGCAATACAACCTGGGCGTCATTTACTACAAGGGTCAGGGCGTTCAACAAAATTTTGGGGAAGCCAG
>CAMDKK010000096.1 GCA_945901045.1 Limnohabitans sp. Rim8
AGCCGCGCCGGACGCATCCTTTGGTTGCTTGAAGAGCTGAAGCTGCCCTATGAACTCAACCGCATGGAGTTCCACCCCAAGGCGCTGAAGTCCGACGAGCACCGCGCACGCCATCCGCTGGGCCGCGTGCCGGTGCTGGAAGACGGCGAGTGGACGCTGTATGAGTCCGGCGCAATCGTCGAATACCTCATCGCGCGCCACAGCGATGGATCTCTCAGGCCGGCAGTGGAATCGCCGCTGTTCCCGAAGTATCTGCAGTGGCTGCACTACTGCGAGGGCATGGTGATGCCGCCGATCAACACCATCGTCGTGCAAACCATCCTGCTGCCGCCGGAGCGGCGCAACGAGGAGATTCTGGGCCAGGCCAAGCGCCTGCTCACCAAATCCCTGGAACCACTGAACGCCGCGCTGGCCGAGTGCGATTACATGATCGGTGAGCTGTCGGGCGTGGACTTCATGCTCGGCCACGCCTGCTACATGGCGCGACGCCTGGGCTGCATGCCCGAGGACATGATCCCTCTGAACGCCTACGTGAAGCGCCTTGAAGCACGGCCGGCATTCGACAAGGGTATCAAGACTTGACCCATCTGCGGCAGCAGACGCAAACTGCTGGCAGGTACGCAGACGCCGTATTTCAAGAACCAACCAAAGCATGACTATGACCAAAACCATTGAAACCAAAACCATTGAATTGATCTTCGACTTCGTCAGCCCCAATGCCTACCTGGTGTGGCAGCCAATGTGTGCGCTTGCCGCACGGCAAGGTGCACAGATCAAGATCACGCCGGCGTTCCTCGGCGGGATGCACAAATTGACCGGCAATGCCCCGCCCTTCATCCGCGATGCCGAAGTGAAGGGCAAGAACGCCTACGCCAGTTTGGAAATGCGGCGTTTCATCGCCAAACACAGCCTCAATCGGTTCAAAATGAATCCCAAGTTCCCTTTCAACTCGATCAACCTGCTGCGGATGCTGGTGTCGCTGCCAAGCGATGATCAGATCAAGTTCATCGACGCCTTGATGCCAGCGATATGGGAACAGGGGCTCGACGTCACCGATGCCGCCGCGCTTGCAACGGTGCTGACCATGGCTGGTTTCGATGCGGAGTCCCTTGCTGCAAAAGCACAGGACCCGGCCATCAAACAGGCTGTGATCGACAACACCGAAAAGGCTGTCGAACGCGGCGTGTTTGGCATTCCAACCTTCTTCATCGGCAAAGAGATGTTCTTCGGCAAAGAGCGCCTTGGGCAGATCGAAGAGATGCTTGAAAGCAGTTGATCGCGGGCCAGTCGCTCCTGAAGGCCGCACGTGCCTCGAAAGGCATACCTGACAACGAAAGGCCCGCATCCCCATTTGCACAAACCACCGGAGATCACCATGAGCCCGGACCTGTTAAAGACAATCGAAGATGCGCAGCACCATGCCCACAGCGCCGTGGTGGCGCTGTTCCAAGCTGGGTTGCTGGGGGTTAGCCGAGCTCAGTAACCAGGGACGACCATGCCGCGCCCTGCAATGGCCAAGGGAATGGTGGCGTAGGTGGTGGCGCCAAAGACAAGGCCGGCCATATCGACAGCGACGGCCGGGTTGGCCGCAGCCAACTCATCGGCCAGAGAAGCCGGAGTGACGCTACCGGCGTTCTTGTCGTAATAAAAGCTACCGCCAGCCGAGGTGCAGGCGTTGGTGGGCGCATAAGTGATGTTCGATGCACTCGGCGCCTCCCCCGTGGGCCGCCACTTGCCAGTGGTGTCATTGAAGCTGATGTTCTGACGCTGAAAAAGGTCTCTCAGGGTATGGCTATTGCCTGGACCAGCCCAGTTGCAGATAAAGCCCTTGATGGTGCCAGTGCTGCTGGCGATGTCGTCGCCGTAGCCGAAGTAGGCCTCGCCATCGCGGCCCTCAGTCACGACGTTGTAATTCAGGCCGATATTGAACACCCTCGAGTTGCTATCCAAGTCACCCGCCTGCCAGCCAAAGGTGTAATTACCTTTGAGTGTCGTGGGGTCGTAGACCGCGCCGAAGCGGTTGAAGTTGTTGGCCCAACCCTTGGTGCCAGTCCATTTACCTGCCGGGTCCAGTTGGCCATCAGTGGAAAAATTGGCATAACTGGTGGCCAGTGGGGTGGCGGTGCCAGCGCCGCAGTAGTTGCCTTCGCGGTGCACCAAAGTCATCGCTGTACGGGATGTGCGTGTGTATTTAAGGGTGCCGACATCGACCGTACCTGGGGCTTTTCCGTTGCAATTTTGCAGGTCAGATACGCCCCGGGTCACGGCGTAGGTAAGCAGGCCGCTGTACTCACTCTTGCTGGCACCAGGCGCGTGGCTCAAACGTATTTCTGCATTGCGGGTGCCCGAGCTGTGGGTGAAGCTGAAGGCGACCGAATAACTGTAGGAGCCGGCCACCGGCTGCGAAATGGTGGCCGTGGTGAAGGTGACGTCCGGACTGAAGGCCACGTTCATTTCCGTCTTGAGATCCACCGTGGCACCCACTGCGGGCAAGCTTTTGCCGGCGGTGTTGGCAACGTTGATCAGGCTGGCCAGCGTCATCAAGCTGGTGTTGCTGCGCAAGGCCACACCGTCCATGCGGGCGTCGAGCTGTGCGGCAGCACAGACCCAGTCGGTCGCGGTATCAACTGCGGTCCAGATGCCCACATCGCCGCTGGGCAAGGTGCCCGTGGCGGCTGGGGTGCCAGACGTCCAGTTCGGGTGGCCCTGGTAGAGCACCGTTGGCCCATAACAACCAGCGTTGATCGGGGACTTCAGAAACTTATCCGCATTGAAGCCCACGCCGGTACGCGGCGTGGTGGCGCCGGTCAGCAAGGCGTTGACCGCATTGGCCGATTTCATGTAGCGGGGCGATCGACTGGCTGCCGCATGAGCGTCGCCAACGGGGATCAAGCGGCTGGCAACCTGCTTTGCTGTGGCCAGATCGCCTTGAAAAAGGGCCAGTGCAAGCGCCCGGAATAGGGCCGCTGGGGACGCTTGGGCCAGCGTCACGTTGCCCACTTCCATGCCGACTGGCGACTCCACAGCGAGCCCAGCCGGGAACGCGGCGGCTCCGTCAATGGGTGAGCTCGAGGCGCCGGGGCTGCTCGAAGAGCCTCCACCGCAACCCGCCAGGCCAAGCAGCAGGGCCGTGGTTAAGCAGACGGAGGAAAAATAAAGCTGGAAGTTTTTTTTCATGACCACGCTCCTTTATATAATTCAATAATTTTGATGTCAAAGTAAGACATTGTCAATTTTCTTGGATTTAAATAGCCGCCGTGAACAGTCAGGCATTTCAACTGCGTGAGGCCAAGTCAGCTCCCTTCAAAGTGGTGAACGCCAACGGCGCCGCCATTTACCAGTAACTGAACTTCAATCAGATTGAAGAGCATGCGAAAAACGCCAAGGGCGTTGCCGCTTAAGCGGTTCAAGCGTTTTCACTGCGCATAAAAAACCCCAAGGCGCAAGCCGAAGGTTTTTTTCATGAGGGGCTAAAACTCAGTTAATTTTGGCGAAGATGCCGCGCCCGCTCAAAATTGCCGTGCATCCGAAGGACCTCTTGAGCGTAGTCCTGCCGTGACACACGGCCTCCACGGGCAGAGACGATTCGTCCCAGATCATGATTGCCAGGTTTGACCCGCAACATGTGCCCCACACTGCTGTGAAACAGGAAATGGCGTGCCACCTGCGTGAATGCCTTTGTGCCACCGTAGGGCGCCGCCCAGTTCAGCAGCCACAGGTGCTGTCCGCTTCGTTTGCCTTCGCGTTGCAGACTGTGCGGGTTCACGATGTAACTGATCTCGGCCTCGTCGCTCAGATGCCCCCAGGAGAGGTAGGCCGCCGGCTGGTCGTTGCGGGTCATCAGCACAAACTGCTGCAACTCGACGCTCTCCAGCACATCTCGTTCAAAAAGGTGCAGATCCCACGAGCGGTGCAAGCCCGAGCGGCTCCAGAGCCAAGCAGCCATACCGACGATCTCCCATTGACTCCAGGGCAGTGTGACGCCCTCTGCAGGATAGTAAATGTCGAATTCGCTGTACTTCATGGCTGTAAATTTTAACAACACTAAATTTTTATATAAATTAATTAATTAATTATTTGTAGTTCATAATTTCTTCTTGGAATTTATTAAAAAGCGATGACTTATTTACCTGCTCGTGTTTGCATCTTTCTGGCGCTCTCATGCATCGGCACTGTGCGGGCCCAATCCAGCGCATTCCCTGACCCGACGCCTGAAATTCGTCGACAGGAACTGCGCCAAGAGCAATTGCGAAGGGAGCAAGAATCCATGCCATCGGTTCGTCTGTCAGCACAGGCACCACCAACAGCCCAGCCTTTACCACACGAAGAGACTTGCCGCAAAATCAACGAGGTAGTTTTCGAGGGCTTACCAGCCCTGGATGCGCAACTTGCCGCCTCCCTGGCCGGTGTAGGTCGCGATGACTCTCCGCTAGGGCGATGCGTGGGGGTGCAGGGCATCGCTGTGCTGGCAGACAGGGCCCGCAACACGCTGATTGCCAATGGCTACATCACCAGCCGCATCGAAGCGCCTGCCCAAGACCTCAGCACGGGCCGCTTGCTCTTGAACGTGATCGTCGGGCGGGTTGCGGTGATCGACAAAGGCACTGGCGCAGCCTGGGTACGGCATACCGCCCCCCTGTTCACCAACGAAGCCTTGAATTTGCGTGACATCGAACAAAGCCTGGAAAACTTGAGGCGCAACCCCAGTGTTCAGGCTGACTTGCAACTGCGCCCGGGGGAGCAGATTGACACCAGTGACGTGGTTTTGGACTACAACCGTCAACGCCCATTGCGCGGGTATTTTTCTTTAGATGACAGCGGCAGCAGCGCCACGGGCAAGCTCATGGCGCAAGCTACCTTGAGCTGGGACAGTCCCTTGGGCCTGTCTGATCTGGCCTACCTGAGCACCAGTCGGGACGTGGCCCATCGTCAGGACGGTCCGCGCGGCAATGACAGCCAGACCTTGCACTACAGCGTGCCCTGGGGCTACTGGCTGATGGGCGCTACGCTCAGCCGCAGCAATTATCGGCAAACCATCGCTGGTGCATTTCAGTCCTATTTGTACAGCGGCCAGACGCAGTCCCGTGAGTTGCAGCTTGGCCGTGTCATCCACCGAGATGCAAACAGCAAGACCAGCGTGCAGGTCAAGGGTTTTAGTCGCCAGTCAAACAACTTTATCGACGACACCGAGGTGGAGGTCCAAAAGCGCAGCACGGCTGGCTGGGAGGCATCGGTGCTGCACGCACGGTATTGGGGTCAGGTCAATGGGGACTTACAACTGTCCTACAAGCGGGGCACGGGTGCATGGGGTGCAATGGCTGCGCCCGAAGAGCTCTTTGGTGAGGGTAGTTCGCGCATGCAGGTGGGCACGGCAGTTGCCAATCTTCAGTGGCCCGTGGCAGACGGTAACCGGCTCACCGCTGTGCACTACCTGAAGTTGCAAGTCAATCGCACGCCCTTGGTGCCCCAGGATCGGATGTGCCTAGGGGGTCGGTATACGGTTCGCGGTTTTGACGGCCGCCAAAACCTATGCGGCGATCGAGGGCTTCTTTTACGCAACGACCTGATTCATGCTCTAAACGGCCCAACGTCTGCCTACATCGGTTTGGACTATGGGCGCGTGGGTGGGCGAAGCGCGCAAGACCTGCCTGAACGTTCGATGTCCGGCTACGTGCTGGGGCTGCGTGGCCAACACCGCTTGGATCACGGTGCTCAGATTCAGTTTGAAGCCTTTGTGGGCCGCCACATGGCCAAGCCCACCTTTATTCCAAACGCCTCGACCAACACAGGCATGAGCCTGAGTCTGAGCTTTTAGATGCACCTGTCCAGCCTCTCAATTAACTCAAGGAGAAAAGATGAATAAGTTCTGCTACCGCATCGTTTTCAACAAAGCACGAGGCCAACTCATGGCCGTAGCCGAAACCGCTTTGGCCAGCCACAGCACCGGTTCGGTCGGGCAAAGTCGCCCTCGTCGCTCACGTTCGTGTTCCGCTTCAACCCCATGGGGTTCTGGCTTGGCGCTTAAAGCCTTGGCTGCCGCCTTGTTCTCGGGTGGCTTCATGGGCTTGCCACTTCAGGCGCAGATCATCGCCGACCCATCGGCCCCTGCCAACCAGCGCCCCACCATACTCAGTGATGGAACCCGGCCCTTCATCAACATCCAAACGCCCAGCGGCGCTGGGGTGAGCCGCAACACCTACAGCCAGTTTGATGTGCAGTCCAACGGCGTTGTTCTCAACAACTCGCGCGCCTCCAACCCCTGGCTGGCCACCGGCGAGGCGCGGGTTATCCTCAATGAAATTAATTCCAGCAATCCCAGCTATTTGCGTGGGCAGATGTCGGTCAATGGCGGCAATGCCCAGGTGGTCGTTGCCAACCCCAATGGCTTGAAGATTGACGGTGCCAGCTTTGTCAACGCCAGCCGCGTCACGCTCAGCACCGGCACACCGGTGGTTGAAGGCGGTGCCCTCAAGGCATTGCGTGTGGAGCGCGGCGCGGTTGAGGTCATGGGCGCCGGGCTCAATGTGCAAGGTGTCCCCTACACCGAAATCCTCAGCCGCACAGCGATACTGAGTGCACAAATCAAGGGCAGCGCAACGGGCGAGATCAACATCACCACCGGGTCCCAAACGGTGGATTACGCCACCGGCCAACTGACTGCCCGAACACCGACCTCGCCAGCCCCAGCATTGGCAATCGACGCTTCGGCTCTGGGCGGTATGCATGCAGGCCGAATCAGCCTGCTGGCCACCGAGGCAGGTGTGGGTGTGCGCAACGCGAGCGCGCTGCAAGCCGCGTCGCAGCTCATCCTCACGGCTGATGGGCAACTCAGCAACACCGGCAGTATCACTGCGCCAGTGGTCAGCTTGGGAACGGTTACCGGCGATATTGTTCAATCGGGCCAATTGCAGGCCACCAACGCGGCCTTGTTATCTGCTGGTGGCAATTTGCGGGTCTCAGGCCAGGGGCTGGCGCAGACTACTGGCAGCGCCGTGGTGCTCAGCGCCCAGAAAGGCATTGCGCTTGAGAGCAATGCCAACGTCAGCAGCCCCGCCAGCGGCGGTCAAGTCACACTGAGCGCGCGTGAATCGGTGCAATTGGGCAGTGGCAGCAAAGTGGCCGGGCAAGCGGGCGTGACGATCAGTAGCGATGCACAGGTGCTAGCCACCGGCGCGCAGCTCAGCAGCAGTGGTGGCGGTGTGAATCTGCTGGCAGGCACTGGCCTGAGCCTGAGCAACAGCCGCATCGATGCCGTGACCATTCAGCTCGAAACCGGCAAGGCCTTGGCCGAAACCAATGCTTCCATAAACCTCAATGCGAACAACCTCAATGCCACCGGCAGCCTGACGGCTTTGGCTACAGGCAGTTTGAACAGCACGGGCAATACACTGTCCGCAGGTGGGCATCTGCACATGGGGTCGGCGTTGGCCTTGAGCACGCAAACCGATCTGCTGCGTGCCAGCAGTATTGAATTGATTGGCAGCAGTATCACAGCGGTCAGCCTGAACGCGGCCGCCAGCACCGGCTCCTTGAAAGTCAGCAGCACCTCGGGCTCGGTAGACATCTTTGGCACCTACGATCAGCCCACCAAACTGACGGCAGGAACGAATTTGACCATCACTGCCTTAGGCGGTGATGCGCGCTTAACCGCAGTCCAGGCCAGCGCCGACCATATCAGGGTCAATGCAACGGGCAACACCCAGTTGTTCTCAACCGTTGAATCCAATCCGACGGGGAAGTACGCTCGCGAGCTGAGAACCGCGCTGACCGCCCGAAAAAGCCTTTCACTGGCCACAGTAGGTACTGGCAAGGTACTGCATCTGGGTACTTCCAATTTGCAAGCGGCCACCGAAGACCTGAGCCTGACATCGGCCGGTTCCATCTCAATGGGGGCCGCTACAGTATCCGCCACGCAAGGCTCTATATCTGCGGTGAGTGCGGGAACGATCAGCGGCGTTGGTAACGCCGTCATTCGTGCGGGACAGAACCTGAGTATCGACGCTGGCCAGGGTGGTCTGACCATCTCTTCTTGGCAGAATGGAAACTTGTCAGCCGGCCAAGACCTGTCATTGACGGCCCGAAACGGTCTGCTCAAGCTGGACGGTTCCGGCGGCTACGTCGTGTCAGGCGCATCGCGCCTTGCCTTGACCGCTCGCGACATGAATTTGCAAGGCGCGTCGGTCGACATTCAAGGCGCTAGCTTGACCGCCAGCCGAGACCTGCGCATCATCGCCACAGAGGGCAGCGTTAATATCGCGGCCTTGGAAAATACAGTCTCCGAAGGTGAATATGCCAACCGCTACATGCAGGCCGCCCAATTCAGTGCGGGCCGCAACCTGCAAATCCTTTCGTCCGGCAACATCACGGCTCAAGGTCTCAATGCCACTGCTGGTGCGGATCTGCGCATGCAGGCCGCAGCCAGCCTGCAACTGACGGGCACGTCCAATCGCACCACCAGCTATGACGGCTTTTGGACCACCAACCAAAGGCTGGTCAACACCGGTACCCTCAACGCGGGCGGCGCGTTGGCCCTGTCGGCCGGCACGGACTTGCTGATGGACGCCGTCCAGGCCCGCGCTGGCGGGGCCATGACGCTCAATGCCCTGGGCAATGTGCGGCTCGACGCCTCACAAAACTGGCGTGAATCGACTGGCACTAAAGTTGACAGCGGCAAGTGGAGCACCACAGTCACCCACTATCTGCGTGAGAGCATCACTACCGCCCCCACCGAACTGAATGCGGCCAGCGTGAGTGTGAGCGCAGGCAACGAGTTGAACACCTACGGCACGCGGGTGAACTCCGCTGGCCGGGTGAACCTGCAAGCCGGCGGCGCAGCCAACTACTACGCGGTGTATGACCAAATCAACAACCGTGACGACACCACCAAAACCCGCAGTTTCTTTGGCATCCAGTATTCAAGTTCACGCAGCTCCAGCAGCCATGCAGAAAACACCCCCATGGTCACGCGCCTGCA
>CAMDKK010000097.1 GCA_945901045.1 Limnohabitans sp. Rim8
TTTTGGTTTTTCAAACCAGGCCGAAGTGTTGGTACACACACGAATTGCCGCTGACGCCGTGGGCGCCACGAAAATGGACCGTCCAGAGTGGGGCGCAGTCAACCCCGCCAATGGCGAAATTTATTTCGCCTTGACCAACAACAGAACCCCTGAAAAAACGATCGCTATGGTCAATGCCGCCAACCCGCGCTATTACAAAGACATCGACGGTCGCCTCGACGGCGCGTCGACTCGTGACGGAAACCCTAACGGCCACATCATTCGTTTCAAAGAAACCGATGGCATGTCAGCCGCCACCACCTTCACCTGGGATATTTTCTTGTTCGGAGCGGAAGAAGATTCGCCTGCAACCAGTGTCAATCTTTCTGGCCTGACTGCTGCCAACTCGTTCTCCTCCCCAGACGGTTTGTGGTTCAGCAAGTCCACCGGCATTTGCTGGATTCAAACCGACGACGGTGCCTTCACCGACGAAACCAATTGCATGTTGGTGGCCGCTGTACCGGGCACCGTGGGTGATGGCGGTGCATTCACCGTCAGCAACACCATGACGGTGGCTGGCGCAGTGTCGACAGCGTCCCAAAACACCTTCGTTGGCAAAGTCTTGGGCGAGTCACGCTTGCGCCGCTTCCTGGTCGGCCCCAAAGGCGCTGAAGTGACGGGCATCACCGAGACCCCCGACGGCAAAGCAATTTTTGTGGGCATTCAGCACCCTGGTGAACTTGCCACAGTCTTCAACGATGTCGCCAACGGCGTCTGGCCCACCAATGCTGCTAACGGTGCAGGTGGCGCTTACGGTGCAGGTAGCCGTCCACGTTCGGCCACCATTATCATCACCAAAGACGATGGCGGAAGAATCGGTCTGTAATCCAAGGGCAGGCGGATGAACGAGGTGCTTGATGCTTGAATGAGCAAGTTCAATCATCCACCCCCTACGGAGTGATCAAACCACCCTCACTTGAATACTTTCTCGTGGGGGTTTTTTTCGATTGTTTTCAATCTTCAGGTCACGGATTTAGTTCTTTTGCTTCATTCTTCATAGGTAATTAAGTTTGTTGAACAAATGGGATCAGTTCACATGTTCTCACCCCGTCCATTTTTAATCCGGTCCACCGCAGTGCTCTCTGTGGCGTTATTTTCAGTGGCCTGTGGCGGTTCAGATGCGGGGCCCAATGCCATGACAGAAGCAGGCGCTCAGACACCACCGGTTACCGGTGCAGTCGTTCTCAAAACCCCTGTTTTGTCGTTCAACGACACCGGCCTGAACGTGACCGATGGCATCACAAGCAACGGCAAGTGGGGTGTTGAAAGTCAGGGCGTCGACTGGGAGTTTTCGCTGGACCAAGGGGTGACTTGGACGCGCGGTTCAGGAGCCTCGTTTGAAGTCAAAGGGGACGGCGCCAAAATGATTTGGGTGCGTGCGCGGGACGACGCAGGCAATACCTCTGAAATCGTGCGCGTCAACTGTGTTTTAGACACCACACCCCCCGCTGCTGTGGCCATCTCGGGTCAATCCGATGGTGTGACCAACACATTCAAACTGTCGGGCATTGAACCGGGCGCGCGTTGGGAGTATTCACTGGACGAGCAACGTTCATGGTCTGCAGGCAAAGGCAGCGCACTCGGTGCTTTGGGTAACCACTTGAGCCGGGTTTGGCTGCGCCAAGTGGACATGGCCGGCAACAACTCTGTGGCCCAAGGTTTTGACTTGCAAAACCCAAGCGTTGTGTCGCATGAAGCTTCAGGTGACCCTTTGCAGCCCAGCATTTTGGCGCCTGGCCTGCAAACCTATCTGATCCATGGCGTGGTGGCGCGCGGTGATGCCGACTATGTGCGCTGGGATGTTCCCAAAGGCCAACAGTTGTTGTCGGTCAAGTTGCTGCAGTTCGTGTCGGAGGACGCCATTGCCTTTTATGCTTTGCAGCCCAGCAAGGCGTTTGATGCAGGGGTCGATGTGTCGCGCATGCTGGTGTACGGTCACATGGGACCGAGTGATTTGGCGCGCAATGTGTTGGCCAATGTGGCCAAGTCGAAACTGGGCGAAGGGCCTATGACGCTTTGGTTTCAGCAAACCGGTTCACTGCCTACGCGTTACGCCATTGAGGTCATGTTGGCGCCTGCGGATTGATGCCCGCTTGGATGCCTTGTCGGCGCATGTCACCAGCAGTTGTCTTTTGTGGCTCGGGGTGAATCGCCAAGCTCAGCGAATGCGCCATTTCAAGCCAACTTGCAGTCTGTTGTTTCGTGGCTCGTAGTTGCCCCTGGCTTGTCCGGGCAAAATCTCCCAATGAACATCCGACTTGTCCACCCAAGTCCAGCGTGCATAAGGCTCCATCTCCCCTGAGTCGGTAGGAATTGTCTTGCTGATTTGAAGGAAAACACCCTTGCGCTGTTGGTTGGTCACATCTTGCAAGCGGGTGTTGACTTGAGACAAGCGGGACACATGCTCTCCCCACAACAACCAAGCTGCATCGACCGTCCAAGGCGCTGCGCTGGCCGAATGCCAACGCACAGGCAGCCACACTTGGGTAGACAAGCGGTCATAGCCCCCAAAGCCCAAACTGGTCGTGCCGCGAAAAAAATTGGCATGGCTGTGCAAAGCCAGGCCGTACTGCCACTGCGGTTGGGCTGTCGACGCTCTGAGAGCCCGCAAGTAGGTGTCGACGTTCAGCAACGAGTCCAAACGCCCCGACTGCGCGCTGCTGTAGTTTTGCAGACCCAGATGCGCATCGGCCTCCAAGGTGTACGGTCCCAAATTCAGGCTTTGCCAATGAACGCCCAGCTCGGGGCCTTTCAAGCTCATTTGCGGTTCGCTGTAATCTTGCCAACCTGCGCTTACCTGCCACGCACCCCAAGCTTGCCCAGGTTCAGCTTGGACAGAAACCGTGGCCCCCATCAAGACCGAAGCTGCGCACAAGCTCACTATGTGAGGCGCATCTGATACGCTTAAACACCGAATTTTGTGAGAGATCGGAAACATGTCACTCCTTTGAACACTGTCAGACCCATTGTGTTGCGGATCTTTGACGGTTTCAAGACAAAGGCAATACAGCGCATCGGGATTGCCTATGACCCATTCAATCGCCCTCTTAAACGTTGGCAATCACATTGGCTTCGTGGATTACAACGTTCTGGCAAATCTGCCAGAAGCCAAGAAGCCTCATTGCTGGAGGCCGTACAGCTAATTTGGATTACATATTCCGCCGGTATTGTCCACCCACCTCAAACAGCGCATTGGTGATCTGACCCAGTGAGCAGACACGCACCGCGTCCATCAGCACTTCAAACACATTGCCGTTGTCGATCACGGCTTGCTGAAGGCGTTGGAGCATGGCGGGTGATTCGCTCGCGTGCAGGGTCTGAAAGTCTTGCAGGCGCTTGAGCTGGCTTTGCTTTTCTTCCTCTGTCGAGCGGGCCAGTTCCAGCGTTTCCATGACTTCATCGCCTTTGGGGTTGCGGAAGGTGTTGACGCCGATGATGGGCAGCTCGCCGGTGTGCTTGAGCATCTCGTAATGCATCGACTCGTCTTGGATCTTGCCGCGCTGGTAGCCGGTTTCCATCGCGCCCAGCACACCGCCGCGCTCGGCGATTTTTTCGAACTCAGCCAGCACGGCTTCTTCGAGCAATTCGGTCAGCTCGTCGATGATGAAAGCGCCTTGGCTGGGGTTCTCGTTCTTCGCCAGGCCCCATTCGCGGTTGATGATCAGCTGGATCGCCATAGCACGGCGCACCGAGTCTTCGGTCGGTGTGGTGATGGCTTCGTCAAACGCGTTGGTGTGCAAACTGTTGCAGTTGTCGTAGATCGCGATCAGCGCTTGCAGCGTGGTGCGGATGTCGTTGAATTGAATTTCTTGTGCATGCAGCGAGCGGCCTGAAGTCTGGATGTGGTATTTGAGTTTTTGGCTGCGCTCGTTGGCGCCGTATTTCTCTTTCATGGCGACGGCCCAGATGCGGCGTGCTACGCGGCCCATCACCGTGTATTCCGGGTCCATGCCGTTGCTGAAGAAGAAGGAGAGGTTGGGAGCGAAGTCGTCGATGTGCATGCCCCTGGCCAGATAGGCTTCTACAAAGGTGAAACCGTTGGACAGCGTGAAAGCCAGTTGCGAGATCGGATTCGCGCCAGCTTCTGCAATGTGGTAGCCCGAGATCGACACCGAGTAGAAGTTACGCACATTGTGGTGGACAAAATACTGGGCAATGTCGCCCATGACTTTGAGGGAGAACTCGGTCGAAAAGATGCAGGTGTTCTGGCCTTGGTCTTCTTTCAGGATGTCGGCCTGCACCGTGCCGCGCACGTTGGCCATGACCCACGCCTTGATCTGGGCGGTTTCGGCGTCCGTCGGGTCGCGGCCATTGTCAATCTTGAACTTGTCCATGTTCTGGTCAATGGCCGTGTTCATGAACATGGCCAGAATGGAGGGCGCGGGACCGTTGATGGTCATCGAAACGCTGGTCGATGGACTGCACAAATCAAACCCACCGTACAACACTTTCATATCATCGAGTGTGGCAATGCTCACACCCGAGTTGCCCACCTTGCCATAAATGTCGGGTCGCACGGCGGGGTCGTTGCCGTACAGCGTGACCGAATCGAAGGCCGTGGACAAACGCTTGGCCGGCATGCCTTCGGACAACAGTTTGAAGCGCAGGTTGGTCCGAAATGCGTCGCCTTCACCTGCAAACATGCGGGTGGGGTCTTCGCCTTCGCGCTTGAATGCAAAGGTGCCTGCTGTGTAGGGAAAACTGCCAGGCACGTTGTCCAGCATCAGCCACTTGAGCACTTCGCCGTGGTCTTCGTACTGGGGCAGTGCCACTTTGCGGATGGTGGTCCCGCTGAGGGATTTGCTGGTCAATTGGGTGCGGATTTCTTTGTCGCGAATTTTCACAACATAGTCATCACCGGCATAGGCTTTTTGCATGTCAGGCCATTGCATCAGCAGTTTGCGTGCTGTGGAGTCTTGCATTTGCTCGCGAGCCACGGCCAAGTCGATGGCGGCCTCGGCGGCTTTGGCGCGGCCAGGTTTGTCAAACTCCAGCATCACGGCTGCGGCACGCAACTGCTGGATTTCGCGGGCCAGACGGGCCTGGGCCACAGCGCGTTTTTTGTAGCCACGCACCGTGTCGCTGATTTCGGCCAGATAACGTGTACGGGCCGAGGGCAGCACCGGGTTTTGGTGGGTGCTGTGCCGAACATTGACCACGGGCAGGCGACCTTCGGTAGTCTGCATGCCCAGCTCGGCCAGGCGTGTTTTGAGCGCTTGGTACAAGGCAGTCACGCCGTCGTCGTTGAAGCGCGCGGCCATGGTGCCAAACACCGGCATCTTTTCCATGGGCACCGTCCACGCTTCTTGGTTGCGCTGAACTTGTTTGGCCACATCGCGCAGGGCATCGGCAGCGCCTTTACGGTCAAATTTATTGATCGCCACAAACTCGGCAAAGTCCAGCATGTCGATTTTTTCGAGCTGGCTGGCTGCACCGAACTCAGGGGTCATGACGTACATGGGCACATCCACGTGCGGCACGATGGCGGCGTCGCCCTGGCCAATGCCGGAGGTTTCTACCAAGATCAAGTCAAAGCCTGCCACTTTGCAGGCAGCCACCACGTCGGGCAGCGCCGCCGAAATTTCAGAACCAAAGTCACGTGTGGCCAGGCTGCGCATGAAAATACGCTGGCCGTTTTGCCAAGGGTTGATGGCGTTCATGCGGATGCGGTCGCCCAGCAAAGCGCCACCACTTTTGCGGCGTGAGGGATCAATAGAAATCACCGCCACGCGCAGGGCATCGTTCTGGTCCAGGCGCAGGCGGCGAATCAATTCATCGGTCAGCGAAGACTTGCCCGCACCGCCCGTGCCCGTGATGCCCAGCACGGGCACTTTCTTTTGCGCGGCTTGCTCGCGCAAGGCTTTGACCACACCCACATGGGCCTTGTCGTTTTCCAAGGCGGTGATGAGTTGCGCCAGTGCACGCCAATTCATTTCACCGTGGCCCTGGATGGCACTCACGTCTTTGGGGGCCAGCGGGCTGACGTCCTTGTCGCAGCGCATGACCATCTCGCCGATCATCCCGGCGAGGCCCATTTTTTGGCCGTCTTCAGGGCTGAAAATGCGCACGCCATGCGCGGCCAGCGTGCGGATTTCAGACGGTACGATCACGCCACCGCCACCGCCAAAAACCTGAATGTGCTCACCACCTCGGGCCTTGAGCAAGTCCACCATATAAGAAAAATATTCGTTGTGCCCGCCTTGGTAAGAGCTGATAGCGATGCCCTGCGCATCCTCTTGAAGTGCGGCTGTCACCACTTCGTCGACCGAGCGGTTGTGGCCCAGGTGGATGACTTCGGCGCCCATGCTTTGCAAGATGCGGCGCATGATGTTGATCGCGGCGTCGTGGCCGTCAAACAGACTGGCTGCCGTCACAAAACGCACCTTGTTCGTGGGGCGGTAGTTGGCCAGGGCTTTGTATTCAGCGGACAAATCGGTCATGGAATCGCTCTTTCTTTGGCACCTACGGATGAATCCGAGGAGCTTAATTGACGTTTACGTAAACGTCAATTGTTAGTCACTTACTTTTATAAAAAATGGGGACCGAAGCCCCCATTAATTTGTTCAGAGACGGTTTACTTGTAAAGCACTTCAGGCAACCACAAGCCTATGGCTGGGAACATGTAAAGCAAAACAATTGCAAAAACCTGTATGCCCATAAAGGGCATCATCCCTGCAAAGATCTGATTCAGCGTCACATGAGGTGGGCTGACCCCTTTGAGGTAAAAGGCGGCCATTGCAACAGGAGGACTCAAGAAAGCAGTCTGCAGGTTCAGTGCCACCAACAAGCCAAAGAACAAGGGATCGATACCGAAGTGGGGCAGCAAGGGAATGAAAATTGGCATGAAAATCACAATGATTTCGGTCCACTCCAGGGGCCAGCCCAGCAAGAAAATAACCACTTGCGCCAGGATCATGAACTGCACAGGCGTCAGGTTCATGCCCAGTACCCAGGTGTTGATGATCTCTTGCCCACCCAGCAGCGCAAAAGCCGCCGAGAAAATGCTAGAGCCCACAAACAGCCAGCACACCATGGCACTGGTTTTGGCCGTCAGGTACACCGATTCGCGCAGCACCACGTAGTTCAGGCGTCGGTAAGCGGCCGCCAGCAGCAAGCCGCCCAATGAGCCCATGGCAGCGGCCTCGGTCGGAGTGGCGAGGCCAAAAACGATGGTGCCCAGCACCGCCAAAATCATGAGAGCCAAGGGGAAAAACGAGCCTAAAAGCATCTTGAAGATCTCTAGACGCACGAAGCTGAAATAGGCGTAAAAAATGGCCAAAGCCACCGCACAACTGGCCAAAGCGATCCAGAAAGACATGGGCGCGGGCTGGCGTTCAGATTGGGCCTCCGGTGCTTCTGCTGCAGCAGTTGCGGCAGCAGTAGCCGGAGCAGGTGCTTCCGCTTTGGCCAGGTCAGCAGCAGGTGCCGCATCTGCTTTGGCTACTTCGGCCACGCCCGGCGGTTCTTGCAAACCACTGGCTTCGGGCTCTGCCAAACCACTGACACTGGGGGCTTCTTGTGCGGCACCGGTCGAATCAGACAGTTCACCGCCCATGGCCACCACGCCTTCCACCGTCTCGACAGGCAGGGGAGCTGTAACCTTGAAGTAAATGGAGCCCATGATTGCAGCCACCGCCAAAACTGGCAGCAAAGCGATGCCCAGGTGGTTGAGCAATTCGCGCAGAGGTACAGCCGCATAGCGCTTGCCTTAGAGCGCACCGATCAAGCCGGGCAACACGGTGTTGCTGATGTCTTTGGACACCACTTGCGCAAACGCGGGCAAAGGCACGAAACGGTCTTCGGCCGACATGGGTGGAGCCATGCTGGGTTTGATTTTGGCAATGATGACCACATACAGGACATACAAAGTGGCCAGCATGATGCCCGGAAAAAACGCACCGGCATACAACTTGACCACTGACACGCCTGCCGTCGCGCCATAGACGATCAACATAACCGACGGCGGAATCAGGATGCCCAGACAACCGCCTGCGGTAATGGCACCGGCTGACAGCTGAACGCTGTAGCCTGCGCGCAGCATGGCGGGCAGCGCCAGCAAGCCCATGAGCGTGACCACCGCACCCACAATGCCCGTGGCTGTGGCGAAAATAGCGCAGGTCACGATGGTGGCCACTGCCAGGGAACCCGGCACACGGGCCATGGCCAAGTGCATGCTCTTGAACAATTTCTCGATCAAGTTGGCGCGCTCAATCAGGTAACCCATGAACACGAACAAAGGGATCGAGATCAGCACGTCGTTAGACATGACCGAGTAGGCGCGCTGAACCATCAGGTCGAGGGTTTGCTGCACCGCCAAAGCGGGGTTTTGGCTTTTGTACGCGATCCAGGCGAAGATCATGCCCATG
>CAMDKK010000098.1 GCA_945901045.1 Limnohabitans sp. Rim8
AGCTTGTCGGTGGGTGTGGCGTCTGCGCTGGACCTGGGCACGGTGAACGTGAGCAGCCTGAGCGCGACGGCGGCAGGTGCGGTGACCGACAGCGGGGTATTGACGGTGAGTGGCGCGAGCCTGTTCACGGCAGCAGGCCAGTCGGTCACGCTGGACAGCGCCAACGACTTTGGTGGTGCCGTGAGCGCGACGGCAGGCAGTTTGAACCTGACCAGTGCCACAGACCTCCAATTAGCCGCGGTGGATGTGGGCAGCTTGAGTTTGAATGCGCTGACGGGGGCGATGCGTCAAGCGGAGGGCGGAAGCTTGAATGTGGCCACTGCCACGGTGTTGACCGCCGCCAGCGGTGCGCAACTGCAGCTGAACAATGCCAACCAATTCATTGGTGGCATCACCGTGCGCGGTGCGGGCACGGTCGCTGTGACCGATGTGGATGCTTTGAGCGTGGTGCTGGACAACGCGGGCACAGCCAAGGTGACTGCGGCAGGCGCTTTGAGCGTCAGCGGTTCTACAACGGGCACGCTGTCGGCCACAGCGCAGACCTTGAATGTGGGTGTGGCGTCTGCGCTGGACCTGGGTACGGTGAACGTGAGCAGCCTGAGCGTGACGGCGGCAGGTTCGGTGACCGACAGCGGGCTGTTGACGGTGAGTGGCGCGAGCCGGTTCACGGCGGCAGGCCAGGCGGTCACACTGGACAGTGCCAACGACTTCGGGGGTGTTGTTTCAGTCGATGCTGCGCAACTGGCACTGAAAGACGTCAGTGACTTGGAGGTTCGCCTGTTGTCCTCGTTGCCAGTGCTGATGCAGTTGACGGCAGTTTCCGATGTCTCATTGAGCAGCCCGGGCGACCTTGAATTGCTTGCTGGCTCCAAATTGCAATCTGAAAATGACTCAGTGGCCATTTTGGCGAGCGGGAATTTGCAGGTCTCGGGCGTGAATTTGATCACGCGTTCTGCGGTTCTGAATGCTGGTTTGGCCATCCAGGCACTGGCGCAAGAAAATGCACCGCCTCTGGCATTCACTGGCGATCTGCATTTGGAGGCGACTGCCGGAATTGGTGGCTTTGGCTTTGAGCGTTTGCTGCTGGATGGTCAAGGTGCTGGTGCCAGCGTCAGTGCTCACAACGCCACAAGTGGTGATGTGGTGATCGGAGGCGTTCGTGGCTTGAGTGTGGGTGCGCGAGGCATCACCTCGGATGCTGACGGCTGGATTGCTTTGCTCAGCGGGCAGGGCTCGATTCAAGAGCAGGGTTCGGTGGTCGCGCGCAGCCAGAATGTGGTTCGGGTCACCGGTGCCAACTGGATGGCCCGCAGCGATGTCAAGGCCACTGCCTTGTTGACTGAGATCTTGAAGAGCGGTGTGCTGGGTTCGATGGCGTCTTCACCCTTGGAGCGTTTGAATGCCATGCTGGCGAAAAACTGGTCGTCTGCCGATCAAATGGACAATGAGCCTTCGGTCATGCGTACCACGGCGCAAACCTTGACCGCGACTTCGGGCTTGGGATCCATTGAGCGTGTGTTGGATGATGCTTCTTGGCAATTCCGATCTGGCATGCGTGTGAGCGTCGTGGACAGTCCAAAGACGACCGGGCAACTGTTGCAAATGGCCATGGCCATTTCTCAGCAGGGTGGCCTTGCCAGCATGATGGACACTGAGAGTCTGAACCAGTGGGTCCAACGCAGCGACCGCCATGCTCAGCCAGAGGCGCCCAAGTCGCCAGGCGATGCAGCGACCCCATCGGTACCGACTCCTGCTGGGCCTTCAGTCGGTACAGTGGGTCGGAGCGATGAGTCGAAGCCGGTTGTTCGCTCAGAGGAGTCCAAGCCACAGGAACAGTCCTCCCCCATTTTGGAGCGTCCTGATGCCTTGCCAATGGAGGTGCCACCCCAAACGCCTGCTTCGGACGTTCGTTGGTTGTTGCCTCTTGATTCGCTGCCGTCTTCCTTGTCAGAGCTTGCGGCGCAACCTGCTGCCACCGGTTTGTGGGGGGGTATGCGCTCGAGCATCAAAGGGGCGGCATCTGCACTGGGCCTCTGGCTTGGCTTGGATACGGCAGTCAGTCAAGAGCATTCATCGGCAGACACCCGTTCGCAATCTTCTGTTTCAAAAGGAGACGATGTGACTTGATCGGAAAACCTCCCTCGGACCATCTGGTTTGAGGGAGGAGGTTGATGGGGTTGGGGTGACCTCCAGGGTTTTTTGGGGCTTGCATTACCATTGGTGTTCTTTCATTGACCTGACCTGCTCTGGCGGGGGCTTTTTTTGCCATGATCATCACCAGTTTGCTGGACACCGACCTCTACAAGTTCACCATGATGCAGGTGGTCTTGCACCAGTTTCCGGGTGCGCAAGTCGAGTACCGTTTCAAATGCCGCAATCCCGGCGTCAACTTGGCGCCTTATGTTGACGAAATTCGCAACGAAATCAAATCGCTGTGCAGTCTCAGTTTCACAGAGTCGGAACTGAATTACCTGCGTTCCTTGCGTTTCATCAAAAGTGACTTTGTCGATTTCCTGAGTCTCTTCAGGCTCAATGAGAAGTGCATTCACCTGCAAGCCTTGCCGTCGGGTGAGTTGGAGCTTGCCATCCAAGGGCCTTGGTTGCACACGATTTTGTTTGAAATCCCGGTGCTGGCCATCGTCAATGAGGTTTACTTTCGCAACACCCAAAGAGTGCCTGATTTGCAAGGTGGCCGCCAACGACTGGACATCAAAATCGAGCAGTTGCAGGACGAAGGCCTCAAGGCACTGAAGATCGCTGATTACGGTACCCGCAGACGTTTTTCCCGTGCCTGGCATGAAGAGGTGCTGCGTGTTTTAACGGGCCGATTGGGGTCAGGCCCCAACGGACGATTTGCTGGCACCAGCAACGTGTATTTCGCCTACTTGTTGGGCATCACGCCCTTGGGGACCATGGCGCACGAGTACCTGCAAGCGGCTCAGGCGCTGGGTCCTCGTTTGCGCGACAGCCAAATTTTCGCATTTGAATCATGGGCCAAAGAATACCGAGGCGACTTGGGCATCGCGCTCAGCGATGTCTATGGGTTCAGCGCATTTTTGCGCGATTTTGATTTGTATTTTTGCAAATTGTTTGACGGCGCCCGGCATGACAGCGGCGACCCATTTGCATGGGGTGAGGGAATGATTGAACACTACAAATCCAATCGGGTGGATCCCTGTACCAAAACATTGATCTTCAGTGATGGGTTGACGGTGCCCAGTACCATTGAATTGTTTCGTCAGTTCCATGGCCGTTGCCAACTGGCATTTGGCATAGGCACCAACTTGACCAACGACCTGGGGTACGAGCCGCTGCAAATCGTCATCAAAATGACGCGCTGCAACGGGCAACCTGTGGCGAAACTGTCGGACTCGCCTGGCAAGGGCATGTGCGACGATGAAAAATACCTGGCCTATTTGCGCCAGGTGTTTGAGATTGAGCAGCCAGGCTGACAGGGAATAAAGGAAATAAAGGAAATATATGTTGACTGCATTGGTTCTTATTTTTGTCGTGGCCTACGCCGCTATTGCCTTTGAGCACCCCTTGAAAATCAACAAGTCGGCTTCGGCGTTGGTGGGCGCGGGTTTGCTTTGGTCCATTTATGCTGTCAGTGCTGCAGACCCGCATGTGGTTGGCGAACAACTGAATGAGTCACTGATCAGTACGGCGCAAATTGTTTTTTTCTTGATGGGGGCGATGGCGATTGTTGAGGTGGTAGACGCGCACAACGGCTTTGAAGTGATCACCTCGCGCATCAAAACCACGCAAATGTCCAGCCTGATGTGGTTGGTGGGTTTTGTCACCTTTTTCTTAAGTTCGATTCTTGACAATTTGACGACCACCATTGTGATGGTCTCGTTGATGAAAAAGTTGTTGGACAAACGTGAGGATCGTTTGTTTTTTGCCGGCATCATCATCATCGCAGCGAACGCGGGAGGAGCGTGGTCACCCATCGGCGACGTGACCACGACCATGCTTTGGATCGGTGGGCAAATCACTGCGGTTGAGATCATGAAAGGTTTATTTTTAGCTTCGATGGTCAACATGCTTGTGCCCTTGGCGGTCACAAGTTTCTGGTTGAAAGGCCAAGCGGTTGTGCCACCTGCAAGGCTTGAGTCAGACGATCAACTTGAGCAAAGCAGTGCGTTTGAACGCAACTTGATGTTCTTCCTGGGGTTGGGTATTTTGGTGGCGGTGCCGGCCTTCAAAACATGGACGCACTTACCGCCTTTCATGGGTGTTTTGTTTGGCTTGGGCCTGCTGTGGTTGGTTGGGGATTTGGTGCACCGAAAAAAATTAGACGAACACAAAGCGCACCTGTCACTGACGCATGCGCTGACCAAAATTGACATGCCTTCGATTGTTTTTTTTGTCGGCATTTTGTTGTCTGTTGCCACTTTAGAACACACGCACATTTTGTTGGACGTAGCGGCCTGGTTGGACAAGGTTGTGGGGCGGCAGGATGTGATCGTGATGATCATCGGTTTGGTCAGTGCGATTGTCGACAATGTGCCGCTGGTCGCAGCTTCCATGGGCATGTACAGCCTCACGCAATACCCTGCTGACAGCTTTTTGTGGGAGTTTTTGGCTTACTGCGCAGGGACGGGTGGTTCGATTCTCATCATTGGCTCTGCGGCCGGTGTGGCCGCAATGGGCTTAGAAAAAATTGATTTCATTTGGTATGTCAAGAAAATCAGTGGGCTGGCGCTTATCGGCTATTTCGCTGGGGCCTTTGTCTACATCATCCAATATGCACTGATCCACTGAAAGTTATTTGTATGAAATTGAAAGTCTTTGTCGGCCGGCCTGTTTTTGAGGAAGTATTGGACAGTCTGCGCCAATATTTTGAGGTGACTGACAACCAAGCCGATGTGCTGTTCACACCGGAAGAATTAACCCACAAACTTCAAGGCCAGGCGGGCGCCATCACCACCGGAACCGAGCGCATTGATGCCGCTTTATTGGCCGCATGCCCGCAACTGAAAGTGGTGGCCAATATGGCGGTGGGTTTCAACAACTTTGATGTACCTGCCATGACCGCCGCGGCTGTGCAGGCCACCAACACCCCCGATGTATTGACCGAAACGACCGCCGATTTTGGCTTTGCCTTGCTGATGGCGACCGCTCGTCGCCTGACCGAAAGCGAGCACTTTTTACGCGCTGGAAAATGGACAAAATGGCGTTATGACATGTTTGCCGGCGCTGAAGTGCATGGCAGCACTTTGGGCATCATGGGGATGGGTCGCATAGGGCAGGGCATTGCCCGTCGAGCGGCCCATGGTTTTGGCATGCAAGTGATCTACCACAACCGTTCTCGTTTGAGCCCCGACCTCGAAGCGCAATGCAAGGCACGTTATGTGTCCAAGCCAGAATTACTGCAGACCGCTGACCATGTGATGCTGGTGGTACCTTACAGCGCCGAGTCGCACCACACCATCGGGGCGGCTGAATTGGCGCAAATGAAGCCCACGGCCACTTTGGTCAACATCGCCCGGGGCGGCATTGTGGACGATGCCGCATTGGCGCAAGCGCTCAAAGACAGGCGCATCGCCGGCGCGGGGCTGGATGTTTTTGAGGGCGAGCCTCAAGTTCACCCCGAATTGCTCACACTCCACAATGTGGTGCTGACGCCGCACATTGCCAGTGCCACCGTCAAGACCCGCATGGCCATGGCGCAATTGGCCGCCGACAACCTGATTGCTTACCTGATCCGCGGCCAAGCACTGACGCCACTCAACACTGTTCAAGTGCAAGCCTGATGGCAGAGTGGATGACTTGGACGTTGCTGGCAGTCGGTGGCTTGAATCTCTTGATGTTGCTGGCGCTTTGGCTGGTGCGACCGCGCGATGACGCCCATGAAGTCCACGCTCAACAATTGCAACTGCACATCGCCAACAGCAGTGAACGCCTTGAACGCGAACTGCGCACTGAAATCACTGAAACCGCGCGAGGCGGCAGGCAAGAGTTGATCCAGACCTTGGGCACCTTTCAGCAAAGCTTGGTCCAGCAAAGTGCCGAAGCCACGCGCACCCAAAACAGCCAAATGGACGCCTTTACGCAGCAACTCGGTTTGCTTCAAAGAACCCTGTCAGATACCCTGACACAACAGGTGCAAATGCTGTCGGAGTCCAACGCCCGCCGATTGACCGAAATGCGCGGCACACTGGAAACCCAATTGGCCCAATTGCAGCAAAGCAATACGCTCAAGCTCGACGAAATGCGCCAGACCGTGGATGAAAAATTGCAAGCCACCTTGCAAGCGCGCCTGGGTGAGAACTTCAAACAAGTCGCTGACCGTTTGGAGCAGGTGCACAAAGGCTTGGGCGAAATGAACACGCTGGCGCAAGGCGTGGGCGACCTCAAGCATTTGTTGACCAATGTCAAAACACGTGGCATGTTTGGCGAGGCACAACTGGCGTCATTGCTGGAGCAGGTGTTGGCGCCTGACCAATACGCTACACAGCTCGCCACGGTGCCGGGCAGCAAAAACAGGGTGGACTTTGCCATCCGTTTGCCTGGACGCTCTGAAGATGGTCAACCTGTCTGGTTGCCTATTGATGCCAAATTTCCCAACGAGGATTACGAGCGTCTGCTGGATGCGCAAAGTCGGGCCGACGTGGTGCAAGCCGATCTGTGCAGCAAAGCCTTGGAGGCACGGGTGCGGCTGGAGGCCAAATCGATTGCCGAAAAATACCTGGAGCCGCCTCACACGACTGATTTTGCGGTGATGTTCTTGCCCACCGAGGGCTTGTACGCGGAGGTCTTGCGCCGCCCGGGTTTGATGGAGTCCTTACAACGAGACTACCGCGTCACCCTCTCCGGGCCGACCACGCTGATGGCCATGCTCAACGCCTTGCAAATGGGCTTTCGCAGCTTGGCCCTGGAAAAGCGCTCCAGCGAAGTCTGGCAAGTGCTGGGTGCAGTCAAAACCGAATTCGGTAAGTTTGGCGAAGTATTGGCCAAAGTCAAAGAGCAAACCCAGACGGTGCTCAACACCTTGGACAAAGCCCAAACGCGCAGCAATGTATTGCACCGTGCTTTGCGCACGGTAGACGCCTTGCCCGAGGCGCAGGCAGGCGCATTGCTGCCGGCCTCACCCGGGGACGCAGACGCAGGCGCAGGCGCAGACGCAAGCGAAGACGCAAGCGAAGACGCAGGCTTGGACTGGGTCGACCGCGAAGGATGAATTCGCCGCTGCTGCGCCTGATTGCCGGGCAAATTTTTCTCCATGCCTGTATGACTGGCATGCGTTTGGCAACGCCTTTGCTGGCCTTGCGTGACGGGCACAGTGCTCTTTCTGTGGGGGTGCTGCTGGCGCTTTTTTCGCTGACCCAGGTCTTTATGGCGATTCCGGCGGGTCGCTACACCGACCGGCATGGCTTGCAAAAACCCATGCGCATGAGCGTGCTGTTGGCCGCAGGCGGTGCCGGCCTTTCAGCGGTGTGGCCGACTTTTTCAGTGATGTGTGTCAGCGCCTTGATGACTGGTGGAGCCACCGGACTGGCGGTCATCGCTTTGCAAAGGCATGTCGGTCGCTCTGCACGCGACACCGATCACTTGAAGGAGTCCTTCAGTTGGTTGGCCATTGGCCCGGCTGTGTCCAACTTCATGGGGCCCATGGCCGCGGGTTTGATGATTGACCATGCAGGCACTGTGGCCGCTGACACCATGGGTTTCAGGGCTGCTTTTGTCTTGCTGTGTGTGATGCCTTTGATCACCTGGTTCTGGGTGCGCCGAGTTCCTGAACTGCCCTTGCAAATTCCGCACAAAGATGCGGCCAATCATCGCATATGGGACCTGCTGCGTGAGCCCCTCATGCGCCGCTTGTTGCTCGTCAACTGGATGCTCTCTTCCTGCTGGGACGTGCACACCTTTGTGGTTCCCATCTTGGGGCATGAACGGGGTTTCAGCGCTTCCGTCGTGGGGTTTATTCTGGGCTCATTTGCTGTCGCTTCGGCCTTGATTCGGGTGGTCTTGCCGATGGTGGCCAAGCACTTGGAAGAGTTTCGCATCCTCACGATCGCGATGGTCATGGCGGCTT
>CAMDKK010000099.1 GCA_945901045.1 Limnohabitans sp. Rim8
GTTCATGAGCATCTCCAGGTGATTGAACCCTTAGAGCATGCCTAGTGCGCAAAATAAAATTCAAATCGTGGACACCCATGAAACCTCTGAAACCCTTGCAGTTACTCGCTTGCAGCGAGTTGGCTATCAAATAAACCGGACACTACTGACTTCGAAAGGCACCAGTTCGAAAGGGCAATGGATCGTTGGGCGTTAGATTGGTACTCAATGAAGCATCCACCACCAAGCTAGCAGGGGTGGCAGATAAGATTGAAAAAATTTGAAAAATTAGTTTTTGAATTCTTTAATTTTTTCTCGTCTTTGCTCTTCAGTCATCTCATCACAGCGACTGCTTCGATCTGGCATGCGCAGCCATTCCTGTGTCCCTTCCCTTGGCCCGTAAATTCGATCAAATTGTTTGAATACAGCCCATGTAACGAATGCCATACTGATGACCGCTGTGTGCCCCATCATGTTGTAGGCAACCGTCTGGATATCTCCAAAGTACATCCCAAAAGACAAACACCAAAAGCAAGCCAGAAGTACGGTCGCAAAGTACCTAACAAGAACTGGTGCATGCCTGAGTGGATTGAGGTTTGGGTCCAAAAGACTGCGTAATTTTTGGAACATAAAATTGAAAAAGGTGACAACTGAAGACATGTAAATTCCTAAGGATTTTTTTGTGGGTTTGGTGCTGTGCGATGCGCTGATTAATGAATTCAAATCGCTTTGATCGTTGCTTTTTTTGACCGTTTTGTTCAGGGCTTCGCAAGGCAGTTCTTACACAATGCGTGCCAAGATCCAGCCAGTCACGGCGATATGGCTCAGTGTCACCAGCACCGACGCACCGTGCAGCCATTTAAAACGCAAGCGGTCATCAGAATCAGTGGCCCGATTGATTGCCGGCATCAGCAACTGCCGCACGGGAATGGTCGATAAAGCAACAGCCACCATTGCAGCAACAGCAGTGGCGTCATGCGACCACCACAGCACGGCCGCGAGGGCCGCTGTGACCACCACAAACAGGTAGAACCAAGGAAACGCAAGGCGCAGCGTAGCGCCAGCCGCAGGCGCTGGCAGTGATTTGAATAAAACAGCGGCAAAGCCGAAGGAGTACAGCGTCATTCCGCCGAATAAGAGTGCCGTGGCCAGTATGGCTAATGAGTGGGTCATACCGAACACCTTAGAGTGATGAGGCCGTGGGGACCAGCGGCAGGGGCAGACCTTCAGCGATGGCTACTTGCTCGAGCGCTTCTTCGAACAGCATGCGCGCGGTACCAGCAACCTGCTGCAAGTAAGCGTGCAATTTGGCGTCGGCTTCGCTCCTGTTGGCGCACTCGCCGCTGTAGGTTTCAAAGTAAGAAACTTGCAGTAGCAACCCTGCCAAGTGGCTGGGGCACTCACAAGCCATTGCAGATGAAAGCCCGGCAAATTGTGTCAATGCAGCATCGCCAAACCGGGGAGGTAATATGGTGTCTTGTGTAAAGTTTTTTGTGCTTGGAATCGTCAGCTTGGGGGCTGAGACGGTGGTGTCCGACGGCGTCTCGGCACGCGGCAAGGATGCCAGCCACTGAAACAATGAATCGTCATCTACGGGTTCATACAAGACTGCGGCACCGGTGCCTGTTAACTCTGCTCGTCCTGCGGCACTGGAAAAACGATAAAACACTGCCGCCGCAGGGGCTCGCCAAGCGTCTTGGGCAAGGCGCAGTTCTTGCCGCGCGCCTGTATGCAAGCTTGCGGCCTGCCACAGCAGCAGGTCAACTGTGGGCTTGGCAGAATGTTGCTCGGCCTGGGCTGCATCGGCCAATGTATCAAAGACCGCCACCATCTGCAGCGCTGGCTTCAAGGGCTGGCTGTAAATCAAGCGCTGCAGACGGCGCGCCAAGGCCTGCCCCACCACGACAGCCCTTGTTGCTAACTGCTTCTGCGCTGCAGGCAGATTGGCTGGCATCCTTACTTCAGGCGCCTGCATCATCTCGCGCATTTCTTCAGTTTCGATTGCCGCCAGCAGGCCGATTGCATGGCCCTGCGCAGTAAGTCGGCGCAGCAAAGTAGCTCGCTCGACATCTGCCGACGAGTACAGCCGGTGTCCAGATGCTGCGGTAATGGGTCGCACCGCTTGGTAGCGCTGCTCCCAAATGCGCAAAGTCGCCACGGGCATGCCCGCCATGCGCGCAACCGCGCCGCTTCTGAAAGTTGGCCTCAGCTTGGTTGCCAGTGGCGCAGCCGGTTGACAATCAATCTTGGTGGAGATCATTGATCAATGATTGAGTTAATTGTGAGTTGGATTATGCGCTTAATTTTCAAGGAAAATGGTAGTAATTAGGCGCTCTTGCGTTATTATACAAACTCAATTACAACTCGTTTTTTACGTCTAGTCGTTTTTGAAACGGCTCAATCCACTCTTTTGCTTCAACAAAGCTTCAGAGTGAAAGCGCCAATTTTGTTGAAGTCTTCAAGCACCAAGAAAGCAGGCCCTTGGCGCTAGTTTGAAATTAATCTGGCTTGTTTTAAATCGGAATTCCCATGAACAACAATCGACGCACTTTTTTCATGACGCTAGCAGCTGGCACAACACTTTTGACCACAGCCGCCCATGCTCAGGCAAAACTGGACGAAAAAGACCCGCAAGCCGTGGCCTTGGGCTATGTGGCGGATGCCACCAAGACCGACACCAAAAAGTTCCCCAAATACGCTGCCGGCCAGGTTTGCACCAACTGCGCCTTATACCAAGGCAAACCCACCGACGCAGCAGGTGGTTGCCCATTATTTGCCGGCAAACAAGTGGCCGGAAAAGGCTGGTGCAGTGCTTATGCCAAGAAAGGCTGATGGTGGCTGACTCGGCCACGATACCTGTAGCGGGTCCAAGCCGAGTCCAAAGCGTTAGTCCCGGTGTTGCGCTGCTCCTCGCCGGAGATACCCTCCCTGGGTGGGTGTTGGCTGATCTGCGCACCGATCACGCAGGCGAGGTCGGTGCGGTCTGCATTTACCAAGGCGTTTTGCGATTTGCGCGTGATCCCGCTCTGCGGGCCTTTGCAGAGCATCACTTGGCCACCGAACAAAAGCACCTGCGTCTCATTGCGGCGTGGTTACCTTTGGAGGAACACAGCCGCCTGCTGCCACTCTGGCGACTGGCCGGATTTCTCACCGGAGCCTTGCCTTCGCTTTTCGGCCCCAGGGCGGTTTACACAACGATCGAGGCGGTAGAGACCTTCGTTGACCACCACTACGAAGAGCAGGTGCGCGCGCTGACATCGCAGCCTGCACTCAGCGATCTGCGCCAGACTTTGCTCGATTGCCAGGCCGACGAAGTGGCTCACCGCAACGAGGCGGCTGCGGCTCGGGGCCCCACTCAATCAGCTTGGGTGCTGCGTATCTGGTGCGCCACGGTGGGCGCAGGCTCAAAAGCTGCGGTGGCCTTGATCCGCCATATTTGAGTGACGCATGCATGACCGCCATCGCAGCCGAAATCGAACGCTTTAACCGCCTGAGTGCAACCTGGTGGGACAGCCGAGGACCGATGCGGCCCCTGCACGTTGTCAACGCCTTGCGACTGGACTATGCGGTGGCACAAATCGCCGCGCACTTGGGGCGAGACACCGCCAATGCGCTGAGCGGGCTGCGCATTTTGGATGTGGGATGCGGCGGCGGCTTGCTGTCAGAAGCGCTGGCCCGCCTAGGTGCGCAGGTTGTGGGCGTGGACGCTTCACCGGGCAACGTTGCTGCTGCTCGCCTGCACGCTCAATCGCAGAACGTCACGGTTGAGTACCGGCTGGGCGAGCCCGCCGAGGTACTGTCGCCAGAAGAACGTTTTGATGTGGTGCTGGCGCTTGAGGTGGTCGAGCACGTGAGTGACGTGCCCGCATTTTTGACCACTGCCGCTGCCTGCCTGGCGCCAGGTGGCATGCTGTTTGTCTCCACCATCGACCGCACCTTTAAGAGCTTTGTAGTTGCCATCATCGGGGCCGAATACCTGCTGCGGGTTCTGCCACGCGGCACCCACCAGTGGTCGATGTTTGTACGTCCCGAAGAGTTGAGTTCTGCTTTGGCTCCTGCAGACTTACAGATGCGGGACCTGCGCGGCATGCGCTATGTGCCGCTTCTGCACAAAGCCTCGTGGTGCAAAGACACGCAGGTTAACTACATCGCCACCTTCACGCACAGTGCCCAGCACAAGCGCCACCCTTGAAGGCCACCATGCACCTTGATAGAGCTGATAAGCAAGCATGGCTTTGCAGCTCAAGAACGTGGCCCTTATGACGGACCGCCAGAAGGAAGCCGCGGCACTTCGTGCCGACGCCATCCGCCGCGGTCAAGTTGGCAGAGCCCAATGACGATGCTCAAGAATTTCCCGCCCACTCGCCAAGCTGGTCTATCCCGCATCAGTGCCGTGCGGCCTGGCGACTATGCGCGCAGCCGCAACGCTATTGAGGGCTCGGTGACTGGCCTGTCGCCCTATATCACCCACGGACTGGTCAACCTGCCCGAGGTACTGGCCGGTGTGACCGTCAAGCACTCACTCGATGTGCAACACAAGTTCGTGTTCGAGCTGGGTTGGCGCGAATACTTTCGCCATGTCTGGGCGTTTCGGAGCGAAGGAATTTTTGAATCCCTGCGCGAGGGCCTGCTGCCGCAGTCAAGCTACTCAGCGCTACTGCCTGCCGATATTCGCCAAGCCGCTACCGGTGTGCCTGTTATCGATATGGCGGTGCGCACCTTGTACGCCACGGGCTATTTGCATAACCATGCCCGCATGTGGCTGGCCAGCTATGTTGTGCACGTGCGCAAAGTGGACTGGCGGATTGCAGCAGACTGGCTTTACGGCCACCTGCTGGACGGTGATCTTGCCAGTAACCACCTCAGTTGGCAGTGGGTGGCTGGCACCGGCAGCAGCAAGCCTTATCTTTTCAATGCAGACAACGTTGCCCGCTATGCGCCTGCCCCCTGGCACAGCCCGGGCAGTGTGATCGACCAGTCCTATGAAGCATTAGACCGGCTCGCCCGACAACCCATGCGCCACGCCCGTAACGAGCAATACGCGCCCTCCCAAGACGCGCTGATCGAGCCTCCCCTTCTTGCCAAACCCCCCTCCGATCTGGTCTGGACACAGCCTGACGCGGCGGCTGTAGCAGGCCGCGAAGTGTGGCTGATGCACCCCTGGAACCTGGGCGATCTGCCTACTTCCTTGCCTGCAAACACGGTGGTGGTGGGCGTCTTTGTCACCGACTTTCACCGCACCTGGCCTTGGAGCGAGCGGCGCTGGCGCTTTGTTGCCAGCCGAATGGCTGAACTTGCTGCGCTGCGTTGGCAAGGTGATGCGGCCGCACTCGGTGCTGCACTGCAAGGCGCCGCCCAAGTGCGCAGTGTGGACGAGCCGCATCTTGCGCCCTGGTTGGCGCGCTTGGCGGTTTGCGAGTCGGCGGTTGCGCTTTTTCCGGCGGTCGCCAGGCGCTGCGACTCCTTCAGCCAGTGGTGGACTCGTGCCTCGCGCGGCTTTGCGACAGCATCTGACTTGTTGGCCGCCAGACAAGCTCCTGCGCAGTGAATTTATATGGACCGAAATATGACCGACACCAACCAAGCCACCGCAAGCCAGTACCCTGCATCACTGACCGTGCTCTACGACGGCGCCTGCCCTCTGTGTCGGCGCGAAATTGCCGTCTACCGTGACCTGCAACCGCTGCAACCAGGCTCGTCTGTGTGCTTTGCCGATATCAGCAACACAGCAGTGCCGCTGCCAGCCGGTACCTCGCGCGAGCAGTTACTGGCGCGGTTTCATGTGCAAGGCCGAGATGGTCAACTGCTCAGCGGCGCCCAGGCATTTTTGGCTTTATGGGCCGCGCTGCCAGGCTGGCGCTGGCTGGCCTTGATCGGACGCATGCCGGGCGCTGGCTGGGTGATGGAGCGGACGTACCTGTTATTTCTAAGGTGGCGGCCAATGCTTCAGCGCTGGGCCGCGCGCTGGGACTGACACCCTCAAGCGACCAGTCCCGTCGCCCGGGCTGCTTGTTGGAAAACTCAACGCCAAATAGCTTTCCGCTTTGAGGGGCAAGCTTGTGAACTAGGCAAACCACCGCTCGAAAAATGAAAAAAGACTTTCAAACCCCGCAGGAAATTCGCCAGCAAATATGGAAGGAACTCGGGCGCGCAAGCCAAGACCGGCACCATGCTTGGCGAACACCTGTGCTGGCTACGGTGGGCAAAGACGGCGCCGTCAACGCCCGAACGGTCGTACTTCGCAGCGTGGATGTAGCCAGCCAGACACTGCAGATCTTCACGGACCAGCGAAGCCCTAAGGTCGAGGAAATCGTCAACGAGCCCAAGGCAATGTTCGTCTTCTGGAGCGCTCGTCTTAACTGGCAATTGCGGGTGCGGGTATGCGTCGCTAATCAAACCTCTGGCTCTCAAGTTGAAGCCCATTGGCAGCGAGTCCAGCAAACGGCTGCTGCTGCGGATTACCTGGGAGCATTGGCACCCGGTAGTCCATGCCCTGAAACGTTGAGCGCGCTTACACTGCCTCAGCAAAACAATAACTTTACCCTTTTGATCGCTCAAGTTTCAGAAATTGACTGGCTGGAATTAGGGCGCGCGGGGCACCGGCGAGCGCGCCTGCTGCAAAACAGCTGGCAATGGCTTACGCCCTGAGATTGCTCACAACGGCCACTATTTTTCAGGTAACAAAACGCCAGGCAATCCAATTACTGGAAAAAAATTCAAGCTGGTGACCCGAAAGCTCATTTAGAGACCGTTGCGTTCACAAGGTTACCAGACAGTATGCATAATTTGAATGCAACATTTTTTGCGTTTCAGGAAATCCTGATATTTCGGAGCTTTTATGAAAAAGACTTTAATCGCTGCAGTTTTAGCCCTTGGCGCGGCACTGACCGTGCAAGCCAAAGATATCGTTGATACAGCAGTGGGCGCTGGCAACTTCAAAACTTTGGCGACAGCACTCACAGCCGCAGGTTTGATTGACACCCTCAAAGGAAAGGGCCCATTCACGGTTTTTGCACCCACAGATGCAGCCTTCGCTAAGATTCCCAAAGCCGATCTGGATGCTTTGCTCAAAGACAAATCCAAACTCACCGCTGTGCTCACATACCATGTGGTCGCCGGTAAAGTAATGGCCGCAGACGTCAAAGCAGGCAAAGTTAAAACCGTGCAAGGCTCTGAACTGACCATCTCCACCATGGGCGGCGTGATGGTAGACAACGCAAAAGTCACCGCCACTGACATCGTGGCCGACAACGGCGTCATCCATGTCATTGACAGCGTGATCATTCCCAAGTAACTCGACTGTTAAATCGCTTGCTGTTTTGTTTTTTTGGGGGGCTTTAACGCAGACTGTATGTTTGCAATAACGAAGTTCCCCAAAGCAAGTAAAGCAGCAAGATTGCAATGACAGCACCTGTGACACTGGCGCCAGATATTCAGCTTCTACAGCCTGACATCTCGGCGCCAGTTTCACTTCAATCTGCCGCTGATCACTTACCATTCATAAAAAAACCCGGAAATTCACAGATCGGAACCACATCCGAAAAGCCAATCAGATTTTGAAACAAACAGGGTTTGAGACGCCTTTACTAGGCCACTTCGACAGGTCGCATTCAGGAAGCAGAAACAAAAAGCCCCGCGTGTTGCGGGGCCTGAGGCTGCCTCAAGGCCTGCTGAGCAGGTTTGAGGTCTTTGTACTGGCGGGGCAGAACATACGTCACCACAAACAGCCTAAGTTTTTGATGGGCACGCCAATCAAGCACTTGGTGTCCAGTTCATCTTTCTAAATGTTGGGGCAGCAATTAGTTGGCTGCCACCATGGCTTTTGCAATGATGACGAGTATTCCCACAAAGATTAGAAGCAAAGTCAACCCGATTGCAATCAATACCAGTGGGTTGGTCTTGAAGTCGTCTCCTTGTTTTCGGCCACCTCCGATG
>CAMDKK010000100.1 GCA_945901045.1 Limnohabitans sp. Rim8
GTGGCGCCAAAATTCACATTACAAACGGCCCAAAAAAGGGCAAAATAAACCGTCAATTAACCCATTCGAAAAGCCCTAAATTACTCAAAAAAAGTGGCTCCTAAATGGCGATCATGCCTGGCTCCATAATGCCGATCCGTGACAGCGGGCAAGCGCATTGCGCGGTTTGCCAATTTTGAAGCAGTGGCTCTGCGCAAGTTGCAGCAGTTGAATGCAGCGACTGCACTGGAGTTCTTGCGCGTGCCGCCGGGCAATATGCTGGAGACTTTGAAAGGCAAGCGCCGGGGCCAACACAGCATCCGCATCAACAGCCAGCGGCGTGTGTGCTTTGTTTGGCTGGACGGCGGCCACGCCAGTCGCGTTGAGATTGTCGATTACCACTGAAGGAGTGACCCTATGCCCCGCGAAGTTCCCCTCATTCACCCCGGCATAATCTTGCTGGAAGACTGGCTCAAACCCATGGCGATCAGCCAGTACGCGCTTGCCAAAGCCATTGACGTGCCACCCCGGCGCATCAATGAAATTGTCAAAGGCTTGCGCGGCATCACCGTGGACACGGCCTTGCGCCTGAGCGTGTTCTTTGGCACCGATGCGCAAAGCTGGGTCAATTTACAAACTCACTACGACACGGAAAATGCCCGCGTTGCCATGGCCGGCGTATTGGGCCGCATATTGCCGCGTGAACTGGCTGAAGCTGACGATACTGCCCATGCGTAGGCCGGGAATTTTGGACAGAAACCGGGTGCTGGCGCTGTACCGACATTGGCACGCGCACGATATGCGCGATCAAGCTGGACGGCGATCCGCGCAATTGGAATGGCCCACCGTACTCTGTGGCTGAACACGTTTTTGACGAAAACGACTTTGGGGCGCTCTACGCCAGCAGGGATAGCGTGCCGGCTTGACACCCGCTCACGAACGAACGGGCGAAGCCGAGAGCTTCACTCCGAGCGAATGAAGTAGCTTGAGCATTGTGTCGTACCGAGGCTTGGCGCCTGGGGTAAGCGCCTTGTAAAGACTCTCACGACCAAGCCCGCTATCCTTGGCCAGTTGTGCCATGCCACGGGCACGCGCAACATCACGCACTGCGCTTAGAAATACATCAGGATTCGGATCTTCCAATGCAGCAGTGATGTAGTGCGCAATGGTTTCCTCATCGTCTAGGTAGTCGGCGGCGTCGAACGGGGGAAATTTAGCCATAGTTCAATCCTTATCTAAAGCCCGCGCCATATCAATGGCGCGCTTGATATCGCGCCTCTGCGAAGACTTGTCACCGCCCACGAGAAGCAAATAGACCACCTATGCACGCCGCGAGAAATACACGCGATAGCCAGGGCCAATGTGCACGCGCATTTCTGAGACTCCTTCACCAACTGGCTCGCAGTCACCAAAATTGCCGTGCTCGGCAGACCGAATACGCTGGATGATCCTTGCACGACCAAGCTTGTCTTTCAAAGCAAGGAGCCAAGCGTTGAATTCTTCGGAGCGTTCAAAGCAGATCATGCGGCTAAGCGTATCCGAACAGATACTTTCGTGCAAGACCCCGCTCGAACGCCGGGTTAGCCTTCTTCTTGAAATAGTGAATTGGGTGCCAGCACGCCGAAATAGCGGTGCCGGTGGGTGCGCGGTGGCCGCAACAGTGCAGCAATGCGATCAATCAGCTCCAGTGGCGTCAGGGTGATCTCATCCACCTTGCCGCCGCGCTGCTCACTACCCGGCTCGCTGTGCTGCTTGGCGCAGCGGTAGACCAGCTCGCTGCCCGCCTTGCGCAGCCGCTCCATCGCAAACGGCGGGCGCGCGCAGTGCCTCAGCAGCCGCTCCAGGCCCGCGCGGTCGTGCGCTGCTATGCAAACGCTGGTGTCTACCGAGAAACCGCTTTGGCGGTAGGCCAGCATCTGCACATTGGAACTCCAGAGTGTTCCGAAGCGCATGCTCATCTTGGGCGGCGACATCATCGGTTTGGAAATGGGCACCGTCTACAGCACCATGGGCGCACGCTTGGATGTGGTGGAAATGATAGGGAATGTGGCCTAACTTGGATGCAATCGCGGCCAATTCGGCGCTGGCCAAAAACACTTTGCTGTTCTTGCCCAAGCGGTTGGGGAAGTTGCGCGTGCTGGTAGACACCACGGTGGCGCCTTCGCGCACCTGGGCCTGGTTGCCCATGCACAGCGAGCAGCCAGGCATTTCAGTGCGGGCACCGGCAGTGCCAAAGTTGGCATAGGCCCGCGTGCCGAGGTGATGCGCGGTGGCTCTGTCTCCACCCCGATGTAGTCCAGTATTTACCGGATGTCAGCGCCGTGTGTGAGGCAAAAAAGCCCGAACAGCTCCCCGTCCAAGCTTTTTCCTTTAAGGCGCGAGGCGTTTACCTTTTCCTAGGCGGTAAATCCGTGCAACTCCCATGCGCCACCTCCGCAGCCATGCCGATGCTTTCGCCCAGCGTCGGGGACGGGTGAATCGTCTTGACGATGTCCACCGCATCGGCGACCATTTTGATGGCCAAGGCAATCTCGCCAATCATGTCGCCTGCGTGAGTGCCGACCATGCCGCCGCCCAAGATCTTGCCGTGGCCGTGGGCCTCAGGTGAATCGTCAAACAGCAGTTTGGTAAAGCCCTCGTCGCGGCCATTGGCGACAAGGCAGTCAATGGGACAGCGGCGCGCGCCAAAAGGCAGTGGACGGGGTTTGGGTGAGGTGGCGGGTGGCGGGTGGCGGGTGGCGAGGTTGCGGAGCATGGGTTATTTCAGGACCTTCCGTCGCTCTATCAGATCGCGCAATCTTGATTATTAGCGTTGTGCGGCGAGCTGGTCGTTGCGGCCACGGGCTCACAGAAGTCACTTTTCGGTTTTACTGATGTCTTGCGCCAGAGTGGCTTTGGCTTGTGCAGGGTCGAGTAGCACCAGAGTTTCGTAAAGCTTAGCGATTTCGGCTTTGTCCTGGGCGAGTTCGGCTTCCTTTGCGCACCGCCTCTCAGGAAACCCACCAATCACGCCATCTTTCAACTTGGGGTCGATTGTCCCTGCGCGAGTCATGCCGTCGCACTTGTCCAACAACGCCTTGTCAGAATCCGCCAGCGCCGGGCTGGCGAGGGCGATCAGCAGCGGCAGGGTGAGCCGGGTTTCGAGGTGCATGCTTGGCTCCTTGGGCTGTTAGGAAACGAAAGTTGGGTTGATTGTCATGCGGGGGCGTTCCGGTGAGGGATGGGGCCAGGTGCCAGGCGCTGCGCCAGGCCGCGCAAGCTCACCGCCATCACCCCGTCGCCCACCGGGTAAGCCTCACCGTCGGCACCGCCGTGCACCAAAAATTTTTGTCCTGGCTTCAGGTCTTCGCAGGCACTGTAGAAGCCCCGGCGCGGTTTGGCTGTGACACCTCTTTTCACTTCAATGGCCATCAGGCCCTGGCCGGGTGCATCGATGACCACGTCGATCTCGGCGCCGTTGCTGCTGCGGTAAAAGCCAACTTGCGCCTCCCGTGGTGCCGCATTGAGCAGGGTTTCAATCACAAAGCCTTCCCAACTGTTACCCACCACCGGGTGGGCCAGCAGGGCGTCGTGGCTGGCCAGACCCAGCAGGGCGTGCAACAAACCGCTGTCGCGCACGTAGACCTTGGGGGACTTGACCAAGCGCTTGCCCAGGTTGCTGTGCCATGGCGGGAGTTTGCGCAGCAGCATCAAGTCACACAGCATGTCCAGGTAGCGGTGCACGGTTTTGGCATCGATCATCAGGCCTTTGGCGAGTTGCGACACATCCAGCAAGCAGCCTTGCAGGTGGGCCAGCATGGTCCACAGGCGGCGCAGGGTTTGTGCGGGCAGGCGCGAGCCGTAGCCGGGCAGTTCGCGCTCCAGGTAGGTGCTGATCAGGTTTTGCCGCCAGTCCATGCTTTGGGCGTCGCTGCTGGCCAGCAAGCTGTTGGGGAATCCGCCGCGCAACCAAAGGGTGTTTTGCTGACTTTCGGTCAATTCTGCCGCTTGCAGTGGCGGCAATTCCAGATAGGCCACGCGCCCAGCCAGGCTTTCGCCGGACTGGCGCAGCAGCTCGCCGGTGGCCGAACCCAGAATCAAAAAGCGCCCGGTGGTTTGCCCTGCGCGGCGGCCTTCGTCGATCAGGCTGCGCAGCACAGGAAACAGCTCGGGCATGTGTTGCACTTCGTCCAGAATCACCAGACGCTGGCTGTGCAGAGACAGGTAGGCTTCGGGGTCGGTGAGTTTTTGCCGGTCGCTGGGGCGTTCAATGTCCAGGTAGACCGCTGAGCGCGCATCCCTGATCTGCCGGGCCAGCGTGGTCTTGCCCACCTGGCGGGCACCGAGCAGGGCAACGGCGGGGTAATCTGCCAGCGCGGCTGCCAGGGTGGGTAAGAGTTGGCGACGAATCATCCATGCATTATAAGCAATACGATTCGTGAATTGCATGGATATTTGAGCGACCTCTTGCACCCTTCCCTGCTCCAGTCGCTCGGCGTGGCCATCGGAATGTTCACCACCCGAGCGCTTGCTGAACAGGGGGCTTCAATGCAAAAAACCTTGGGCAGCCGTGCCGGAATGTGCGCGCTTTCCTATTTCACCGGAGCAGAGTTTAGAGTGGCATCTTGTGCGTAGCTGCTTGCCATGAGGGCGCTAGTGAGAGCCACAGAAATCATTTGCTTCATGCGCATGGAACACCCCATATAACGTTTTGCGGATAAAAAATCCAACCTCATAAGCACAATTATATAATACTTTTGTATTATTAAAAATCTGCCCATTGGGGTCTACTTTTATGACTTGGATGATTGCACCGGGCCAGTTGGCCGAGGTTTTCGAGATCTGTCGCCATGACTCGTTTTGGGCGGCGCCAGGCGCAGCCCTGCCCCGCAGCGTTGGCAAAACCGGCAATACCGCTGTTGCCTTCCCTTACCAACTCAACTTACCAGCTGACGCGCTGATCAACCTCAAAGTCCGGCACCGTTTGGGCCGCTTCATCCCAGTGTGGGACTGGCTCAACGGCTTCACCGGCTTGCGCATCACCGTCATCCCACAGCGGCGGCCCGCGTGCCGGGGTGATGCGCGGCGGCTTTGTGTCTGCCCCTATATGCACCAGTAATATGCTCCAGTATGTGGCGGATGTCGGCGCTGTGCGTGACGAAGGCGATGATTCGCATCTGCCCGCTACACAGGGGGCACAACAAAGGGAACACTTCGTAGATTCGGGCCATCAGCACCGCCCACAGGTAGTGCGCTGGGCGCTTGGGTGATGCCGACTGAGTCGACTGGGCAGACTCAGTTTGGGTTGGAAGTGGATTGCTCACCCCAAGTGCACCCTCGCCTGCACCCGTGTTGGCTGGCTCGGAGCGCACCTCCAGCGGTTGCGCAGTTTGCCCCGCTATGCTCTGCGCCACCTCTGTGACCGCAGCCCGGTGCGGCGAGTTCGGCGAGTTCGGCGAGTTCGGCGCCAGCACACCAAAGCAGCGGTGACGGTGCGGGCGCGGGGGTTGAATGAGCGCGGCAATGCGCTCAATCAACGCCAGTGGCGTGAGGTGCAGTTCTTCGCCTGTTATACCTTGCCACTGGAGAAACCTTCAGCCTTTGGCGACAAGGACATCATTCACAAGCTCATTTGCGCAAGCGACGGACTGACCGGCAAGGTCACAATACGCCTGTCGATGGCTGCAGAATTGGCAATCCGCCAAAAGTTGGAATGCATCACAGCCGACCTGATCGACCAGGCGGCCGCCTCGGGCACGTACAAACGGCGACCTGCAGATGTCGAGAGTGAGATGTAACCGAGCTTGCGTTTCATGTAACATTCGCCTAGACCGTTGCATGTAACGTTTAAACAGGGGTACGGGTCATGGGAACATCAATATCGGAACGGGTTCAAAAGCATCGTGACGGGCTGCGCGCTGCGGGCATGCGCCCGGTGCAGATCTGGGTGCCCGATACCCGGCGCGAGACCTTTGCGCTCGAATGCCAGCGCCAATCGCGGTTGCTGAAGAATGATGCCCAAGAAGCGCAGACCCTGGACTGGTTGGGTGCAGTTGCTGACACCCAAGGGTGGAAATGAGGCGCGGGGATCTGGTAAACATCGCGCTACAAGGTGACTATGGCAAAACTCGACCGGCGCTCATTGTTCAATCGGACCTCTTCAACGAACACCCCTCTGTCACGATACTGCCGGTGACCAGCGAGCTGCGCGAAACTCCGCTCTTTCGGATTCGTCTCGAGCCAACGCCAGCTAATGGATTGCAAAAAATATCAGATGTGATGGTGGACAAAGCGCAGTCAGTTCCGCGGGAACGGATAGGGGATGTCTTTGGTCACCTAGGTGAAGAAGAAATGCTGGCTGTAAGCCGATCACTGGCGGTATTTTTCAGTGTCGTTTGAAGCGAAAAACCTCCGCGAAAGAGGCTACTGACAGACTTGAGGTGAACCGACACAATAGAAATGCAGTTCCCCACTTGTCACTGGTGGGTTCGCTGCGCTGTTTGGCGCAGCGGTACACCAGGGCTGCACCCTCTTTGCGCAGCCGTTCCATGGCAAAGGGTGGGCGGGCGCAATACCGCAGCAGGCGCTCCAGGGTGGCGCGGTTGTCTGCTTCGATGCAGACACCCGCATCGACCGAGAAACCGCTGTGCTGTTAGGCGCAGACACGCGCGGTCGTGCGCTGCTATGCAAACGCTGGTGTCTACCGAGAAACCGCTGTGCTTGTAGCCCAGCATCTCTTTGGCCTCGAAACACTCCAGCAAGCCCCGCCCGACAAAGGCGCGCAGGATGCGTGACCGTACTCACCTGCGCAAGCTGGCCTGCGCTTGGCCCACGGCATGCGCATCCACGGCGGTGGCCGGGTGGAAGTTGACACACGGCGCTTGGGCACCTACAGCACCCACTGGCGCACTGGCAAGCGGCGGAAGACGTGGTCGCTCAGGTGGGCGCCGTCTCGGCCATGCGCCGCGTGCTGCACAAGGGGCACACGCCCCGGCCTTTGCAGTAGAAGGCCACCAGAAAGTCGTGCCCGCAATCGTCGCAGCGGGTGCGCGCAAAGCCGTGCGCGAAGATGCCGCATTCCAGGTACTTCTGCGGTTGAATAAACACTCAAAATTGGATGACACCCGGAGCTATCTGCAACGGGGTGAAGGCTGGCGTTATTTGGCAGGACGACCGTATTGTGCTAACCTTTTCGCCATGAATGTCTTGCTATCCCCCATCGTTTCCGAGTTCGAGACCGAAGAACAGGAATTAAGCTATAACCTTTGGTTTCGCGACAAGGTCGAGGAAGCACTGCACAGCAAAAAGCCCCGTTTGCCACACGATGCGGCCATGGCAAAGGTTCAGACTATGCTCGAAGAACGCCGCAAAGCCCGTGCAAACAATTCGGTGGGCTGACGAGGCAACCACCGACTTGTTGGAAATCATCGATTACATAGAGCGCGTAACGCCACGGCCGCGCAAAATCTTTACGCCACCATCGTTCAATCCGTCGAGAGTCTGCCGCTCATGCCGTATTTGTTCCGGCCCGGTCGCGTGGCTGGCACCCGTGAGCAAGTTGTGCACCCGAATTACATTGTGGTGTACCAGGTCGGCAACGATGTAATTGATATTTTGCGGGTCTTGCATTCGCGCCAGGAATATCCCCACGGATAAACGGATAGGAAAACCAACCCCATGAAGGCAAGTATGGCGCAAGGTTTAAACATCACAGGCCAGCACACCGGGGTGCCCTGAACTTGGGTTGACTGGGGTGGGCATGAGTACTGTGCAAATACATAGCATTCTGCAGACTTCTCCTCAGCCGGTCTACGCAGCAAAACGGCCCC
>CAMDKK010000101.1 GCA_945901045.1 Limnohabitans sp. Rim8
TTCAAGCCATGGGCGGCGTCATGGCGCTGACCGGTGCACCAGAGGGTCAGCCCGGTGCCGGACCGCAACGCGCGGGCTATCCTATTTCTGACCTCACCTCCGGTTTTTATGCCACGATCGGCATCCTCGCGGCTTTACATCACCGCGATACAGTTTCTGGGCTTGGCCAGTACATCGACTTGTCTTTGCTGGACGCGCAGGTCGCGGCCACATCCACCATGTCGATGAGTTATTTGATTGCAGGGCAATTACCGGTTCGGGTCGGGCTGGGCTCTCAACTCACAGCACCTTATGGCGACTTTGATTGCGCCGATGGAAAAATCATGATTGCGGTGGGCAACGACAAACAGTTTGTTCAACTTTGTCATGCCCTCGGACACCCGGAAATGGCGCTTGAAGAACGCTTTACGACGACATCCCTGCGGGTCCAGCACAAGCAGGAGCTGATTCCCATTATCAATTCTATTTTGTCGCAACACAGCCTGAATCACTGGATGCCCTTGCTGCAAAAGGCAGTGGTGCCGAGTGCGCCAATTTACGACTTCAAGCAAGTGTTTGAGGACCCCCAAATCAAGCACCGCGAACTCGTCAAATCAGTAGATCACCCTTTGGCAGGTGCCATGTCGGTGGTCGGCAATCCGCTCAATTTTTCAGAAACACCGATCGAGTACAAGCGCGCACCGCCCTTGCTGGGTCAACACACCGATGAAATATTGCGTGAGGTGCTTGGCATGGATGCGCCAGAAATTGCGCTACTGGCAGAACAAAAAGTGACTGCCTCTTGAAAGCTGGGCTTTACTCTGACTTGATATTCAGCCGCTTGATCATGTCTGCCCAAACTTTGCTTTGCTGCAAAGTAATTTCACGCAGTTCGGCAGGTGTGCTGGTTTTGGATTCGTTACCGATCTTGCGCATGCCTTCTTCAAAGCTGGCTGAACTGGTTATTTTTCTCAACGCCACACTCAAACGGTCAACGACATACTTCGGCGTGCCGACAGGCGCGAACACACCGTACCAAGTCTCACCCACCACAGAGGGAAACCCAAGTTCCTTGAAAGTGGGGACCGTTGGCATCAGCGGCTGTCGATCAGCGCTCAGGACCGCAAGCGCGCGGTAACGACCGGTGCTGACGTTAGGCACTGCACTGGTCAGCGCCTCAACGTTGGAATCGACGATGCCCGCCAGCATGTCCATGGTTGCCGGTGCGGCTCCCTTGTAGTGCACCTGCGTCATCTTGATGTCCAGCCCACTGGAAATCAGCTCACCCAGCAGGTGAACCATGCTGCCTTGCCCGTTGGTCGCATTGTTGATTTTGTTTGGATTCGCTTTGCCGTAGGCAATGAACTCGGCCATCGTTTTGGCTGGAAAGTCTTTTTTCACAACAAAGGCAAAGGGCACGGTACAGACCGTTGAAATCGGCTCAAAATCCTCGAGCCTGTATTGCAGCTTGTCGTTCAGGTGCGGGATGACCGTGAAAGTTGTGCCTGCAGAAAGAAGCAGGGTATAGCCATCCTTGGGCGCGCGCGCGACTGCTGTAGCGCCAATTGCGGTGGCAGCACCGACCTTGTTTTCAATGACGAAGTTCTGCCCCAGCTCCTCACGCAAGCGCTGGCCGAGTTGGCGGCCCACCACATCGCTGGTACCGCCCGGAGGGTAAGGTATCACCAGGGTTATGGGCCGGCTCGGCCAATTGGCAGCCTCCGTACTTTGTGCCGATAGGCTCATGGGCATCAGCGCAAGGAAAGCGAGCGCGGCAGAGAAAATGCAATTTTTTGCAGGCATATTCATTCTTGTCTCTTTAAACAGTGGATATCAATTCAAAATCAATTGTTAAATTCAATCACTTTAGGACCATTAAGGCAAGCATCAGCTTGAATCGCGTTGGCTGGCACCAGTGCCCCTGTTGGGCCTGCAAGCAACAGCTGCGAGGCCTTAAAATGAAAGCCAGCCCCAGCTCGCTCTGTTCGAGTCCGTCCACTACTGAATCCTTCTCATGTCCGAAGCCACGGCCAGCAACGCCCCCACACACTTTGTAACCAGTACGGTGCTGGACTTTGCCGACTGTCAATGGCATGTGCGTCGGCCCAAGCCCTATGTGTTGGTGATTCAAGGAGAAGTGGGCAAAGAGGCGACTGCCCCCGGCGACTACTTGCACAGTAAGCTGCTTTTGCCCGAATGGCGCGAAGCCTTCTACCAATTGGTCGATGCGACGGGCTTGGTGGTCTGCCTGAATGTGCACACCCAACACTTCACCTACCGCGATGTGCGTGGACGCTCCAGCAAAGGGCGCTTGAGCCAGGGTGAGTATTACCACCACGACGGGTGTTCTGGCCCTGTTAAGCCGCGTTGTGTTGAAATTCGCTGCCCCATTCAACCGCAAACGCGTGGCGTGGCCACCGCGGTGGCACCGCATCACGATGTGGTGAAAGCGATGGTGCAGGTGTTGCCTGCCGAATTGGCCGCTACGCCTGCATTGGCGGCGCGAGACATGAGTCCCAAATTCTTGAACCTCATGGACGAGGCTGCGCTTGACATCTTGCAAGGGCTGATCACGCGCACCGTGCGCAAAAATCTCAACGCCGAGGGTGCTCGTGCCTACTTTCGCCAAGTAGATGCAGCGGCCAATGCCTACTTTGAGCCCTGGGCCTTGGGCGAGAGCCGATTCATCGCCAATGCCAACAGCGGCTTGACCCTGCAGCACCGCCGCGCTTACCAAGCCCCGCACACAGGCGGCGTGGCCAATGGCCACTTGGTCAAACGCTGGCCAAATGAAGAGCTGCTGCTACCCGGGCAGGTGGTTGACCCCGTCTTGATTGCCGCGCTGTGCAGCGAAGAAGGTGATGAGGGCGATGACGGTGGCTTCGGTGGTGGCGAGCACTCTGAGGAGCGCTAGCAAGTCTGTGATACAGGTCTGGATGACATGCAAAATTTCTTGCGCCCGCGCATCAAGTTGTCGTTGACACGGTCAAGGGCATTCAGGGTTCAGCAGTTGCCGCGTCGGTGATCGGCGATGGCCTGGTCATCAAACTTCATCTCGGGGTTTCGCAGGGCGCGATGCTTGGTCGTACGGCCCTTCATGCGCATTCGCCACAAACGAAACGAACTGGAGTTGAGTTCGGCACGCATCAGGCGAATCACCTCGGGTTCATTCAGCCCCACACGTTCATAAATGGTCTCAAAGGTGGTGCGGTCTTCCCATGCCATTTGAATCACAGCTGATACATCCCCGGGACTCAATTTCTCAAGACGTTGTTGAGTGCTCAGCTGCATGGCGCCACCCGGGGTTTGAATGTGGATCGGCCCATGGTGGGTTGAGTTGATGGTTTTAGAGTATTCATGGTTAAAAAAATCAATAAATATAATTTTCACTTATAAACATCCTCGACATCCAACTTATCTATGCAAGTAAAATATTTCTTTAAAAAATCAATTCAAAACCTACTCAAACACCCTGTTGTCAACTTGAACATGGGGATAACTCGCAACGGCGCATGGCAGAAAAATCATGACATCAGCTCAAACCACTATCGGCGTTGTTTTCTGGTTCAGAAACGACCTGCGCCTGCACGACAACCCGGCGTTGCAACAAGCCATCGCGCTGGCTGAACGGCACCAGACGTGGTTGCTGCCGGTGTATGTGCACGACACAGCACTGCAACTGACCAGCCCTTGGGGCTTTGTGCGCACCAGCGACCACCGCTTGGCCTGGACCGCGATGGCGGTGCACGATGTGGCTGAACAGTTGGCCGCGCTGGGCAGCCACCTGTTGCAAATCACCGGCGATCCGAGTGAGGTGTTGACCGAACTGATGACGCGTCTAGGCGCCAGCACGCTGGTATGCGAAGACATTGCGGCCCCTTATGAAGTGGCCCATATTCAAGCCCTCAAGCGGGGATTGGCAGTCCGGAGAATGGCAGTGCAAACCGTGTGGCAATCCACACTGATGGCGCCCGACCAACTGCCCTTCGAGCCGCACGAAGTGCCCGACACGTTTTCTGCTTTTCGACGTGCCGTTGAGCACCAAGCGAGTGCTCCGGCCCAACCAGCGCCCGCCATCACACGCCTGCCGGCCTTGCCTGCGCGCACATCACCAGATTTGCGGACAATGCGCCCAGCGCACCCCAGCACCCATGCCCCATTGAACGACCCCCGCTCGGCATTCCCTTGGGCGCAGCCTGAGTTTCATGGTGGTGAACTTGCAGCCCTTGCGCATCTGGCGCATTACTGCAAGCGTGGTTTGCCGCACAGTTACAAGGCCACACGCAATGGGCTTTACGGTTGTGATTACTCCACCAAGTGGTCGCCTTGGCTGGCCACCGGCGCGCTGTCTGCGCGCCAGGCTTGGGCGGCCATTCAGACCTTTGAGGCGCAACAGGGCGCCACGGACAGCACCTACTGGATTGGCTTTGAGCTGCTGTGGCGCGATCACTTCCGCTGGCTGCACCTCAAATACGGCGCGCGCCTTTATAGGCTGCGCGGTTTGTCGGACGCTGCACGGCAGACACGCACACACAATGCTCGCGGCTTTGAGCGCTGGCGCACGGGTCAAACGGGCCACGCGCTGATTGATGCAGGCATGCTAGAACTCAACGCCACAGGCTATTCTTCCAATCGCTTGAGACAAAATTTGGCGAGTTTTTTGATTCACGATTTGCGCTGCGACTGGCGTGCCGGCGCAGCTTGGTTTGAATCTCAGCTGATAGACTTTGACATCTACAACAACCAAGGCAACTGGTTGTACCTCAGTGGTCGCGGCACCGACCCCAGAGGGTCCCGGCGCTTCAATCCCGACAAGCAGGCAAACGACTACGACGCCGATGGCACTTACCGTAAACTGTGGCTTTAAGACGCTTTTTTGCCTGTGAATCTACTCAACATCTTCTGGAGCCATTGCAGTCATGCACTTCAAAATCCCTGCCCTTCTTACTTTTCTGGTCGTATTTTTAGGAATGGAGTCGGCCATGGCCATTGAAGAACCCCGCTACGACGTGCGCATCTCGCAAGCCCCCTTCGAGCTGCGGCACTACGCGCCTCTTCTGATCGCCGAAACCGTGGTGAACGGCGACATGGACACGGCGTCAAGCAAAGGCTTTCGTCTGATTGCTGATTTCATCTTTGGCAACAACCTTGCGCCGGGCGCACAACAACCCGCCAAAATTGCCATGACCGCCCCTGTGACGATGGAGCCCCAATCTTCGAAAATAACCATGACATCGCCCGTCACCGTCGAGCCGCAATCGGGCAACACTGCCTTGGCGGAGGCCAATCAATGGCGCATCCACTTCGTGATGCCCAGCCAATACAGCTTGGCCAATATTCCCAAACCCAACAACAGCGCGGTGAGCTTGCGCGAGCTACCGCAAAAATACATGGTGGTGTATCGCTACACGGGCTTTAACACCTTGGCGAAGGTGCAAGAAAAAACCAACGAAACCTTGGCTTGGGCCAAGCAACAGTCCCTTCAGGTCATAGGCACACCGCAGCTTTCGCGCTACGACCCGCCTTGGACGCTGCCCCTCTTCAGGCGCAACGAAATCATGGTGGAGGTGGCCGCGCCATGATCACCAGCTCCGACGCAACGCCAGCCATTCACCGCCAAACTGTGTGATGACGGTAGCGGAAATAACAAGCCTTGCATGTTAGATTCGAAGCTCCAATCAACCCATACCCACGACAGACGACCTCATGACTATTGCCAACACCACAGTGCTCATTGCAGCTTTGATGCCCGTATTCACCATGGGTTTAGCCAAAGCCAGCATGGCTGGCAAAAAACGCAGCGAAGGCGGTTATGACAACAACAACCCGCGCGATTTTGCCGCCTCGCAAGAGGGCTGGCGTGCCCGAGCTGTTGCCGCACAAAACAACAGTTTTGAGGCTCTGCCTTTGTTTATTTTTGCGGTGCTTGCCGCGCAAATGGCAGACATTGACCAAGCCCGTACTGACCAACTTGCCTTGGCTTTCATAGGCGTTCGTGTTATTTACACGGGCTTGTATCTTGCCAATGTAGCGGCCTTGCGTACCCTGGTTTGGTGTGTTGGCGTCGGCCTGTCTATTGCCATTTTTTCGCCCGCAATTTCGGCGATTTTCTAAGCTGCCATCAATTGGCGCCATTCGCCAGCGGCACGGCAAAATGGTCTTCCATTTCGCGTCGCAACTGATAGGCGCGGGTGCTGGTGTCTATCGCGACATCGTCCCAGCACAATGACTGGCCCTGGCGCACCGGGCGCAGCAGTTGGATGTTGTGCGCCAGGCCTAGCGGCAAACCGCCGAGTTGGCGCGAAGTTTCTGCCGGCAGCAATTTGCCCCAGACGGTGTAGCCGCCCTCGCCGTCCAGCATTTCGCCGGGCTGCAAATCGCGCTTGGCAGTAGCCACCACATCGGCGTTCCAGCCGATAGCTACGCCCGTGGGTTCGCCGCGCAGCGCGACGCTGGCGACCGACATGCCTACTTCCAAGCCTATCAAGTGCCAGCGCTTGTACAGCGTGAAGTAGCGGCCACTGGGGTCGGTGTGCGCGTTGTATTCTTCAAAGCAGTTTTTGATGTAATCGGTCTCGGCCTCTACCGTCACCCACACGCCCATGCGGATGTCGTAAGGAATCTTGCGGCCATTGGCCTCCAGTGACGAAATCACCTCGACCATGCCTTTGCGCTCGAGCACCCCGCCTTCTTGAACAGGCCGCGTCACAAAAGGGATGTCTTCCACGCTGGCCGGTGGATACAGCAAGCCGTTGGACGGAACGCCTAGCCCGGTGGCGTTAGATACCGCGCTGCTTTCGATGGAGGGCTTGGAGCCATCTAAAAAGCTGTTGAACATTTTGGGATTGAGCCCGCCGCGCAAAGCCTGTTCGGGCGTGAGGCCGTAGTTGGCCCACACCGTATCGGGCGTGGATTGGTTGAAATGCGGCAGCCATTTGTGGCCGCGCCCGGCTGCCACCACCGGAAAGCCGCAGGTGCGGGCCCAGTCGACCAGGTCGCAAATCAAGGCCGGCTGGTCGCCAAAGGCCAGTGAATACACCACCCCAGCTAAGGCAGCTTTGTGCGCCAGCAAAGGGCCGCAAAAGGCATCGGCCTCGACGGTGACATTCACCACATGCTTGCCGTGCGCGAAGGCTTCTAGGCAATGGTCCACGGCGGCTATCGGGTGGCCAGTGCATTCAACGATCACATCAATAGCCGGGTGCGATACCAGTGCGCGCCAGTCTTCACCGATGTGGGTGGTACCCGCCTTCATGGCTGCGTCCAATGATGCGGCCTGCATGCGTTGGGCTTCCCAGCCGACGCGGCTAAGATTGGTGCGCGCACCATCGGGAGATAAATCGGCAATGCCAACCAAATGCACGCCCGGCGTGCGCGGAATTTGCGCCAAATACATGGAGCCGAATTTGCCGGCGCCGATCAGGCCGACGCGTATCGGGCGGCCCTCGGCCTGGCGCTGTTGAAGTTTGGCAAACAAGCTCATGCGGCGGTTTTCTGCTCGTCAAAAGGCACCGTGGAAGTTTGCAGCGCGCTGCCGGGCATGCCGTCTTTCCAGGGCAGATCAACGGGGTAGTCTTTCAGCAGGCAATCGTCGGGCAGGCATTCGATGGGGGTGAAGTCGCGGTGCGCAATGTATTCGGGGCGCTTGTGGCGACGGATGTGGTTGCTCACCGCGCACAGGCTCAAGTACACCGCCACGCGGTTCCAAGGCGAGAGGTTGCTGGTGGA
>CAMDKK010000102.1 GCA_945901045.1 Limnohabitans sp. Rim8
GCCAGCCCTTGACCCAAGGACCCTTCACACTGCAAGTCGCCAGCAACGCGCAGCCCCTGCCCGCCGCCAATGGCAAACGGTCTTTGATCGTGCTGTCACACGGCACAGCGGGCAGCGCCCAACCCGACCACGCATTGGCCGCCACACTGGCCCGCGCCGGTTTTGTGGTGGCCCTGCCCGAACACCGGGGCGACAACTGGCAAGACTTCAGCAAAGCAGGACCCGAGAGCTGGAAAACCCGCCCCCAAGACGTGAGCGAGACCATCGACGCCGTGGCGCGTGACCCGGCCCTGGCCGCGCTGGTGGACACCCGGCGCGTGGGCGTGCACGGCATGTCGGCGGGCGGCGTGACCGGCCTGGTGCTGGCCGGAGCGCAGTGGCGCATGCTGAATTTGATCCAGCACTGCGCGCAGAACTTAGATGAGGACATTGGCTTTTGCCTGAACGGATTGGGGCAACGCCCTGAACTGCAAACCCAGCGCCGACGCCAATTTGAAATGGCACGCGGAGCGCCTGAGCAATACCTGCCAGCGAACTTGAAAGTGAGCTTTGGAGGAAAAAGCATCGAATCACCAGACCCGCGCCCCGACCCCCGTGTGGCAGCCGTCAGCCTCTCCGTGCCCGTCGGGGTCATCTTCAGCCCCGACAGCCTGGCGCGCATCCGAATCCCCTTGGGCCTGAGCACATCGGGCGACGACGGTGTGCTGCTGCCGCGCTTTCACAGCCAACATGTGCTGAAGCATTGCACCAGCTGCACCACCCTGTCCGACCACCCGCAAGCGGGCCACTTCGACTGGCTGTCACCCTGGCCTGCGATCATCGCCCAAACCGTGGCCGCCACCCAAATGCGCGGCGGTTTGCCCAAGCCCGCGTTCACCGACGCCGACCGCCAAAAAGCATTCGACCAGATCGCGGTATTCTTCAAACAAAAGCTCTAAATCAGCCATGAACACAAACACCCTTCTTGCCTGGCTCCCGCCCCAGCACCGTCGCCCCTTGCTACAGCGCCTGCTGATCGTGTGGGCCGTGGCCTTTTTGATCGGCTTGAGCACCTGGAACGGCGACGTGGCCAAAGGAAACCCCAGCGCCTTGGATGTGTCGCTGGTTTACTCCTACGCCATCTCCACGTTCGTTTGGCTGCTGACCGATGTGCCGCGTTTTGCCTTCAAACGCCTGCTGCGTGCCCAAGCCCCGCACTTCTGGCCGCCTGCCCTGCCCGCCACGCTCATGCTGTCGGTGGGTATACCGCTGGGTTATGTCTTGGGCACGCTGGTGGGCGATGCTTATGCGGGCTGGTCGACTTGGGATTTGTGGCGACTCAACACCAACCGCTTTGTCGGCATGGTGGTCAGCGCCGTCGCCATCAGCGCCGCGTTTGTGGCCTATTTTTACCAACGCGCCAAAGCAGAATCGTTGGCTCAGCAGGTCACGCAGTCGCAGCTCATGTTGCTGCAATCACAGCTCGAACCCCACATGCTGTTCAACACGCTGGCGCATTTGCGAGCCTTGATCGGGCAAGACACAGTGCGCGCTCTGGCCATGCTGGACCACCTGGACGACTATTTGCGCACCACCTTGCTGGCCTCACGCCAACCGCTGCATCCACTGAGCGACGAGTTTTCTCGTCTGGACGATTACCTCTGCTTGATGGCGATTCGCATGGGGCCGCGTCTGGTGTTTGCTTTGGACTTGCCGACCACACTGGCAGCTGTTCAGGTGCCCAGCTTCGTCTTGCAGCCGTTGGTGGAAAACGCCATTCGCCACGGCCTAGAGCCGGTGGTGGCGGGTGGCCGCATCGAGGTGCAGGCCCGCACTGACGGCGCGCAGTTGCTACTGACGGTGCGCGACAATGGCTGCGGCATCAGTGAGCTGGCTTTGGCCGATGCGGCCCGGGCGCTGCCCCAGCCAGACGACAGCGGCAAACCGGATGCCTCTTGGGGCCTGAGCCATGTGCGCCAGCGTCTGCACACCTTGTACGGCGAACGTGGCAGCATGCGCATCAGCGCTGTGAGCACGGGCGGCACCTGCGTGGTTCTGAGCCTGCCCTTGACGACACCCGTTTGAACACAACAGCCCATGAACACCCGGCCCACCGCACTGATCGCCGAAGACGAGCCCCTGTTGGCGCAAGCCCTGCAGCGCGAGCTGCAAGCCTTGTGGCCCGCCCTGCACATCGCCGCCACCGCTGGCGACGGCGTGAGCGCCGTGCAGCTGGCGCTGCAACACCGCCCCGACGTGCTGTTTTTTGACATCCGCATGCCCGGGCAAAACGGGCTGGACGCCGCCGCCGAACTGGCCGAAGAATGGCCTGCAGAAAGTGCATTCCCTTTGCTGGTGTTTGTCACGGCCTATGATCAATACGCCATTCAGGCGTTTGATGCCCAAGCGGTGGACTATGTGCTCAAACCCGTGCGCGCCGACCGTTTGGCTCAGACCGTGACGCGGCTGCAAAACCGCTTGCAACAACGCGCGGCGCCACACGCCACTGACCTGGACCCGGTGCTGAGCCAACTGCGCTCACTGCTGCAAGCCCAAACAACGGCAACACCTGCGGCAGCGCCATTGCACATGCTGCAAGCCAGCGTCGGCAATCAGCTGCGCCTGGTGCCGGTAAGCGAGGTGCTGCGCCTGGAAGCCGCTGACAAATACGTGCGCGTGTTCACGATGGACGGCACGGAAGTGTTGCTGCGCACTCCGCTCAAGGAGTTGATGCAGCGGCTGGACACCCAAGTGTTTTGGCAGATCCACCGGGCCTGCGTGGTGCGGGCCACCGCCATCGAATCCGTTACCCGTGACGAAACGGGCCGCTTAAGTTTGCGCTTGAAAGGCCAGTCAGAGCTACTGAGAGTGAGCCGCCTTTACGCCTATTTATTCAAAGCCATGTGAGGGCATGAACGTCAAGTTAAAAAACATGGCGCGGCGCGTCAGATCTGCGCTCCAACCGTTCTCTTTGGGTGGTATTCCAACTCCAACCCCCTTCGTGTCTGTGTGGCACCCCAACAGGCTTGGGTATCACAGGAATGGGGCGATTCGGCTGCACGTGCACAGGCCGAGGTTGCACATACACAGGCTGCGGCTGCACATGCACAGGCCGCGGTTGCACATGCACAGGCCACGGCTGCACATGCACAGGCCGCGGCTGCACGAAAACCGTTGTGGGTTGCGAATACGCCTGATGGTGGCTGCTGTTGCTGTAGCCATACCCCTGATGCGGGGGGACTACACAAGCGGTCAACACGACCGACAGGCCCAGCGCTGAGGTCAGCTTGACAACAGAACTCAGTCGATTGAAAACAAGGTGTTTTGACATGGGATGCGCCTTCCAAAGCCTGCGAGGCACCTTCGCCCCGCCTACCTTTAGCGCAGCAGCCCCTTCACAGGATGACCACAGCTGCAAATCAAATGTGTCGCATCGTTACAAATCCTTTTCGTGTCAGACCTTCATCGCACTTGCAAGTCGATGGTCATGCCGCCGCAAATGCAGAACCGCCAACGCCAGCGAGGCCACTTGCAGCAACGCGCAAAAGTAAAACGGTGCGCCAATGCGCCAGTCACCTTGCGGATAGTGAGACACGATGGCCAGCATGGGGGCGCCCAACAAGGGCGCCACCACAGCCATCAGTCCATTGAGTGAACTCACAGCACCCATGGTCTGCCCTTGGCTTTTGCTGTCGGCCGCCGATGAAATCATGCTTTGCACGGAAGCCGTCACCGTGCCCCCCAGCAAGTTGACCGCGATCACCGCATACATCATCCAGCCCTCGGTGGCTGCACCCCACAAGACATAGCCCAAAACCGAGGAAACCAAGCCCCACATGGCCAACTTTTGTGGCGAAAATCGTTTCAATAAACGCCCCAGCAACACCCCTTGCACCAGCACCGCCACAATGCCGACCGCGGCCAAAGACCAGCCGTTTTCGCGCGGCCCCCAGCCAAACTTGAAGCTGTTGTGAAGCACCCATACCGTATACAAAACAAACTGCGCCAACCCACTGAAAGCCACAACCCCCACCAAGGGCCCCACGCCTTTGAGCTGCCCCAGCTTGCGCAGCGACGTGGCCGGATTGGCCGAACGCCAGCTGAAGGCCTTGCGCTTATCCAAGGGCAAGGACTCGGGCAAGACAAAGTAGCCGTAAAGCAAATTCATCAGTGTCAGGCTGCCCGCCAAGTAAAACGGCAAATGCAAATTTACCGCCCCCAACAAGCCCCCCACCACCGGCCCCACGATAAAACCCACGCCCATCATGGCACCCAGTAAACCAAAACGTTTGGCGCGCTCCTCTGGCGCAGAAATATCGGCCACATAGGCATTGGCGATGGCGACGTTGGCCTGCATAGCGCCGCCCAGGGTGCGGGCGATGATCAAACCGACCAAAGAAGTGGTCATGGCGGTGCCAAAAAAGCTCACCCCCAAGCCCATGAAACCCAACAACATCACCGGCCTGCGCCCAAAACGATCCGACAAGGCCCCCAAAATCGGCGAGGCCACAAAGTTGGCCAAGCCAAAGGCTGCCGCGACCACGCCGTACCAAAAAGCCTGATCGGCTGGGTCTGTGGCAAAACTGGCCACCAATGTGGGCAACACCGGCACGATCACGCCAATGGCCGCCATGTCAATCAGCACGGCGATCATGATGAACGGCATGGCTGCCTCACGGGAACGAAACTTTTCACGCACGGGGTAACTCCTGATTGGTCAACTTTTCTAAGGGGGTCAAGGCCACTTGGGCCACGCGCTTCAAATGCGCTTGTATGTCTTGCGGCCAAGGCGCAATCAAGGCATCAAACCGCTCACGGTCTGCGGCAAATAAAGCGCGAGCGGCTTCTTCAAAACCCTCCAGGCTACCGGCCATGGCCGACATGAAGCGGTAGGCTGATTCTTGTGACAGTCTGCGCAAATCTTGTGCAGGGCATTCGCGTTGTGCCTGCTCCACCAATTTTCGCAAAGCCACCGAGGCCCCACCGGGTTGGCTGGCCAGCCATGCCCAATGACGCGGCAGCAAAGTCACCTCACGCGCCACCACGCCCAACTTGGGTCGCCCCGGGCCAACCTTGGAAGAAACCGCGTCCGTCAGCGGTATGGGTTGTGCGCTCGGTTTGAGGGCCTGCGAGGCCGGGTTCCTCAGCCCCAAGCGAGCCAACACCTCTTGCGAAGTGCCTCGAAGGTCAAAATCAACGATCTCACTGGTGTTGGCGTTAAACACCATGAAATGGGCTAAAGGCCTCGCCTCAGTAGCGGCCTTGACCTGCAAGGCGACCTCCGACAGAGCACCTTGAGTCAAGCAAAAACTGCCTTCAAAAGCCACAAATTCGGTTTGAAGGGGCAAGTTCATTCCAATATCCTTGAAAAAAAATGAAATTATACCCGGATAAATATTATTACCCGGATTTAAATTTATCTTTGTGTTGTGTTGAAACATTCTGAAATGATAATAAATACTTTTATATTCATAAAATCCGCATGACTGCACCTCGCTGCCCCTTCCATCAACCGACTGCCCCTGCCCAAGTTCCCCCCGGCCCGGTTTACCGTCGCCCCTGGAAAATTTTTCATGCGCCGCAAATTCGGCAAGAAATCAGTCAGCTCGATGCCCAAGCTGACTGTCAGCGCATTGTCTACTTGTTGACTTGCTATGAATTCCCCTTTGACATCACCCGCTCGCTGGAACTGGCTTTGCTCCACACCTTCGGCAGTCGTTCGGTATCGCGTCTGCTTGACGGTACACGAGAGTTTGCACAGCGTGGCCAGCAACGTTACGACGACACCAGCATGCTGATTGCGCAGTTCATGGAAGCGGGGTGGGACCAAGATCTTGGGCACCGTGCCATTGAGCGCATGAATGCCATCCACGCCAGATACCGCATTCGCAACGACGATTTTCTGTTTGTCTTATGGACCTTCATTGACTTTCCCATGGTCTGGATGGCGTCATTTGGCTGGCGCGCATTCACTGCGCATGAATGCCAAGCCTGGTTTAACTACTGGATCGGTGTCGGTCACCGCATGGGTTTGCACGACTTGCCGGCGGACAAGTCCCGCTTTGACCTCTGGATCCAAAACTATGAACACCAAGAAATGGTCTATGACGCAAGCAATGCGCGGGTGGCGCAAGCCACACTCTCGGTGATGGAACATTGGTTCCCAGCATTGCTGCGGCGCTGGGTGCAACCGATTGTGGTCTGCATGCTCAGGCCCCAATTGCGCCAAGCCTTGGGCTGGACCACGCCCCCGCAGTGGCACGAATCGCGTGCATCCATGGGGTGTTGAAATTGCGGGCACGCATCAAGTCCTTTATTTCAATGGAAGGCTACCCCAACCTTCTGAATTCTCGCAACTACCGAAGCTACCCCGGTGGGCCCATGCAACCGGAACAACTCGGGCCTGCACCACACGCAAAACACAGCGCAGGCTCATCCATGGTGCAGACCGACGAACATGCCTCATAAAATTAAAAAAGAACAATAAAATTTGATAAAATTTTCTTTTATTTTTCTAAATAATTAAAAAATATTCTCACAAAGGAATTTTCATGAAACAACTGCTGATGGCCGCCATGGCCACTTTGGCCCTCGCGGGCTGTGTCCAAGAAGGTGCCAGAACCCTTCCCATTCAAAGAGTCGACTCCGCCGCTCGTCCCTTTGCAGGCGTTCGCGTACCAGTGTCCATTGGTAAATTTGACAACCGCTCGTCATTCATGCGCGGGGTGTTCACCAACGGCGAAGACCGCATGGGCAGTCAGGCCCAAACCATTTTGGTGACGCATCTGCAGCAAGCGCAGCGTTTTAACGTGCTGGACCGCACAATGATGAGCGAAATCAAAACCGAAGCTGCGCTGAAAAAACAAACCCAAAACCTCAAAGGGGCTGACTATGTGATCACTGGCGATGTGACAGAATTCGGCCGCAAAGATGTGGGCGATCGTCAACTGTTTGGTATTTTGGGCCGCGGCAAAACACAAATTGCCTATGCCAAGGTGAACATCAACATCGTTAACATTTTGACCTCTGAAGTGGTTTTTTCTTCGCAAGGTGCGGGCGAATACAGCCTCTCAGAGCGTGAAGTGATCGGTTTTGGCGGCACCGCAGGTTATGACTCCACCTTGAACGGCAAAGTACTGGACTTGGCGATTCGCGAAGCCGTCAACAACTTGGTCGTTGGCATAGACAGTGGCGCTTGGCGGCCCGCGCTGTGAGGCACGCCATGAACAAGCGCAGCCCACACCAATGCCTTCGCATAAGCGGAATAGTGTTGATCGCTCTGGCCGCTCTGGGCGGTTGTGCCAACCCCAAAGCACCTGATCTGTACGGTTGGAATGGCTACGAGAAAAACATTGACACCTACTTTCGCGGAGATCGCGAGGCTCTGGACTCCCAAGCCAAGGTGATGGAAAACGATTTGGAAAAAATACGCAGCGCCGGCAAAGCAACACCGCCTGGCTATCGCGCCCACCTGGGCTTGCTGTATGGCAAGCAAGGCGATATGGCGCGCTTTCAGGAACACTTGGAATCGGAAAAGCAATTATTTCCAGAATCTGAAACCTTCATCCTATTTCCGGCAGTTGATGCAGCATAAACCGGCTGTAAGCTAGACTGGGAGCCAGTTTCAACGGATTTATCGAGGTCACCATATGGGTGAAGCAAAAAGGCGCCAATTGGCGATTCAAAAGCAGGCGCTGCAGGCCCTGGCAGTGG
>CAMDKK010000103.1 GCA_945901045.1 Limnohabitans sp. Rim8
CGCGGCACCGGCGAAGCCCCTAAGCATGGCATGGGTGGTGAAATTGACCTGACCTATTCGGCCGCTGCCTTTTCGGGTCCGGTGGCGTTTGCCGAAGCAGGGATCAAACCGGCCGATATCCAATATGCCTCGCTTTATGACAGCTTCACCATCACCGTGCTGATGCAGCTTGAGGACCTCGGCTTTTGTAAAAAGGGAGAAGGCGGAAAATTTGTGATGGACGGCAACCTGATCTCGGGCGTGGGCAAACTGCCTTTCAACACCGACGGCGGCGGCCTGTGCAATAACCACCCGGCCAACCGGGGAGGCGTGACCAAGGTCATCGAAGCCGTGCGCCAGTTGCGAGGGGAAGCGCATCCCATGGTGCAAGTGCCCAACTGCACCTGGGCTCTGGCCAACGGTATTGGTGGTGCACTTGCTTCGCGCCACACCGCAGGCACCTTGATTATGGAAAGGGTCTGACCATGAGAAAAATTTCAGCCCCCCGCGTGCTTCCTGAATCCTTGCATTTCTGGCAAGCCGCTGACGAAGGCCGTTACCTGGTCAAAAAATGCATCAGCTGCGGCAAAGTTCACCACTATCCACGCGACATTTGCCCGTTTTGCCTGAGCGCCGACACCGTCTGGCAAGACTCGCCTGGCACCGGCGTGGTGTATTCCTTCAGCACCATGGGCAAAGACGATGCTGCCTACACCATGGCTTATGTGACGCTTGACGAAGGCGTGACTGTTATGACCAATTTGGTGGACTGCGATCCAACACAGGTGACCATTGGACAAAAGGTGCGCGTGGTGTTTCAACCGACCGACGGTGGTCACTCAGTGCCCATGTTCACACCGGTCTGAAAGGGATTGCATGTCCACTGAACGCAAGGGGCCTGTGACCCGGTTCACCATTTTGGATGCCACGCGTGTGCGTGCAGGCCCCACGGCCGTCCGCACATTTGCCGATTTGGGCGCGCGGGTGTTCCAGCTTGAAAATCCACCGGCAGCACCTGGGAGCGATGACATGATCGAGGTGCCTCAGCTGATCGACGAATCGGGCTTTGGCTCGGACCCCGAGCGTGTGAAAAACCGTTTACGTGTGGACGCGGCCGTCGGTGCGGCCTTCAAAACCCGCACCAAGGCGTCAATGCAGTTTTCGCGTCATCCGCGCAACGAAGGTCCGATGAAAGCTGCACCGTACCAGGGTGACCAGACAGAGTCGATATTGACCGGCTTGGGATACAGCACAGAGCAAATTGCGCAACTGCGCACCTAATTAGTCGTTTGAGCGGTCACGCAGAAAGACAACACCATGGCAAAACTCGTCGCCGCATTTGGCTCTTCACACAGCATCATGCTGGTGTCGCAACGTGAAGACTGGCAACACGGCTTCAAGGTGATCGACACCAAAAACATGCACTATTACGATAAGCAAGGGCGAAAGACCAACTATGACGCGCTGCTGGCGGGCATGCCACCTGGCACCGAGGCCATGGTCACGCCCGAGAAGATGGACGAACGCTTTGATGCCAGCCAGACCGCGATGGATGCCCTGCACGAACGTATCGTGGCCGCCAAGCTCGATGTGCTGCTGATTGTGGGTGACGACCAGACCGAGCTGTTTCGCACCAGCAACAACCCGGCGATGGCCATTTTTTTTGGCCCCACCATCCGCAACACGGCGCGTGAGCCGGTCGCTCCGAATGACCCCTGGCCCAAGACGGCCCGCATGTGGCGGCACGAACCTGAAGTGGACCGCGAATACCCCGTCAAAAGCGATCTGGCTGAGTGGCTGATTCGCCAACTGTGTGACCGCGACTTTGACATCGCCGCCATGGACGGTCTGGAGCCCGGGCAGTCCGAAGGGCATGCCTTCCAGTTCATCCACCGCCGATTACTCAAGGGCCATGAACTACCAGTCATCCCAGTGATCCTGAACACCTTTGACCCGCCCAACCAACCCACACCGCGCCGTTGCGTCGCCTTGGGCAAGGCTTTGCGTGAGCTGATCGCGCTGTGGCCACAAGATCTGCGGGTGGGCGTGATTGCTTCTGGGGGGCTGAGTCACTTTGTGGTGGACGAGGAACTCGACCAGCAAGTGTTAACAGCCATCCGTACCAAGGACAGCGGGGCGTTGGCCGGATTTGACCCGCTGCGTCTGCAGGCCGGCAGCTCGGAAATCCGAAACTGGCTGGTTGTGGGCGAGATGGCCAAGGAATTGGATATGGAATGGGTTGAGTATGTCCCGGCTTACCGCACCCCTGCGCTGACAGGAACGGGCCTTGCGTTTGCATCTTGGAAAACACTTTTTTAAAACCAAAGCATGAACACAACCAAATGACCAACTCCTAAGTCCAACGCCTACGCAGGCAAGATGTTTGCGCCTTCTCAGATGCCCTCGACAAATTGCAATTAACTGGCGTGGTGACCGGCTGCCTCTGCACAGCAACGCACCCTGTGTTATTGACAGTATCGCGGGTCGCGCAGTGACGATGAAGTTAGGGCCGGGCACTGGTTGAATACAAATGCAGTTCTTCGAAAGACGGACAAAGTCGATCCAATTTTCATCAAATTCAGGTAATTCAGGGAATCACCCTATTACATTCAAAATTGAATTCAATTAAGTTGAGCAGGCAACGATTCAAACTTAAAGATAACCTTAGGAGATAAGCATGAAAGTAACAATGCTGATTAAAGCGGCTGTGATTGCAATATCGTGCGGCCTCCTTACCGTCACCCCTGTACTTGCCCAGGAAACAGTGAAAGTTGGGATGCTAATCAGCTATTCAGGCATATCTGCAAGTGCTGGCATCGCGTCTGATAACGTTTTGAAGATGTTCCAAAAGAAATATGGCTCAGAGCCTGGGGGTAAAAAAATAGAATTTATCCGCCGCGACACGACCGGACCCAATCCAGAGGTCGCGCGTCGTATGGCACAAGAGTTGATAGTTCGCGAGAAGGTTCAAGTCATCTTAGGTCCAGATTTCACCCCCAACGTTTTAGCCATAGCCCCTCTTGTGACGGAAGGCAAGGTTCCCGCCATCATTACTGGCGCTGCTACGCGGGGAATCGTTGGTGAGAAGTCGCCTTACTACTTGCGCACATTCTTCTCCATTCCTCAGTCTGTGCGCCCCATGGCGCAGTGGGCAGCCAAAAACGATATCAAGAAGGTCGTCATTGTGATTGCCGACTACGGTCCGGGCCAAGACGCCGAGCAAACGTTTACTAAAACCTTCACTGAAGCTGGCGGCGTCATCACCAGTGTCATCAAAGTGCCTGTTCGAAATTCAGAATTCTCAGGTTATATGCAAAAAATCAAAGATTCTGGTGCTGATGCCGCCTTCGTCTTCATGCCCATAGGGGAATTGTCGCTGGGATTTCTCAAGGCATACGCTGATGCAGGGCTGAAAAATACAAAGTTGAAACTGCTGTCCACAGGCGACGTGACGGATGAAAGTACCTTGGATGCTTCTGGCGACGCTGCATTAGGCGTGATCAGCGTTGGCCATTATTCACCTACTCACCCAGCAGCTACCAATCAAGCATTTGTAAAAAGCTATCTGGCGGAATTTGATAAAACACCGCGCTTAGGATTTGCACAAGTCACCATGTGGGACGCCTTGCAAGTTCTTTATGCAGGCCTTGAAGCCCAACGTGGGCAGAAATTCGATCCAGATAAGTTCATTGCTTCTGTCAAAGGTAAGCAGTTTGACAGTCCACGCGGTCCTATTTCACTGGATAAAACAACCGGGGACATCATCCAAAACGCTTACATTCGCAGAGTTGAACGTATTGGAGGAGTTTTGCAGAACATTGAATTCGAAACCATCAAGGACGTACCTGCACAATGAGTTAGTTGATATCGGTCCAGCATCAAAACAGATTCGCTCCCCGACTTAACGCACCCCCAAGCAATGGTCTTTTTAACGACTCTGTTCAATGGGTTGGCCTATGGCTTCCTTCTTTTCATCATGGCCGTCGGGCTTTCGGTGACGATGGGAATGATGCGTTTTGTTAATCTTGCGCATGTGAGCCTGTGTATGCTCGGCGGCTACGTCATGGTCACCGCAATGGAGCGGTTTGATATTCCATTTCTGGCGACTCTGCCGCTTGCATTTTTAATGACGGGCTTATTTTCAATAGCGCTAGAGCGTTTGGTTTTGCGGTTTTTCTATGGCACGGACGACCTCACGCAAGTTTTGCTAAGTATCGGCCTCGTCTTTATGTCGATTTCGACTATCGCCTATTTCTTTGGTCCCGAGTACAAGCCGGTCTCGGTTCCAGTTTGGTTAACGGGGCAAATTGATGTCGTTGGGCTGACACTTGAACGCTACAGAATCTTTCTTGTTTGTGTCGGGGTAATCCTGACCTTGGTTATCTTGTTCGGTGTGGAGCGAACCCGCTTTGGGGCCATGGTCAGGGCCTGCGTAGACAACCCCCGAGTAGCCTCAGGTTCAGGTCTCAACATGCAAGTGATTTTTGCAATGACTTTCGCAGTCGGTGGCGGCTTGGCGGGACTGGGTGGGGCGCTATCGGCCAGTTTGCTAGGACTTGATCCCAATTTTCCATTTCGATATCTTGTTTACATGTTGATCGTCGTGTCGGTTGGAGGCATGGGCACGATTGTTGGAACTTTAATCGCTGCGCTCGCAATTGGTGTTGCTGACGTGTGCACCAAATATTATTTTCCAGCCGCGGGGGGCTCCATCATCTACATTTTTACTGTCGCGGTCATGCTCTGGCGTCCTCAAGGTCTACTGGGTAGAAAGCTTGGCCATGCGTGAAACAGCAAACTTGTTTTTCAGGCTGCGTGTGCGATGGAGCGCTTGGGAAATTATCTTCTGGTTGGCTTGGGCAGGCGCGTTTTTTTACCCAGGCATCAACCTCGCTTTACTCGGTCAGGTATTGATCTGGGGCCTGTTCGCCATGTCGCTTGATTTGGTTCTTGGTTATCGCGGTATTCCCTCACTAGGTCATGCTGCTTTTTTCGGAATTGGTGCATATACCGCAGGTTTTTTGGGTAAGTTTGGTTGGACAGAGCCCCTATCAGGATTATTGGCGGCTGGACTTGTTTCCGGAATCGTTGGCTTGATGACGGGACGTATCGTCCGTGGTTTGTACGGTGTTGGCTTATTGATGGTTACCTTGGGCCTGAATTTGCTGCTTTATGACTTCGTAGACCGTTCAACAAAACTGACAGGTGGCCATGATGGCCTGCAAGACATTGTTATTGCTCCGGTGCTTGGCTTGTTTCGATTTGATATGAGTGGACATACAGCCTATGTCTATATTCTCAGCGTGACTTTTATCTTATTTTTAGGCGTACGGGCTTTGGTCAACTCAGCCTGGGGATTGTCTTTAATTGGCGCACGCGACAATTCACGCCGCATGACTATGTTGGGGGCGCCAGTCGCTGGTGACCTGACATGGGCATTCGGTATCTCTGCCTTTGTTGCCGGTGTTGCAGGCGCGCTGCTGACCCAAACCACTCAATTCGCATCCCCCGAGATGATGTCCTTCCAGCGATCAGCTGACCTCTTGGTTGTGCTTGTTATAGGTGGAACGGCAATGCTTTATGGCGGGTTCTTTGGCGCATTGGTTTATGTCGTGTTGCGTGACCAGTTGGCTGCTCTCAATCCCATTTACTGGTATTTTTGGATTGGGCTACTGCTTGTTCTTATCGTCACCTTTTTTCGAACAGGTATCTTACCAACCGCAAGTCAGTTTTGGATACGTCTTACAGAGCATCGATCCAAGAGAAATACCTTGCCCGGAGGCACTTCCTTGTGAATATGCCTTTAGCCCCTGATTTTGTTTTAAAGACACGCAACCTGAGCATGGCCTTTGGTGGGGTAAAGGTATTCAATAACCTTGATTTCGAATTGATGCGTGGCGAGTGCCATGCAATCATTGGGCCCAACGGAGCTGGCAAGACAACGTTCGTAGCGATCATCACGGGTTTACTTTCACCTACAAGCGGTGAAGTCCTTTTAGATGGACAGGATGTGACGCGTCATAGCGTAAAACAACGCGTGGCTGAAGGTATTGTGAGAACGTTTCAGATCAACACGCTTTTCGACTCATTAACCCCACTGGAATCTGTTGTCATCGCAATTTGCCAACGCGACAAAGTTGCGAAGCCCAGCTTTCGCGCTATAAAACACCTGCACTCGCAAATTGATGAGGCTTATACCTTACTTGAAAAATTCGGCCTGGCCGACGATGCAAACGTTGCCACGCAACTCCTACCTTATGGCAAGCAGCGTGTGCTTGAAGTGGTGTTGGCTTATGCACTCAGACCCCGTGTACTCTTGTTGGATGAACCTGCAGCAGGTCTTTCTACTTCCCAGGGCCGTGCGTTGTTTGAGCAAGTCGTTACCTTGGCCCAAGGAACAACCGTACTTTTCATAGAGCATGACATGAATCTGGTCTTTAGCTATGCAACCCGGGTATCCGTCTTTGCTGGTGGGACCGTTATTGCCAATGGGACGCCAGACGAAATTCGTGCCCATGCTGGTGTCAGAGACGCCTATCTTGGAACTTGATTCAATGACCAATTCAAGTCAAATCATGCCCTTACTGACGATGCGAAACGTGAACGCTGGATATGGCGCTGCCCGTGTATTGCACAGTTTTAATTTGGACATTTATCCAGGCGAGACTTTGGTGGTTATAGGGCGAAATGGCGTTGGCAAAACGACATTGGCTGAAACAATCATTGGGCTAACGGACCATCATTCTGGTGATATTCATTTTGAGGGTAAGCAGTTACAAAAACTAGCCCCCTACCAGCGAAATCGCTCTGGGATTGCTTGGGTTCCACAGCAGCGAGAAGTATTTCAGTCACTTACCGTAGAAGAGAACATGACCGTGGTGCAAAGACCTGGCCACTGGGACATTGAACGTGTATATGGTCTGTTTCCTCGTCTTCGTGAACGCAGGCTTAACTATGGCGACCAGCTCTCGGGCGGTGAGCAGCAGATGCTAGCGCTGGGGCGTGCTCTTGTGACCAATCCTTCTTTGCTACTGCTGGATGAGCCAGTTGAGGGATTGGCCCCAATCATCGTTATAGAAATGCTGCGAGCCATCGACCTCATGCGCATCGGCAGCAATATGAGCATTTTGCTCATTGAACAAAAGTACGAACTTGCACTCGCACACTCTGAGCGTTGCGTCGTGATTGACCATGGCAGCGTGGTCCACGAAGGGCCAAGCGCTGATATGTTGGCCGATAAAAGCCTTGTTGATCGGTTTTTAGGTTTAACACACTGAACCTCATTCAATGCCACTCATTACAGGCGAACCATGACCTCTATGACGTTACGCTGCTATGTCGCTTTGAGGCTGCTGCGAGATACGCGTGATTGCAGGAGTGCCTGATCACCGTAACACCTACTTTTTTTTCAATCAACTACTGGAGACTCCTATGATCATCGACTCCCACGCCCACGTCGTCATTCCCCCCGATAGCTACAAGTTCATGGCCGAACTCGTGGCAAGCCGAGCCAACCCGACTGGCGGTGTCAAGCTGACCGACGAGGCGGTGCGCGTCGCGGGCCAGAGCATCA
>CAMDKK010000104.1 GCA_945901045.1 Limnohabitans sp. Rim8
CCCAAGCCCACCGCCACCACAAACAACATGGCAAACACCATTTCGTTGATGGCGCGGCAAGCATCCATCAAACGGCGTACGGGTTGATACACCCACCAAGGCACGATGTTGGAGGACGCCAGCAAGGCCATGGGCACGGCGGTGATGACGGCCAAGGCGGTGCCCCACAAAGCGATTTGCAGGGTAACTAACATTTCTTCCACATAGAGCCGCCACTGCCGGAAGTTGGGCGGAAAGAAGTCTGCCGCATAAGTGGCCATGTTGCTGGAGTCGCGGAACAACTCGACAGGGCGCATGTCAGCACCTTGCCAAGAGGCGGCCAACAGCATAAGGATGAAACCCCAGGACAAATACCATGTCAGGCTGCGCTTCGCGCCGGCAGTTTGAGCCAGTGCGTGCAAGGGTGGGTGCGAAATAAGGGACATAGGGACTTCACTCAAAGTAAAGACGGCTTCGTCTTGCACGCGCGGTGCAGGAAGAAGCCGGCGAATCTGTCAAAGCAGAGAAATTATTTCAATGCGGCCAATTTCTGGTCATAGTCGGCCAGTTTGGTTTTCTTTTCAGCATCCGACAAGGTGGTGTCTGTGTCGATCTTGTTACGCTGGCTGAACAAGTCCAACTGGCGGATTGGCTTGAGTTGCTCGTTAGTCGACACCTTGAAGCCGGACAACTTAGAGATCTTCATGACGATCTCTTTTTCGCGAGCATCGGTCTTGGCGTAGTTGTAGAAAAAGTTTTTGACTTTGGCCTTGGTTGCTTCGGGCAAGCTCTTGCTCATGACCAAGGGGTCCAAGGCAATCAGGGGCGAAGTCCAGATGATTTTGATGTCTTTGACTTTTTCAGGCTGGCGCTCTTTGAGCTTGTCCAGGTTTTCGCTGTTGTTGGTCGCCACGTCCACTTGCTTGTTGGCCACGGCCAAGGCGTTGGTCTCGTGGTTGGCACTGCGCACCACTTTAAAAAGTGTTTTTGGATCTTGTTTATTTTGTGCAAACACATAAAAACCAGGCACCAAGAAGCCCGATGTGGAGTTGGGGTCGCCGTTGCCAAAGCTCAGATTTTTGGCGTTGCTGAACAAGTCGCTCAAGTTGTTCAAGGGGCTGTCTTTGTGCACGATCAGGTGCGAGTAGTAGCCTTGTGTGCCGTCGGCGTTGACCATCTGGGCAAACACTTCGCCGTTGGAGCGATCTACCGCTTCCATGGCTGATTTGTTGCCCATCCAAGCGATGTGCACTTTGTTGAAGCGCATGCCTTCGATGATGCCGGCGTAGTCAGGGGCGAAAAATGCTTTGACCTTCAGGCCGGTTTGCTTTTCCATGTCTTCCAACAGGGGCTGCCAATCGGCTTTCAAGTTTTGTGTGGATTCGGTCGAAATGATGCCGAAGTTAATGTCTTGCGCCATGGCGCCCGTCAGGCCAAAGCCAATGGCCAATGCAGCCAGGGTTTTCTTGAACATGTCTGGATCTCCAGTGAGGTTAAAAAGATGTGAAATTCAAGCGACTTGTGCCATGGGTCTTGTCCATGCCAAAGTCGGTTTTGGTTTATCTTCAGCTTGAGCCGTCAGCAACTCGCTCCCGCTCATGAATTCATCGGCCTGCATGCCATACAACTGACGCAGCAATGGGGGGGTCAGCTCGGATGACGGGCCGTCGTAGACCACCCGGCCTTGGTTCAGCGCAATCACGCGGGGGCAATAGCGAATCGCCATGTCAACTTGATGCAAGGACACCACCACGGTGCGACCGTCTTCGCGCTGAATGCGCGTCAAGATCTCCATCACATTGCGCGACGACTCGGGGTCCAAGGAGGCAATGGGCTCGTCGGCCAAAACCAATTTGGCGCCTTGCACCAAGGTGCGGGCAATCGCAGCGCGCTGCTGCTGTCCACCCGACAAAGTGGAAGCGCGTTGTGCATGGCATTCCAAAATGCCCACCCGCTGCAAAGCCTCCAAGGCCAAGGTTTTTTCTTGCGCATTGAAGACACCCAGCAGCCCTCGCCACAAGGGCATGCAGTGCAGTCGACCCACCAAAACGTTGACCAAAACTGGCAAGCGATCGACCAAGTTGAATTGTTGGAATACAAAACCCACTTGCGATCTGATGGCGCGAATGTCCTGCGCTATGCGGCCGTCTTTTTGCACGCATTTTCCGTTGACTTCGATCAATGAACCTGAGTTGGCGTCGGCGGGCAACAAACCTGCAATCATGCGCAGCAAAGTGGACTTGCCGGAGCCGGAGGCACCGATCAAGGCGACCATCTCACCTTCACCGATGTCCAAATGGATGTCGCACAAAGCATGCTTTCCATTCGCAAAATGTTTGTCTAATTTTTGAATCTTCAAAGCCATGGTCATTCAATCCCAATGTATCTATACCTCCTTAGTGTGTTCATTTTGTGTGACAAGGATTTGACAATGGCGGGAAGTTTGGATGTCATTGAACGCTTAAATGACCCGCTCACCCTCACGCCAGACAGCCCGTACAACGCCCTGTCGTCCGCCCTGCGGTAAGTCAACCAGGCGCACTTGGATCAAATCGGCCCGCTGCCCGACTGCAATTTGCCCCCGGTCTTTCAGGCCCGTCGCCAAGGCGGGGTTGTGGGTGACCGTGGCCACAGCTTGGGGCAAGCTGTAAATGCCATCGTCCACCAAGCGCACCACGGCGCTGAGCAAACTGCCGGGCACGTAGTCCGACGACACGATATCGAGCAAGCCCTGTTGGGCCAGGATTGCAGCCGAAACATTGCCCGAGTGCGAGCCACCGCGCACCACATTGGGCCCACCCATCACGGTCAACAAGCCGTTGGCGTGGGCAGTTTGAGCGGCCAACAGCGTGGTCGGAAACTCCGACATGCTGGCGCCTTCGGCATGCGCTTGCTGAACATGCGCCGCAGTGGTGTCGTCGTGGCTGGCCAGGGCGATGTGGTTCGCGTGGCAATAATTCACAAAATAGGCCCGGTGCGGTGCCGCGTAACGCGCTTGCAATTCGGCTGCATGTGAAACTTGGCGCTCGAACTTTTCATTCGACCATCCTTTTTTGCCGGTGTAATACACACGGGCCACCTCGATGTTTTCCCATTGCCGCTGGCCTGGCGTATGGTCCATCAAAGAAATCAAGGACAAGCGGGGGTGCGCATGAAAAGGCTGAAACAAATCGATGGTGTTGGGCGCGGGCAATTCACAGCGCACATGCACGTGGTGATCGGCGCGCAGCAAATGTTCGGTTTGGGCAAAGTCCAGGACTTGCAACACCTTATCCCAGGTGCTGCCGCGCAAGCTGTCCGGGTCGGCGTCGCCCACGCCCAAGGCGTCAAACACCGTGGTGATGCCTGAAGCGGCCACCTCGGCGTCATGCGCGAGCAAGGCCGGCATTTCGGCCCATTGGACTTTGGGCCGGGGCATCAAGTGACGCTCAAAATTATCGGTGTGCATTTCGACAAAACCCGGCATCAGGTAATCGCCCTGCAAATCCCACCCATGGGCCTGCAATGCAGGGCCTTGGTCAACCGATGTAATGAGCCCATCGTGCACGGCCACACTGCCTTGCACCACTTCATGCGGCAGCACCAGTTGGGCATTTTTAAAAATCATGTTCATGGCGAAGTCCTGAAGTGCGTCACATCGATGCGCCGCGTGGCCACCGCATCGCCGACATGGGCATCATGAAAGATGCCCACCAAGGCAGTGCCGCGGGCGACTGCTTCTTGTATCAAGTCGATCACGGTTTGCGTGTTGGCTGCGTCCAAAGAGGCGGTGGGTTCATCAAGCAACAGCAAAGGCCGCGGCTTGATCATGTTGCGGGCAATGTTGACGCGCTGCTGCTCGCCGCCTGAAAAGGTGGCCGGCGGCAGAGGCCACAAACGCTCGGGAATACGAAGCCGGCTCAACCACACCCGGGCCTGTTCGCGCGCAGCCTCTAGCGCCTCGGGCTGGTCAAGGGCATCGTCCAGCAAAGAGTCGGCCACCACATCCAGTGCCGAAACGCGCGGAATCACCCGCAAAAACTGGCTCACATAGCCGACGGTGTCGCGGCGCATGCGGATCACGTCGCGCGCAGCAGCCTGCGTCAATTCCAAAATGTGACCATTGGCCTGCGTGACCTGAATGAGACCGCTGCTGGCGCGGTAGTTGGCGTAAATGAGTTTAAGCAAAGTGCTCTTGCCCATGCCCGAAGGTCCGTCGAGCACCACGCATTCGCCCGCAGCCACCGACAGATTGACATTGTGGAGCACATGCAGTTGGGCCCCGTGTTGGTTGTGCAGCGTGAATTGCTTGGACACCTGTTTCATTTGCAGCATCATGGTGACCTCGGCTTTAAGCTTGCAACACAGAAGACACCAGCAACTGGGTGTAGGGGTGTTGCGGGTCGTCCAACACTTGGTCTGTCAGACCCGCTTCAACCACGCAACCGCGCTGCATCACCATCATGCGGTGTGCCAGCAAGCGGGCCACCGCCAGGTCATGGGTCACGATCACCACCGCCAATTGCATTTGACGCGTGAGTTGACGCAGCATGTCCAGCAGCCGTGCTTGCACCGAAACATCCAAGCCTGAAGTGGGCTCGTCCATGAACACCAAGCGAGGGCTTGTCACCAAATTGCGGGCAATTTGCAAGCGCTGGCGCATGCCCCCCGAAAAAGTGCGCGGCGTGTCGTCGATGCGCGTGGCATCGATTTCGACCCGCTGCAGCCAGTCCTGCGCCGTGCTGCGCAAGCGCCCATAGTGCCGCTCGCCCAAGCCCATCAAGCGCTCGCCCACATTGGCCCCGGCTGAGACATCCATGCGCAAGCCATCGGCCGCGTTTTGATGCACAAATCCCCAGTCGGTGCGGGCCAACAAGCGTTGTTGCGCCTCCGACATGGCGTACACATCCTGCATGCACCCTTGTCGATCCAGAAATTCCACTTGCCCTGTGTCCGGTTTTGCGCGCGCGGCAATGGCATTGAGCAAGGTCGTTTTGCCAGAGCCCGACTCGCCCACCACCGCCATGACCTCACCGGGCCACAACTCAAAGCTGGCATCTTGCAGTGCCACACGGTCCCCGTAACGTTTGCCCAATCCGCGTACACGCAGCAAGGGTGGAAAATTATCATGGGTCAGCATGTCACATCTCGATCTGAAAACTGTAGCCGTGGCGCGCAAAGCCCAAGGACTCGTAAAAGGCATGTGCCCGTTCGCGCTGTTGATTGGACGAGAGCACCAGTTTGTAGCAACCGGCCTCACGCGCTTGGCGCATGGCGTGTTGCATCATGTCGCGGCCAATGCCTTGGGACTGGTGCAATTCGCTGACCACCACATCTTCGACAATGGCTGACGGCGTGCCCTGATGGGCCAGGTTGTGCATCACCAGCAAAGCGTAGGTGCCGATCACTGTGGCTTCTGGCATGGACTCACTGGCCACAAAAAGTCGGTAGTTGGGGTAAGCGCTGAAGCGTTCGAAGTGAACCGTCGCAGCCTGCAGCGACAAGACCTTGCCGTTGTCCATGCTCGGTTGGGCGTATAACTGCAAGACGCTGGGCAGGTCTTGCTGCGTGGCTTGGCGAATGTGCAAGCTCATACCTGCTCCTTCGTGTCTTGCCGGGTTTGACAATAATCCGAGTCGGAGCAGACATGCATGCGCCCACCTGCGTCGTCGAGGATGACCTCATCCAAAAAGGAATCGGTAGCCCCACATTGGGCGCAGGCGGCTTGCCATTGTTGAATCTCAAAAGGGTGGTCCTCAAACGCCAAGCTTTCGACTGCGGTGTAAGGCGGCACCGCATAGATGCGTTTTTCGCGGCCAGCACCAAACAGCTGCAGGGCTGGATTCATGTGCATTTTGGGGTTGTCAAACTTCGGAATCGGTGAGGGCGACATGATGTAACGGTGGTTCACCATGACCGGGTAGTCGTAGGTGGTGGCAATGTGGCCGTAGCGGGCAATGTCTTCGTAAAGCTTGACATGCATCAGCCCATATTCGGCCAACCCATGCAGGGTGCGGGTCTCGGTTTCTCGGGGCTCTAGGCGTTGCATGGGCTCTGGCACCGGCACTTGGTAGACGATGATTTGACCTTCTACCAAAGGCATTTCCGGGATGCGGTGGCGCGTTTGGATCAGTGTCGCCTCATGGGTCCGCGTGGTGGTGTTGACGCCGGCCGTACGCTCGAAAAAGCGCCGAATGTTGACTGCGTTGACCGTGTCGTCTGAGCCTTGATCGATCACCTTCAAGGTATCGTGCGGACCGATCACAGAGGCTGTGACCTGAATGCCGCCAGTGCCCCATCCGTAAGGCAATGGCATTTCGCGTGAGCCAAAGGGCACTTGGTAGCCAGGAATGGCCACGGCTTTGAGAATGGCGCGACGGATCATGCGCTTGGTGCGCTCGTCCAGATAGGCAAAGTTGACTTCGGGCGCGTTCATACAGGCGTCTCATCGGGGTTAGAAAGGCGTGCCCGCATTTTGCGAACCAACTCCAGCTCGGACTGAAAGTCCACATAGTGGGGCAGCTTTAAATGCTGCACAAAGCCTGATGCTTCAAGACTGTCGCTGTGCGAGAGGACAAACTCTTGCATTTGCGCTGGCGACTCGATGGGCTCGCCCAATTCTTCGGCCCGCAGCGCACGGTCCACCAGGCTCATGGCCATGGCTTTGCGTTCGCTTTGCCCAAATGCCAGGCCGTAACCTCGGGTGAATTGGGGGGGCTCGGTTTTGCTGCCTGCAAATTGATTGACCATTTCGCACTCTGTGATTTCGATTTCGCCAATAGACAGCGCAAAGCCCAACTCTTCGGGCTCAATTTCCACCGCGACCTGCCCCAAGCGAACCTCACCCACAAACGGGTGCGAATGCGAATATCCCCTTTGGGTGGAGTAGGCCATGGCCAGCAAAAAACCTTCGTCACCGCGGGCGATGTTTTGCAAACGGGTGGCCCGATCCGCCGGAAAGCGCAGCGGCTCGCGGGTCAAGTCGCGCGGGGCAGGATCGTGGTCTGAACGCTCAAAGCGTTCGATCAAGCCTTCTTGATTGAGCAGGTCCACCACCCGAGGCACGGCTGGAACAGATGACACAGATGAAAGGGGTAGCAGCGGCGAAGGCGCAGAAGGCGCAGAAGGCGCAGAAGGCGCAGAAGGCGCATCAAGTGCGGTGGTTTGGGATTCAATCTCTTGGGCATTGGCCAATAACGAAAAATCAAGCAAGCGCTGGGTGTAGTCGTAGGTGGGCCCGAGCACCTGCCCGCCAGGCAAGTCTTTGAAGGTGGCTGAAATGCGGCGGTCCAACTGCATGCGCGT
>CAMDKK010000105.1 GCA_945901045.1 Limnohabitans sp. Rim8
CCGTGCTTGAAGACGATCCACTGCTGGCCAGCGCAGCCACCAACAAACCGCCTCCTGCCCACACCACGGGCGAACTTAAAGACAGTGCGCTGCCATCGTCAATACCCGGAGCCACCCAGGTCGCCAACGCCTTATCGCCGCCCGAAAGCGCAGCCGTTGAATCGGTTCTGAAAATCACCAGTTCCCCATATTTTCCGGGGGTGGCCAAGACACTGCTGGCCTGCACATCGGCATAGTTTTGGAGCAACAAATGCGTGTTCTCCTCGTCTGCGACGTCAATCACCACATACAAATCCGACCCCACAAAACGCGTCTTGATTTTGGGCAATGGCTTAGTGCCACTTTCATCCTGCAACACATAAGTCAAGTCGGCGTCGGCCTTCAATGTCAAGGGGATCGCTCCCTTGCGCAGCCCTGTCGCAATCTGTTTGCGTTGAATCGTGATGCCGTTTTTGACAACCTTCAAAGTGTAGATATTGGACATTCCGTTCCTCATTTATAAAGATTAAATAACCAAATTAGTTAAATAATAAAAAATTAAATAATAAACCAATTCTAACAGTGTGGCTTGCCGATAGGCGTCGCGTTGCATGAGGTAGCGCAGCCGCTTGGGCACAGACAGCACCCACTGGCGCACCGGCAGCCGGGGGAAACGTGGTCGGTGAGGTGAGCCGCCGTCTCTGCCATGAGCCGTGTGGTGTGTGAAGGACACAAACCCCGGCCGTCGAACTGGCCCGAACTGGCCTGAACTGGCAAGGTCAAGCCAGGTCTCGTAATGCTCGGTCACTGTTTGTTAGCGCAGCGTGTGCTCGGGGTGGCGCGGGTCCGTACACTTGGTTTTGCTGGGGGGCGTGCACAGATACTTTTCAAATACACAGTATTGTGCGGGTGATACCAGCGCCTGACATCCCCCACTTGCAGCACCTCAAGCAAAACGGCTCCGGAATCCCTAGCGGGGCCGTTTCTTGGTCTCAGCAAATCAAGGCTCAGGCGGTCACGCCCTTCGCGTTCTCCCAGTAGCAGGCTGGTTTGGCCTGATGATCTCTGTACTCTGAATGCTTGTAGCTCAGGCTCAAATCAGGGCTAACCCCTCGGACCGCCTCACCTCCAGCTTCAGGCCGCTAGAAAAAAAATGGGTTTCAGTAACCGCATGGCACCTGCCATTGTTCGTAACTGCCAATTGCGTCTCTTCTTCTTTTCACGGGAGGAGACGCGCATTCATGTCCATGTCTTACATGCAGACATTGAAGCGAAGTTCCAGCTTAAACCACAGGTGGATCTATTGCTCCGGCCCTGTGAAGTTCAAGCGGAGTTGCCCGGGGCGTTTGTCAATGATCATGCGCTGGAGGGCCTTTTCCTGGGCTGCGATGAGCACGCGTCCGTCTCCTTTAATGCGTCCGCGAGGAGCAGTCCGCAAGTTTGTCCAACCGCCAGCCTCGAACAGGTCAATCGTTGCTCGCACTGTCGGGTGACTCAGGCCGCTCATCGCCACAATTTGCATCACTTTGATGCCCTTCTTGTGCAACCGAATGACTTGCTTGCGCCGCTCGTGCAGTTGCTCCAGTGTTTGGTATCTTGCGTCTTCTTTTTCCATGATCTGAACATGGGGCAATCACCAGGAATTCAAGACTTCAATGGGCCGAATCTGTAAATAGGCCAAGGTAGCTGCCGCAATGCTACCCGTCAGGCCCAGCACTCGTGCGGGCCGGGTGACGGCGACCCTCAATTGGCTGGGAGCGGATTGAAGCACTTTGAAATTACCCTCATGCACAAAGGCGGCCAGCCAAGCGGGGTAAATCGTTTGATGCGCAAAGCTGAACCTGAATCGGGCCAATCCGCGCTAGTCGAACAGTTCTGCATTGGCCGCATAAAGCCGCTTGCAGGCTTGCAGTGCCGTTTCAGTGCTGTTTGTCAGGAAAGAGGCGGCAATCCCTGCACCAGCGCTGGTGCCAACGAGCATTGCCGGTAGGCAGCCACCGTATTCTTGCAACTGAGTCAGAAGTCCTGCTTGCCACCAACATCGATTGCCGCCGCCCGCAAAGGCCAGTGTTTGTACCTTGGAAAATTCGAGCACAGTCTATATTTGTAGCTAATAAGTATTTTATTCTGGATTGGTTGTGCCTTGGGTGCCCGCCAACGGCCCGTAGCATTCAGCGAGCGCGGGCAAAGCCGTGGTTTGGCAGGGGAGGCAGCTGTAGTGGGCTTGCCATGGGCCAAGGCTTGCTCCAAGGCGGCAAAGCGTGCATGCAGTGCCGTCAGATCATCTGCCGATGGCCAACCCAGGCGGTGCATGGCTTTGGCAAACGCACGCAAACCGGCGAGCCCAATGTGCTTGGCTGAATCGCGGATGTGGTCCTTCAATGCGGCGTTATCAGGGGCGCCGGGGTTGGGTTTGCGGGCCATGCTTTTCTGCACTCAAGGCATGGCCGGGCTGTAGCCCAGTTGACTGTCAACCGGTGTTGCCTGTCGGAGGATTTGGCTCAGCCGCGCAGCGACCAGGCCTTTTTCAGCGCCAGCCATTGGCCAGCGGAGGTGGAATCGCTTTGGGCTTTTTTCAGGGCGTGCCGCACAAAAGCCACCAGCACGCCCAGGAACAAGCCGGCAATAGCCGCCACCAATACCATGATGGCACGCTTTGGCTTGGACCTGCGCTCAGGTGGCATGGCCACATCCACCTGTTGGATCAGCGGGCCCTCTTTGGCCTCATCAACCCGGGCCAACTCATATTGCCGAATCAGCACTTCGAGCATGGCCTCTTTCACTTTCACATCGCGATAGGACTTCACCGCCTCTTGGTGCAATGGGCTGGCCGCCACTTTGCTCTCGCCAGAACCTTGTTCCGTTTTGTTCAGTTGGGATCTCAGCGCTGACAGCTCGCTGGCAATGCGTTGGGTTTCCGGGTTTTGCGCCGTGGCAAAACGGCTCATGGCTTGCAGCTGCACTTCGCGTGCAGCAATTTGGCCGCGCAACTCAGCGCTGGCACGCACACCGGTTTCGGCCAAAACGGTGGTGAGTTGCATGCCCGACTTCTCTTTGGCGGCGCGAAACGCAACTTCGGCAAAAGTCAATTTGTCTTGGGTTTGCTGAATTTGTTGCTCGTAAAACTGGCGCCGCTGTTGCGCCTCGGTCACAGCCAAACGCCCCAACATGGCGCGCAACTCCACCCCATGGCGGTTGGCCAACTCAGCGGCAAAAGCCGGGTCTTTGTCGTCGGCCTCGATATTGAGCAGACCAGACTTTTTATCTGCGCTGAAACGCACTTGCGCTTTCAGTGCTACTCGGGCGTCGGTAAGGGTTTTGGCTTCATAGCGCTCTTGCAACTTCAAGTCTCCAATGAGGCGGTTTTGTAAGCTGTCGCTGCCCAGCAAGGCCACATACATCTCATCGGGGCTTTTGATGCCGCCAGCGGCACCGGCCAAGCCAGCCAACCCCCCCAAGCTGGCCAGGGCCGCTGCAGCGCCACTTTGCTGCTGCTGGGGCGGCATGACCACGGTTTTGGCGGTGAAGATAGGCGTCATGAGCAAGCTCACCACCACCGCCACCAGGGTGGTGAGCAGGGGAATGGCAAACAGGGTGGCTTTTTCCTCGCCCAAGGCGGTGGCCAAATCGAGCAAACTGATTTCGTCCTCATCTGGGGTGGGCGCGCAAGGGATGGTGTGGGTGTCGTTCATGCGCTCACCGTCATTGGCGAAGGGTTTTGATGGCGGCCGCCCCGATACCCAATTGGTAAACCAGTTGGGTCCAGTCTTTGGCTGCGGTCATGAACTGCACGTAGCCGGTGCGGCGATCGACTTTTTCAGGCACAAAAATCGCATCTCCAGGGTACAAGGGTTTGCCCATCAAGCCCTTGCTCAAACCACTGAACCAACCGCCGGTGTCGCTCTCCACCGAACCATCAGCGCGCAAGACCATCACGGCGCTGTCGTCAGCGTAGCGGGTCATGCCGGCGCGCACCAAATAATCGCGCACGCTGGCGCTGTTGCGTTGCAAGAAGCTCGATTCAGTCAACACCGCGCCGAACACACTGATAAAGCCAGAACGTTCTGGGATGGTGATTTGATCGCCATCTTCCAGGGGCATATCGGGCAAAATGGGCATGAGGGGGTCGATCTCCAAAGAAATGCGCCCGGTGGCCTCCAGGGTTTTGAGCTTGGCCAACATTTGGCGCTGCGCGGCCTGGGTTTGGGCCAACAAGCTGGCTTTGTCGGTGTCTTGGCTGTTTTGCACCAGGGCGGCCGTTTGGCCTGACATTTCCGACTCAAACCGGCGCACGGCTTGGTTGAGGTTGCTTTGCTGTTGTTTGCGTGTCGTCTCGCGGTTAAAGACCGTGCCGTAGATATAGGCATTGGGCGAAATACCCCCGGCTCTGCGCAACAACTGTGACAGGGTTTCGCCAGCCTGGATTTGGTACAGGCCCGGCGCGTTCACCTCGCCGCCAATCCGCACAAAAGCCGAGCGGCGATTGGCGGGCACAGGAATGTCCTTGACGCTGAAGACGGTGACCACGTCTCCGGACTTCAACTCCAGATTGGCCAACGGGTTGCGCGCCACCACGGCTTGGTTCAGGTCAAAGGAAATCAGATTGGGGCGCAATGTGGCGGGGTCGAGCCGCTCAATGACCGCATAGTCCCAGTTGATTTCGTTGAACATGTTTTTGAACTGGTCTGCTGCTTGTGCCAAGCTCACTTGGCGAGAGCTGTCCGTGCCCAAAGCCAAAGGGTCTGGCAGCCGAGTCTCTTGGATATGTGGATCTTGGATACGTGGATCTTGAGTACGTGGATCTTGAGTACGTGGGTCGGTTCCGCGTTCGAATTGAACCAGTGCATTTTTGCGCCGGTAATAAACAGGGTCAATCAGGGCTTGACGGTCCGGGATCAGGTCGCTGACCCGCATGCCCGGCTTGAAGGCGTGACGCAGGGGTTGCGCCACCGACCCGCGCAAGGTGACGGCGTTGTCAAACTCGCTGCGCAGTTTCATCAAGGTGACCACGTCGCCATCGCGCAAAGGGGTTTGCAATCCGTTAGCGTCCAGGGCGCGTTCTTCAACAGTGCGGGGCGCCTGATTACCAGGGCTGGATTGCAGCCGCTCCAGCAACACCTTTTTGGTGTCGGTCATGGCGCTGGTGCCACCGGCGAAAGCCAATAAACGGCCCAGCGGCTCACCGCCCGGGGCGAGCTCATAAATAGCGGGGTTGTCCAAGGGGCCCAACAAGGCCACGCGCGGACCTGCAGGCGGGATCAAAATCACGTCACCGGGGAGCAGTCGTTGGTCAGCGATGGTGCTGCCTTCGGTGATGAATTTGTACAAATCTAGGCGGGTAATGGTTTTGTTGTCGCGAATCAGTTGGATATTGCGCAAGCTGCCGCTGGCCGCCGGGCCGCCGGTTTCAAACAAGGCGCTGATCAAGGTCGACAGGCTGGACAAGTTGTATGCGCCGGGCTTGCGCGCTTGGCCCACCACAAAAACCGGCAGGCTGCGCAACTGACCCAAAGAGGCGGCCACTTGAAAATTATTGAAATAGCGGGCGATCTGCGCGCGCATCACCGCATTCAGTTCACTGGCCTTGATGCCCGAAAGCGTGAAGGTGCCGGCTTTGGGGATGCTCACTTGGCCATTGCGGTCAATCACCAAGCGCAAATCGGCGTCAATGCTGCCCCAAACGCGCAATTGCACTTCGTCGCCTGCGCCCAACACATAGTCGCCGGGCACAGGCACATTTTGGGAGGGGGTGAACATGCCGCCATCGAACAGGTTATAGCCGTGCAAGGGCAGGCGTTGGCCCGTGGAATCTTCGGCAAAAATCTGAAACTCGGTTTTTTGCAGCGCTGGGAGAGTGGGTCGAAGGGGGGCCATGAGACCGGTACCGCTATCGGGCGTGATGGGTCGAGCCAAACCAGAGGGCTGGGTTTGACCATTATTCAATTGGGGCGCGACTGGTAACTGAGCAGCACCGGTGGTGCCCGTTGCCATCGCCGTCGGTGGATTGCTGGTATTGCCCCCCGCCAACCCAGGGTTGTTCTGCGCGCCAATGGGCGTCTGGCCCCATGCGCAAAGGGTGCTGGCCAGGCTCAGGAGTGCCAAGGTGGGCAGGCGCAGGTGGCGGTTCAAGGCTATGGACTTCATGGCTGAATTTCAGGGTCGGGGCGGATAGGTAATCCAACCTCATTCGTAAAATTATTTAATACTTTAAAAATAACTTTTTTATTATATATCACAACAAAATATCAAATTTTTTTTTGATTGTATGATTGCACCGGGCCAGTTGGCCAGGGTTTTTCGAGATCTGTCGCCATGATGCGCATCATGCAGCACGTCCTCCCATGGCGTCGATGACAGCCAACTTTATGAGCACCGGCTTTGGCGTGCTCTGGTCGGTACTGCTACTGGGCGAAGCCACCAGCCTGGCGATGGCGGCGGGCGGTGGATTGATTGTGCTGGCGTGCCTGCTGGTGTCGAATGTCAACCCGCTGGATTTGCTGCGCCGCTCGACACTTAAGGCCGAGCAAGACGCTTGAAAGCTCGGTAGGCACAAGTAGGCGATGCACCGCTAAGCAAGCACCGCCGCTTCGATTTCGGCAATATCGATCTTCTTTTGCTTCATCATCTCGGCCACCGCCTCAGCAGAAACCTTGCGGTCGGCACGCAAGGTCATTTTTGTCAAGCCCCTCGGGAATACCTGGCAAGACACCCCATAGCGATCCTTGAGCCAGCCGCAGTGACTTTCTTCGCCACCATTCGAGATGAGCGCTGCCCAAAGCCTATCGGTCTCTGCCTGTTCGTCCGTTTCGACAGAAATCGACAAGGCCTCTGCCTGTCTTGACTTTAATAACGAGCGTCGTTATTATTTGCGCATGATTCAAAGTTTTCAATGCAGCGATACGGCGGCACTGTTTGCGGGTGTCACGGATCGCCGTATTGGATCCACTTTGTGATCGGCATATTGGTGCCACCCAATGATCGGCGTATTGGAGCCACGTCGTGATCGCCGTATTGGAGCCACGTCGTGATCGGCGTATTGGAGCCACTTAGGCGGAGCATTTAG
>CAMDKK010000106.1 GCA_945901045.1 Limnohabitans sp. Rim8
CGGTCGGCCTGCTGACCTGCGTCACGGGTGTCTCGGGCTCGGGTAAATCCACCCTGGTCAACGACACGCTGTACGCCGCCGTGGCCCGCAGCCTCTACCGCGCCCACGACGAGCCCGCTGCGCATGAGGCCATTGAAGGCATCGAGCACTTCGACAAGGTCATCAACGTGGACCAGTCCCCGATAGGCCGCACGCCGCGCAGCAACCCGGCCACCTACACCGGGCTGTTCACCCCGATTCGCGAGCTGCTGGCTGACATGAATACGGCCAGGGAACGTGGCTATGGCGCTGGGCGCTTCAGCTTTAACGTGGCCGGTGGCCGCTGTGAGGCTTGCCAGGGCGACGGCGTGGTGAAGGTTGAAATGCACTTTTTGCCCGACGTGTATGTGCCCTGCGACGTGTGCAAAGGCATGCGTTACAACCGCGAAACGCTGGAGGTGCAGTACAAAGGCAAAAATATTGCGCAAATCCTGGACCTGACGGTCGAAGCCGCTGCCGAGTTTTTCAAAGCCGTGCCCACCATCGCCCGCAAATTGCAAACGCTGCTCGATGTTGGCCTGAGCTACATCAAGCTGGGCCAGGCCGCGACCACGCTGTCGGGCGGCGAGGCGCAACGCGTCAAGCTGGCGCTAGAGCTGAGCAAAAAAGACACCGGCCGCACGTTGTACATTTTGGACGAGCCGACCACTGGCCTGCACTTTGCCGACATCGCCTTGCTGCTCAAAGTGCTGCACCAGTTGCGCGATGCGGGCAACACCATCGTGATCATTGAGCACAACCTGGACGTCATCAAAACCGCCGACTGGATCATCGACATGGGCCCCGAAGGCGGCTCGGGTGGCGGTAGGGTCGTGGGCGTGGGCACACCGGAAGAGCTGGCCAAAAACCCGGCCAGCTTCACGGGCAAATATTTGGCCAAATTGCTGTAACGACTTTATCGCAGCCAATGCCCTGTTCAATCCTTATTCGAAACTCAAAGCGCCCATGAAAACCTTTGTCCGTACTTTTTTCAGAACCCTTCGCACCTTGCTGGGCCCATTCATGTTACTCAAAGAGCGTCTGACCCAGCCCAGTGGCGTGAATCGGGAGCCTATGGCGCAAGCCGCTGTCGATCTGCAGTGCCAAAGCATGGCGCTGTACCAGTTCAGCACCTGCCCGTTTTGCATCAAGGTGCGCCAAGAAATGCGCCGCCTGTCGCTGCCCATCGACAAGCGAGATGCACAACACAACAGCGCCAACCGAGACGACCTGCTGCAAGGCAGCGGTGCCACCAAAGTGCCTTGCTTGAAGATCACCGACAGCCAAGGCCAGACGCAATGGCTGCAAGACTCGGCGGCCATCGTGGCCTACCTGCGCACGCACTTCGGCCGGTAGAGATCAGCGCAAGCCTAAGTACAGCATGGCCACAAGCAGTGCGGCCATGCCCCAAGCCAACAGCCGTGTGCGCAGCCGGAGCACTTCAACCGCACTGACCAGCTGGGCGTTTTGCTCAGCCAGCGCGGCCAAGGTCTCCGTCAGCTGCACTTGCGTTTGGGCGTGACCCTCCATCTGAACTTGGGCTGCTATCAATCGGTTTTGGAGTTCCCCCAAGCTCGGCACAGACTGGCCAGCCATGTTCTCAGCGGTGCTTGTGTCTGGCTCAGGCTCTGCTTTTTGACGGTCCATCAATTTGCGCGCGGCTTTGAGCACATTGGGCGCGTGGTCAATCACGTCGCCCCACGGAACGACTTTGAGTGCCGCAAGCCAGGGAATAGCCATGGAATGATCCTTTCACATGTCCAAAGGACAAGAAACTCAACCATACACAATTTGGCTGCACAGGTGATGAATGCGCCAAACTTCTGCAGGACTTTCTTTTTTAACTATTTAATTGTTAATTTATAAAATGCAAAAATTATCAAAATGTCTTTTTTTAAATCAGACACCCTTGAACACAGCCACGTTCTTGCGGTAAAAGCAAATAACTGGCCTTTTCAGGGAGATGAATCTTCGACCTGCGCATTCCGACACAGGTGACACAAAAACAGGGGAGTACAGCATCATCACCCGTGACGACGGCAGTTTGCAATGGGCCGCCAGTGGCAAGCCACTGTATTTTTACAGCCCGGATGTCAAAATCGGCGATCAATTGAGCGAAAACGTGGCCACTGTTTGGCACGTCGCCAAAAAGTTGTCATTTCCCAACCAGTCAAAGACAGGAAGCGGCGGCGAAATCCCGTCGCAATCGTGCAAGTGCAAGTGCACATGCATGTGCGCATTGAGGTTGGATCCGAAGCGCTGAATGAAGGCTGGCGACTTTGCAGCAAGCAGGCAGCAGCCAGCGCGCCTCAGTGGCGGGCTCATCAAGTGCCACCAACTTCAGCATCTTTTTTTCACTGACTGTTGATCAAAAATGACGACATCTCGGCGTGTAGCCCTTGAGTGCAGTTCAAGGGTGGCGCTGCGTAAAAACTGCTGTTAAAAACCAAGGCTAAGGGCGGTTGCGGGAATCAAAAAGGGTTTTGGATCAGGCCAGTCGGTTCAGCTTGGGACTGACAGATCAATCAGTCCCACGCTCCAACATTCAAAGCTGAACATGGTAGCCTTGTGCGCAGGTTGATCGGGTGCCGTAGCCCAACCGTTCGAGGCCCGCGCGCGATCATATGCCTGGATGCACAGGCCGGCATTTTTATACAAACTAATGTTAACAATAATTTGCATATATATGACAATTTAGCTATATTGAATGATCTCCATCAACCAAGGGTCAACCATGAAAAGCCTCATTTCTTGCAAGTTATCTCGTTGGCAGCCTGCCATTTTATTAAGCTTTGCTGCTTTTATTCTGTCTGGTTGTGGTGGCAATGTTGCTGAATTAAAAGCATGTTTACAGGCCACAAGTACAGGCGGCGTGTCAGTAGGCTCTGGATTGCCAGGTGATCCCGCGATTCCTGAAAAATCTTCGGGATACAAACTGGGTAACAAGCTTGTTAACAGTGTCAATTTCATGGCCGTCACAGCCAATCCCCGCGCCACCCAAGCCGGTTGTGAGGTTCTCAGTGCAGGCGGTACTGCTGCTGATGCAGCAGTGGCTGTGCAAATGGTTCTTGGCTTGGTTGAACCACAGTCTTCTGGTTTGGGTGGTGGTGCTTTTGCACTCTACTACAAGGCTGACACCAAACAAGTCTTATCCTACGATGGCCGCGAAACAGCACCTGCTGCTGCCACTGAAAACTACTTGCGCTATATCAGTGACACCAACCCCACAAACCCACTGCCAAATTTAGGTACTTCCTTCGCAAGCACGCGTGCCAGTGGTCGCTCCATTGGTACCCCTGGAGCAGTCAAGATGTTGGAGTTTGTGCATCAAGATCATGGCAAAAAGTCTTGGGACACACTGTTTGATCCCGCCATCCAATTGGCCACAAATGGTTTTGGTATCAGCGGACGCATGGCTGATGCCATTGCGGGTGCTAAGAACGATCTGCTTCGTGATCCTGAAGCAGCAGCTTACTTTTTAAACGCCGATTCTTCTCCTAAAGTCCTTGGCACTGTCATCAAGAACCCTGAATACGCTGAAACGCTCAGTTCAATTGCAAAGGGGGGCGCCAATGCTTTTTACACAGGCCCCATCGCTCAATCCATTGTCAATAAAATTAAAGTGACCAGTTCTGGAGGCGCCAATCCAGTTGCTATGACCCCAGGTTTAACTGAGTTGAGTGACTTAGCGAATTACAAGGCAATCAAGCGAGAGCCTGTTTGCACCACTTACCGCAATTATTGGGTGTGTGGCATGGGCCCTCCTTCTTCCGGTGGCATTGCGGTTGCGCAGTCATTGGGTATCTTGGAAAACTTTGATTTATCTGCAAGTCAATATGTACCAACTTTGATCAATTCTGAAGGTGGCAAACCTTCAGTGGGTGCGGTTCACTTGATCAGTGAGTCACAAAGACTGGCTTACGCAGACCGCAACAAATATGTGGCCGACACTGATTTTGTTAGCCTTCCAGGTGGCGGCGTGAGCAGTATGGTTGCCAAAGACTACTTGAAAGCCAGGGCTGGATTAATTTCAACGACTAAGAGCATGGGCATAGCGCAAGCCGGTGTTTTCCCAACGGCCCAGGCTCAAGGCAGCAGTGCGACAGAAGGGAAGGGAACAACCCACATGTCAATTGTGGACAAGTACGGTAATGCGTTTGTCATGACAAGCACGGTGGAGTCTGGCATGGGATCTTTTCACTTCACGCGTGGATTTATTCTCAACAATCAACTCACCGATTTTTCTTTCGAACCTTCTGACGCATCGGGTCCAATTGCCAATCGAATTGCTTCGCTGAAAAGACCTCGCAGTTCAATGGCGCCAACATTGGTTTTCAACAAAGCTGCAGACGGAAGCCGTGGCGATTTTGTCATGGCTACAGGTTCACCAGGTGGTGCAAGCATTATTCAGTTTGTCGTTAAAACATTGGTGAGTGCCTTGGACTGGAAGCTTGATGCACAGCAAGCAACTTCGATGGTCAATTTTGGCGCATCAAACAGCCTGACCACTGGGGTGGGCGGTGAGCACCCTTCTATAGACGTGACAAACAGCGGTTTAAACGATCCGTTGTTGGTCGGTTTGCGCTCATTGGGTCACACCGTGTCGTTTTCTGCGCAGTCCAGTGGTGTCTCAACCATTATCAGATCACCCGCAAGCTGGTCTGCTGGCTTGCCTAATTTAGGGGGTGGTGCTGATCCTCGCCGGGAAGGTATTGCGCTTGGCGACAGTCCTTTTTAAACCTGCAGCTGGCGCATTTTTCTGCCTGGTGCGATGGCATTGAGCTTGCAAATCGATGGCATCGCACAAGTCCTATTTTAAAAATTGATCTCCGTTTTAAATTGCCAACTTGGCTGGGGCGTTTGGCAAAGAGAGGAATTCAACACCACGCAGCCATCAGCGAGCACCACCACTTCTTGGTCATGCGCTTCGTAAACCTGACGGTAACCCAAGGCCCGTAATTTAATTTTGTAACAGTCAGGGTGCCCATGCAATTGGTGTGGGTGTCGAGCATTTGCTCAGATTTCAAAGTTGGGGTGCGGCTTTGGCCAGTTCTGTAATCAGATCAGAAAGACGCTGCATGGCCGACTGGTAAACGATGCTGTCCTCTCGCTTATCAACCGCCATGACCATCACCAGCAAAACATCGTCTTGCACACCGTACACCAGGCGGTAACCTTGCTTGAGCAATTTGATTTTGTAGTGACCGGATAGCGCACCATGCAACTGGCCGCCTGGAACGTGAGGGTTGTCCAAGCGTTTTTTGAGAAGCTTTCGAAGCGGTTCTTTAACCGAGCCATCCAAGGCCTGCCATTCGGCCCACGCACTGGGGACAAACTTCAGCCTGTATTTGTGCTTGCCAAGTTTATTGGGCTTTTCAGGTTTATCAGATGGCATCAATGTCTACTTCGATTGCCCTTGATCGCTCTCCCATACGTGCAAGCACGGTGCTATGCAGTTCCTGGTCCGACAACACCTCAAGTAGCGCCTCAAAGAGAGCTGGCTCGACCATGTAAAACGCCGCCTTGTTGTGGTTCAGCACGGCCACGGGCTTGCTTTTGGCAACTCGCAGGACGGCTGCCGGATTCTTTTTGAATTCAGACATGCTGACCGTGATGTCGGAATATATGGTTTCCATAAAAAGCTCCAAAATAAGAGTTAATTATAGCGCCGATTCATTGCGATAGTTTGATTTGCTGAATGCGACTGCTGCAAAAACGTTTGACTGTTGACCACAGTCTGGCTGCCCCCCCGCAGCAGACATCACAGTCCAGCCAGCTTCGCCCAAGCCCGATAGGACCAAAACGCCTCTTCATGAAGTACGCCGTGCCGCATGGCCTCTGGGCTGAATCCGGTCAAGCGTCGGGTCTCGCGATAAGAGGCGCAAATTAAGAGTGGGGTATTGCACGAAGCAGGCCGTCGAACCAAGGGCAGCGCCCGCCAGCATTCCATAGCGCTGTTTGCGCTGGAGCAGCCATTTTTTAAACCCCTGCCGCCCCAAGCGCCTGGCTTGGGAACGCCGGCAGGTGAACGCTGCGCTTTTTTGTCTAGATAAATACTTATCCCATTTCTAATCACGGTGTCCCACTTAAACTGCTTTGCCGTTTTCGTGGACCACTTCAGGGCGCTGGCAATGGCGTTGCTTATTCTGCGTCAGCTTGGTGCTCAGCGTCATGAGTGGTTTCCGATTCAGCTTGGTGCTCAGTTTCGGGAGTAGATTCCGATTCATCTTGATGCTCGGCTTCGGGGGTGGATTCCGATTCGGCTTGATGCTCAGTTTCGTGCTCTTTCTCAGTGCCAGTTTCCGCGTCATCGTGCAGTTCAACGGTCTCCGTTTGTGCGTCGACTGTCAAATTCTCATTGGTTTCGTTGTTCATTTCTGTCATCCTTGGATTGCATCTCTCAGCGGTATTGGCAAACGCCTGTACATCACTGATCGACACCCTGATTAAAATTTAATATCACTAAACATTTATGACGCTGACATGTGCAAGCTGCCTTTTAAAACCGGCGCTGTGACGTCTTCAGTTGTATTGACTCCAGCGCTGTGCATCGGGTAAAGCCATGCACTGCATGCTGCGCCAGAGCACCGCACTGATGCAGGCGCTCAAACCCCAAGGCGGTAGCCAGGTTTGAACTGGCGCAAGGCTTAACAGCCAACAAAATTTGACATGATTGAAGTATCGGGAAGTAATGACTTCAATAATAAAAGTACCTCCAAGGTTCCGATTCGATTCAAGACAAGTCACTTCAGCGCAGTTATCCTTACGCCATGAATACGCTGAACACACCAACCCGAAAGCCCGATTTACCCCCCGGCCCAGCCGCTCATTTGTGGGGGCTCAACCACCTGCAGGCCATGAAGCCGGACTACCTGGGATTTGTGCAAGGTCTGCAGCGGGCGCATCCTGACATTGCCCATGTGCGCGTCTTCA
>CAMDKK010000107.1 GCA_945901045.1 Limnohabitans sp. Rim8
GTCGACTTGGGTTTCACCGACATCAGTAACAATTCCAATTTAGCCAATGCCGTGAACTCCAGCTTGGTCGTGAAAGACAATGGCAATATCTCCTTGGCCGAGGTGCGCCAATTGGCCCTGGATTTTCAATCGATTCTGAACGAGGCCACAAGCGGGACGATTAACACCAATCGGGATCCCTCAGCTGCGCAGTATGAGAATGTGTTGGGCAACACCAGCCATGTTTTACATGTCACCACATTGAATTCGCCGACGGCACTTCAGGATAACGCCTTGGACCTGCTCAACGATGTTGTCCGGCACAAATCGCAAGCAGGTGTCGATAGTGTGTTGGAGTTGGAGGCGATGGCCACGGTGGTCGATAAAATCATGAACACGGCGGCAGGTGCAGCGGGTAACAACGTTTTGTTTGGGGAACTCATCAACGTCTTGGGCATGGCCAATACCAACCAGTTTTCTGACTTTAACAATTCGACCAAGACGACTGCCTTGAATAATGCAATACGCAATACCGTAGATTCAGGGGAGGGTGTTCAAACTTGGGACCAACTTCAGTTCATTCTGAACGCTGCGATTCTGGGTTGAGCCCACTTGCCGCGTTGGCTACGGGCGCCATCCCAACTCAAGCTCTACAATCCGCGCCACCCCGAGCGCAAGCTGCTCTGCCAAACGGTAGCCGAGCACTGCGAGACCTGGCTTGACCTGGCCAGCGCGGGGCAGTTCGACGGCCAGGGGGACCACCGCAGCTCCAAGCCCTATGTACGCAAAGCGTTTGCCGAATACCTGGAATTCGGCATCTTTGCCCACGGCTCTGCCCTTGCCCGCTGTGGCGACTGCGGGCACGACCATCTGGTGGCCTTATCCTGCAAAGGCCGGGGGTTGTGTCCCTCGTGCACCACAAGGCGCATGGCAGAGACAGCGGCGCACCTCTCCGACCACGTCGTCCCTCGCCTGCCGGTGCGCCAGTGGGTGCTGTCGGTGCCCAAGCGGCTGCGTTACTTTATGCAGCGTGACGGGGCAGTGCTGGGCATGGCCCGAACAGAGCAGTCTGGTAGCCCGGCAAATTGGCCAAGTACGGGTAAGCGCCTTCGCCAGCCCCGACTACTTGCAGCGAAGGGGGTACACCGCAAGTGACCGAAGACTGGGTCCAGCACGACCTGATCGCAGGCGACACCCACACCGAAATCCAGCAAGGCTTTGAAGTCATGGGTTACCCGGTCACCGCACTGCACTTTGGGCTGCGCAACGACGATATGAATGTGCAATGGGCCACCGTGCGGGCTGGGCTGGGCATCAGCTTCATGGGCGAATACATCTCAGAAAGTGACCCCACCATCGCTGCCGTGCTGCCCATGCTCACCCTGCCGGTGCTGCCTGTATGGCTCACGGTGCACCGCGAACTGCGCACCAGCGCCCGCATCCGTGCGGTGTATGACTTTTTGGCTGACTCGGTGAGGACGGCTTTGGAAAAAAGTGCGGTGCTTTCAAACGTTTTGGCCAACGGAACCTGAGCTTGTCTTGGTATGCATGAAGCCCCTGTACTCAGGCACAAATGCTTCCTCGGGTTGCAGACCGCTCAGGCCTGCCAGGGGTTCAACAAAACCAGACCCAAGCCCTCGAAATGCCTTGTATTGCGCGTCGCCAATCGCGCACCGTGAGCCAAACAGGTGGCCGCAATTTGCGCATCGGCCATCGCCAGCGGCTGACCCAGTTGCTCTCGCGCCGAGACCAAATCGGCATTAACCACCGCTGCGGACAGGTCAAAGGTCAATACTCGGCCAGCAAAGTCTTGGGCCAGCATGGCCTCAAATGCCTGTGTCAATTGCGCCCGGCGGGCACCTGGCGGCAAACGCGCCAGCCCGTAAAGCAGCTCAGACACCACCACACTGCACAGCCACAGATCCCGGTCTGACTGCGCGTCCACCCAGGCCAGCACCGCCGGGTTGGGCACGGGCCGCATCAGCTCCGAAATCACATTCGTGTCCAGCACGATCACAGGCCAGCACGCGAAGTCGCGTTGCCAAAGTCAGCCGCTCGGGCGGGCTCGGCGCGTTCTGGCGGCGGCAAGTCCGCACCGCCTATCGCCGCAAACCGGGCGTGCAGCCGACTGCCCAAACCCTTAACCTCAGCAGGCTGCGACAACACGCTACGCAAGATAGTGCGCACCTCTTCCTCCATAGACCGGCCGTTTGCCGCTGCGGCCAAGCGAAGCTTGTCCTTGATCTCGGTTTCTATGTTGCGAATGGTCAGTGTTGCCATGAGGCTCTTTTTTTGGATTTGCTAGCAATGCTAGCAGTGACAGCATTTTCTGTCAAAGCAAACAAGCACTTTTCGGTAGACACCAGCGTGTGCCTCGCCGCACAAGACCGAACGGGGCTGGAGCGCTTGCTGCGCTATTGTGCGCGGCCCCCGTTTGCGTTGGATTGGCTGCGCAAAGCGGTGATGGTGTGCAGCCAGCGCCGGACAGGGACGAAGCTTGCCAAGCGGCACCCGACTTTGAGGCCAATCAGCGCATCAGTTGGTGAGGGGCAAAACGCGAGTAAAAACAGCGAGTTGACCGCCGCTAGGCGGCAGGCTGCGCCTGGCACTGCCAATGCATGGGATAGTCGACACATCTCTGGCAACTGGCGCTGAAGAAACGCTCACTCAAGGCCGGCCGGCAGGCCTGTGATGCCCACAACCTGGGCCATAACCGTGCACATTTGGTTGGATTTCCACAGCCATCTTGAACGACAACGGTGTGGTCTGGCCGGTTTAAAAACTTCAGTCCTGGCCGTCCACGGTATCCGGGTCAGCCACATCGCCGATGGCCTCGCGGGTTTGCGCTGCCTGCATGCGCAACCAATCGCAAAAGGCGCGCACTTCGGGGCGTGCATCGCTGTGCGGTGCACGCAGCAGCCAGTACGCCAAAGGTGAACTCAACCGAGTTTGCGGCAACACCTCCACCAAATTACCGCTGGCCAGGCTCTCGGCGACCAGGGGCAAGCGTGCCAGTGCCACGCCTTGGCCGGTCAGCGCCGCTTGAACCACTTGGTGGGTGTAATTGAAGTACAGCCAGCGAGCTGGCGAGGGCAGCCCAGTCTGTGCCGATGTCGTGGGGGCGGCATAGGTTTCGAGCCAGCGTTGCCAGCTTAACCATTGCAAATGTTGTGCGCTTTGCAAATCGCTTGATTCAATCCAGGTGCAGGCCATCAAATCGGCGAGGGTGTGAATCGGCTGGGTTTTTAAAAGCCAGGGGCTGGCCACCAAGGTCAGCTGCTCGCCAAATAACCGCTCGCCCTGTGCCAGGCCTGAATGCGGTTCGGCGCTGCGCAGCGCCAGATCCACATCGGCACTGTGCAGGTCAACAAACGCATCGGAGGCGTCGATGCGGATATCGATGTCAGGGTGCTCGCGCTGAAAGGCTTCTAACCGGGGAATCAGCCACATGCTGGCAAACGACGCCCAGGTGGTGATGGAGACACTTTTGCGCCCCGTGTTTTGCCGTATTTGCCGCACCGTGGCATCTACCCGCTCCAGCGACAGATGGGTTGCGAGCTGCATCAAGCGGCCCGCAGCGGTCAGCTCGACTGAGCGGGTGTGCCGCTGAAAAAGAGCAGCGCCCACTTCATGCTCCAGCGCCTGGATTTGTCGGCTGACCGCGCTTTGCGTCAACGCCAAATCTTCAGCGGCGATGCGAAAGTTCAGGTGCCGCGCCACCGCGTCAAACGCCCTCAGGTAACTCATGGAAATGGGACGGGTCCGGGCAGCAGGGGTGGAGCGGGGTGGCATGGTGGGCTTCATGATACTGGCCTGAAGGTCTTTATTAATGCAATTTATGCATCAATAAGGCTGAAGATTTTCATTAGACTTTGAATACCTTAAGGTTCATTATGGCGTTACCAACGATCTTGTTGGCGTCAGTCTCAACCAGGAGATGGAGATGTCTGAACCCGAGCTGTGTTTGTCTTTGCTTAACTGTCAAAAATCAAAAACCGTGCGTTTTGCCGGTACTTGGCGGCTGGCCCCCCACCGCGCCATGAGCTTGTGGCCTCGCCGCCACAGCCAGATTTTGATTGTGCAAGGAAGCGCATGGATCACGTGGTCCAGCACCTTGTCCCTGGGGAGCCTGTCGGACACGGATTATTTTCTGGAGCCAGGCCGGATTCTGGATGTGCCGGCTGGGGCGCACCTGGTCATGGAGCCGCGTCACCCCGGGCAGACTGTGCACTTTGACTGGCGCGAGCTGCCCGAAACGCTGATGCAGCGCGAGCCCGGTGGGCGAGTCCCGGCAGAACTGGGCCGGCAATGGCTGCATGCCTTGGGTCAGTTGGGCTGGGCCACGGGTCAGCTGGTGCGTGGGTTGTGGCGCCCAGCAAGGGCCGGTCGGCGATTCGGTTGGGGCTTGAGCCGCTTGCCCTCCTGAACTTCAAGGCGGGCCGTGAGCTCATTTAGCGCTGCGTCAAGCAGCACAGCGAGCCGGGCAGTGGGCAGCCAGGCAAGCCCGGTGCAATGCAAGGTGCAAAGGTTTGAGTTCATGCCGTCGAGCTGCACCTCACGCCGCAGGAGTTGATTGACCGCCTTGCCGCGCTGGTGCCGCCACCGCGCGCGCACCGTCACCGCGCGCAACGCCACAACTACTTGGGCGTGCTGGCGTCCAACTCGCCGCTCAAGGCTGCGGCGCTGGCGCTGGCGGGTCTGACGCTCCCACAGATGCCTGAGACATCTCTTACCTTCAGGCACCAAGTCGACCTTTAAACCTCTGCCAGTGCTTGAGAGAGATCTTCAAGCAGATCATCAATGTGTTCAATGCCAAGCGACAAGCGAACCATGTCTGCTTTGACACCAGCTTTGGCTAACTCTTCCTGGTTGAGTTGGCGGTGCGTGGTGGATGCAGGATGGCAGGCCAGTGATTTGGCATCACCAATGTTGACCAGTCGAGTGAAGAGTTTGAGTGCATCCTGAAAGCGCGCACCTGCCTCAAGGCTGTCTTCAGCCTTAAGACCAAAACTGATGATGCCCGAGGCTCGTCCTCCCATGTATTTTTTTGCCAGCGCATGGTCGATGTGGTCGCTAAGACCTGCATAGTTTACCCAACCCACTTTGGCGTGCGTTTTGAGAAATTGGGCGACTTTGAGCGCGTTGTCGCAGATGCGGTCCATCCGCAAGGCCAGTGTTTCAATGCCTTGCAAAAGCTGAAAAGCCGCCATCGCGCTCAAGGCGGCCCCCATATTGCGCAAAGGCACCACACGTGCGCGCCCAATGAAGGCTGCTGCGCCAAGCGCCTCTGTATAGACCACGCCGTGGTAGCTGATATCGGGCTCATTAAGGCGCTTGAAGCGGTCTTTATGATCGGCCCATGGGAACTTCCCAGAGTCCACAATGGCACCACCAATGGTCGTGCCATGTCCGCCCAAGTATTTGGTGAGGGAGTGCACCACAATGTCGGCACCGTGCTCAAAAGGACGGCATAGGTAAGGACTGGCCACCGTGTTGTCCACAATCAAGGGTACTCCATGCGCATGGGCGATGTTGGCTAATGCGGCGATGTCGGTTACGTTGCCCAGAGGGTTTCCGATTGTTTCGCAATAAATTGCCTTTGTGCGATCGTCAATCAATTTGGCAAATGCGTTGGGATCACGGCTGTCAGCAAAGCGAACTTGAATGCCCATCTGCGGGAATGTGTGGGCAAACAGGTTGTAGGTTCCACCATAAAGCGTTGATGCGGACACGATGTTATCGCCTGCCTCGGCGATGGTTTGAATGGCGTAGGCAATAGCAGACATGCCTGATGCCACGGCCAATGCACCAATGCCACCTTCAAGGGCAGCTACGCGGGCTTCAAGAATACCGTTGGTGGGATTCATGATTCGGCTGTAAATATTGCCGGCCACTTTCAGGTCGAATAAATCGGCGCCATGCTGAGTGTTATCAAAAGCAAAGGCCACTGTTTGGTAAATTGGAACGGCCACTGCCTTGGTCGTGGGGTCTGGGGTATAACCTGCGTGAACGGCAAGTGTCTCAATTCTCATGGCGCAATTCCTCTAATAAAAAAGAATCATCTTAGTCTGAAACCTTGATAAAGGCTGTTTTAGAAATTCGCCAATTATGTCTGCCATCTTCAAAGC
>CAMDKK010000108.1 GCA_945901045.1 Limnohabitans sp. Rim8
GGGCCCGGATACAAGTTCCAAAAAGAGTTTGCGCTCTGCTTGCATGCCTTCGGCAAAAGGCAGATTGACTGCGGCCTCGATGCAGCGGATGTTGTATTCAGGCGCTAAAAATCCACGGAATTTGCGGGCGTTGGCTTTGCGAAACTCAGTAAAAAGTTCAGGATGCGCACGTGCCTCACGCATTTTGTCGTCCAGGTCGCGGACTTTGCGCAAGGGGCGCGCTTCGTCAATCACCTTGCGGGCAAAAGCCAATGCGCCTTCCCGCAGTTGGCCCTCGGGGATCAACTCGTCCACCAGGCCCATGGCCAAGCATTCAGCGGCTTTGACGTGCAGGCCACCTGTGATCATGTCCAATGCCTTGGCCGCGCCAATGATGCGCGGTAAACGTTGGGTGCCGCCTGCACCGGGCAGCAGGCCTAGATGCACTTCGGGCAGTCCACATTTCGCGCTGGGCACGGCGACACGGTAATGGCAACACAAGGCCACTTCAAAGCCCCCCCCTAATGAGGTGCCATGAATGGCGGCAATCACGGGCTTGTGACCCATTTCAATAACGTCTTGTGCTTCAAACAAAGACGGTGATTGCGGCGGTTTGCCAAACTCGGTGATGTCAGCGCCGGCCAGAAATGTACGGCCCTCGCAAATCAAAACGATGGCACGCACGGCAGGGTCCGCTTGGGCTTGTGTTATGCCTTTGACCAGACTTTCACGCACAACTTGAGAGAGGGCATTGACTGGTGGATGGTTGATCGCAAGAATGGCGATATCGCCTTCGATACTGAGCGTGGCTGCGGGTAAAGCTGTGGTCATGGCAAGTTTCTAAGTGAAGCGTTCAATAAACTTCAAACAGTCCAGCGCCGCCCATGCCGCCGCCGATACACATAGAGACCACCACATTTTTGGCACCACGTCGGCGGCCTTCCATCAGCGCATGGCCGCTCAGACGGGCGCCGGTCATGCCAAAGGGGTGGCCAATGGCGATCGAGCCGCCATTGACGTTATAGATCGAGGGGTCGATCCCTAAACGGTCCCGGCTGTACAAACATTGGCTCGCGAAAGCTTCGTTGAGTTCCCATAAATCGATATCGCTGATTTTCAAGCCATGGCGTTGCAGAAGTCGCGGTACAGCAAATACGGGTCCAATGCCCATTTCATCGGGTTCGCAGCCGGCCACGGCCCAGCCCTTGAATGCACCCAAGGGTTGCAGTCCTCGACGTTCGGCTTCTTTGGCCTCCATCAGGACCACTGCTGCCGCACCGTCTGACAATTGGCTGGCATTGCCTGCAGTGATGTATTTACCAGGACCTTTCACGGGCTCAAGTTTGGCCAAACCTTCCAGCGTGGTTTCTGGGCGGTTGCATTCGTCGCGGTCGACCACGGCGTCCACAAAGGATTCCGCTTTGGTGACCTTGTCAACGAGCTTCATCTGGGTTTTGACTGAGATGATTTCGTCTTTGAATTTGCCGGCTGCTTGGGCCGCAGCCATGCGTTGTTGGGACAGCAGAGAAAACGCATCTTGGTACTCGCGGCTGATCTTGTAGCGCTCGGCCACAATGTCGGCGGTTTCGATCATGGGCATCCAAATCGCGGGGTGTGTGTCCGTCAGGGATTCGTCGCGTCCGCCACCGCCGCCACCTTGAAAGCTGATGGAGTCCACGCCGCAGCCGACCATGATGTCAGCGCCTTCTTCAACGATCTGATGCGCCGCCACGGCAATGGCATTCAAGCCTGATGAGCAGGCGCGGTGCAAGGTCATGCCTGAAGTGGTCACTGGGAGTCCGGCCAGCAAGCCGGCGGCTCGGGCAACGTTGCCTGAAGCAGCAACGCATCCGGCAATAACGTCTTCGATTTCAGCCGGATCGACCTTGGAGCGCTCCACCGCTGCACGGATGGCATGACCCAAAATTGTCATGTTGGACGTATTGTTGAAACCACCGCGGCCTGCTTTGGCCAAACCGGTACGCGCATAAGAAACAATGACTGCCTGTCGCATATTAAAAACTCCTAAGGGGGATGGGTGTGAAGCGAAGACCGTTTAAGCGGTCTTTTTTTTAATGGGTAACAGCAGTCCACTTTAGGTCAGATGTCGGTTCGGACCATATCGGTAAATACCCTTGCGCTTGGAGTCCGCAATGTGTCAGGGGTGTGAGTCAAGGGGTCGTTAAGATTTGAAGTTATTCGCTGAATTTCTCAATAACATCACCTGCTCGAATGTCTCGAGCAGATAAGGAGCCCTGAGCATGAACAAATGGATCCAATGGATGTCAAGCATCTTGGGCGTGATGATTCTCGGATGCCAAACGTCTGCAATGGCCCAAGACACTTACCCTTCACGTCCGATCACGCTGATCAATCCTTGGGCTGCAGGAAGTTCCACCGACATCATGGCCCGGGCTGTGGCCGATCAGATTTACAAGCAACTGGGCCAAAGTGTGGTGGTTGTTTCGCGTGACGGTGGTTCAGGCGTGATTGGCATGACGGTTTTGATGCAAGCCCCTGCAGATGGTTTGACACTGGCATTCACACCCATGACACCTGTGACCATTCAACCCCACCATCTTAAAGACCTCAAGCTGTCTCCTGAAACCATTCAACCTGTTTGCGGCATCACAGAAAATATACTGGGTTTGTCGGTAAGGGCAGACAGCCCCTTCAAAACAATAGCTGATTTGATTGCGACTGGGAAAACCAAATCTTTGTCGTACGGTTCGCCAGGTCCTAACTCAGCGCCGTTTTTGGCTGTAGATGACCTCGCCCGTCATCAGAAGCTGGATTTGGTTCACATCCCATTCAAAGGCGACGCAGCATCCATTCAAGAACTATTGGCGGGGCGACTTGATTTTGCAACCAGCATTGCAGCCTCGACCGCTGCGCAGGTCAAAGCTGGGAACGTTCGTTTGTTGGCGGTCGCCTCTGAACGCCGGCACCCCGGGTTTGCAGATGTGCCCACTCTCAAAGAATTGGGTATTGATGTGACGCAACTTTCTTTTGCGGGGTTGTTTGCACCGCGCGGAACGCCACCCCAAATTCTTACCAAACTTGATGCGGCTTGTTCAGTCGCTGTGAAATCCGACCCAGTGAAAGAGGCTGCACTCAAGAGCAATCAAATACTGGCTTATCAGTCAATGCCTCAGTGGGAACAGCGGGTGCGCGATGAGTTTCAAAAGCAAGGCGCTGCATTTCGTGCTGCGGGTGGTGTTCGACCCTGATTGGAAATCAATTCATGACCAATTCACTTAACCCGATCCGACGCGTGGTCACTTTTGACGACGCCCAAGGCCGATCCCATATTTTGGAGGATGGTCCATCGCCCGCTGTTCGTGTCGTGACAGAGCGCCCAGGATACCGTGTGACCAATCTATGGCGAACGCATGCCAGCCCTTCGCCTATGGAGGCGCCGGACAGTATCAGTGACCATACCGGTGTCTCTCCGCCCCCGGGTGGCACGGTATTGCGCATCATTGACATCCCGCCAGAGCCAACCGATCCGCAAGAATTGCAGCGGGCCATGGAAGCGACTTTTTCAAGTATGTACCGAGATGCGCATCGCGAGGTGAAGCCTGGCGAACATCCTGGCATGCACCGAACACAAACCGTTGATTACGCGCTCATGCTTCAAGGCGAGTTGACGGCCATTTTGGATGAAGAAGAAACCGTGCTTCGTGCAGGTGATGTTCTGATTCAAAGAGGCACCAACCATGCTTGGGCCAACCGGTCAGGTCAAGCCGCGCGAATTGCGTTTATTTTGATTGATGCCAAGTAGATGCCAAGTAGTTGCCAAGTCTGCGTCAGTGAAAACGCATTGAGGCGCTTCACAAGGCTTTAAACAACTGCATTTCAGGGGCTTGATTACTTTCAGTTATCGGCTTTGATGCCGAGTTCCTGGGTCAAACTTTTCCATCGCAACAGGTCTTCATGCAGAAAACGAGCAAATGCATCAGGCCCTAAGCCGGTGGGCTCTAAACCCTGTCCACGCAATGTCTCAGTGACTTCAGGTAAGGCCAAAATTTGCGCGGTATCGTTTGCAATTTTGTCCACAATGCTGCGCGGTGTTCCGGCCGGGGCCAACATGCCAAACCAGCCGCTGGTATCGAGTTTGGCCACGCCGGCCTCACCAAAGGTTGGAACCTCAGGCAAAACTTTGGAGCGCACGGATCCCACCAGCGCGAGGGGTCTGACACGCCCACTTTTGATGTGCGGCATGGCCGTGCCAATGGAGTTGAAGGAGCTCACCACCTGTCCGCCGATGAGGTCGACGATAGAGGCAGCTTCTCCTTTATAGGGAATGTGGGTCAGATCAATACCGGCACCACGCTTCAGTGCTTCACCATAGATATGAAAAGAAGACGCGTTGCCAAACGATGCATAGTTGAGAGGCGCACCGTTGGCCTTGGCGGTTTTGGCGCCTGCTATGAACTCACCCAGGGTTTTGTAAGGTGAGTCGCTGCGCACCAGCAAAATGACTTCGGAGCGAATAAGCTGCACGATCGGCGTGAAATCGCGTTCAGGATCCCATGGCACCTTGGGCAGCAAGGCAGGTGCCTGGACCAGTGATGTGAAGGTTGACAGCAATGTATAGCCATCGGCCGGTGCACGTGCAACAAAGTCTGTACCAATCACTGTGGTGGCGCCGGGCTTGTACTCCACCACCACGGGTTGACCCCAGCGAACCGAAAGTTTTTCTGCAACCATGCGTGTGACGCGATCTGGACTGCCTGCTGGCAGACTGGGCATGATGATTTTGACCGTTTTGTTGGGCCAAGCTGCGGGCGTTTGCGCTAAAGAAGTCCCCGTCGACCAAGCCAGTGAAATGGCGAAAAGTGTGAGGAAAAGATGATTGCGGTTGAGCTTCATGTTTTTGTTTCAGTGGGTTTGCAGCGCATCAGTTCTCTCGAGGATCCAGGGCATGACATCTGATGCGAACATAGACACCGATCGTTTCGAATGGACTAAAGACAGGTCGCCAAAAGCAAAGCGGGTCAGTACAAAATTGATGCCTGAGACCTCGATTTGTTGCAACAGTTGTTCACGAACAGACTCTGGTGTTCCGGCCATGGCACGGCCTGCGCCTGCCAATTCGTCCCAGGTTGACGGAAAGTGAGCGCCTGGTTTGGTGCCATGTTTTTCCCAAAGGTACATGAAACTCGTGTACCAACGGGTGTAGGCCTTGCGTGCAAGATCTTGCGCCTCTTTTTCTGAGGCTGCGATCACCATGTGGCGTGTTGTGCCCATCAGGGGCAGAGTTTCGGCGCTATGACCCGCTGCTGCCCACTCTGAGCGGTATCGGTCCGTAATGATTCGGATCCGATCCAGAGGCGCATTGCCCACGATGTTGCACCGATTGGCAACGCACCAAGTCACGCCATTGGGATCGCCGACGCCGTACCACAGCGGCGGGTGCGGTCTTTGAAATGGCGCCAAAGAGAGTGGCACATCTTTGTATTGGTAAAAATGACCTTGGTAAGTCAGTTCACGCGGACTGGAATGGGCTGCTTTTAAAGCCTGCATGACCACTTCGTAGGATTCGAGGTAACGCGCATGCGCTTCATCGGGGTTCACCCCGTAGTAGCCCAATTCGTAGGGGGATATACCGCGGCCCACGCCCAATTGAAAGCGACCACGGCTCATGTGGTCAAGCATACAAATCTCCTCGGCTAATCGCAGAGGATGGTAAAGGGCCAGCGTATAGACCAGCGGTCCAAACAATATGCGTTTGGTTCGTTGCGCTACGGCAGAATGAAAAACTGAAGGAGAGGGCGACATGCCCAGAGGCGTTGCGTGGTGTTCCGCTGTGAGATACACATGGATTCCCATTCGATCGTATTCCTCGATTAATTGAAGACGATCTTCGTAGAAGTCACTCAAAAATGCACCACTGTTGTCAAGGTGATCAAAGACGCCGAATTTCATAGGGATTGCTCTGTGAAGTGAAGGTTTTATTAGAATGCAATGGAGGCATGAAGTCAGTCATCACGGTGACTGA
>CAMDKK010000109.1 GCA_945901045.1 Limnohabitans sp. Rim8
GCCGTGCAAGCTCTGTGGGAAGGCGGATGAGGACTTGAGTGGTCATGATGGCGGGTATTAGCTATTGATATCAATATCATTGTGTGGGAGTGACTGGGAAAGTCAATCCTCAATGTCATGGCCTTTGCTCAGCTGACTTGTCGAGAGTCCTTGCGCGATATAAGCCAGCCTGACCGAGCACATCCGGCGCATGCTGCGCGAAGGGCAGGGCTACCAGTTGATCCAAGACGCGCTGCGCCGGGATGTGGCGGTGCAATACCTCACTCAAACCGCGTTGTCTTTGCCAGAGGTGGCGGCCAAGCTTGGGTTCTCGGAGGCCAGTACCTTTCACTGGGCCTTCAAAGGCTGGACGGGTTTGACCCCTGGGGCTTACCGGCAGGCGCACAAGGAGTCGGGTGACGACGATTTCTCGGTCGTTGGCTTCAGCCCCGAATTGGGGTCTGCGCCTTACTGCGTAACGACACTGAACATTGCACACCATAGTCAGTAAGTGGTTGGTTGTTAAACGATACCAATATTTTTGAGTGATTGAACATTGCAGTTTTTAAGTACCCGGATTCACGCCAGGTACTTACAGACGAACATTAGGTTTCAATGACGGTCCCAAGCCCTAAGCGGCCCTTTAGGCTTTCGACATGAAGGGCTGATCCAGGTCCAAAACTGTCACTCATGGAAACGATTGAAGCGAAGCAATAATTGGAAAGCAGTCAATCGAAATCACAGATTGCAAAGATATGATTTCTCCAATAGCAGCAAACTCCTTTTACGCTCCAACCCTCCCGCATACCCTGTAAGACTTGCATTAGCACCAACGACACGGTGACACGGAACGACAATGCTCCAAGGGTTCTTGCCGACGGCAGCGCCCACCGCACGAAATGCTTTGGACTTGATTAGCCGCCGTGCAACTTCACCATAACTGACAGTCTCGCCCAACGGTATCTGCTTTAAAACTTGCCACACAGTTTTTTGAAATTCAGTACCCCAAGTCACTGAGAGCGGTGTTTTGAATTCACACAAGCCTCCATCGAAATACGCTTTAATTTCGATCTCGCACTGGTCTAACCATATTTGTGACGTCACCTGGTGCCATGCGTCACTGTTGGGGTGATGTTTTTGCTGGTCAAACCATAAACCGGTCAATCCTTCTTCATTGGCTGCGATCAGGATGCGTCCCAAGGGTGATTGGATGTGTTTGTATTGGAATGTCACAAAGAATCTCCATGCCAGAGTCGTATCACTGCATAACTTCGCCAAGGCTGCCATTTTTGGGCAATTTCTGTGGCTTGAAGCGCAGGCCTTTTAAGCCCGCGCACGCCCAAGCGGTTTTGAATCACCACATCGCCCGAAGGAAACGCATCTGGCCAGCGCAAGCAACGCATGGCAATGTACTGTGCTGTCCAATCGCCAATGCCCGGTAATTGCATCAAGGCTTTGAGTGTTTTGGACAGGTGAGGGCCAGGACTCAAATCAAGGCTTTCGTGCAGCAATGCATTTGCCAAGGCTTGAATGGCTTTTTGCCTTTGCTTGACAATGCCCAATTTACCCAATTCGTCGGGACTGGCATTGAAGAGCGTCTCTGGCGAGGGGAATGCGAGCGTGAGTTCTGGCCAAGGCGTTGCAACAGGCGCGCCAAAGGATTTGACCAAACGGTGCGTCAAAGTTTTAGCTGCGGCCACGGTGACTTGTTGACCCAAAATGGCGCGGACCGCGGTCTCAAAACCATCCCAAGCTCCTGGTACACGCCAGCCCAAACAGTTAGGGAAATCTGATTGAAGCAATGTATCGATCGCTTGGCAATCAGCATCCAAATCCAAAGCCCAGCGTATTTGTTGCAATACGGCGGGTAAGACTGGCATAAGGCTGTCGCTGAGCCTCACCTTGACGCGGTTTGCTTGCTCATCAAAGACAAGCTCAATCCATCCTACAAAACTATTTCCATCCACTCGGATTTGGAAAATTCGAGCTAATGAAGCGGTGCCTTCGGTGTTTTTATTCACTCGTTCCAATCCATTAATGGCTCGAAGACTAAAAAAATTCAATACCGATTGCACATGGTACGGTGGGCGGTAAGTCAGTGTGATGTTGGAAAGCTGATGCGTTGTCTGCTCACCTTTTCTGCAAGCCGAGGGCGTTAAATTGTACTGATGAATAAACACGGCATTCAAACGTCGTTGACTTGAAAAACCGCTGAGTTTTGAAATCTGATGGATTGGCAGTGTTGTATCGCTTAGCAATTGTTTTGCCATCAAGAGCCGCTGTGTCAGTAAGTATTGAGATGGGGACACGCCTAAATGCTGATTGAAAATACGATTTAAATGCCGCTCGCTCACACCCAGTTGCTGTGCAAATGCTGCCACGCTCAAAGGCTGCTTAAGTAAACGTACTGCTCTTTCAATCAACTGACTGGCTTGCAATGCCAAGATTTGGCTGGCATCTTGGGCCGACCAATGAGGCAAAACCTGGGGCGCCAACTCGGGCCTACAGCGAAGGCAAGGTCTAAACCCTTGTGACTCTGCCAATGCAGCGCTGTTAAAAAACAAACAGTTTTTAGCCAAAGGTGCACGAACCTTGCACACTGGCCGACAATAAATGCCTGTCGTTTTAACCGCTATGAAAAAATGCCCATCGAACCTAGCGTCGCGCGCAAGCAAAGCTTGGTAATAACCTTTGTCATCAAGACTGTTGGGCAGGCTAGTCATATGCCCATGTTACATAGGTTGGTCTGAATAAATAGCCGTTTTCGGACATCCACTTATTTCGAACACACACTGTTTTTGCCATGAGATGGTGGTGGCATAAGCAGCTTATAAATCGCAGCTTTTTGCTGAACTTCGAATGACCGGTCACAAAAATTTGATCTTTAGGAAGAATTACAGAGAAGGACTCCTGTCGCGACATTGGAGTCACTAAGCCCTCAAGTCAAACAGCCGCAGTTGATTCAGGCCCCCATGAAGGTGGCCTTTTCAGTAACGCAAACTGCCAACTTTAGAGGCGTTGCGCACTCATCCGCACATGTCGGACCTGAAGTCACCAATCTACAGGTACCTGTAGTCGCGGCGACACATCCTGCCGCAGTGTCATTTTCTGCCAATCATCTTGAGGTGATTGGCGATTGGTAAAGCCTTGCTGTCGCTCGATAATGTATCTGTATCGAACCCTTTCAAGGAGATGCTATGGCCAATCAACAGCGCCCCGTCCACGTCGTCGGCGTGGGCATGATCCCGTTCACCAAACCTGGTGCCAGTGAGTCCTACAACACCATGGGGGCGCGCGCCGCTCAGCTGGCGCTGGACGATGCGGGAGTGCCCTATGACGCCGTGCAGCAAGCCTATGTGGGCTATGTCTATGGCGATTCCACCGCCGGGCAAGCTGCAATCTATGGTGTGGGCCTGAGTGGCATCCCGATCTTCAACGTCAACAACAACTGCTCTACCGGTTCCAGTGCCTTGTTTCTGGCGCGCCAGGCGGTGCAGAGCGGCGTAGTCGAATGCGCCATTGCCTTGGGCTTTGAGCAAATGGTGCCCGGCGCGCTGAAAGGTGCGTATGACGACCGTCCCTCGCCCATGACCCGTTTTGCCCAAGCCATGGCCGACCATCAAGGCGTGGAGCCCAGCGCGCCGCGCGCTGCGCAGTTTTTTGGCGGTGCAGGCTTGGATTACATCAAGCAATACGGTATCCGTCCTGACACCTTTGGTCGCATTTCGGTCAAAGCCCGACAGCATGCGGCGCGCAACCCGCTGGCGGTGTTTCGCCAAACCTTGACGCTGGAAGAGGTCATGGCCTCGCCCACGGTGTTTGGCCCTTTGACGCGCTTCCAGTGCTGCCCACCCACCTGCGGCGCAGCGGCAGCGATTGTGTGCTCGGCCGAATTTGCCAAGAAACACAAGCTGGACATGCGGGTGGTGATTGCCGCACAGGCCATGACCACGGACACGCCCAGCACCTTTGACAGCGACGACATGCGACGCGTGGTGGGCTACGACATGACGGCCAACGCGGCAAGCCAAGTTTACGAAGCCGCAGGCATCGGCCCCGAAGACCTCGATGTGGTCGAATTACACGACTGCTTCACCGCCAACGAACTCCTTACCTACGAAGGCCTGGGTTTGACGCCAGAAGGCACGGCCGAGAAGTTCATTTTGGACGGCGACAACACCTACGGCGGTCGCATCGTCACCAACCCCTCGGGCGGCCTGCTGTCCAAAGGCCACCCGCTGGGGGCCACAGGGCTGGCGCAGTGCTACGAGCTGGTGTCGCAGCTGCGCGGCAAGGCCGAGCAGCGCCAGGTTGAAGGCGCACGTTTGGCCTTGCAGCACAACCTGGGTTTGGGCGGTGCGTGCGTGGTCACGCTCTACCAAAAGGTGTGACCGTGATTGACCGCAAATACATCGGCCATGTGGAGCCCGCTTTCGAGGTCTTGGTGGAGAAAGGCCGCTTGCGCTTTTTTGCCAAGGCCACGGGCCAGACCGATCCGGTCTACACAGACGATGCCGCTGCCCACGCGGCAGGGCATCCGGCTTTGCCGGTGCCTCCAACCTTCTTGTTTTGTCTGGAAATGGAAGCGCCCGATCCGGCGGCTATTCGCAATTTGCTGGGCATGGACTACCGCCGTTTGCTGCACGGTGAGCAAGACTTTGTGTACGAGCGCATGGCCTATGCGGGCGATGTTTTGCGCTTTGAGCAAAGCATCGAAGACATCTATGACAAGAAAAACGGCGCGCTCGAATTTGTGGTTCGCAAAACAATCGTGACCAATCAACGCCGGGAACCGGTGGCGCAACTGCGCACGGTTTCGGTGTTGCGCAACAGTTAAGGACTGACCCATGACTTCTTTGAAACCCTGGGCCGATGTCAAGGTCGGTGACATCATTCCGGTGCTGGCACTGCCGCCTGTATCTCGTTTGAACCTGGCTTTGTATTGCGGCGCCTCTGGCGACCACAACCCGATTCATGTGGACATTGATTTTGTGCGCACCACAGGTTTGCCGGACGTGATCGCGCATGGCATGTTGTCCATGGCCTGGTTGGGTCGATTGCTGACCAACTGGGTGCCGCAAACCGCCATCCGTGAATACAGCGTCCGTTTTGCGGCTATGACCCACACAGGCGAAGTCATTAGCTGCACCGGTGAGGTGACAGACAAATTCGAGCATGCGGGCGAGCAACGCGTTCGACTTTCGCTGACCACGGCCAACGCCGAAGGTCAAGTCAAACTCTCAGGCGAAGCGGTGATCGCGTTGGCTTGAGTTTTTCTGAACTTTCCTAAATCTTTCAAGCGCATTCCATGACACACACATTGCCAGCCAAAGCCTCCTCGGTTTCTGCGGCTGCAGAAGGCCTTTAATATGGACACTGTACTGACCTTTCCCCGCAGCGTATTTCGTGAAGACCACGAAATGCTCAGAGACACGATTAGCCGTTTCCTGGAGCGCGAATGCAAACCGCGTCAAGCTCAGTGGGACCAAGAGGGCCGCGTCGACCGCGAAACCTGGCTCAAGGCGGGCCGCGAAGGCTTGCTGTGCACCACTCTTGATCCTGAATGGGGTGGGGCAGGGGGGGACTTCGGCCATGCAGCTGTGATTGTGGAAGAGATCGCTCGCTCGGGCGTGAGCGGTTTGGGCTTCGGTTTGCACTCCGACGTGGTGGCCCCGTACATTGCCCGCTTGGGCACGCCCGAGCAAAAGCAAAAGTGGTTGCCGCGCTGCGCTACGGGCGAAGTCATGCTCGCAATTGCCATGAGCGAGCCCGGTGCGGGCAGTGACCTCAAAGCCATCCGCACCACCGCGCTGCGCGAGGGCAATGAGTACGTCATCAACGGGGCCAAGACCTTCATCTCGAACGGTTTGAATTGCGATTTGGTGATTGTGGTCGCCAAGACCGAACCCGAGTTGGGCGCCAAGGGGGTATCCCTGATTCTGGTCGAAGCCGACCGGCCCGGCTTTCGCAAAGGCCGCAAACTCGACAAGATGGGCCAG
>CAMDKK010000110.1 GCA_945901045.1 Limnohabitans sp. Rim8
GCTCTTCAACCGGCTGGGCGAGAACCGCGACCGCAGCTTTAAGCCGCAGCGCTACCGTGCCAGTGGCTTGAACTTGATCACAGCGGCCATCGTTCTCTGGAATACGCTCTACCTGGAGAGGGCCACCGTCTCTTTACAAGGGCACGGTACGAAAGTTGACACCTCGCTATTGCAATACCAGTCACCCCTAGGCTGGAAGCACATCAACCTGACGGGCGATTGCGCCTCGGCAGCGGCCGAGCCGCTGCTCGATCTGCCCGTAAAAAAAAAGCCCTTCTTCCGGGAATTTTCAGGATTCGACCAAGGCAAATCATGTGCAGGACCACCATGCGCAAATTCATGCGTCATGTTCTTGCCGATCAATATTGCCCCGGCGTCAATATGGCGGCAACTTGCTCAATTCGCGGCTTCTGAAGCGTCAACTTTACTTGTGTGGGCGCTTGTGGCCTTGCCGCCCTGCCCCGCTGGCACCGATACCCTGTCTGATCTGGACCGCACCAGATCATCTCTGCACATCAATTGCCGTACACCTCCACCCGCACCGGCGTCGACTTGCCACCATTACACTGACCCGCCTCTAGAGGACAAACCGACAGGCCGACCAATAGCGCCATCTCAGCTCTGAATTCGACATGATCACCTGCCCGACTGGCGGGCAGTCCGATCTCCCAATGGCCCTTGGTGCAACTGTGCTCGTAGCGCATATTGATATCGAAGGTGTCAGGCACGTCTTCGGGCAGAAGTCCATAGGGGGCGATAGCGCGGCTGATGATCTCATGACAACCGTCCTGAGGTCCCAGGCCTAGTTGCACCTCGTAGAGGTAACGATTGCACATCCGGTTATGACAGTCATGAACGCCTTTTTCGGGTGCGGTTTCGCTCATGATGGTCATCATTGGCCGACACAAGGTGGACATCAAAATGTCACCCTCGGTCAGATGATCGCGAGGTACATAGACACCTGGTTTGCCGTTGACGTAACGGGTTCGCGAGTAGGAGGTCGACAGCTTTTCGCGCAAATTATCGAGATTAAAAAGCGCCATGTCGATGACCTGGTGCCCCTCAAGGTCAACAATCCTAAGGTGCTGGCCTGGCGTGATCTCAACGGCGAGACCGTTCTTACCAGGGACGACTTTCTCGAACAGCTTGCGCATGGTTGACTCCTGTTTTTTTACCTTCAGCCTATGCCCAGTAACGGCTGCCAGTGCTGTGGTGCCCTTGACTAAGTTAAATGCTTTATCCACATAATAAAGCCTCATGGGACTAAAGCAATCTTTTCCAGTAGATCCGGATGTTGGCGCCGATTGAATCTTGACTGATCGAATGCGGTCTTCGTATGAGTACATGAACTATCTCCGAGTAGTCCAAGTTATTGTCCGCAGCCCCTCTCGGTTTTAGGCTGTCAATTTTCGGTCCACGTCAACAATCCAGGCGATCATCTACTGACTTCGGATAATGCAAGAGATTGGTGAAAAACCAAAAAATTTGAAAGAATTATTTTGGCGCTTGCTTTTGGTGGCGAAATCTTGCTCTTTGCTATGTTTTCAAAGTTGTCCAACAACTGACATTGTGTTTCTTACCAGAATTATTTCTGCCGCTGTTTGGCTTGACTGGGTTTTTCGGCATCGGCATATGCTTTAAGTCCGGCTTCACGATTCAGCAGCACACTGCTTGCAATGGTCGTTCCCAAAGGTGGTTGCAAATGGGGCGGGAAAAAAGCCAACTTTTGATTTTGAGCGAGTTTATTTGTTCGATCTAAATCTAAATCACGTTCGTTGACGCCCATAGGCGAAACGCACACGCCGTTGATCATTTCTAAATCTAACCACCACCGCTTAACGGAATTGCGCATGCCTGCGCCTATTTGATCGTCAAAATCAATTAACGCTCTCCGCGCGCTTGGAACATGGATTGAGAGTTCAAGAAGACGCGTCGATTCAACCAAATCCTCTCTGTTGTAGGGGCAGGTTTTCATACACCGCCCACAAGCCGATCCCTTCATGTTGGTTAAGCGGTACTTGCCACATTTTTCAACATCGGGTTTCCATATTTCATAGCCATTGAACATGACCTTAGGCCCAAAAGGAATGGCGTTGCAAGGACATTCACGCGCGCACTTAAGACACATGTTGCAGACCGATTGCAAACCAAAATCAATGGGTTGGTCAAATGACAAAGGCAAATCGGTGGTCAGTAAAACACTCTTCGAGCGAGGCCCAATGAAAGGGTTTAAAACCAGCTCACCAATGCGAGATAGTTCGCCAAGACCGGCCAACAAAGTTGCTGGAATGTGCAAGATATCTGAATCTGCGTTGGTGTGTGCGCGCGAGGAAAAACCTAGGCGGCGTAAATGAGCGCCCATGACACCCGCTATGAAGGCGCCACGCATGTAGCCCCGCATAGACTGTGCGCCGGAAATCCAATCATCTCCCGATGCACCCTCCATGGTCTCAAATCCTTGGTCAAGCAACATGACAATACAGTGCTTGTGGCTGGGCTCAATGGGCTTAGCTTGTTGCGCCTCGTGTGAATAAAACATCCAAGATTCTGCTTCACAAATACCAACCAAATCAGCGCCTAAAAAATACGCCAAGGCTTTAATGGACTCTGCATTTCTTTGGGGATCCGACAACTGATTTTTTAAATTTGCAGGCTTTGAACGCTCATAAGTCCCTTGCATGGGCACCATGTTGCGTATCAAGGGCGTCATGGCAAACGCTAATGGATGTTTTGTAGCAAAGCGCATGCGCTGCACTTTGGCCTTTTCGCCTAGATCGCCTGCCATTGCTCGCGTGAATAAATCGGCACGTTTGCTGTTGCGAATGATCTCCTCTCGAAGAATCAGCGTTGTGGGCTCTGGTACCCGCTTCAATGTTTCCATGGGGTAACGTCCCAAATGGAGTGGGCGCAGTTCGGCCTCCGATTGAGCCCATCCAGGACGAGTGCCGTGTTTACCCATGTATGCGTTGGAATCTGGCCAATCTAAGGAGGCGTTAGACGCTATTGGAAGATCAATCTCCAAAGGTAAATCGGTGCTGACAGCTGCTAAAGCAAAGCCGCAGTTTAAAAAAGGCATTTTGAGCAAACCGTTTTCAGACCGAGCAATGCCAGCGCGTTGCGACAAAGCCTCTAAATTTAAAAGTGTGTTGCCTGCAACATGGCCTCGCGCGCTGTATCCCAATGCGCGAACATAGCCTGCCAATACGACCGCCACTTCGCTTGCGCGAGCATCTGTTCGGGCTTTGTTGCTGCCATGAATCCAAGAGGCACCAGGTTCATCTGATTTCGGCTCACGGCTGAACTCAATGAGAAAAATCAGTGCATGGGTATGTTCAGGCGCGTTTGTTACAAAATCAATGGAATCAACCGCGCACACACCTGCCAGCGTTGCATCTAAAAAATAAGCGCTTGCTTTGAGGTTTTTGCTTCGAACACTTAAATCTTCTGGCAAAGGCGCACGGGCATTGGCCCTCTCGCCCTCCAAGTAATGCTCAAAAAGAGTTTGATATGTTGCCAGGGCATCGTTCAGCGAATTCGGACCAGCCGAATAACGATCCTTGGGTGACGCAGCCTTGAGTTCTGGGGCGCTGACATCTCGCGCTATTAATTCGGTGGGTAAATCACCCATGTCGAAGTGCCGGTTTCGATTTGAGAATAAGCGGGTCATGACTTACATCTTAGCCAACTTGAAGTAAACGCAATAAGCAATGCCGAAATGGCAATGGCAACGCCAACTGGTAAAAGCAGTGCAATTTTTGGCTGATTGCGTGATTAAATGGCGCTATTGGTGTGGCACACATTCCCGCTACAAAAACCTAATAACAACAAGGAAATGAGACATGAACACACCAACACTTAAACAGCAGCTGGCCGACTACAAAGCGGACTTCATTGAACGTGTGACACCTGAGCGCTTGGCGATGGTAGAAACTGCCAATGCCGAATTGAAGGCCACAGGCATTGAAACCAGTGCCCTGCAAGTGGGTGACCAAGCCCCCGACATCACCCTGCCTGATGCACAGGGTCAACAGGTACGACTGGCCGATCTGTGGAAAGACGGCATGACTGTGCTGATTTTCTACCGAGGTGGCTGGTGCCCTTATTGCAATCTGGCGTTGCGGGCCTGGCAGCAGCAGTTGGATGCCCTCACCAAGCTGGGCGGTAAGTTGGTCGCTATTTCTCCTCAGACACCGGACAATTCTCTCTCCACAGCCGAAAAGAACGAACTGGCATTCCCCGTGCTGAGTGATTCAAGCTTGGATGCGGCCAATGGTTTCAGCATTGCTTTCGAGATGCTACAGCCCTTGATCGACGTTTACACCAAAGCAGGGAACGATCTGCCTGTGCACAATGGAAACGGTCGTTGGGTTCTACCCCTGCCGGCCACTTATGTCATTGGCCGTGATGGGCGCATTCTTTTTGCGCATAAAGAGTCGGACTACCGGATGCGCGCCGAGCCCGCAGATGTACTCAGCGCTCTTGAAAGCTTGCAAGGACTGGCATAGCCCCCTTCGTACAGCAATTTGTTTCAGCACAACGCCGGCCTGGGCCAATCGGGGTCGTTGTAGAAAACGGAAAAATCGTTCGCTAAACGCGTGCCGAGGCTGGCAGCCAGCCATACAACGCAGGAACGGACACGCCGAGGTTCTTTGTCATGCCCTTGGCAGGCACACCGCTGGCCAGCGCCTTGTTCTTTAACTGACTAAGCGAAATCCGCGACCGCAGCTTTGAACAGCAGCGCTACCGCGCCAGTGGCTTGAACTTGATCACCGCAGCCTTTGTTCTCTGGAATTCAGTCTACCTGGAGCGGACTACCGCCGCCTTGCATTGAAACGTTAGTGAGGTGGACACTTCGCTACTGCAATAACTGCCCACCCCTAGGCTGGAAGCACATCAACCTGACGGGCGATTACGTCTGGCGTAGCAGTGCCAAGATCGGCGCGGGCAAGTTCAGGCCGTTGCGGCCGCTCTCTGGGGCTTAGCGTAAGATTTTTTCTGTTTTCTACAGCGTCCCCATACTGCTTATCGATACGATTTACACCAAAACCGAGATTAGCCAGAATTGGGGGACTGCCACATCAGAGTGACTCCTCTTACGATGGCAGCTGCGTCAACACCAAAATAATTGCGTAATGCGGCGCGCGTGTCACTCCGACCAAATCCATCTGTTCCTAAAGTTTTATAAGTTCGGCCTGCTGGCACAAAAGCCCTAACGCATTCGGTCACAGCGCAAACATAGTCTGAAGCAGCCAATACGGGGCCTTTGCGTTCAGATAGCAAGTTCGTGAGATAGGGCACCTTATGATTATTTTGGTGAGTGCAAGTCCGACCATCACTGGCCAACTCACTCCAACTTGTCACACTGATCACCTCGACATCGACACCTTGCGCAACCAAAGTCTTGGCTGCGATTAGCACTTCTAGCAAAATGGCGCCAGATCCCATCAAAGTCACAAATTGTTTTGGGTTGCCGTTTTCTGGTGTGAAGTTAGCAAAATGGTAAGCCCCCCGCAAAACGCCATGGGCATTTTCCATTGAGATGTCTGGATTTGAGTAGTTCTCGTTCATTAAAGTGATGTAATAAAAAACATCCATCTGTTGCTCTACCATTTCACGCATTCCTGCATCCAGAATAATGGCCAACTCTCCTGCAAAAGCAGGGTCATACGCTTTGCAATTGGGAATGGTTGCAGCCACGAGATGGCTACTGCCATCTTGATGCTGCAAACCTTCACCACCCAAAGTAGTTCTGCCAGACGTTGCGCCCAACAAAAAGCCTCTGGCTCTTTGATCAGCAGCAGCCCAAATAGCATCACCTACCCTTTGGAAACCGAACATTGAGTAATAAATATAAAA
>CAMDKK010000111.1 GCA_945901045.1 Limnohabitans sp. Rim8
GTATGAGGGGGTTAAACAAGGCCAACGCCGAGTTCAAGCTCGTGTGTTTGGCGCTGAATCTGCGCAGAATGGGGGCGATGCAGAAGACTTGAGGGAAAAGAGGGTCGCCCAACCATCGAATTGGCCCCTTACAAAGTCGTTCAGACCATATCAACTGACGAATTCAACGAATTAAAGCGGCGAATCAAAAACCGTGTCAAACGGCTCGGTTGGGATGCGGTCAAACTGTTCTGCCGCCCAGACTCCTAGCAAGCCGATACGCAGCAAGCGCGAGCGATCTTCTAAGGCTTGGGCCTGCGCATCGCCTTCTGCGACCAAGGCGGGGTCAGAAATGATGACAACAATACGAAGCGGTTCCTGCATACGAAATCTTTTGCAAGAAGCGCGCCGGATGCAAAGGTTTGTTGTTGATTCAAGCTGCAGGGGGTGTCGTCATCGAAATGTCTTATATTTCCACTATAATGGGAATATGGAAAATAAAGAAGTCATCAAAGCCTTGGCCGCATTGGCGCAGCCTAACCGGCTACAGATCTTTCGTGCACTGGTCGTGCAGGGTCCAGGCGGCATGACCCCCGCTGTGCTGGCCGAACAGTTGGCTGTGCCTGCGGCAACCCTGTCTTTTCACCTCAAAGAGTTGCTCAACGCCGATTTGGTCTCGCAAGAGCGCAGCGGCCGCAACCTGATTTACCGCGCCCAGTTTGACCGCATGAACGCGGTGCTGGGCTTCTTAACCCAAAACTGCTGCCAAGGCCAGGCTTGCTTGACCGAACCCGCAGTCGCTTGTGATTGCTAAAACCATGACCCAGAACACCCCCCTGAACGTTTTATTTTTGTGCACCCACAACTCGGCCAGAAGCATCTTGGCCGAAGCCCTTTTGAATCACTTGGGCAAGGGACGATTCAAGGCTTACTCCGCTGGCAGCAGCCCCAGGGACAAGCAAATGCCCAACCCCATGGCATTGCATACCCTTGAAAAAGCTGGAATTTCGACGGCAGGATTGAGCAGCAAGAGCTGGGACGTTTTTGCCACACCCGATGCCCCTCACATGGATTTGGTCATCACGGTGTGTGACAACGCCGCTGGCGAAGTGTGCCCCTATTGGCCAGGTCAGCCCGCGACTGCGCATTGGGGTTATGCGGACCCCTCTGAAGTCGCGGGTGATGACGATCAACGTTTGGAGGCATTTCGGCAAACATTGCATTTGATCCATCGCCGTTTGGACATTTTCATCAACTTGCCCTGGGCCAGTTTGGACCGGATGTCGTTGGAAAAAAGTGCGCGTGAATTGGCAAGCAAATGAAACATTGGCGTCAATACCTGGCTGAACTGATCGGCACAGCCGCCTTGCTCTGTGCCGTTATTGGCTCGGGGATCATGGCCGAAAACCTCTCGGATGGCAATTTTGCTGTGGCATTGATTGCCAATACATTGGCCACCGTTTTTGCGCTCTACGTCTTGATCGAAGCGCTCGGTCCTTTGAGTGGTGCGCACTTCAATCCCGCAGTTTCTTTGGTCATGGCTTACCGCAAGGATTTACCGCGCGAGCGCCTTATCGGTTATGTGATCGCACAACTCATGGGTGCAGCCTTGGGTGCTTGGCTTGCGCATGCGATGTTCGAGATGGATATTTTCCAGTGGTCAGACAAGGCCAGAACCGGTGAGGGTCAATGGTTGGCAGAGGCCGTGGCGACAGCAGGGCTCTTGTTCGTCATCTTGCGTTCGCCCGCAGGTAAAGCCTCCAGCATGGTGGCCAGCTATATCGGCGCGGCCTATTGGTTCACGGCCAGTACCTCGTTCGCGAACCCTGCCGCAGTATTTGGCCGGATGATGAGCGATTCATTTGCGGGCATCAGCCCCATGGATGCGCCCGCTTTCATCGCGGCAGAGTTGGTCGGCGCATGTGTGGGGCTGGTCATTCATACCGTTTTGAGTTCAGATCAGAATCAGGACAATGCAAAAAGTTAATGGGTCAATGTGCAAAAAAATGGTGTGTCTAAAATGAACGAGAGCTTGATTCATGTGGAGGAGAGTTGCTTCGAACTACCTCAACAAAATTTGCTGAGGCCCTTGAAGGCACCGTCGCACCCGCCCAGAATCCTCATGCTGTACGGCTCATTACGCGAGCGTTCTTACAGCAAACTGCTGACGCTGGAAGCGGCTCGCTTGCTCGAAGCCATGGGCGCTGAAGTGCGTATTTTTGACCCCTTGGATTTGCCGCAACCCGATGCTGCCCCCGATTCGCATCCCCGCGTTGAGGCCTTGCGCGAAGCGGCGGTCTGGTCCGAGGGCATGGTCTGGTGTTCACCCGAGCGCCATGGCGCGATGACCGGCATCATGAAAAGCATGATCGATTGGATTCCCTTGTCGGTCGGCGCGGTGCGCCCTTCGCAAGGCAAAACCCTGGCCTTGATGCAAGTGTGCGGAGGCTCGCAGTCTTTCAACGCGGTCAATCAAATGCGCATTTTGGGTCGCTGGATGCGCATGATCACTGTTCCCAATCAAAGCTCGGTCGCCAAGGCTTTCCTGGAATTTGACGAAGCTGGTCGCATGAAGCCTTCAGCCTATTACGACCGGGTGGTGGATGTGATGGAAGAGTTGGTCAAATTCACTTGGCTCACGCGTGACGTTTCGCCTTACTTGGTGGACCGTTACAGCGAACGCAAAGAGAGCGCCGAGGCACTGTCCAAGCGGGTCAATCAATCATCAATTTGAGGCACTGATTGGCTTGTTGCCATCGGCTTGTCGCTTACGCGGCCTGGAGCCCATGGCGCAGCTTGATCTGCGCGGTCGCCTCAGAGGCCCAAAAACGCAACAAAGCTTGAACCGCCTGCGCTTGTGCAGAGGTCACCGACACGCTCCCTGAAAAGGTGGTGGTGACCTGCACCGCCCGGGGCAAAGGGCCGAGCACGGTGATGCCGGCAACGCCCATCATCTCGCTCAGTTGCTGAAAGCCCAGTGCCACCTGGCCTTGCGCCAACAAAGCGCCCACGGGAATGCCGGGTTGGGCTTGCACCAATTTGTCTTGGACTTGGGCGGTGATGCCCCAGCGCTCAAACTGCTTGAGCAATTCAACGCCACTCGGGCCGGTGGAGTAAGCAATGCTTGTGGCCTGCAACACGGCTTGCTTCAAGGCCTCTTCGCTGGCTATGTCGGGGCAGGGCGCACCTGCAGGCACCGCCACCGCTACACTGGAGTGGACCAGGTCAACGCGACTGCCTGGCACCAGTTTGCTGCCTTGCATCAAGCTGTCGATGGCGTTGCTGGCCAGTACCACGCAGTCAAACGCTTCGCCGGCTTGGACACGTTTGGCCGCGTCCACACCGCCCACTGACTCAATTTGCACCGAAAATTCCGGCGATTGGGCTTCAAACAAACGCGCCAGATCGGCCAGCAAGGTCTTGGTCGCCATGGAGGAAATGATGCGAATGGGCGTGGGGTTTGGGGCGGTCATGGGGTGGCTCCAGCAAGGTGTTTTTTTCTGCAGCCCCGATTACACCGCAAGTTATGCCGAATTTTGAGCGCGCAGTGGCCTTTGCGCTTGCCTCTACACTTGGCACCTATGCGAATTTTGGGTATTGAATCTTCTTGCGACGAAACCGGTGTGGCCTTGGTCGAAACGGCCGCGCCCGGCGTGCCGCCAAGTTTGCCGCCCAGACTGCCACGTTTACTGGCGCATGCTTTGCACAGCCAGATCGAGATGCACCAAGCCTATGGCGGCGTGGTGCCCGAGTTGGCCAGCCGCGACCACATACGCCGTGTCTTGCCTTTGACCACGCAGGTGCTGAAAGAAGCCGCTTGCACCATGCACGATGTGGACGTGGTGGCCTACACGCGGGGGCCGGGCTTGGCGGGCGCTTTGCTGGTCGGCGCGGGCGTGGCCTGCGCCTTGGCGGCTGCTTTGGGTAAACCTGTGCTGGGTGTGCACCACCTCGAGGGGCACTTGCTCTCACCCTTTTTGAGCGCCGATGCACCAGAGTTTCCGTTTGTGGCTTTGTTGGTCTCGGGTGGACACACGCAGCTGATGCGAGTCGATGGCGTGGGTCGTTATGAACTTTTGGGCGAGACCATTGACGACGCGGCGGGTGAGGCCTTTGACAAGTCGGCCAAGCTAATGGGCGTCCCTTACCCCGGCGGGTCTGGATTGGCCAAGTTGGCCGAGCAGGGTGATCCGGCCGCCTACAAATTGCCACGCCCTTTGTTGCACAGCGGAAATTTTGATTTTTCGTTTGCCGGCCTTAAAACCGCAGTGTTGACCCAAGCGCAAAAGCTGGGTCCGCAAGTGATGGAGCTTGGTTCGCAAATTCAAGCTGATTTGGCGGCGTCCACGCAAGCAGCGATTGTCGAAGTCTTGCTTAAAAAATCCATGGCCGCTTTGAAACACGCCGGCCTGAAACGCTTGGTTGTGGCGGGCGGTGTGGGGGCCAATCAGGAGTTGCGCCGACAGCTCAATGCCGCCTGTGCCAAGTCGGATGTTCGGGTGCATTACCCTGAGCTGCATTTGTGCACCGACAACGGCGCCATGATCGCCATGGCCGCCGCCATGCGCTTGGATGCGGGACGGCAACAGGCCGAGTATCGCTACAGCTTCGACGTGAAGCCGCGCTGGCCTTTAGACAGTTTGGTTTAACAGCTTGGATTAACAGTTTGGCTTGAGGGCTTGTTTCACAGCTCGTTTTCACCGCCCGGTTTGAAGCTCGGCGCGTTTTTTTTCTTTGGGGTTGATGGTTTTGAAGTTTCTTTTTTCTTGGCTGCGTTCAGCGCTTTGCTGCCCTTTTCTCATGATCGGCGCGGTGCAGGCGCAAACAGTGCAGCCGACATTGCAGCCGACTTTACAACCTATTCAATTGGCCCTGATCGAGGGCCTGAGCGGCCCCTTTGCCAACACCGGTGAAGCCGTGCACCGCAACCTGGTGTGGGCGGTGGAGCGGGTCAATGCGCGCGGCGGCGTCAAAACCGCGGCCGGCCTGCGCGCATTGGCTTTGCAGCGTTACGACAGCAAGGGCCAAAACGAAGAAGCTTTGTCGGTGTTTCGTGCCGCACTGGACGATGGGGCGCAGTTTGTGCTGCAAGGCAATTCTTCTGCCAACGCGTCAGCCTTGCTGGATGCGATCAACAAGCACAACGAGCGCGAGCCTGCAAAACGGGTTCTGTTTCTCAACTACTCGGCGGTGGATCCAGCTTTGACGAATGAGAAATGCAGCTTCTGGCACTTTCGCTTTGACGCTCATGCCGACATGCGCATGGGCGCTTTGATGCAGGTGCTCAAGCAAGACAAAGCCGTGCACTCGGTGTATTTGATTGGGCAGGACTACAGCTTTGGTCAAGCGGTGTTGCGCGAGGCTCGGCAACAGTTGAGTCTGCATCGGCCTGATGTGAAAGTGGTGGGCGATGAGTTGCACCCGGTGGGCCGTGTGAAAGATTTTTTGCCCTACGCCGCCAAAATCAAAGCCAGTGGCGCCCAAGCCGTCATCACTGGCAACTGGGGCAATGATTTGACTTTGCTGGTCAAGGCCGCAAGGGAGTCGGGCTATGACGGCAAGTTCTATACGTTTTATGGCAATGCCTTGGGCGCACCAGCAGCCCTCGGCGACGCTGGCGT
>CAMDKK010000112.1 GCA_945901045.1 Limnohabitans sp. Rim8
CAGGCCACGCGCTGGCCCCGGTACAGCATCTCCACCACATGGGCTGTCACGCGCAACTCCAACACTTACCCAAGCACGGGCTTGGGGGCGTTGTAGCGGTGACCCTCAAACTCGACGTTGCAGTCTGTATGCACCCTTACGGTTTTGAAGAAGGCCCACTCCCAGGGCTTGCGTTTGAACAGCGAGTGGATACCTTTTGGCTTTACCCATTTGGTGAACTCTGCAAATCCGTTGGAATTGGCTCCCAGCCTAGATTGCAGCCGGTTTATGAGGCATCTACTGCCGGAAATAGGTTTAGACGGGGTTTTTTAAGCAGTCTTGCTTTCTGTTGACCCCCATCGGGCCAGCATAAGAATCAAAACGGAATTGTTCTAGCGCCGATGTTTTTCTCGGTACTGATCAAACACCGCACCTTGAGAAAACATCGCCTCTACCTGATCACTTGCATAGCCCAATTGCTGCAAGACCTCATCTGTGTGTTGACCCAACCAAGGCGCAGGCAGGCGAATGGTATTGAGTTCCCCGCTTGATTTGATGGGCAAACCCAATGTTTTCATAGCGCCAATGATGGGGTGCTCTATGTCATGCACCATCTTGCGCGATTGAATGTGCGGATCGTGCATGATTTGCTCATAGCCAAAAACCGGCCCGCCGGGGACGCCTGCCGCATCCAATTTCTCAACCCAATGGGCTGTCGTATTTCGCGTCAAAATGGCTTCGATGTCGCGTTCAAGTGCGTCGGCATTTTTCGTGCGTAAAGCCTGGGTTTTGTAGTCTGGGTTCAAAGGCCATTCGGGTTGCGCAATCACTTGCTCACAAAAAGCACCCCACAATTTGGCCGAGCCAGCACCGACAGTCACATAGCCATCCGAACTTCGGTAGGCTTGGTAAGGGGCCGATCTTCGATGGCGCGTACCTGTTGCAGTTGGAATTTCTCCTGAGCCAAAGTAAGCCCCAAATTCCCAAGGCGTCCAAGCCAAACCGGCTTCCAGCAATGAGGTCTCTAAGTATTGGCCATCTCCGAATCTGAGTTTGCCAATCAAAGCGCCCAAAATGCCAGACAAAGCGGTGACCCCACTGGCAATGTCATTCATGGCAATACCCACCTTGGCAGGTCTGCCCCCAGGCTCTCCCGTCATCATCATGATGCCCGACATGCCTTGGGCAATGATGTCAAATCCGCCTTTTTTACCGTAGGGGCCTGTCTGACCGAATCCTGACATGGACGCGTAAATGACCCCTGGGTTGAGTGCCTTGATGGCCTCGTAACCCAAGCCCATGCGCTTGACCACACCTGGCCTGAAATTTTCCATCACGATGTCGGCTTTTGCGGCCAATTTCAGCGCCACTTCAAGTGCCGCAGGGTCTTTTAAATTCAAGGCAATGCTTTTTTTATTGCGATTGAGCACAGCAAAGCAATAGGACTCGCCGTTCACCTGGGGTTCAAAATTACGGGATGTATCACCCATATCGGCATTTTCCAGCTTGATGACGTCCGCCCCCATGTCACCCAGCACCATGCTGCAATAAGGACCCGCCAGCACATTGGTCAAATCCAGGACGCGAATACCAGAGAGGGGCAGAGGCATGGAATGTTCTTTCTTTGGAAGTTGTCAATCGACAAAACTCAACGACCCTGAAATACAGGTTTGCGCTTGGCCATGAAGGCAGTTCGACCTTCTTTAAAGTCTTCACTGTTGAAACACGCGGCCACAATTTGATCGCACATGGCGAGATTTCGCACCGATTCGTTTTTGACAACTTCGCCGACTATGGTTTTGATGGAGGCCACTGTCATGGGCGCATTGGCCGCTATCATTTCGGCGTATTTTTGAACATAGGAAACCAGCTCTTCGGCACTCACCATCCGATTGATCAATCCCATGGTCAGCGCCTCTTGTGCACTGAATTGCCTGGCTGTGAAGAAAATTTCTTGTGCAAAAGAAGGCCCGACGATGTCAACCAATTTGCGAACACCGTCGAATTCATAGCCCAAGCCTAACTTGGCAGCAGGCACTGCAAATGTCGAATAGTCAGCTGCAATTCGAATATCGCAATTCAATGCAACGGCCACACCTCCGCCTATACAGTAGCCTTGAATCATGGCTATCGTGGGTTTGTTCAGTGACTTGAGCGCTTGCGTGCCTTTGGCCGCAATGGCGTCGTAGTGCAGTGTGGCCTGGGCCGAATCACGCTGATCGGCAAACTCTGAAATATCGGCACCCGATACAAATGCCTTTTCTCCGGCACCGCGAACAATCACAACACGGATTTCAGGATCTGCAGCGAAATCATTGGCTATAGTCGCCAAGCCTTCCCACATTTCCAATGAAACAGCGTTATGCCGAGCTGGATTGTTAAAAATGATCCAGCCGGTATGCTTGTCTTTACGGGCCAACATCTTGTCTGTTTGAAGCAAACTCATACGTCAATTTCCAATCTCAATGCTGGAGGTCTAAGTCCAAGGGGTAAATGGGGCGGCGCAAACGCTTGAAATCGAGCTCACTGTAATCCGATGTACACGCGCCTGCACCTGCACACTCTACAACAGCCTTGGCCAAATGACCCATACCGGCTCGCCAATGGACACGACTTTTCAGCACCACATATTGCTTTTGAGTCGGATCGATGCCCAGACTGATCAAGGCATTCACATCGAAGGGTTCTACGTGCCTTGAAATCAAAGCCACCTCGACATGGCCCGTATCAATCACAACAGACGCCCCCATGTCTTGCCGTGCACCCTTGCTCATCGGGCCTTTGGCAATGTACTTGCCGCTGGATATCGACTTGACAACACCATTCAGCAAGACAGGTTCACTGCGGTGGGGCATGAGGGGCATCTTTAACTTGCCACCCACGGTCAATGACACAGTGTTTCCTACCCCGGCCTGAATGGCTTGTTGAACAGCCTGTGGATCAAATATGGCAAAAAAGGCGACGTTCCGCAGTCCCTGATGCAGGACCTCTGCCAAAACGGCGGTGGTGTCCATGGTGCCCCCAGAGGCCGCATTGTCGTAATGGTCCAATAAAACAACAGGTCCCTGTGTCAAAGTCTTGGCACGCGCCACCGACTCGGCAAGAGGTTCGACCGGATAAACCCATTCCGACCGACTGAGCCAAGCCATTTGCAACAATTCATCGCGGAGTTTTTCTGCCAAAACAGGATTATTGTCTGTCACCACGACCACAGACAAACCTGCATTTTCGATGTCTGCATGCGGAAAACCGGTAAAGACACTGGCGCTCAGAGCACCCTCTTCTTCCATTTGTTGTGCCCGCGCCTGAATCGATCGATTGGGTTCATCCAATGAACTCTGTCTCATGATGTGCGGGATCATGGGCAAACGCGCCCAAGACGTGCTGGGACGGACCTCGCCTGATATGCATCGCAACAATGCCCGGCCGGCACGCATTCCCGTCTCAAACATGTCCACATGGGGATAGGTGTGGTATCCCGCAACCACCTGCGCCAACTCCACCATATCGGCGTACACATTGGCATGCATGTCATACGCAATACCCATCGGCGTGAGAGGGTCCACCGCGCGAATTCGGCGCAGTAATTCACCTTCACCGTCCTCAAAACTTTGCGTCACCATGGCGCCATGCAAGTCCAAAAAGATGCCGTCATACCCGCCCTTTGCAACGGCCTCGACAATGGTTGACGCCATGACGTCATAAGCCTCATCGTGCACGGGCCCGCTTGGCGCCGCATGGGCTGCAATCACCAATTCAAAGTCTGCCCCAGCGGCCTCTGCCAGATCAATGAATGCACCGGTGGCCGTTCCCGTATTGCGATAGGCTTGAACGGCTAAAGCGCCTTGTGGCGGTAACTGACCCAAGCCCAGTGCAAAGCGCTGCAAATCCGTGGGAACGGGCGAGAAGGTATTGGTCTCGTGCATCATCATGGCGATCAACAGGCGCATGGGGCTCTTTCAGGTTCAAGTTAATTTAAATCTTCATCAATGTGCAGTTTGCCAAACCAGTTGATGTTTCATCACCAAAGGTGACAGACGCGCATGGATCTGCGTCGCAAGTGACTCCTGTTGCAAACTCGACTTGCCCTTGATGGTCACGGTAATCATCTGGCCATGGACCTCGTGGGCTGCCACGTTGACGTCAAATGAACACCCATCATGAACCAAATCAGACAGTAAGTCACTCACCATGCGTTGTGCCGCGTCCATACGCAAAGTGGGTTTGAAAATTTTGCCAACACCTGTCAGCGGCATGACTTCAATGAAAGTCAACCTCACAGGCACTGCGGCGCGCTCTGGTGTTCGTTGTCTGACAAAGTCCAGCAACTCGCCACTGTCTATCGCCATGCCCGCTTTCAATTGCACATAGGCAACGGGTAATTCACCGGCGTAGGCATCAGGTTGCCCGACGACGGCGGCCAGGGCCACACTGGGATGCTGAAAGAAAACTTCTTCAATGGCCATCGGATCAATGTTGTGGCCACCACGAATAATCAGGTCTTTGGCACGACCCGTGATCCACAAATACCCTTGCTCATCCAAGCGACCTAAATCACCAGAATTGACCCACCCCGGCTCGACAAAAGCGTCTTTGTTGTGACTGTCGCTCAGGTAGCCACTGAAAACGCCGGGGCCTGCCATGGCGACCACACCGATTTCGTTCACGGCACACTCGCTGACTAAACGCCCCTCTGCATCGACCTTGACAACGCGCACTCGGCTGTAAGGCAAAGCATGCCCAACAGAACCCAATCGAACGGGCCGATCGGGGTAACTCATGACATGGACACTGGAGGTTTCGGTCATCCCGTAAACTTCCAATACAGGGACGTTCAATATCTCAGAATAAGTTTTGCATACGGCTACCGGAATGGCTGAGCCGCCACCCGAAGCAATTTGAATGCTGCTGACATCGGCTTGCCCGATAGGTACCGACACCGCCGCAGACAGCACTGTGGGCACGCCACCAAAAATTGTGGGTTGATAACGTGCCACCAATTTCCATACATTCTGGACCGCCGCAGGATCGCGCCAACCCGCAGGGCTGAGCACGACCAAAGAGCCGCCATTGGCCAAGATGGCCAGGCCTTGCGTCAGGGCTCCACCCACATGAAAAAGAGGCAGGCCAAACAACACCGCCCGGCCAGGTTCGATGGGCATGGTCAATCGCAAGGCCCACGCCTGATAAACCTGATTGCCATGGGTATGCCGGACCAGTTTGGGGGTTCCCGTGGTTCCACCGGTATGGAAATAACCTGCAGTCTCGGAAGATTGAATCACACGGTCACCAAGCAATCGGTCGCCCGCATATTGCGCCAAGCGCTCATCAAAGTTGAATACGTTGTTCGACTCATCGGCTTTACCCTGCACCACAAGAATGGATGTGAGATGGGGTAATTGAGCCTTGATTTGCTGGACTTTGTCCCAAATGTCACTGCCGGGCACCGGCCCCAAAACAACCAATACTTTGGTCTTGGCCGCTCTTAGAATTTCTGCCAGTTGATGCGG
>CAMDKK010000113.1 GCA_945901045.1 Limnohabitans sp. Rim8
TCGGCGGTTTTGATGACGTCCAGGTTGTGCTCGATCACCACAATCGTGTTGCCCGCGTCGCGCAACTGGTGCAGCACCTTGAGCAAGAGCGCGATGTCGGCAAAGTGCAGGCCGGTGGTGGGTTCGTCCAAGATGTACAGGGTGCGGCCCGTGTCGCGCTTGCTGAGTTCGAGCGCGAGCTTGACGCGTTGCGCCTCGCCGCCCGATAGCGTGGTGGCGGCCTGGCCCAGGCGGATGTAGGACAAGCCCACGTCCAGCAGGGTTTGCAGTTTGCGGGCGATGTTGGGTACGGCGTTGAAGAAGGCATGAGCCACTTCCACCGTCATGTCCAGCACTTGGGCAATGTTTTTGCCTTTGTATTGAATCTCCAGTGTCTCGCGGTTGTAGCGCTGGCCTTTGCACACATCGCAAGGCACATAGACGTCGGGCAAAAAATGCATTTCTACTTTAACCATGCCGTCGCCCTGACAGGCTTCGCAGCGGCCACCGGTCACGTTGAACGAAAAGCGCCCCGGGCCGTAGCCGCGCTCACGCGCGGCAGGCACTTCGGCCAGCAGATCGCGGATGTGGGTGAACAAGCCGGTGTAGGTGGCCGGGTTGCTGCGCGGTGTTCGGCCTATGGGGGACTGGTCCACGTTGATTACTTTGTCAAAGTGGTACATGCCCAAGATGTCTTCATGCGCTGCGGGTTCGTCGTGTGCGCGGTGAATTTGGTGCGCAGCCGCCAAATACAAGGTGTCGTTGACCAAGGTGGACTTGCCTGAGCCCGATACACCGGTCACGCATGTGAGCAGGCCCACCGGAAACTGCGCGGTAACCTCTTGCAGGTTGTTGCCGGTGGCTTTGACGATCTCGATGCAGTCTCTGCCCTTGGGGTGACGCGCAGCGGGCACAGCAATCTTTTTGCGCCCAGACATGTACTGTCCGGTCAGCGAGTTGGGCGCGGCCATGATGTCGGCGCAGGTGCCTTGCGCCATCACGCGCCCGCCGTGCACGCCAGCGCCCGGGCCCATGTCGATGACATGGTCAGCCACGCGGATCATGTCTTCATCGTGCTCGACCACCAGCACGCTGTTGCCAATGTCACGCAGATGTTGCAGCGTGCCAATCAAGCGGTCGTTGTCGCGCTGGTGCAGGCCGATGCTGGGCTCGTCGAGCACGTACATCACGCCGGTCAGACCTGAGCCAATTTGGCTGGCCAAGCGAATGCGCTGCGACTCCCCTCCTGAAAGAGTTTCGGCGCTGCGGTCAAGGCTCAAATAGTTCAGGCCCACATCGTTCAAAAACTTCAGGCGCAGACCAATCTCGCGCACCACTTTGCTGGCGATCTCGCCTTTGGCTCCGCTGATGCGCAGGTTCTGGAAATAGCTTTGCGCTTCGCCCAAGGTCACATGGCTGATCTGGAAAATCGCTCGGGCTTGATCGCCTTCGCCCACGCGCACGTGGCGCGCTTCTCGGCGCAGTCGCGAGCCCATGCAGTCGGTGCAGGCTTGGTGGTTGCGCAGGCGGGCCAGGTCTTCGCGCACGACAGACGATTCGGTCTCGCGGTAGCGCCTCGTCATGTTCGGGATGATGCCTTCAAAGGGGTGCTTCTTGCTGACCCTCTTAGCTTGCGCAGCGCTGCTGTCGATTGCGGCTGCAGGGGACTCCATGATGTAGCTGAACTTGATGTTTTCTTCGCCCGAGCCAAACAGGATGACCTTGCGCACCTCATCGGGCAGGTTTTCAAACGGCGCTTCGACATCGAACTTGTAGTGCTTGGCCAGACTTTCGAGCATGCTGAAATAAAAGCCGTTGCGTCGGTCCCAGCCCTTGATGGCACCACTGGCCAGACTCAAGCTTGGGAACGCAACTACGCGTGCAGGATCAAAAAACTCCATCGTGCCCAGCCCGTCACAGGTCGTGCAGGCCCCCATGGGTGAATTGAAAGAGAACAGCCGCGGCGCCAACTCGCTGATCGCGTAATTGCACACCGAACAGGCAAATTTGGCATTGAACAAATGTTCACGCCCGTTGTCCATCTCCATCACCAAGGCGCGGCCTTCGGCCAGGCCCAGAGCGGCTTCAAAGCTTTCTGCCAGCCGTTGGCGCAGGGCGTCGCGCGCCTGCATGTCGTGTTCATTGCGCACTTTGATGCGGTCTACCACCACGTCGATGTCGTGCTTTTCTGTTTTCTTCAACGCCGGCAGGTCTTCCACTTCGACCGTTTGCCCGTTGATGCGAAAGCGCACGTAACCGAGCGCCTGCATTTGCTCAAACACTTGCGCAAATTCGCCTTTGCGTTCACGGGCAATGGGCGCCAGAATCATCAGGCGCGTATCTTCAGGCAGGGCCAACACGGCGTCGACCATTTGGCTCACGGTTTGGGCCTGCAAGGCCAGGTTGTGGTCGGGGCAATAGGGTGTGCCTGCGCGGGCAAACAGCAGGCGCAAATAGTCGTGAATTTCGGTCACCGTGCCCACGGTGGAGCGCGGGTTGTGGCTGGTGGCTTTTTGCTCGATGCTGATGGCGGGCGACAAGCCCTCGATCAAATCCACATCGGGCTTGTCCATCAATTGCAAAAACTGCCGTGCATAGGTGGACAGGCTTTCCACATACCGGCGCTGGCCTTCGGCGTACAGCGTGTCAAAGGCCAGGCTCGATTTGCCCGAGCCCGACAAGCCGGTGATCACCACCAACTGGTTGCGCGGAATGTCGAGATCGATGTTTTTCAGGTTGTGCGTGCGTGCACCCCGCACGCTGATGTGGGTCTGCCGCAAGGCTTTGGCCAAGTAAGAGGCGTCGTCTCTTTCGAGCTCGGCGCGCAGTTCAGCGCGGTCATCAGGGCGATCATCAGGGTGATCTTTTGGGCTTATGGCCAAGCTTGCATCAGAGGGGTTCAAAATCAGTGCCGAACACAAAACCCTCGATTATCGACCTAGTGGCCTCACTTGTCTGCTGACAGTCTCTGTTAGGCCATAAAATTAATGTAAGTCAAATAAAACAGAAAAATATGTGAATGGATGTTCAGTATCAGCAAGCCCGAGACAAAGGCTTGGTAGTTTTCAACGCGTGCGTCGATGAAGAAAAAGTTTTGTGTGGTCATATCGCGTCTTATGTATTTCAATAAATCTGATGGTACGAAATCAAGTTACCCAAGCACAGCCCACTGATTAACCTGCGTCCCCAGTTTGGCCGCCAAGTCGTTGAAGTACGACGGTGTTGTGAGGTCCAGATCCTGCGACCCAGTCGGCGCTGTCCAGCTCCCGTTCACATCCCCCTTCAACACCGCCACCACGTTTTGCTGTGTCGTAAGCGGCGAGCTCACCTGCAGCACCTTGTCCCACAACACCGAGCTCTTCGTTGTCGTGAAACTGCTCGTTGTCTCGTTCCAGAAGTCCTGGTTCTCGTTCACAAACAACCACTCCCGCGCAGGCGCATCTGTGCGTTTGACCGCCATCTTCAAAATAGCCAGCGCATCCGCGCTCGTGATCTTGCCGTCTTGGTTGGCGTCTGCTGCAATGAACTGATACGGCGATACCACAGGGGCTGTGAGTGGGCCATCACCGTCAGGGTCCGCATTCGGGTTGCGTCCCACCGCAATCTTGAGCGCTGCTAACGCGTCCGCCGAGTTGATCGCGCTGCCCGTCTCCGCTGTCGTCAGGGCTTTGCTGAAGTCCAGTTGGTAGCTGCCCGCATCCAGCAGCTCAAAGCCGTATTTGCCGTCTGCACCTGTCGCAGCGTTCAGCCCCGCCCCGCCCACCGACACCGCGTACGGCGTCAAGCTGATCGAGCCTGTAGAGCCGTCCACCAGTTTGATCTGCGCGGCACTCACGCCTGTGGGCAAGTCAAAGCTCACTACCCCCAGCTTCACGCTGCCGCTGGTGTTCGTCAAGCCAAAACCGCCTAGGGTCAGCAAGCCAATACCTTCTCCCGGGATCAGCATCCACCCACTGGGCAACGCCCCTGTGTTCTCCACAAAGCTGCCCACGATCGCTTTGTCAAACTGCAAGGTCAGGTCCAGACTGCCAGACGCTTCCTTGAAGTTCACCCACAGCTCTGCCGAGGCGTCGCCTTGCGCATTGAGCGCCAAGCCCTTGAGCTCAAACAAGGGCGTCATCGTGCTGGGCACTGAGATCTTTTGCGTCAACTTCACATCCACATTGCTCAGCAAGGTGTGGGTTTTCCAGTCATAGGCATGGCCGGTGAGTGGTGAAGTGGCGGCACGGATGAGATCGGTGGCGATGCTGCTTACGCTCTCTAACTGACCGAATCCATCGGTGTAGTTGACGACCAGCGTGATGGCTTTGCCCACTTCTGCTTGGCTCAGCAACAACGTACTACTGATTGCGCCCGCTATTGCCGTGCCGCCAGCCTTCCATTGATAACTGATTTCACCCAAACCATCGGGGTCTGCCAAAGAGTTAGTGGCCTTCAGTGTTTCGCCTTGATTGGCGATACCGCTGATGGTAACGGAGCCTGTTGGTGCGTCGTTAACAGCATTTACAGTAAGCGATACGGTTGCAAAGGCAGAATCCAATGTACCGTCATTGACCTTAAAGGTAAATGAGTCTGATCCGTTGTAGTTGGCATTTGGTGTGTAGGTAAAGGTTCCGTCTGAATTAACTGTTACGGTTCCATTGGTGGGGCCAGCCCCTTTCAAAAAAATCAATTGAGTTGAATCGATGTCAAAATCCTTAGCAGGCAATAGACCACTCAGAACGTCATCCTCAGATAAAGCATTATTTATTGAAACTGCCACAGGGGGGTTATTAAAACTCAAAAAACCAGGTGAACTTGTAAAGTTTGTTATCACATCAGATGAGTTGGTAACATATCCTGAAACACCAATACTGATGTTTTTAAAACCGTCTGATTTACTATCAAAAAAAACTCGTCCAATAATGACGTCACCGGTAATGAGTCTAGGGGGGGTAGTAAAAGTACTGCCTGAAATTGCGTTTAAGCTATTGTATAGATTCCAATTATAGATTAATTCGCTATTTTGAATTTCAAATTTTGAATAATCAACACCGACACATGAGAACGAAATCGAATAATTTTTAATATTGCTTGGCCAACTTCCAATAAGATCAGCCGACAATACATTTCCAGATTTAGATATGTTGGCAAAACCAAATATGCTTACATTAGACTCTTTTTGTGTCGTAAAGTTATATGCCGTTGTTTCTGTGTAGATATTGCCTGCTGAATCTTTAACAGATCCAGTAGCAAGTTCGACCGAGTAGGCAGTGCTGTAGCCCAGATCAGCCGTTGGGTTGATCGTCAGCGTGCTGCCCGAGATGCTCAGGTTGGTGCTGGTCGCTGCGTCATAGGTGGCCACCACCAGGCCTGCGCTGGTCTTTAGAACGATGTTGCCAGTGCCTTTGGCGATGGCT
>CAMDKK010000114.1 GCA_945901045.1 Limnohabitans sp. Rim8
CTGGAGCGCCTGCGCCTCGGTCTGAGCCTGGACGGCAAGCCCCTGAAGCCCGCCAAGGTGGAATGGCAAAATCCAGAACAGCTTCGCTTTGTGCTGACCGAAGGCAAAAAGCGCCAAATCCGCCGTATGTGCGAACAAGTCGGCTTGAAAGTCGTGGGCCTCAAACGCATCCGCATGGGCCGTGTGCAACTCGGTCAAATGCCTGCGGGCACATGGCGGTATTTGGGCCCGAACGAGTCGTTCTGATGCGGGTGTACAGGCTTAAGCCCCGACGTAGCGCAGCTGAACTTTTGGAGACGCCCAATGAACCTGGAATTCAAAGCCGCCCGCTTCAGCGAAACTGCACAAAGAGCACAAAGAGCACAAAGAGCACAAACTGGCCACGGCAGACGCCATCGTCTATGCCACCGCTTCGTACAAAGATGCGCTTTACTTACCTGCGATGCGCACTTTGAGCACCTGCCCAAGGTGGTGTTTTGGTCCAAAAAATAAGCCCAATCCATCACGCGATGAACGCTGCCTCTTGAAACGCCGCCAGACGCCCATAACTGAATACATCGATTTCTTTGACCCTTTGATTTCAACTTTTGACTTGATATGAGCAAACAAACCCATTCCTTCCAAGCCGAAGTGTCGCAACTGCTGCACTTGGTCACGCACTCGCTGTACTCCAACAAAGAGATTTTTTTGCGCGAGCTGATCTCTAACGCCTCAGACGCCTGCGACAAGCTGCGCTTTGAAGCGCTGAACAATTCAGCGCTGTTCGAAGACGCGCCCGAGTTGCAAGTGCGCTTGTCGTTTGATGACAAGGCCAAGACCTTGACCATCACAGACAACGGCATTGGCATGACCGAACAAGAGGCCATTGAGCACTTGGGCACGATTGCCAAGAGCGGGACCAAAGACTTCGTGAGCAAATTGAGCGGCGACCAAAAGTCAGACGCGCAATTGATTGGCCAGTTCGGCGTGGGCTTTTATTCCGGCTTCATCGTGGCCGACAAGATCACGGTTGAAACCCGCCGTGCGGGTACTGCGGCTGCTGAAGGCGTGCGCTGGATCAGCGGCGGCACGGGCGACTTTGAGGTCGAAACCATCGACCGCGCCGAACGCGGCACCAGCGTGATCTTGCATCTGCGCGAGGAGGCCACGGAGTATGCCAACACCTGGAAAATCAAAGAGATCATTGGCAAATACTCGGACCACATCAGCCTGCCTATCTTGATGGAAAAGGAAGAGTGGAAAGACGGCGAGCTGCTGGACCCCCAGGACGAAAAAGGCGGCCGCCAACCGGGTGGCATGGTCAAGACAGGGGATTGGGAGCCGGTCAACAAGGCCAGCGCCTTGTGGACGCGCCCGAAAAAAGACATCACGGACGAGCAATACCAGGACTTCTACAAACAAATCAGCCGCGACTTTGAAGCGCCGCTGAACTGGACCCACAACCGCGTGGAAGGCAGCACCGAATACACGCAGCTGCTCTACCTCCCCAGCAAAGCCCCGCAAGACCTGTGGAACCGCGACAAAAAAGCCGGCATCAAGCTGTATGTCAAGCGCGTGTTCATCATGGACGATGCCGAGTCGCTGATGCCCAGCTACCTGCGCTTTGTCAAAGGTGTGGTGGATTCGGCCGATTTGCCGCTGAATGTGAGCCGCGAATTGCTGCAAGAAAGCCGCGACGTCAAAGCCATCCGCGAGGGCTGCACCAAACGCGTGTTGTCGATGCTGGAGGATTTGGCTAAACACGACAAAGCGCCAGTAGCCGCTGCTGAAGGGGCTGCAGCATCCGATGCAGTCACCGACGTGTTGAGTGACGAAGAGAAGGCCAAGCTGGGCCAATACGCCAAGTTTTACGCCGAGTTCGGCGCCGTGCTCAAGGAGGGCTTGGGCGAAGATTTTGGCAACCGCGATCGGCTTTTGAAGTTACTGCGTTTTGCCTCGTCCATCAACGACACCGTGGGTGTGAGCTTTGTCGACTACAAAGCCCGCATGAAAGAAGGCCAAGACGCGATCTACTACATCACCGCAGACAGCTTGGCCGCCGCCAAGAACAGCCCACAGCTGGAAGTCTTCAAGAAGAAAGGCATCGAAGTGCTGCTGATGACCGACCGCGTGGACGAATGGGCGCTGAATTTTGTGCAAGAGTTTGACGGCACCCCGCTGCAAAGCGTGGCCAAAGGCGCTTTCGACCTGGGCAAGCTGCAAGACGAAGAAGAAAAGAAAGCCGCTGAAGAAGTGGCTGAAACTTTCAAGCCTCTTTTGGCCAAGCTCAAAGAAGCCCTGAAAGACAAAGCCGAAGACGTGCGCGTGACCAGCCGCCTGGTGGACAGCCCCGCCTGCCTGGTAGTGACCGACGACGGCATGAGCATGCAACTGGCCCGCATGCTCAAGCAGGCCGGTCAGCAAGCGCCTGAGGTCAAGCCCGTGCTGGAGGTGAACCCCGAGCACGCGCTGGTCAAAAAGCTCGACGGCTCGGTGCACTTCCATGACCTGGCCCACATCCTGTTTGACCAAGCCGTGCTGGCCGAAGGCGGCCTGCCGGCAGACCCTGCGGCTTATGTGAAGCGGGTGAATGCGTTGTTGAGCTGACCATCAGCCGTCATCTCGGACTTGATACGGGAGTCATAACCCGGCAAAAAACCCCGCTGGACCTGAGTCAGACGGGGCTTTTTTGACTTAAAGTGGCCCTAAAGCTTTTTGCAGCATCAAAAATTACATATCGAAGTTTCAAACTTGAATTTGTAAAAATGATTCCGCGCACCGCAACAAGCACCCTGGTGTCCGTTGCCCTGATGGGACTTTGGTCGAAATTTGCTCGCCAGTAAGCGGCTAAGTTGCGGCCTAACTTCATCGTAACCGCCGAACCCCCCACCAAACTCGCATCACCGTCGTCACTGCACACAACCCCGCAAGCCCATAAACCAATGCCGCCAAGCGCTCGGGCCAGATGCACTCGGTAGCGGATAAACGTTGGGTGTCAGAAGCTCGCGTCGACTTGCAGCGGACTGCCAATTAAGGTATATTTTCTATACCATGATGTCTTTTGAGTTTGACGCCGCCAAAAGTGATGCCAATCGCACCAAGCACAGCATAGATTTCGTCCAAGCTCAGGCGCTCTGGAACGACCCGATGCTGTTGGAAATTCCGGCAAAAACAGATGACGAACCACGTTATCTGGTGATTGGCGTCATGGATGGGAAGCATTGGTCGGCAGTCATTACCTACCGAGGCGCCCATATCCGGTTGATATCCGTGCGTCGCGCACGAACAGAAGAGGTGGCACTTTATGAAAGCTAAAAAGTTCGAGCAACAGTTTGAGGATGGCGCCGACATCATGGTTTCTTTGGACTTGTCCAAAGCCAGGCGCGTGCAGCAGGCGCAGAAGCGGGTAAATGTTGATTTCCCAACATGGATGATTGACTCGCTGGATCGCGAAGCCAGCAAACTGGGTGTGACGAGGCAGTCTGTGATCAAGGTCTGGCTGGCCGAGCGCCTTCAGGCGACGACTTCTCATGTGCCGTTACAACGCACGCCCAAAGTTGCGACGCAGCGCTGAACCTCACTTCAGTTTCACACCCGTCGCCCAGAATAAAACGCCCGCAGGCGCTTGATGCAAGGCGAAGGCCGCGCAAAGCAGCCCCCTCGAAAGTCTCAATTTTTCTTGGCCACTACCCGGATCATCTCCAAGCACTGACGGGCATAGCCCCATCCTTGTCGTACCAGGCGATGATTTTGACGAAGCGTTTGTCCATGGCGATGCCGGCGGTGGCGTCGAAAACGCTGACGCAGGACTCACCCCGGAAGTCGGTGGACACCACTTTCTCATCGGTGTAACCCAGCACGCCTTTGATCGCGCCTTCGCTTTGCGCTTTCATTTCGGCGCAGATCTCGGCGTAGCTGGCGTCGTTGTTGAGCTCCACCGTCAGGTCGCTTGCCCTCGATTTCAGGGATCAGCCGATCACCGACCCATCGGAGGAGTGGTCGAGCAAGAAGTCTCCCTCGCCACCGTTCGCGCCCAGTCGCACGTTCTGCGGTGGCACGCCGTTGGCAGGGCCGGCCTGGAGCGGGTACTCTTGCCGGCTTCTTCGATGATCTCGCGGGCCGCACCCACGCGTTCGGTGCTGTGGTTGCGCAGAAATGCCTGACCTACCAGGCCTTTGACCACATAGGCGCGCTTTTAAGAAAAGGAATTATCGGTTCGCCAGGTATGCAGGGCGCATCGCTACCCGCCAGCGCGTCTGAGTCACCGTTTTGGCAAAACCCCCAGTCCAGGCAAAACCCCAAGTCCAGCCCGGTCACCAACTGACGCGCTGATCAACCTCAAAGTCCGGTGCCAGTTGCGCCGCCAGGTCCCAATCTGCTGGTTCAATTTGCGCCCCGTCATCCGTCTGCGCGTCGCAGTCATCCCACAACGGTGGCCCGCGCGCCTGGCTGATGTGCGGGGGCTCGGAGTCGACCCCAATGTGGTCAAGGATCTTCCTGATCTGTGTGCCCTCGGTAATGAACGGCTAGCTCTTCTTTTTTCTGAGTTTGATATTGAGCATTTCGACGCATACAGAAAAAGCCATAGCAAAGTAAATATATCCTTTCGGGATGTGATGCTCAAAGCCTTCAGCAATCAGTAAAACGCCAACAACAAGGAAGCTTAGTGCCAGCATTTTGATGGAAGGGTGATGTGATACAAACTCACCAATAGCGCGTGCAAACACCATCATCAATGCTACCGAAGCAATTACAGCTGCAATCATGATTTCAACTTCATCAACCATGCCCACGGCAGTGATGATGGAGTCAAGGGAGAAAACCAGATCAATAACCATAATTTGGAAAATAACAGAAGCAAAAGTCATTTTTTTATTTGATGAATGTTCATGCTCCGCACCCTCAATCGATTGATGGATTTCAGTGGTGCTTTTCCAAATAAGAAATAGACCGCCCAATATCAAGATGGCATCTCTGCCTGATATGCCGTGTCCTAATATGGTCAGCATAGGTTCAACTAAACCAACAATCCAGGATAAAACCAATAGCAGTCCAATCCGCATGAACATGGCCATGAACAAGCCAATTTTTCTTGCCAGTTCGCGTTTTTCTAACGGAAGCTTGTCTACCAATATTGAAATGAATCAGTAGTGTCCGGTTTATTTGATAGCCAACTCGCTGCAAGCGAGTAACTGCAAGGGTTTCAGAGGTTTCATGGGTGTCCACGATTTGAATTTTATTTTGCGCACTAGGCATGCTCTAAGGGGTCAATCACCTGGAGATGCTCATGAACG
>CAMDKK010000115.1 GCA_945901045.1 Limnohabitans sp. Rim8
GGTCGTTTGAAGAATGAAAACTGACCCCAGCATGTTGATGATGATGTCCATACCTGCGAAACCATTCAGTCTTGCTGGGATGGGGATCGGCTTGATTTTGAAAGGTTGGGCATTAAGCCGCACGAAGACTGCTTGTCTGATGCGCTGGAAGCATGATTGCAAAGACTCACGGCATGAGCAGAAGGTGAATTGACCGATAAATCAGCTGATTTACTGGATCATTCACCCGATACAGGAAATTAAGGACAGGCGGATGCAAGGACGAAGTGCAACATTGATTGACTGAAGCGATTCAGCTACACCAATGAGTATTGAGTAAGCTGGTTTTTGATCACGAAAGAGTTTTTTAAGTTTTTTAGTCTTACGCGCGTTTGTGATGCTTTATTGGATTCAACTGCGGTACTTGTCCAAGACAGTTCGATCTACTTCTATGCCAAGGCCTGGCCTTGAGGGAATATTCACCCAACCATTGACCAGCTCAATGGGCGTGGTAATGAGTTGTTGGCGGAAGGGGTGAGAAGATCGATCGTATTCAAGAACGGGCTGCTGTGCAAACAAAGAATGATGCGCCACAGGAAGCGCTGAAATCAGTTGAAGCGATGCAGCCTGAGCGATGGCCGAACCCCAAACATGCGGATTGACTTGAACACCATGTGATTGAGCTAGCGCCATGATGTGGCGGCCGGCGCTAATGCCCCCACAAGAACCCAGATCGGGTTGAGCAATGTCCAGACCACCCGCACCTAGCAACTCGCGATAGCCGTAAAGCGTGTGCTCGTTTTCACCGCCGGCAATGGGCATGCTGAGTTTCTGCCTCATTTCTACATAGCCCTGAATATCCTCAGGTACAACCGGTTCTTCGTACCAGAGGAGGTCATATGCTTCGAGTGCGCGCCCGAGGCGCAAGGCCTCAGCGCGACCATAGGCATGGTTGGTGTCCACCATTAATTTGATGGGCTTGCCTTGAATCGCTTTGCCAATGGCATTCATGCACGCCAAGTCGTCGTCAACACCGTAGCCAAGTTTGACTTTCATCAGGGTGAATCCAGCCTCGAAATGCCGAATGGCCTCATCTGCCAAACGCTGGGCTTCACCTTGGCCTTTGATGCGATAAAAGCCGGTTGCGTAGGGTTTGACTTGAAGACGAAAGGCACCACCCAACAATTTGTAAATGGGTTGACCGTAGAACTTGCCTGCAATATCCCAAAGCGCAATGTCCACCGCACTGATACCTGAGATGACCGAGCCTTTTCGACCAAAATCACGCGTCATGTTGTACATGCGGTGCCACAGCACTTCAATGTCCAGCGGATCGGCGCCCACGACCAATGGCTTTAAGGCCTTGTCAATAACGGTTGCAGCAATTTCCGGAGGCTCAAGGCCCTGCGCAAAGGATTCACCCCAGCCGCTAATGCCCTCGTCTGTCAAAATTTCAATCAGGGTGGCAGAACGCTGCTTGACCCAACCTTGAGAAAAAGCAAAGGGCTCGGCAAGAGGGCTCTTGAGAACGTGGATATTTATATCGATAATTTTCATGATGAAACTGTTTGAATCCCATCAATCAACTGAGCAAAGGCCTGTTGTATCAAACCAGAGTCGGTGCCGGCAGCCAGCATGGTGTAGCCCATACCTTTGGCGCGCTCTATCCAAACTTGATCGGTGGCCATGAAGCCCGCGACCTTGCCATGATGGCGAGCAACTTGGGCCACATGGGTCATTGCGGCTGTGAATTTGGGATGGTCAAACTTGCCAGGTATGCCCATGAAATTGGACAAGTCAAAGTGGCCTACCCATAAAACGTCGACCCCCTCGACGGCAGCAATTTCTTCGACATTTTGCAAACCTCTCTCGGTTTCGATTTGGGCAATCAGCAAGGTGCGTTCATTGTATTGGCGCATTTTTTCGGCCACATCGCCGCCCTGGTAATCGCATTGTGCAAAACCAAATGCAGCACCTCTGCGGCCCAAGCCCGGATAACGGCAAGCCTGTGCCAGGCGTTCGGCCTGGGCACGGTCTTCCACCATGGGCACCATGACGCCGCGCGCTCCAATGTCTAAAGCACGGGCAATCCATGTGTACTCACCGGTGGGCACGCGCACCATGGGTTCGATGGGCAAACCACGGCATGTGGCAAACAACCATTTCAGAGTTTCATACCCCAAACCCGTGTGCTCCATGTCGTAAATTGCAAATCGAGCGCCTGCATTGGAAAGAATATTAGACATGCCAGGTGTGAAAAATTCAAAAATCATGGCACCGGCTACTGTTTGGCCAGACATGATGGTTTGCTTCAGGGGTGCTTGAGTGCTCATGTGCAACTTTGTGAAAAAAAATTAAAAATAAGACGGCTTAAGAAGTGATGACATGCGGTGGTTTTTTACCGTGCATCACATCGACAACTGCTTTAAATGCACTTTCAGCGAGGCCTTGCATGCATTCATCGGTGAAACAGATGCCATGGGGCGTGACCACCACATTGTCCAATTGCAGCAATGGGTTGTCAGTGGGCGTGGGCTCCACTTCAAAGACGTCTAGGCCTGCACCCGCAATTTTTTTCTCCACCAAAGCGCGGTAAAGAGCTCCTTCATCAACGATGGGGCCACGTGCGGTGTTAATCAGGTAGGCCGTGTTCTTCATGAGCGACAACTTGCTGGCATTGACCATGCCGCGTGTTGTTTCGTTCAAAGGACAATTGACGGTTAAAAAATCAGAGCGGCGAAACAACTCGTCTAAAGCTACCAACTCCACACCCAGAGCGGCCATTTGAGCGGCATCGGCATAGGGGTCGTGAGCAATAAATTTCATTTCAAAGGGCTTGGCCAGTCTGAACATTTCGGCGCCAATGTTGCCCACGCCGATCGAACCCAAGGTGCGACCGGTAAGACCTGTGCCAATGTGATCGGATTTTTCTGCCCATCGACCCGTCCGCGTGAGGCGGTCTTTGATGCCCACCTTGTGCGCCAGCATGAGCATGAAGGTGATGGCAGACACTGCCACAGGGCGGCGCACGCCATCAGGGGCGATGGTCAGAAAAATGCCTGCCTTTTGGCATGTGGGCACATCGATGGTGTCGTAACCCACACCAAAACGAGCAATCAACTTCAAGCGAGGCTTGACTGGCCCAAGACTTTCCGGCGTGAACCGCACCAGCATGGCGCAAATGGCATCGTAACGCGCGGCATGTTCGGGCCGAATGACCGGAGTCTCTTCCATGTACTCCCAAACCAAACCCGGTTGATTGAGCCATTCAAATACCTCTTGCCCAAAGATGGGTTGCCCCTGACTGGTTAGGACATCGCGCGTGATGCCAACACGAAAAACACCCGACTCAGAATCATTCATCGTTGCTCCTTGTTAGACCCGAAAGAACCCATCTTTCACAGCTTGCTTAGCCAATTCCTGACGCATGCTTGTACTTTAAAACCCGTTGAGCCGAACAGCAATAGGTATAAAACTCCTCGAAAACCCGAATAGCTTAGCCTTGCATCAACTTCATAATGCATGACACCTGAGTTTTTGTCCTTATTTCCTTTACCCAACCCTTCTAGGAGTCATCGAATGAAATTGAGCAAACTAGTCATAGGCATGTGCTTGGCCACAGGCTTGATCACCACCGCCACTGCGCAAATCGTGATGCGAAATGCCATTTCGGTTGCACAAAACTCTCATGCCGGAGAGGCCATCGACACTTTGGCCAGAGAAGTAGAAAAGCGAACCAATGGTCGCATTGTGATCAAGAATTTTTACTCTGGCTCTTTGGGTGGCGAGCGCGAGGTGATGGAGTCAGTGCAATTGGGCACGCAAGAACTGGGTCATAACTCGACAGGCCCTGTGCCCAACTTCGTTCCTGAAACCCGAATCTTGGATGTGCCTTTCTTGTTTCGCGACAAGGCCCATGCACGTGCTGTTTTAGATGGCCCTATTGGCCAAGAATTGCTGGGTAAATTCGAAGCTAAAGGTTTCAAGGCTTTGGCTTGGACTGAAAACGGCGTTCGCCACATGACCAACAACAAGCGCCCTATCAATGAACCAGGCGACTTGAAGGGTCTGAAAATGCGGACCATGGAAAACCCAGTTCACGTGGCGGCCTACAAAGGCCTTGGCATTGTGACAACCCCTATGGCTTTTCCCGAGGTCTTCACGGCATTACAACAAGGCACTGTCGATGGGCAAGAGAACCCTCTTTCAGTGATCATGGCCGCCAACTTTGACCAAGTGCAAAAGCACATGACGCTGACCGGACACGTCTATTCGCCATCTGTATTCCTGATGAACAAAGGTGTTTGGGACAAGCTAAGTGCAGGCGACAAACAGATTTTTCTTGATGCAGCCATAGAGGGGGCTAAGGCCAATCGTGCACGCGTAGACAAAGACGATGCCAATGGTGTGGCTGAGTTGCGAAAAAAAGGCATGAACGTGATCGAGAATGTGGACAAAGCCAAATTTGTCGCCACGCTTGCGCCTATCAATGCCGAATTTGAAAAGCAGTTTGGCAAAGCCAACCTTGATCGCATTCGCAATTACAAGTAATTAATTCATACTAGCTGACGCCCGACGGTTCTTGCTGTTGGGCGTTTTGGTTTTTAAGACTTTGGTGAACCCATGAAACAACTATTTTTGCGGTTTGAGCACTGGACTACGTCTATTGCCATGATGTTGGCCTGCATCATGATGGCGCTTTCAGCTATCTTTGCCATTCACCAAATTTTCACCCGTTTCGTCATTGAATCGCCAGCCGAATGGACCGAAGTGCTCATTCGATTTTCTTTAATATGGATGGTGTTTTTGGGCATACCCACAGCTTTTCGGCAAGGGGCCATGGTCAGTGTTGACTTGCTCTACAGAATGTCAGGCCAGCGAGGTCGGCGTGTACTAGACACCGTGGTAGCTGCTGCTGCCATGTTGCTGTGCGGTATTATTTTTTGGTGGGGACTTGACTACACCAATCGCGGCAGTGTGCAGTCCATGATTGGACTCGATAATGTTTCTATGTTCTGGGCCTATTTGGCGCTGCCCGTAGGGGCTGTTTTCAGCATGATCAGCATT
>CAMDKK010000116.1 GCA_945901045.1 Limnohabitans sp. Rim8
TGCGGCGCGCTATGACTGCTCCACAGCGCCAGCACAGCAACAACCAATCCCAAGACGCCGCTGCCAGCATCGCCCATGAAAATGCGCGCAGTTGGAAAGTTCCACACCAAGAAGCCGCCGACACTGGCCGCAAAAACTACTGCCACCGGCCAGTCGGCTGACGGTTGAACGATCCACCAAACCAACGCGCCCCCTAGGCCCACGCTGATGGCCTCGAAGCCTGCAACACCATCGATGCCATCCATGAAATTGAACATATTGATTGACCAAACAACATAAATCGCGCAGACCATGGATGCAGCAAGCCTAAAGTCGACCGTAAAGTTCAGGAATGTGACTGGCGGCAATGGCCCTATCCACGCCAGCGCCCAGGTAGCGGCAGCAGCGTGGCCAAGGATGCGCAATTTCGCCGACAACCCTCTGCGGTCGTCTAGGAAACCCAGCACAGCGACGACAGTACAGGCGCCACCAAGGGCCGCCAACAAGCGCTTACTGACAAAATCGCCTATGGCCATCACGACAAGCGCCGCGAAAAACGCGGCCACTATTGCTGCACCTCCCCCTCGTGGCGTAGCTACCGTGTGTGAACTGCGCTCGTTGGGCTGGTCAAGAAGATTGGTCTGCACGGCATAGGACCTGACAGCCCGCGTCAAGAACCAGGCCAACACGAAGCAAAGCACTGACAAAATCAAGATAGCTTGAGTGCACATGATTCAGACACGTTGATGATCAACTGGTGGCGCTCTATGCGGCCTGCCATCCATCGACCCTTGAAAGAAGAAACACAGAGTCGGCATCAAGCATCGGGCTTGCACGAGTGGCGCCAGGACTCAGTGCAGACGCAGGCGCCGCGCTTCTTCGGCAATGCGCTCCAGTTGGCGGGCAACGACGCATTCCTCATCGTACAGACGCAGAGCCCGTCGCCGCCCAGCCGCACCAAGGGCTCTGCCCCAATCGGGGTTCAGAATGAAGCGTTCGATCGCAGCGGCTAGTTGTTCCGGTGCCTTCAACGGCACCAGCAAGCCGGTCTCTTCCGGCACAACTTCTTCGCGGGAACCGCGAATATCGGTGGCCACAACCGGTTTGGCCATCATCATCGCTTCGATGATGGTTCGCGGCATTCCTTCGCGCCAAGAAGGCAGACAAAACAGATCCATGGCGGCAAGCAATTGCGGCACGTCACTGCGAAGACCGAGAGTGACCAGCCTCGATCCCAATGCAACGCCAGCCGAGGTGAGTTCGGCTTCGACACCCGTCGCATGGTCGGACGCCAAGCGTTCACCTACAAGCAAAAACCAAGCCTGCGGATGAGACTGCGCCAGGATTTCAGCGGCACGGAGGAATTCTCCGACACCCTTTTCACGCACCTGCCGACCAATCAGGCCGACGACGAATGCATCCAAGGGAATGCCCAACTCAGCGCGCAATGCAGCGCCGCTGCCGACGGCGCCTGGGTCAAAGCGCGAAACGTCGACCCCGTTGCCGATGGCCAAGACCCGCGCCGCAGGGGCAATGCCCTGCCTGACTGCGTCTGCGGCATCTTCGCTGCTCTGTGAAAACAAAATGTTAGAAAAACGCCCGCCAAAGCGCTCCAGCGCAATGAACAGGCTGCGCTTCCAGCGCGGCATCTCGTTGTGAAAATAAAACCCATGTGCCGTATAGATGACCAGCGGGATGCCCACCAATCGCGCCGCGACACGGCCAATCAATGCTGCCACGGGCGTATGTACGTGCAGTATGTCGAAGCGCTCCCGACGAAACAGTCTGATCAACGCGAGCGTAGACCGCAATGCCGACAAAGGGTTCATGCTGCGCGCAATCGAAACGGTTTCGACTGCATAGCCTCGACGGCGCAAATCACCTACAAAAGGTCCGTCTGAGCAGACGGCAATCACTTGCCACCCATCCCTATGCATGCCGTCGATCAAGGGCAGCAGAAAGTTCTTGAGCGTGAAATCGACAGCGCAGAGTTGGCAGACCTTCATACCCAACGCTCGCGCCATGCCTGAAACATCAGCACGTTCCACAGCCAATGCTGCCAGTTTCGTCGCCCGGAAAGGTGCTCGGCCCACTTGAGCCGAACCAGCCGCGCATCCAAATAGCCTTCATTGCGCAAACGGGATTCGTCAAGCAAGGCTTCCGCCCAGTCCCGTAAAGGCCCGCGCAGCCACGAGTCGAGCGGGATCCCGAAGCCCTGCTTCGGTCGTTCGATCAGTTGTTTCGGCACGTACCGATACAAGACCTGGCGCAGCAGCCACTTGCCCTGCCCATGGCGGATTTTCATGTGCAATGGCAGCGACCAGGCAAACTCGATTACGCGATGGTCAAGCATGGGCACACGCGTTTCTAGACTGCAGGCCATCGCAGAACGGTCGACCTTGGTCAGGATATCGTCGGCCATGTACCCCACAAGGTCATGGAACATCATGCGTTCGGTGAAATCACCCCCGCGAACATGTTTGGCGAAGGCAGCAGCCTCCTCATCAGCCCAAATTGATGCTTCGCTGCCGCCAATGACCAAAGAAGCAGGATCGCGATGTTGTGACACAAGCCGACGATAAAGTTCATCCGTATCCGCCACGTCAATGACGCCTGCAAGCTTGTGAACGCGATCGCCCAGGGTCGGTTGGCGCAAACCTGGCGGCAAGAAATTACCGATGCCGTCCCAAGCGGCAGGCGGCATCGCAGTCATCAAAAGCCCAAGGCCGTGTCTCACCATACGCGGCAGCGGTCCAATGCGTCGCCAGATCGCACGACCCCAGAAATAGCGGTTGTAGCCACCAAACAATTCGTCACCACCATCGCCGGAGAGACTGACGGTCACATGCTTGCGTGCCATCGCCGCAACCAAATGGGTTGGAATCTGCGACGAATCGCCGAACGGCTCATCGAACATCTGCGGCAACAGCGGTATGACGGCCAAGGCATCGGACGGCGCCACATAGAACTCGGTATGGTCGGTCCCTAGATGCGCGGCGACCGCCTTGGCGTGGACCGCCTCGTTGTAGTCACTCTCTGTAAACCCGATGGAGAAAGTCCGAACCGGCCGGTCAGATTGCGCCTGCATGAGAGCAACTACGATGGAGGAATCGACACCCCCGGAAAGGAATGCCCCGAGCGGAACGTCGGCCGCCATCTGACCCGCGACAGAACGGCGCAACTGTCTATCCAGTTCATCTGCCGCCGCTTGATCGCCAAGATCGCTGCGCACAGCGGCAGTTGCAACATCGCGTGCCCTCCAATAGACAGCCGGCACCGGGAGGTCGCCTGGCGACGCGTCAGCAGAGATAGTCAGATAGCTGCCTGGCAGCAACTTGTGCACCCCGCGCCAGATCGAGTGTGGCGCGGGAACATAGCCGTAGCGCATGAACAGCGCTAGCGCGTCGCGATTGACATCAGCGCGCCAAGATGGATGAACAGCCAGCGCCTTCAGCTCTGAACCAAAGAGAAAGCTACTACCTTGCCAGCCGTAGTACAAAGGCTTTTCTCCGAGGCGGTCGCGGACAAGAGTCAAGGAGCGATCTCGCCCGTCCCATAGAGCCAGTGCAAACATACCCACCGCGTGCTTCAAGGTTTTGTCGACACCCCAGGCCTCGAAACCCGCAAGCAAGGTTTCAGTGTCGGAATGCCCTCGCCAAGCGGCCACAATCCCTCGGTTCTCCAGCGTCAGGCGCAGTTCAGCATGGTTATATATCTCGCCGTTGAAAACAATAACGAAGCGACCAGACGCCGAGACCATCGGCTGACGACCCTCGGCCGATAGGTCCAAAACAGCGAGCCGCCTGTGCGCCAGGGCGATACCCGAGGAATCCGACCATACCCCAACATCGTCCGGCCCTCGGTGAAACAATGCACCAGCCATGCGGCACGCACAAGCGTCAGGATCTACGCTCGACGTCAGCCCGGGAGACATCAAGAACCCCGCTATGCCGCACACTATGCCTACACCTCGGAGCAGTTAACAGGACTCAAAGCGGCACCTCACCGTTTGCGCGCGACGGCGCACCAGAAAGGCTCTGATGGGGAGAAACGTATATCTACAAACCCTGCAGCATCCAACATCGCGGCAATCTGGTCGCGGCAGAAACGTTTTTCCAGACGAGTGCCAAAACGATCAAGCGCGTCTGTCCGCATCACATAGAAAGATTTGTCGCGATAATAAGCAAGCGGGAAACTGTGCAGCGAAACGCCTAACTTAGCGACAAACGCAGCTGTCCTCGCCAGGGGAAAATAAATGAGGGTTGCAATGACATCGCAGATGAAGAAGCGCAAACGTGCTGGCATTCGACAGATTATTCGACGAAACGCATCAGATATTTTCCATAAAAGACGAAACCACAAAGGACGATTGTCAAAGGAATAGTATAAGTAAACTAGAAACAGTCCACCCGGCTTCAGTGCCCGGGCCACTTTCGCCATCGCGGATTCAGTATCCGGTACATGATGCAGAACACCCAACGAGTAAGCGAAATCCAGCTCATCATCTACAAAAGGGAGATTACCGATGTCCGCTTGATGAAACGAAACATTTCGAAGATGCGCAAGATTTCGCCGGGCGACCTCCAGTGCATCACCACTGGCATCAACGCAAATCAAGCGGTCAACCCGGGTAGCAACGAGCGAAGCCCAACGTCCGCTACCACAGCCGATGTCTGCCCCCTGTGCCGCGACAGGCAGTTCATGCCAAGGAAAAATCGAAAAATAGTCTTCGAAAATGTCACATCGCTCAGTCGCGCCAA
>CAMDKK010000117.1 GCA_945901045.1 Limnohabitans sp. Rim8
ACTGGACTGGCTGCGAGAGAGCGCGCTCGACCCTGTGGGCTAGAATCGAAGGCTTCGCGGAGAGATGGATGAGCGGTTTAAGTCGCACGCCTGGAAAGCGTGTGGGGGTTAACAGCCCCCCGAGGGTTCGAATCCCTCTCTCTCCGCCACCTTCAACTATGAAGGGCCTGTATTTTTAGCCGGCTTCCCATCATCTCTACCATCATCCCATTTGCGCTTGGGTGATGCTTGATGATCCGGCGTGGCGTTCAAAGCGGTGCGGTTCGCACTTGCGTGAAATCCAGGCCAGCGAACGATCCATCGACAGCACCGTCATGCGGCGGTCGATTGCCGAAGATCGCCAGCACCTGTCTCATCAAGCCTGCTCGCGAGAGCCGGTCAAAGGTTTCTGGCGATTCGCATGCCGGTGGTGGCGCTCGTGTTGCGACTCGTCGTCGTGCCGCCGGGCGCGCGGTTGGCAGAGCGTAGGTACAAGTTGTGTGTTTTCCAGGCGCCGCCGCGAATCCCTCGCAATTCCGTCTCGCAACCTGCAACGGCACCAAGAATCAATCGCCCAAGTTCATCATCGGGCTGTACGCAGTTTTTATTCCACACGGAGCCGTCACTCGGTGCACCCTTGTAGTCGTTAGGGTTGAACCACAGGACGTCCTGCACCCATTCGTAGACGTTGCCTTGCATGTCATAGAGGCCAAATGCATTCGGCTTCTTTTTCGCAACAGGGTGGGTCTTGCCGTTGCTGTTGGCGTCGAACCAGGCGTATTGACCAAGTTGCGACGCGTCGTCGCCAAAGCTCCACTTGCCGCTGCTGCCGGCCCGCGCCGCGTATTCCCACTCGGCTTCGCTGGGCAGGCGGTAGGTTTTGCCGGTCTTCTGGCTCAGCTTGTGGGCGAACGTCTGAGCATCAATCCAGCTGATTTTCTCGACGGGGCAATCCATGCCGCACTGCTTGAAATGGCTCGGATTGCTGCCCGTCACCGCAACCCACTGCCCTTGGGTCACCTCGGTACGGCCCAGCAGAAATGCCGGCACATTGACACGATGTACCGGCTGTTCGTCAGCAAATTCGGTGGATCCCATCTCGAAGCTGCCCGCCGGGATCGCTACCATTTCCGGGCAGTCGTCGCAGTCCTTGACGGTCTGGCCGGTAGCGGCCACGACAGTCTGCGCTGACGGCATTTTGAGATCTGCGCTTGCGACTTTCTTCTCTGTGTCCAACCAATTTCGCCTAGCAATCAAAACAGATTCAGCAAATGCAACGCCAGCGCTGCCCGCAGAGACGTTTGGCACCTTTGCAGTCTGGTCGAAATAGCGGACTAATGCCCGTATAAGGTCACCTTTTTCTTCATCCAGGTAATGACGCATGATCACGCAGCCGAAGCGCAGATTGGTCTGCTGGTGGTACAGACGAGACGCATCGCCGTCGCCAAACCGGTGCATCCAGACCGGCATTACCTGCATGTAGCCGCGCGCGCCAGACGAGCTGATCGCGTACTTGCGGAAACCGCTCTCGACCTGAACCAGCGCCAGCACCAAGGCCGGCTCTAGCCTGGCGCGGACGGCTTCGTACCAGAGGGTTTCGAGAAATTCAATCCGTGTGAGGGCCTCGGGCTTGTGGGGTTTGAGCCGATTGCTCATCTCGACCTGCCAGCGCAAGAAAGCGAGCCTGGCGTCGGCATCGGCAAACGCCAGCTTCGGAGGCGCCTCGCTGGCGATCGCCAAAGATAGCGCGGTGCGCACCGTATCGCGTAGATTCGACCGCCTTGCAGCCTCGAGCTGGGTATGAGCCTGAGCCCTAAGCCCTTCATCCTCCCCGCTCTGCGGGTTGTCCTGCGCCCAGACCGCAAGAAACCGCTCCCAGGCCTTGGCCTTCAAGTCCTCGTCCCCAACAAAATTAACTGTCTTGTCGAAGTCAGCCTTCATGCGCACCTGCCACGCCGCCCATTCCTTGCGAGTGGCATCCTCTCGCTCCAGATCGGCCAGGGTCAAACCTTCCACCTGCCCGGGCCTGGCACTCGGCGCCGGCGGCTCGGGCTTGGCCGGCGCCTGAGGCACCACCTGCACCGTCGTCGGCCCAAAAAAGTAGAAGTTCCCGCGCGCCTCGTTGTACAACGCAGGTCGCTGCTCATGCTGCACCGTGCCCGCCAGCGCCTCCACGGCGTCCTGCACCTCGCGCACCAAGTCTTCGATGCGCACGCCTGGCCGCTTCATCCTGGCGATGAATTCTCGGGTGAACACGCTGTTGGGGTTGGCGTCCTTGTCGCTGAGTCGATCCAGCGCCGTCTGGCCCTTGCTGGCCGAGTAAACCACCATCTGACCTTTGGGCGGCTCGATAGCGCTCAAGCCTCTTGTGTTGCCCACGCTGCGGCCCTTGGCCTTGAGCGGGTTGTCACGGCAGGCGTCCACCATCACCAGTGAGAACGCCGCCTTGGCTTCGCTGAGTTTTTCCATCAAAGAGTTCAACTCGTAGGCGGTCTTTTCGACCGAACTCTCGTTGGTTGCCTCAATGTCGGTGGGCAGCAGGTAGGCGCCGTTCTTGATCTGCACGCCATGCCCGGCATAGAACACCATCACCTCGTCACCACCCTTGATACCAGCGGTGAAGGTGTCTACAACCTTGACCATCGCGAGGTAGCTCAGATCGCGATGGAGTTGGACCGCAAACCCGGCAGCTTTGAGTTCCCGGGCCATCGCAGTCGCGTCGTTGCCGGCCTTCTGCAGCTTGGACACGCTGGTGGAGTTGTCGTTGCCGATCACCAGCGCCTGGCGGGCTGCCTGCACGGGCAGAACCGCAAGCAGCGCGAAGGTGATCAGCAGGCGGATGAACATGGCGGTTCGCTTGATTTGGGAGGCCTGCGCTGTAGCACGCTATGGGGTCATTCTCCACCCGTTTATCCGTCACACTTGGACTGACGCGCGCCTTCACAGCGCTCGACCACCGGGTAGGCAGCGGGCAGCCCGCAAGCCGGTCAATCCACGCCTATGGCTCGCGCCACAAGGTCAGTCCGTCACCGCAGCGTTGCCAAGGTAACTGAGGTCCTTGCGTCGCACGCCCCCCCCGCATTGCCATCGCCAGAATCGACGGAAACCGATATTGGACCAACGCTCAACAACGCCACTCTACCAGTGGTAAACCAGCACGGGTTTACCACTATATCTACATTTCATTCACCCTTTACATTGGGTCTGTACTTAATTTAATATATCGATCACGCAAGGTTATATAAAATATATAAACTTACAAGTTCACGATCGCTAGGCGGCTTGGTGGGCAGGAAAATCCCATCATCTGGTTAGGTTAGGTTTGCGCGCTTTATCATAAAATATGATAAAGTAATCTTAAAACCAACGACTCGGACGTTGTTAATTTCACCTATTAGGAGCTAGATATGAAATACTCATCGATGGCGGTAACAAAAAGAAATTTACTCTCGATCTCAATCTTTTTTGTGTTTCTCATTTGGTTAACAGCGGCAAATTCAGCAGTAACCGCATGCGCATTCACATGTCAACAGTGGAATTCCACAACGAATTCATGCACAGGGAATGCCAATAATTCCTGCCCCGAAAAAATAGCGCAGCCTATATTACGGACGTGCCCCTTGGAAACAACCACGTGCGTAGGCACGTATGATATCTCAAAAAATTCTATGCAGAACAGCTGTTTTCCAGGAATGCAAGCCGAAGGTAATAATCCTCTTTACCACACACACTGCCGCGCTAAAACCACCTTGCAGTGCCCTGCAGGCATGATTGCCGGGCAAGACAGCTGCATTACATGCAAAGCCGGGATGACGCTATTAAAAGGGTGGTGCCAATAATTTATCGCTCAAAATATCTTATATTAATATAAAGTCGCACATAACCTGATATTTGACTGAATCCATTCTGCGCGACCAAGCTCAGAAGCCAATCCACCGAACATAAGGCTCAGCCCTTGTATGCGCATGACGGATGGGGCTTGACATGACGAACGGGACGAGGCCGGGAGCGGCCAGAGATGTATCGCTGCGAGCTGGAGCCAAGGGCATGGATGGCTTGGTCAATGGCAGAACAGATGTCGCCCACGAGCAGGACCAGGCGAGGCAGGAGCGATTGCATGAAGCTGGCGGCGTAGGCGCGATTGCACTTGCGCGAACGCGCAAGCAGGCCGGCATGATCGACTGCGGCCGCGCACATCAGCGAGGTGATGTTGTCGGCCAGAATCTTGGCCGCCACGTCGATGATCAAGGCCTGCTGCGACAGCCCCGAGACGGCTTCGAGGTACAGCCTGTGCTTGATCCGTTTAAAGGCTTCCTCGATTCGCCAGCGCGCGCTGGTGATACAGGTCACCGAACATCGCCGCCGGGCATTGTTCGGCTTCGATGTTGGTGGCGAGCAAGCGGATCTGGCCGTTGGACGCAATTTGGCGCACCAGGCGCAACGATGGTGCTTGAGCGGGGCAATTCCAATCGTGCACGTCGTGGGCGCTTGGCGGGTTCAGCATCACCGTGCTGTCCAGCGCGCCCGAGCGACGAAAGGCTTTGGCGGCGCCCCATCCGCTGTCGTTGTCGCAGCGCATGGCGAAGCGGATGCCTCGGGCGCTGAGCAAGGCCACCAACCAGGCCGCCGGATAACCACGGTCGAGCACCAGCACGTCGTCGGGACCGAGTTGGTCGAGCGCCTCCATGAGCATGCTGCGCTCGCCCACGCTGGCGCTGTGCACGCTGGCATGCAGGGTCAGCTCCGCCCC
>CAMDKK010000118.1 GCA_945901045.1 Limnohabitans sp. Rim8
ATCTTGCAAGTACTCCATCCAGCCCGACGAATCGACGACGTTCATTCAAAACTCCCGGTCGGGTTCCTTATCGGGCTCAATTTCGCCCAGGTCGTAGCCTTTGAGCATGCCCCGGTAGGCGCTCACGGGCACCTCCGGCTTGATCACCATTTCGTTGCCGCGCAGCTCAAAATGAATGTGCGAGCCCGCCGTGATGCCCAGCTTGGCGCGCATGGCCGCTGGCAGTGTGACCTGGCCCTTACTGGACACGATGGCTTCTACTTCCGCAATATCCGACATACAAATCCTCCGAACTTTCTAAAAGTAAAGAAAATTGTAAAGTAAAGCGTCTGAGAATGTAAATTTCTTCCAAAATTAAAATCCGACCATGCTGAAATTTGATTTGATCTGCTCCAATCCGACACCGCATCCGCCGACGTCAGCGATCCTGGCACCCACGCCCGCTGCCGGTTGTGCAGCCTCATCCCAACCAGGCCAACCCTCATTGGATTGTCCAGCGTCCTGGGGCCGTGTGGGCCGTCGCCCTTGGCTGCTGGCCAGGCGTCTGGCTGTGGACTGTTGGCGACGGATATCGACGCCATTTTGAATGAGTTGGCTAGACTTGTTCTCCCTGTCTTAATTCAAGGAGCACCAAGCCATGAGCAGTTACGCCCTGCGCCTTCCCGAATCACTCAAACAAGCTGCTAAACGGATTGCTGCAGCCGATGACACCAGCATGAACCAATTTTTTGTGGTCGCCATTCCTGAAAAGATCAGTGCCATGGAAACAGCAAAATTTTTTGAGCAACGCGCCGCCCTTGCCTCTCCCGAAATGGCGCAAGCGGCCTGGAATAAGGTGGGCAACAAGTCTGCCCTCAAAGATGGCCACTGGACAGAATAAAAGGCCGCGCAACCCCCCCGAAGCATACGAGGCCAGCTACTTGAAACATAGCGCTTTCAGCAGACTTTGCGGCTCATTTTCTGGTCGGCTGCAAATCCGTGCAACTGCCATGCGCCACCTCCGCAGCCATACTGATGGACTCCGCAAGGGTTGGGTGCGGGTGAATGCTCTTACCAATATCCACCGCGTCCGCCCCCATCTCGATAGCCAGGGCAATCTCGCCAATCATGTCGCCGGCGTGGGTGCCGACCATGCCACCGCCCAGGATCTTGCCGTGGCCGTGGGCTTCCGGGCTGTCGTCACCTTGGCCGCCACATGCGCCTCGTGCACGGCTTTGTCCGCCAGCATGGGCTGGCCCACGATGTCGCCGGTGGCAAAGATGTGCGGCACGTTGGTGCGCATCTGGATGTCCACCGGGATGAAGCCACGGTCTGTCACCGCCATACCGGCCTTGTCGGCGGCGATTTTCTTGCCATTGGGCGTGCGGCCTAAGGCTTGAAGAACCAGAGCCTAAGTTTTCGGTTCAACACGCTATGATGACTGCGCCCCTCCATTTCACCTTGTAGACATGTCCAACCTGGCAGCACAAATTCGCGAAGCACTGTCCATGTTTGTACGCAGCGGCACGGAACCTGCGTTAATCGGTGGTTTGGCGGTGGTTGCACACCAGGTCGTGCGCGCCACCAAGGATGTAGATTTTCTGGTGGAGGCCGAAGCTGCTGATAAGGTACATGCCGCGCTACTAGATTTGGGCTACGAGTGCCTATACCGCAGTGAAGACGCCGCCAACTATGTGCGAGCGGCGGAAGGGCTGGATTTGCTTTACGCGCACCGTCCCCTTGCGCGCCGCCTGCTGGCGCAGGCATCGGAGCGCGAGACCCCCATGGGCCGCATGCGCATCATCAGCGTTGAAGGGCTTATCGGCTTCAAGCTGCAAGGCTTCGTGAACGACGCAACGCGCACGCGTGACTTGGACGACATTCGCTCCCTATTCAAAATTCACCTTACTTCGCTCAACATGGATGAGGTGCGTGAGTACTTTGCCCTGTTCAACAAACCAGACCTCCTTAATGAACTACTCGGATAACGCCGAATCAAATTCCGAATCGGCGATAGACCGTGCCGATGCAGGTGTGGTGCTTGCACGCGAAGCCGGTGTGCCTTTTCACCTGCCAATGGGCAAGGCTTCTGGGGTTGACCCCTTCACCGAATGGTTGAGCCTTATGGAGGTCGTGCAAATGCTTTGCCTCGAGTGGCCCGTTCGCGACAAGCCGATGCAGGGCAAGCTTTGGCGAATTTAGAATAAAAAAGCCGCGTAGCCCTCGTGGAAGCTGTGCGGCCAGCTACTGAATCAGTAGCAATTTCATAACACTACTTCTTGGCAGGCGGCAAATCAGTGCAACTGCCATGCCCCACCTCCGCCGCCATACCGATGCTCTCGCCCAGCGTCGGATGAGGGTGAATCTTCTTGCCAATATCCACCGCGTCCGCCCCCATCTCGATAGCCAGGGCAATATCACCGATCATGCCGCCCGCGTGGGTTGTTCAAACCTTGGCAGACCAAGTAAACTGGTTAAAGCGTCGCCATTCAATCGACCAGTTGGGCTTTGAAAGAGCAAGGGCACTGGGATGCGATTCACATTACCAGTACCCATTGGGATGCTTATCCCATCTTGCGTTTCAGTGAAGTGGCCAAGGTGCCACTTTCACCAGACATCTTGTCAAAAGCTGCACTGGCCTGCTAGCGAAAAGAATGACCAGGTAAATGGCTTGTTGTGGCTTGATGTGATTCAGGCCACAGGCAAAAAGCCGCCCCTAGCGCGAAGGTTCGCGTGCTCTGAGCTGGTCAAAATATCAATCATGGCTTGTGCCTGCTGTGCACAGGTGCTGGTCGACCGAACGCCCGCGGTGTACATGGTTGCCAATTCAAATTCAATTGGCAAGTTAGCCACCAAATCAACGCCCGCTGTGATCAGTATTTCTGTAACCTGCGTGCAACCAATGACCTGTGGATCGTCGCAAGCCGCCATGGCATTCATGGCGGTGTTGCCGTTGGGATAGGGGCGCAGCTTGCTGGCCACAGTGTCGGCAATTCCCAGGCCATTCAGCACTTTCATGAAGTGAATGCCTGCAGTGGCCAATTGCGGCTCGGGAAAGTAAATGCCTGTAGCCGCCAGCATAGCCGCTTTCAATTGCTCGGCGGTTTCCACCTGCGGCCAAGGGGAGCCGCTCTTTACAGCCACGCCTGTTTTAACTGGCCCCAAATGGCGCGCACTGCCCGCCAGCACATGGCCCGAAGCGGTGAGTTGCTCGATGAGTGCAGCCGTCAAAATGACCACATCGCAAGGTGCACCCTCGATCAGCTTCTGCTTCATCAAGCCCACTGCACCAAAGGTACTTGACATCATGGTGCTGGTGGCGATTTCAATCGACGGTTTTAAATCGTTGACCAAGCCTTGTGCGGCACCACCGCTGAGCAAATGAATAAAGCGTGACACAAGAATTAGTCCAATTTGATGTTGGCTGACTTGATCACGCCGAACCACTTAGCGATGTCGTCTTGCAAATATTTGTCAAAGACCGCAGGGTTCATAACCATAGGCGCCGCACCTTGCTTGCCCCATTGCTGTTTCACATCAGCTTGTGATGCAATTTTTGAAATGGCTTCGTTCAGCTTATCGACAACGGCTTTGGGCGTGCCCTTGGGCGCCATGAGGCCTAGCCAAATGGTGGCTTCGTAGCCTGCAACGCCTGCTTCGTTCAGAGTGGGCACATCGGGCAACACATCGGAACGCGATTTGCCGCTGGTGCCAACTGCTTTGACTTTGCCCGCTTTCACTTGCTCGGTCATGGTGGTGACAGCATCAAACATCATGTCGACTTGGCCTCCCAGTACATCGGTGCGTGCACCAGAGCTGCCTTTGTAGGGCACGTGCACCATGTCAATCTTGGCCATGCTTTTGAACAATTCGCCAGCCATGTGATAAGGCGTGCCAGGACCAGACGACGCGTAGTTCAATTTGCCAGGTTCCGCTTTGGCCATGCGAATGACATCGGCCAGCGTGTTCATGCCTTTGGTAGGATTGACCACCAACACCAAATCAGAATAGTTGATCGGAGCCACACCCACGAAGTCCTTCATCAAGCCATAAGGTTTGTTGGGAATAAGTGTTTCGTTCACGGTTTGAGTGTTCGACATGAGCAACAAGGTATAACCGTCGGGCGCAGCTTTGGCCGCCAGGTCCGTGCCAATGACAGAGCCTGCACCCGGCTTGTTGTCAACCACAAAGGTCTGACCTAAATTCTCTTGCAGGCGTTGTGCCATAAAACGAGCGTAGTTGTCCGCTGGGCCACCCGTAGCGAAAGGCACAATGATTTTGACGGTACGGTTGGGGTAGTTTTGCGCATGGGCTTGTTGTGACAAGAAGATGCCTGTGCCCAGCAGCAACAAACCGGCCAAAGCGATGCCCATGTTGCGGCGGAATTTGGCTGGCTTTTGCAAAGTGCTTGCTACTGCGCTGGTTGATTTGCCAAGAGAGTTCATGTGAGTTTCCGTGGTGTCTAAATGATGTTTTGAATGTTGGGAAGAAATGGGGCGCAGTGCAGTCGTTCTTTGTATGGACTTATTCCACTTTGCCAATTTTCTTGACCACATCGGTCATGCGTTTGGCATCGGCCTGCACGTATTTTTCAAATTCAGGGCTGTCCAGATACACCACAGGGCTGCCTGTGGTCTGAATAATGTCACGCACTTTGGTGTCTTG
>CAMDKK010000119.1 GCA_945901045.1 Limnohabitans sp. Rim8
GAACGCGCCCCAGCGATGAGTGAGCCTATGGACAGGCTGATTGCCACCGGCGGCGTGATCAAACCGATCAGTAAATTGATGCCGACAATCATTGAGAAATGGTACGGATCAATGCCGAACTTGGCCGCCACCGGATACAGCACGGGGCACAACAACACCAACGAAGGGCCGTTTTCCATGAAGGTGCCCACCAGCAACAGCAAAACGTTGACCATCAGCAAAAATACCATCGGCTCGCCAATGGAGCCGAGCATCCAATCGGCAATACGTTGGGGGGCTTGCTCGTAGGCCAAGAACCAAGACACGACCTGCGCACCGCCCAAGATGATCATGATCACAGCGGTCCCGCGGGCCGAACCCACCAGCGCCAGCCACAGTTTTTTCAGGTCCAGCTCGCGGTGAATAAAGAAGCCCACAAACAACGCATACAAGACGGCAATCGCTGACGATTCGGTCACGTTGAAAATGCCCGTGCGGATACCCACAATGAGAAACACCGGCATCGACAGCGCCCAAAAAGCCGACTTGAATTCGCGCCAAATGCCTGCCAAATTGACCGCCTGCGCAGCCGGATAACCGCGGCGCCGACTGATCACCACAGCAACCAGCATGATCGCGCTGGCATACAGCACCCCCGGAATCACAGCCGCAATAAACAACTTCAAAGGAGACAAATTGGTCAGCACGCTGATCATCAAAAACGTGATGGACGGCGGAATGATCGGCCCCACCACATTGGCCGCAGCCGTCAGTGCGGCCGAAAATCCGCGCCCATAACCGGCCTTGATCATGGCGGGAATCAGCACCTTGCCCAGCGCCGAGGTGTCGGCAATGGCCGAACCGGAAATACCGGACATCAGGGTTGCAGACGCCACGTTCGTCATGGCCAAGCCGCCCCGAAAACGGCCGAACACGGCATTGCAAAATCCGAGAAGTCGGTCGGTCATCCCCCCCTGCGACATGAGCTCACCGGCCAGCAAGAACAAAGGAATCGCCAGCAGCAAAAAGCTGTCCAGCCCTTGGTACACCTGCTGCGGCACGATCATCAGGTCAATGCCGCCGACAAAGACCACCGCAATCGTGGCCGAAAGCACCAGCGCAAAGGCCACCGGAACCGCCAAAAGCAAAAGCACTGTCAGTGACAGCAGCAACACGCCAAGCATCGTCATGGAAGTCTCAATCGATTTGCGGCAGGGAGTCCACAGGGGGTGTCTCACCTCCCATACGGGCCAAAATCAGCATCAGCGCCAACAAGACAGCACCCACACCCATGGCGGAATAAGGTATGGACATGGGAATCTCGAGTGCAGCCGAATCCTGCGAACCATTCAGGGTGGCAAAGCGTGCGCCGGCCCAACCGAGCACCCCCGCAGTTGCCAAGATGGCCAGGTCACGAACGCCGAGCAGCACTGTGCGCACACCGGATGGCATGGCATTGACCAAGGCACCCACCGCAATGTGTCCACCGCCACGCAAGCAAGCGGCAGCACCGAGCATGGCCATCCAAGCCACCAGCATGCGGGCGACTTCTTCGGTCCAACCCGGGGCGCGGCCGATCACGTAACGCCCAAAGACCTGATAAAACAAGACCAAAGCCACCACCAACAGCATCAGCCCTAACACCGTGTCCAGCAACTTCTCGAGACGCATGGCCCAAGCAATGGCCCAATGCGGGGCACCCAAGGGCGCCCCCACTTGCGAAGCCTGATCGCTCACTTGACGTTTGCGAACTTGGTGGCCCAAGGGGCCAGTTCAGGGAACTCCTTGCCAATGTCGGCCACCTTGGCTTTCAAGGCCACCGTATCAATGGCGTTGAACTTCATGCCATGGCCTTCGAGCTTGGTGCGCAACGCACCTTCAGTGCCGACCATGGTGTCGGTCGCCGCCAACATCACCCGCTCGCCTTCTTCTTTCAGCAACTTCTGAACGTCAGCAGGCAACTGCTTGAAACGTGCGTCGGAATAAATCCAGGTCATGGCACCGATCACATGGCGTGTGTCAATCGCGAATTTTTGAACTTCGTAGTACTTCATCGTGTCGATGATCTCGAGCGGGTTCTCTTGTCCGTCAACCATGCCTTGTTGCATGGAGGTGAACATTTCAGCCATGCCCATGGGCACCGGGCTGGCGCCCAGCAACTCCCAAGTCATGCGGTACATCTTGAGTGGCGGCACGCGCAACTTCAAACCCTTGAGGTCGGCGACCGAGGCCACGGGCTTGTTCGAGCTGAGCCAACGCGCGCCACGGTAACCTGCGCCAATGATGCGAAACGATGTCTTTTTGGCCACCTCGTCCATGAACTCTGTGCCCACAGGGCCGTAGTAAACCTTCTTGAAATGGTCGACATCGCGCACCAGGTACGGATACGCCTCCAGACCCGGCAACACGTTGTAGCGGTCGAGTGTGCCAATGGACTGCAGCACGATGTCATTGGTGCCAATCTTCAATCCCTCTATCGAGGCCGGCCAATCACCGGTCGAGCCGCTGGCGGCGATTTGGATCTTGACTTTGCCACCCGACTTGGTTTCCACCGCCTTGGCATACGACTCGGCGGCATTGAACCAAATGTTGCCCGGGTTGTAGACGTGCGCCATCTTCAAAACCAGCGGTGCCTGTGCCATTGCAGGGCCTGCGGACATGCCGGCCACCATCGCTGCTGCGCCCAATGCCTTGAGCAGTGTTCGCTTGTTTGTTTTCAACATCATGGGGGATCTCCTGTAAGGTGTTTACTTATGCTTTACAGCCCATTTTTTGGGCTGTACGCGGTCAGTATGGCATCCGAAAGGGGGCCACCCAAAAGGGAAAACCCTGATCGCCCCCCGCCAAAGTCTCGGGTGTTTCAGGCACCTGACCGCTGCTTCAAATACGGGCCCACCAAATGCCGGTTGGTCCGCTGCAAGCCCATCAAAAGGGCATGGTCGGCACGGTTGCAACCGAAGCGAGTTTTCAAATCATGCTGCATCTGCGCCAGCAAATGCGCCGCCATTTCGGCATCGGCCAGCGCCCTGTGGGCCCGGCCCGACGAAGGCAAATGGTGCAAAGCCGCCAGCGTGCCCAACTTGTGGTTGCGTGCTTGCGGATACAGGCGACGCGACAGCAAAACTGTGCAAGCAAAAGGGTGCGGCGCATCCTGCCCGCAACGCGTCAGCTCAGCCTGCCAGAATTTTTTGTCAAACGCCGCGTTGTGCGCCGCCATGGGCCGCTTGGCCACAAAGCGCGCCGCCTCGCGCATCACCTGCTCAGCCGGGGGGGCGGCCTGCACCATCTCGTTGGTGATGCCGGTGAGCTGAGTGATGAAACTGTTCACCCGCACACCCGCATTCATCAAGCTCTGAAAGCGGTCCACCACCTGACCATTTTCCAGCAACACAATCGCCACCTCGGTAGCACGGTCGCCCATGCCCGGCGAAATGCCGGTGGTCTCAAAATCGATCACGGCGATGGTGTTCACGCTTTCAGTCTCAGGTTCAAGGGGTTCGCCATTATCGATCGCACCCTGTGCTTTTTAAACAAGGCAGAATCAATCCTTTTTAAGTCAAGCCTCCTCAGGAATTTAGCACATGACCCCCACTCAAGCTCTTCTGTTTCAGCCCACCCGTATTGGAGACATTGAGGTTGCCAACCGTGTCGTGATGGCACCCCTGACCCGCTGCCGCGCTGATGAAGCGGCGGGCGACGTCCCGGGGAGCGAAATGAACGTCACCTATTACCGCCAGCGCAGCACTGCAGGCCTGATCATCAGCGAAGCCACCCAGGTGTCCCTTGGCGGCAAAGGCTACCGGGCCACGCCCGGCATTTACTCGGACGCGCAAGTTGAAGGCTGGAAGCACATCACCCAAGCCGTCCATGCAGCAGGCTCCAAAATCGTGGCGCAAATATGGCATGTGGGCCGCATTTCTCACCCCGAGATGACGGGTGGCCTTCAACCCGTGGCCCCTTCGGCGGTCGCGCCCAACATCATGACCCACACCCGCAACGGCAAATCGCCTGCGCCCGTGCCGCACGCCTTGACTGATTCAGAAATCAAAGACGTCGTCAACCAATACCGGCAAGGCGCGGCCAACGCGATGCGGGCTGGTTTTGATGGCGTCGAAATCCACGGTGCCAATGGGTATTTGATCGACCAGTTCTTGCGCGAAAGCACCAACCTGCGCACCGACACCTATGGCGGCTTGCCAGCAAACCGCATCCGCTTTGCCTTGGAAGTGGTGGATGCCGTGGTGGCCGAAATCGGCTCCGGCCGCACCGGCATTCGCCTGTCGCCGGTCTCGCCCGCCAACGACTCCGCCGAAAGTCAGCCCCAAGCCGTATTTGGCCCGCTGGTCGAAGCGCTCAGCGAACGCGGCATCGCCTTCATCCACTTTGTAGAAGGCGCCACTGGAGGTCCGCGTGACCTGCCCGGTTTTGACTTTGCCTGGGCCCGTAAAACCTTCAAAGGCGCCTACATCGCCAACAACGGTTACACCCGCGAGATGGCCCTGGACGCCGTTGAATCGGGCCGCGCCGACGCTGTGGCCTTTGGCCGCCC
>CAMDKK010000120.1 GCA_945901045.1 Limnohabitans sp. Rim8
GTGAATGAGCAGTGTTTCATCAATCGTTATCCCGTGTTGCACTTCGTGCTTGAATCCGCCTTTCGTGTAATTGGCCGAAAACTGTAAATTACAGTTTCCCCAGCAATTTAGTAGATTTTGCACTCAGTCGCATCACTTAGTTGGTGAAAAGTCAGGCTCTAGGCAGGGGGCTCGAATTGGTTTTGTGTGAATTTGCTACAAAATTTTTTGAACTTCAATCCGGCAATGGTAAATGCGCAGGGAAGTGACGCTAGCATTTTCCGTTGTTCAGCCTCTGCGGGGTACCCAACGATGTTGTGATGCCAAATTCTGTACGTCCTGCCATTGGCGGCTCTGTGCTGCGATGCACGGCCAAATGCGCTGCAGTAGTTCACATTCGGCCAGCGTGTCGGCCGCGGCTTGATGTCGCACCGAGCACTCAATTTTGAAGTGGCGAAGCCAGTCGTCCAGTGCTCTGGCTCGCACGCCCTCAGACGTGACGGCACACAGGTGGTCAAGGTCCAGCCACGGGTTCGACAGCTTGGCGAGTTGGTGCTGAGCCATGTGGCGTTGGATCACGGCCTCGTCAAACGCACAGTGAAACGCCAGCAGCGGTGAGTTGCCGACGAACTGGCGAAACGCTTGCAAGGCTTGGGTCGGCGACAGGCCCGCTCGCTGCTCTTGCACACCAATGCCATGCAGCAAAATGTTCGCGTGGCTTGATGCGTGATCTTGCTGAAGCACCACTTCAAAGCTGTCGCCCAGATCGATCTGCAGGGTTTGATGCGGCCAGTCCACCCGCATCCCGATGGCTGCAATCGCCAGCAGGCGATCGCGTTTGGCGTTGAGACCGCTGGTTTCCACGTCGAGCATGACCCAGCGGTTTTCGTTCGGCGGTGTTGCCCTTCGCCACCCCGTTAACCATCGCATCAGCCGGTGCATGGCTTACCTTTGGTAGTCGAGTTGCAGGCGTTGCTGCAACTGACGAGCGACGCGCAAAGTTTCGCGCAAAATGCGCCGGTCGATGTCGTTCAGCTGAGCGACCCGCAGCCGGTTGGGTTGTTCAAGCGCTGCTCCGCCATCGAGTTGAATGCGCAAGCGGAGCATCTGCAAGAACTCAAAACCGCTGACCCAAGCGCCGTATTCATTCTCAGCAAGTGCCATGTGTTGTCCTGCCGCTTCAAGGCGTTGCCGGGTGTTGGTTTGCGCAAGGCCGTGCGCCAAGCTGTAAATACGGGCAACGTCGACAAAGATCGCTGCACCCTGCAACTTCAGGTCGAGCGTGCCGTTGGCATCTGTGTCGATGGCGCCGCGCCAGTTCAAGGCGACGCCCCGCGTCAGGGCATTGAGGGCCATTTGCTTGAGAAAACGGGGTGTTTGTTGCGCCGCTTGGACGACCTCTTGACGCAGACTGTGAGCCAGCGTGGCATCCCCGGACAAGTGGCGAAAATCAAAATAAATACTCGCATTTAGAAGGTCTTCAGGGGTTCCCTGTCGGACCCATTGCTCGAAGCGTGCACGCCATTCGTCCCATGTCAGGCAGCAGGCCGGCTCACCGGCCATGACACCGCCGCGGCACAAAGGGTAGCCGCAGGCGTCTAGCACCAAGTTCACATCGCGGGCTAAGGCTAGAGTTTTCGCTCTTTGAGCTTCTGTCGTGTCGTTTGGCAGGATCAAGGCGTTGTCTTGGTCGGTGGCAATCGTCTGTTCATCGCGGCCTTCGGAGCCCAAGGCCAACCAGCACAGCCGGCGCATGTCGATGCCGTGTTCCTCGGCTTTGAGCGCCAACAGCTTTTCAGTGAGCACATCGTTCAGGTGGCTGATCATCGCCGTCAGTTGGCGCGCCTGCACGCCTTGCCCCAGCAGGCTGTGGGCCAATCGGCGAATGCCTTCAGCAGCTTGAATCAGCGAGGCACTGTCGGTCGCCGCACGCAAGCTGCTGCTGACGCTTTTCAAACTTTGCTTTTGCATGGCGAACAAGTCACGTTCTGAGATCATGCCCACCGCAGCCCCATGGCGGGTGATCGGAACGTGTCGCATGCCATGACGCGACATCAGCAGCGCGGCGTCTTCGGCCGTGTGATCGGTGGTCAGCGTCAACACCGGCTGTGTCATGACTTGGGCAATCGGCGCATCAAGGGAAACCTGCGCCAAGGTGATGCGCCCCAAAATGTCGAAGCGCGTGAGGATGCCCAGCGGTTGCCCCATCGTGTCAGTCACCAGCATGGCGCCAATGCGCGCTTGGTGCATGGCTTGCAAAGCTTCACGCAAAGGCGTCTCCGGCATGCAACTCACCGGGCTGCGTTGCAGCAATGCTTCAAGCGGTTTTTCGAGGTGTTGCTCGGTCAGCGCTTGGGTGGCGTAACTGGCCAGCAACGCTTGGCGCGAAAGCGCCAGAAGCTGTTGGGTGTGTTGATTCAAAAAATCGGCAAAGACCGGACTTTGCCGCGCCAGCGTTTGCATGGCCAGCACGGGTAATGTCAGCACAAAAGTATCTGCACTGGCGCGGTAAACCGCTGTGACCGGCCGCCCGGCCATCGCCTCACTCAAGGGCAGCAGGTCACCGGCTTCGTATTCAAAGACGTCACCCATGGGCGCTACCAAGCCGCGTGTGCCCGTCACGGTACCGCGCCGAATATAAAACAGCTGCGTCACGACCCCTGATGCCGGTTCTATCAGGACATCTTCAGGTGCGTAGTAGTGCTGACTGGCATGCGACAAAAAGAAGTCGAGATCGGCATGGCCCATTTGCGCGAACGGCGCGTGTTCTGCCAGCTCTTTGCGAAAGTTGCCAAGCAGGCTGCCTGAAGGGCTCAAATCTGAATGTCGCTCATGGGCGGGTGGTGCGGTCATTATGAATTTCAACTTCAAATGCAGATCAAATCCCATGTTGCAGAAAATACTCTAAGGGTTAGCCCTATTTAGGGGTTTTCACTGGTCGCGGTGTCAGGAAGCAGTTAGGTACGTTGAAGACATTCGGCTGACGCAATCCATTTAACAAGGGAAAAATGTTTCTGGCCATCGTGATTTTAAAGAGCTTGATCGAGTTGTCGCTGATGTTTGTGGTTGGCCGATTCATCTTGGGTTTGCTCGCCGGTGCCAAGCGTCAGACCAATGTCTTTTGGCAATTGCTCGATGTCGCGTCCAAACCTTCACTTTGGTTGACGCGCCGCGTCAGCCCCAAGCTGATCCGGTGGGTCAGAACTCAATCGGCGCGGACATCTCAACATTTAGAAAGATGAACTGCACCCCAAACGTTAGTTTGGAGTACCCTTTAAAATTTTAGGCGGTTTATGATGAGGTATGTTCTGCCCCGCCAGTGACTTCTTTCAATATTTCAATCCTTCAAACGCCTGTTTGCAAGTGATTGAGCTGATTGAATTTTTTCCCCAAAGCTTTCCCCGACTTTAAAGAAACTCACCCTTTGATGGGGTACTCGAACTGTTGAGACGGCTTTCTGCTCAAAACCTCTTGACTTAGTGCGTTCGAAACGTGAATTTGAACCGTACCGATTGCACGCGGTTTTAAGCTATGTTGCCCTGCCGTTTTGGTTGGCACTTTGGGGGTATTGGCGGTGCATCATGGGTACAGTTGTTAAAAACACTTGTCAGGACGATGTCCGGACGCTATGATGGGGCAACTGTCCAAAAAAGGGTTGCCATGACTGCAGTCATTCACTCCAAATCTGAGCGCATCGATGTACGCGCCAGCGCGCCCGTGAAGCAATTGCTTCAGGAAGCAGCACGTGTGGCACACAAAAATGTGAGTGAGTTTCTGCTCGATGCGGGCATCGTCGCGGCCAATCAGACCCTAGCTGACCGCACCCGTTTCGAGCTGAGCGACGAGAAGTGGCTGGCGTTTCAGGCTGCACTGGATCAGCCCGTGAGCACCAAGACCAAGCTCAAGCTAAAGAAACTTTTGTCTGAGCCTGGGCTGCTTGGTTGAGTTCGCGGGCTTATGAGCCAGTACGCAAACTGGACGGTTCGGAC
>CAMDKK010000121.1 GCA_945901045.1 Limnohabitans sp. Rim8
TGCAGCAGGAATGGCATGGCGGCCTGGCTGGCACGAACCGCAGCCATCAAATCTACCGATATGCTGGTGGCCCAGCCTGCCTCATCGTCTGTCCGGCCAAAACCTGAGGCGTTGTTGACCAGAATGTCCACGCCGCCCAAATCAGCCGCAGCTTGGATAACCCAGGCCTTCACGGCGTCGCCGTCTGCTAAATCACAGACATGTGCACTGATTTTTCGGCCCGTGCTGCGCAGCGATGATTCAGCTTGTCCCAAGGGGCCTTTGGCGCGGGCGCAGATCGCCACATCAGCGCCAGCGAGGGCAAATGCATGGGCAATGGCCAAACCTATCCCGCGGCTACCGCCAGCGACCAAGGCACGTTTACCGGTTAAAGACAATTGCATGATGGCGTCCAATTCGTGAAGGGATATTGAGTTTAGGGGTGCCTAGAAAAGCCAGCTGTCACCGCCACGACGATAGGATTCAAGGCACGCGGGCGGTCTTCAAAGGACAAGGTGGAGTTTTGTGTACGGTCACGGGCAGGCCTTGCAGGGTGCAGAGTCTGGCAGGTTACCAGTACTATTTTCTACCTTTAAAGCTGTATGAATGTACAGTATATTTGAGGTATGAAAACCGAACTCACATCTACCCCTTGGCCTGTGCCTGTGCATGTGCCCGACACGAAAGTCTGGCTCGACATGAGCACGTGGACGGTGCGTGCGGGATTTCCGTCCCCGGCCGCCGACCACACGCAAAAGCGCATCGACCTGAACGAGCACCTGATCCGCAACAAGGAAGCAACCTTCATTTTCAAGGTCAAGGGCGACTCCATGATCGGCGCGGGTATCTACGAAGGCGACGCATTGGTCATTGACCGCTCCATTGAAGCCAAACACGGCAACATTGTGCTGGCGGTACTGAACAACGACTTCACCGTCAAACGCCTGTACCGGCGTGGCGGCGTGGTCAAACTGGTGGCCGAAAACAACCTGTACCCGCCCATCGTGGTCAAGAGCGGCGAAGAGCTGACCGTCTGGGGCGTGGTCACCTACAACCTGCATAAATTGTTATGACGGCCATCGACCCGGACAGCCTGGCCGCATTGCCGCGCAGTGCCGGCGTGTATATTTTTCGTGGCGAAGGCACGCTGCCGGTTTACATCGGCAAGAGCGTGGACATCCGTGCACGCGTCATGTCGCATCTGCGCGCGCCCGAAGAGGCCGAGATGATCGCGCAGACCCGGCGCATCGACTTTATCGGAACCGCAGGCGAGATCGGCGCGCTCTTGCTCGAAGCGCGGCTCATCAAAGCGCAAATGCCTTTGTTCAATGTCCGTCTGCGGCGCCTGCGCAGCCTGTGCGCCATCCGGCTTGATGGGGATATGCAGACCGGCCTTACGCCCGCGATGATCGACAGCAAAGACCACGACCTGGCCACCACGCCCGGGCTGTATGGCCTGTTTGCCTCGCGCCATGCGGCGCAGCGTCGCCTGCGCGAATTGGCCGACCAGCACCGCTTGTGCCTGGCCTTGTTGGGCTTGGAAAAAACCGCCAGACGCGGCTGCTTTGGCCTGCAGATCAAACAATGCCTGGGCGCTTGCGCCGGGTTGGAGGACCGCGCAGTGCACGACCAGCGTTTGTTCTCGGCCCTGTTGGACTCGCAGGTGCAGACCTGGCCCTTTGCGGGCGCGGTCGATTTGGTGGAAACCCAGGGCGACTGGGTGCAACGCCACCGCGTGAGCCACTGGCGCTATGTGGGCACCTGGTGCTCGCGCACGGGGCCGCAGGCGGTGGCCGATCAGCCCGAGGCCTTTGACCTGGACAGCTACAAAATTCTGGTCAAGCCCATCATGCTGGGCAGCGCCTGCATCGAACCTGTACCGACCTAGCCATGCAGCACATTGCACTGGTCGATTGCAACAATTTTTATGTCAGTTGCGAGCGGATTTTTCGGCCCGATTTGAACAAAGTGCCGGTGGTCGTGCTGTCCAACAACGACGGCTGCGTGGTCTCGCGTTCCAACGAAGCCAAAGCACTGGGCGTGCGCATGGGCCAGCCCTGGTTTGAATGCAAAACCCTGGCCGAAGAACACGGCATCCTGGCGCTGAGCAGCAACTACGCCTTGTATGCCGACATGTCCAACCGCGTCATGCAGATCCTGTGTGACTATTCACCGCGCTGCGAGGTGTATTCGATTGACGAATGTTTTGTCGACTTGACCGGCATGCGCCGCCTGCGCGAAGTGAGCTACGCCATGCGCGAGCGCGTAGGCATGTGGACCGGCATGCCGGTGTGCGTGGGCATCGGGCCGACCAAGACCCTGTCTAAGTTGGCCAACCATGTGGCCAAAAAACACCCCCGATCGCAAGGCGTGTTCAATTACAACGCACTCACCGAAGCGCAAAAATCAAAGCTGCTGACCCAATTGCCAGTGAGCGAGGTCTGGGGCGTGGGCCGCAAACTCACCCAGCGCCTGGGGGCGCACGGCATTACCACCGTGCAGGACCTGCGCGTGGCCCACACGCCCACGCTGCGGGCCGAGTTTGGCGTGGTCATAGAAAAAACCCAGCGCGAACTGCAAGAAGTGGCTTGCATTGATTTTCAGCAAGAGGTGCCAGACAAACAACAAATCATTTCCAGCCGCTCGTTTGGCAGCGCTGTGACCGAATTGCCGGTACTGAAAGATGCGCTGTCTTTGTTTGTGGCCAACGCTTGCGCCAAACTGCGCAAGCAAAACAGCCAAGCGGCCTTGATCCAAGTGTTTTTACAAACCAACCGCTTCCGCAAAGACCAGCCGCAATACATGCCCTGCCTGGCCGTGCCGCTGCCGCGCCCCACGCACGACACCTTGGAAGTCAATCGCTGGGCCGACGCCCTGTGCGAGCGCATGTACAAACCCGACTACGCCTATAAAAAAGCCGGCATTCTGCTCAGCGAGATCAGCCCCGTCACGCACCAGCAAGCCGACTGGACAGAACCCGACGTGCTCAATAACGACAAACTCATGCAAGCGCTCGATGAACTCAACCAACGCTACGGCCGCGGCGCCGTGACTGTTTCTACGCAAGGGGCCTACAAAGAATGGCAAATGCGGCAAGAGCGTAAATCGCCGAACTACACCACCTGCTGGGAGGATGTGCCAGTGGTGTGAGGGGGTGTTATTCTTTGACCGAGCCGGTCATGCCGGAGACGTAGTACTCAACAAAGAACGAGTAAATCAAAGCGACGGGCAGGGAGCCAAAAAGCGCGCCTGCCATCAGGGCACCCCCTGAAATAGCGCGCTGGAAAGATAAAGTGGCCATCAGGTGGGTTGCGTTCAGAGGCCCTCCTCGGGTGATCACATAAATGAGTTGGAAATCAGTGAAGGTGAACAGCACGGAGAAGGTCATGACCACCGCAATGATCGGGGTTAGCAGAGGCAGTGTCACATGGTAGAACTGTTGCCATGGCGTAGCACCATCAATTGCCGAGGCTTCGTAATAAGAAGGAGAGATGGTTTGCAGTCCTGCCAATAAAGTGATTGCGACGAATGGGACTCCTCGCCAGATATTGGCGGCGATGGTTGAAAACCGCGCATTCCAAGGGTCGCCTAGAAAATCGATGTATGCAGTGATGAAGCCCATCTTCACCAAAGCCCAACTGATGATGGAAAATTGCGAGTCAAAAAGCCACCAAAATGCAATCGCCGACAAAGCGGTAGGCACGATGTAGGGCAATAAAATAACGGCTCTGAAAAATGACTTGAAACCAGAGTTGAGGAAACGGCAGCGACAGTCGCCGTGCTTCCTAAAAAATTTCGCCGATTGAACTGCTTCATGAAGAGTCTCCTTAGAGTGGAATAAAACGGACTGACAACGAGGGGAAATCAAGCGCTTAATCGGAAGCCGGTTTGCACATCAAACAAATGCGCACGGCTCATATCGGGTACCAGGTGAATCGTGCTGCCGATAGAAAAATCATGGCGTTCTC
>CAMDKK010000122.1 GCA_945901045.1 Limnohabitans sp. Rim8
GTCATAAACCGACACGCAGAAATGCAAGGCAATGCGTGTAAAAGCAGGTCTGTCGGCAGGCGGCTCACCGGTTTGCAGTGCTTATTTGCCTTCGTCCAGCAAATCCCGCTTGGTTTGCCTGACAGCCCAACGGTCTGCCTTTGTAGGAGCCAGCCTGCTGGCGATTTGTGGGGGCAAACGTGCATCACCGCCTGCAAGAAATCGCTGGCAGGCCAGCTCCTACAGGGGGAAATCCAGGCCCACGAATGAACGGCAGCCTGCCTTCGTAGGAGCCAGCCTGCTGGCGATTTGTGGGGGCAAATGATTACCCATTAAAAATGAATCATCCAATATAGAAGGTTGATCTTTATTGGGGTCATGGCATAGACATCGATAAGGCGGCTTGGCTGTTCGCCTCAATGACGACCCCCATCCGTTCAATGAGTGCTTTTTCAGCTGGGCTCAGTGGGTACTGACGGAGGGCGGTGGCCACCGTTTTAGCCCACGACTTGCGTACATCTTTGGCCATTTTTTTGAACAAGACCAGGGTCGGTTTCAACCCAAAACCACAGTCATCGCAGAACGCCTCCCAAGAATGGGCCCCTACCGCGGCGAATGAACTTTCATCCCCGATGAAGAGTGCCAAATCATGGTCACCATAGGCTTGTACACACAACAGGTCATAAAACGGCGCAAGTGCATAGCCTTGGCTGTTGACCATCAAAGAGATGTTTTTGGCATGCGCATCGCTGTTGCCAATCAGGTAATTGAACATCACCCACCGCTGCACAGACAACAGGTCTTTGCCTGAAAGCTTCAAACCGCGAAACGCATTCACAATTTTTTGGAGGCTTACAAAACCACCTTGCCGTTCGTACTTCCAATCAGCCCCCACGCCCAGCAACTGGCATGCGTCAATTTGATGCAAACAGACCACCTCATTGCGAACCAGCAAGCGGTCATACCGCTCCACCAGATAAACCGTCTCAGGCACCTGCAGCAAATGAACACGCGGCACCGGCAAGCGCATGTCATGCGCCAATGTCATGCACAGATACTCGTTAATGGCACTCGGTTGGTACTTCTCCAACCTCGAGTCTGGTTTGGCAATGTGCGTCGTTGGCGCACCTGCCACGCTGTCAAACAAAACATCTCGCTGATCGTCGTAACGCAAGCCGACCTTGTCTTGTGCCCCTGCAAGTGACATGCGCGTTTGCGCGTTGGATGTCAGCAGCGGTTTTTGAATGGCGCGGGCCTTGACCCGTGCACTCAGCGCCTCTTTGGACAATAGGCTGTATTTTTGCGCTGTATCCGGCTGCTGACCGTCTGGCAACACCGACAGCACACCGGGCAAATCAGCCCCCATCTCGCCCAACAGTTCAAAGGCGTTGGCGTTGCGAATGGGCATCTGATTCAAAATTTCATCCAACGGCGTTCCCTCAGGCAACAAATTGGCAAAGAAGGTCTTGACCGCATCGCCTGTGTAAGGCTCTTCGCGCAAAGCAAACTGGGGCGCCAAGGGAAACGCCGCCGCATCTTGAATCCATGGCACGTCGTATTGAAAAAAATACTGTGACGCCGCATGCCCCAACCACCCCACAGGCTGCGCATTGGCCCATACACGCAATCTGATCATGAGGGTTCGCCTTTTGTGGGAACGATCCGTTCGTCCAACACGCCAAAGTCAGCTCGCGCACTCACGCGGCCCAAGGGCTGGGGCAAGGCCTGCAATGGCGGCCACCCAGCCACGTTCAGACTCAACCCCAAGCCGCTGATCAGCCTTACCAGCTTGCCAAGACTGCAGTTTTCCGGGTCGGACTCTGCATCGCGAATAAAAGATGCGCTCACACCGCAAACAGACGCCGCTTCTTCACGAGAAAGCTTTTGACGCTTGCGCTCGGCCTCAAGTGCCTTACTCAATTCACGCACACAGGATGCTTCAATTTTCATTTTGATCTCACGAGGTCAAATAACGGTGGAGAATTTCTTTAATTCAAAAAATTACCCTTATGAGGTCATATTTTATAAGAAATTGAATGTAGCGATATATATTTGATCCTTTGAGGACAAAAAATACCAGGCCAGTCCTTTGTCTTTGTAGCCAGCCTGCTGGCGATTTGTGGCGGCAAACGTGCATCACCGCATGCAAGAAATCGCTGGCAGGCCAGCTCGGACGGGGAAGGTCAACCCGCTCACTTGCTGCTGTTTTTTCAAGGTCATTGGTCAAAGCATCCGCTGAGTCAAAAGGCACAAGTGATTATTAAAAATAGCATTTATGCCAAAAAAATCAAATTGCCCCAAGGGGTAATTGTCTTTATTCGCGGCACCTTTAGCATGTCAAGTCATCATGAACCCAACCTGGTCAGAAACCGACGCGCAGAAATTCAAGGCAATGCGTGAAGACGCTGGTCTTGAGGTCGCAGCATTGGCCAAGTTGTTTGCCCTCTCGGTTGCACAAGTGCACGAGCTCGAAGACGGCGGCCAAGAATGTTTTTACAGCCCTGTTATCAAGGCGAGGGTTGGCCGGAAGTTGCTTCGCTTTTTGGCTGCAGATGGCGGCGACCCGATGCAGAGCCCGCATCTTGTAGATCCAACTTACCCAAACAGTGAATGGCAGAGGTCCAGCGCTGTGCAAGAGCTCGAAAAAGTGGCGGCCTTGGCTAACCAGAATCTGGAGACGAGTCTGCAAAACAGAATCCGACGAGCGTTCAACTTTCTTGGGCAAGCATGCACCGCATTGGCAGTTATTATTTTATTGATTCTGTTGATTTTATTGGTTCTGCTGCTTGTGCCGATTCTCAAAGAGGTGCGTCCTGCGGTTTCCATACGCCCGGCGCAAATTTCGCTCTTTAGCCAGTCAGTCCTGTCGTCCTGGCGATGCAAACCCTTTCAGGTGGAGGGGAACTTGCTTTGCCTGAAAGGGTATTTGCCTAATGAAATCAACTCACTAACTTCCATAGAATGAGGGCAGTCAGTCGATAGGCACGTGAAATGGCGCACTGTATTTTCACGATTCTGACGCATTAATCATGATCAGTAATCTCAAAACCCAAGCCAGCTCCCGACGACCCATCACTGTGGATGATGAACGTCTGGCAGCGCGCTGCGCGATGGGGCTTGTGGTTTTGATTGATGATGACCCCCAAATTTTGGCAGCACTGGGTGATCTGCTGTACCTGAAAGGCTATGCTGTCGAGCACTTTTCATCGGCACTCGACTATCTGCAGGTACTGACCTTCAATCGGTCCTTGTATCCCGGACCGAGTTGCCTCTTGTGCGATGTCAGGATGCCTGAAGTGGACGGTCTCGAATTGCAGCGCAGGCTGGCTGAACTGGACAACATACCGCTGCTTCTCATGAGCGGCGACAGCGGTACGCAAGAGGTCATTACGGCCTTTCGCGCCGGCGCATTCAATTTTTTGATCAAGCCCATCGAGGCCGATCTGTTATTCGAAGCAGTGGCCCAGGCCCTGTTGGTCAGTGCCGAACGTCAGCAAATCGATGTTCGCCAGACCGATCTGGCAAGGCGAATTGCCAGCTTGAGCGAGCGTGAACGCGAGGTGGCTCGCTTTGTTGCGGGTGGCCGCATCAATCAGGACATTGCCGACGAATTGGGCATTGCACTGCGCACGGTCAAACTGCATCGCCAGCGGGCCCTGGAAAAGCTGGGTGTCAATACGGTGGCGGACCTGGTTCGGCTGGCAGACCTGGGTGGCCTTTGATTGCTGACATGGTGGGTCTGTTCGCGCATCGTTGGGGTAGCGCTCCCAGTCAAGTCCTGCTAGGGCTCGGTCGGTAGGGTCAGCGTGACGCAGACGCCAAGCGGGTCGGCATTGGCTATGCGCAGCGTGCCCTGGTGCTTGGACATGATGTTGCGCGAAATCGAGAGACCCAAGCCCAGCCCATTGTCCTTGGTGCTGAAGAAAGGTGTTCCGACCTTTTCAAGGTCTTGCGCCGGCAAGCCCGG
>CAMDKK010000123.1 GCA_945901045.1 Limnohabitans sp. Rim8
GACATGCCCGCCATCCTTGCCGACCATGATGCCGTGGAACAGCTCTGCATCCACTTGGTAATGAATGCCTTGCAAGCCATGAACTACGAAGGCAAACTCACCGTAGGTTTAAAAGCTGAAAACAACCAGGCCATCATCAGCGTAACGGATACCGGCAGCGGCATTGCCGATGACATCAAAGTTCGCATCTTCGAGCCGTTCTTTACTACCCGCACTTCGGGCGAAGGCAGCGGTATGGGATTGGCGATTGTGAAGCGCATTGTGGAACAGCATCAGGGGAAAATTGAGGTGCAAACCGAGGTTGGAGCCGGAACAACAGTAAAGGTAACGTTGCCCTACACAACCTAACCCAGATAGATGAGGGGTGGGCTAAGCGAACGCCCACTTTCCATCCTATTAAACGGCTAAAGGTATTGGTTGGTTACTGCTGACCTGGCCCCAATTCATATTACGACTCCTATAACAACAAAATATGTAATGTTTAATCATTTTTCGAGGTTTTTTTATTAGCCCTGAGGTGTAGGTAGTGTGATGGGGCTGTTGATTGTGAAGCGTATTATGGAGCTGCACCTAGGCAGTATTTGAGCATGATCACTGGTCGTGATGGCATTCCTGCTCGAATTGATCAAGTTGCGTGATGGATGGTTTGATCCATCACGGTTATTGAACAAATCGCTGTCGGGGGGGGGTGATGCAATGCAATTTCTGCAATTGGGTGTGGTGGTGAAGCCCGGTTGATTTGAGGCTGTTGCAAATTGATGCCGAACTGGCCGCCCGGATGCATCCAAGCTGGTGTCCGCGTAAACCCAGAGCCTGCCCCAAAGATGTTCGCGTTGACTTTGAATCGCGTTATAGCTTTTGCTGCAGCCTGTGCCGCAGGCGTTCAACGCCCGCGTCGCCCTGTGATCAAGCCGCAAGAGGCTCTTTGACTTCCCGCAGAAGATGCCAATAGTCAAACTCACCCAAGATTTGTAGCCTTCACTCCCACAAGCAATGCCGCCGGCGCTGCAGGGCAGTCCGCTGTATTCGCCGTTGGCCTCTATTTTCGGGCGCTGTGTCAGGGCTTGGCGGCCGCAGCGGCACGGGCAACTTCGGTGTTGAAATTGTACGCACCGTTAATCACTCCCGCCGCGAAGGCATCACGGTCTATCGTCAGCACGTAGTTGGTGACATTGCGCTGAATGTTTCCCGCGCCGCTGAGGGCGCTCAACACACCACTCAATGCGTTGGCGGCGTCGGGTGAAGCGTCGGTGCCCGCCGACAGCGTGCCGACGCGCTCACTCACGTTGATGACTTGTTCGCGCGTGGCCACGCCGGGCATGCCGCGCCCCATACGCGATACCGGCTGCCCCAGCCAAGTGACGCGAGCGGTCCACATATTCATGCCATGAACAACATTTGTGGTGGCGGAGACAGATTTGTAGCCACGGCTGCCCTCGGCCCAGGCCTGAGGCGCATGAAAGGTGAATTGGGGGATGAGCAAGGTGGCATCAGCGATGCGCGTCTTGCCACGACTCCAGAACTCGGAGAAAGCAATGCCGCCAAAACCAATTTTGAACATCTGCTCGTCGCTGGGTGTGACAACCAGATAATCGTTGCCGCCTTCATTGAAGGCACTGGCAGACGGATCGCGGGCCGCCGCTTTAAACACGTCGCGGTCCTTGACGTCGGCATACGTCAGCACGGTGTAGCCCGCCTGGCGCAATTGCGTGATCAGGTTATCAAGAATGGCTTGTGCCAGTTTTTGTGCATAAGCCTTGTCGATACCCGCGACGCGATAGTTGGCGGATGAACGGGCGGTGGCATTACCACTTTGAAACATCCCCGATTGTTTGACCGCTGAGACGCGTCCTTGGGTGATCAGTGACAGATAAAGCGTAGGAATGACCAGGGTCTTGTTCGAGCTGAGCAGGTCTTCGGGGTTGATGACATCCAGCTTGAGTGCCAAGGGCGTGAGGCGCTCGCCAGCGAGTGTCTGCGCTGTGACCTCTGTCGTGGGCGTCGTAGGGGCAGTCGTTGCGGTTGCTGCGGCAGCGACCACGGCATTGGGGTTGCTCGGCGGTGCCGACGGGTTGCTGGCCGAGCAACCCTTGGCGATGAATACGCTGCTGATGTACTCTTTGCGGCCCACGGCCTGACGCTCACGCTCAGCTGCTTGCGCAGCACTTTGAACGCCGGTTTGTTCGGTCATACCCGCCGCGGTCTTGCTCGCTGCGGTACCGAACAGGTGCCCGCCCAGCCCACCCAATGTTCCAAACATGCCAATGCGGCTGGCCACTTCGGCGGCGATCCCTGCAGCCTGACCGGCCGTCTGTGTGGTTTGCCCCGATGACTGAACCACCTTAGCCTGGGCGATCTCCTGATCCATGGTTTTCACTTCGTCGGCCATCTGCTGACAGCCCAGTTCGCCATCACTGTGTTTGACCCGTTCGATGGGCGTAGCTTCCTGCGCCAGAGCCTGGCCGGCAAGAGCTGTGACTATGACTAACAACATAAAATGTCGGCCGGAGAAAATAGGACAAGGCATGGCGTGGCTCCAAATGGTGGACAGTTAAATCGAGGAAATATTGCATTTTTTTCTACAGAAGGATAAGGAGCTGCGTATTTCGGCATCGTGACCGCCGGTTTCGGCGATCGTTACCAAGGCGTCGGCGCCGGTGCACTCTTGCGCAGTCCCTCAAGCTTGGCCTGTCAGGGCACAATCAAAGTAAAGTTGCCATTGCTGACCGTGATATTGCTGCCATCGTCGGCATAGAACTTTCCGCCAAACGTTCCAGCAAAGATGCCCTTACCGTTCGCCCCGAGTAGTGAGGTCACCGTGACAGTGCACTGCGCCGCTGCGGGCAGGGGCGCGGCCAGGGTCTGGCGATTGCCTGCGTAATACCACTTGCTGTTCCAGAAGAACCAGATATTCATGTCCCGATAGCTCACGCCTTGGGCACAGGCGTGGGACCCAAGCACGGAGGGCACAGTGTGGATTTGGACGCCTTGCGGAAACCCGGGGCTGGTGTTTTGGACGGGTTTCGCCACCAAGCCGGCATAGCTCTCAATGCCGAAAGCACTGACGTAAGAATATGAGTAGGTGGTGCCAGCGATGTCAAAGCTCGCACCACTGGTACCGCCGGCCGCCGGCGTGCCTGTAGTCGTTGCGATTCGGAAAAAGCCATCCGTGGTCGAACCGAAGACCGCACCAGTCAGCCCGTTGATGAGGGTGGCGCTAAAGCGGCCGGTGATGGTTGTGCCAGTCACTGCCGTGACCTCAATCTGACAGGCGCCGCCAGTAGGTACTGTACTTGCGGTGGTTCCGCCATTCTGAAGTTGTATGCTCAGACCGGCACTTGTCGCGCAACTGTAGGTACCGATCGTCGCCGGCAGCGAGCGAATGGACCAGCTTTTCAGAGCATCTACGGTTGCACCAGTTCGGCTGGCCGCCGCGAATACCCGAGTCAGATCGAACCAGCTTGCCGCACCTGTAAAGGTATACGCCACCCCGTTCAATGTCGCGCTGGCGCCGTCCTCACTCCCCAAAGCTGCCGCCGTCCCGGTGAGTCCTTGTGCTGAAGTTGCTGGCGCTGGCGCAGTTGGCGCGCTTAATGCTGTGGAGCCTGCTGCGGCCCACTGGGTAGCGAGCAACGTGAGGTCGCTGTTTGAAGAGCGAAGCCCCCCGCCCAGGACGTCAAGCAGATTGTCGTTAGCGTCTAGCTTAGAAGCACTGAAGCTGGCCGTCAAAGGCTGGAGATTTGCAGGTACTGTGTATCCCGCA
>CAMDKK010000124.1 GCA_945901045.1 Limnohabitans sp. Rim8
GCGACACACATGCGCCAAAGAGGCGCCGCGCGTGCCAGCGGGCAAAATGAACTCTTCCAGCTTGGGCAGTTGCGCGTTGTAGGTGGTCAGCGCCGTGTCCAGCGCGGCCACGGCTTCGGCCTTGAGCAACTCAAAGCCCGGGATCGACAACTCGCCCCCGAGATTGAACAGTTGATGCTGAACTTCAAGCAGTACATCGCGAACCTCTTGAGGCATGTCTTCACACAACAACACTCCAATGTGGGAGTTGAGTTCGTCCACCTCGCCCATGGCATGGACGCGCAGGCTGTTTTTGGACACCCGCTGGTTATTGCCCAGTCCGGTGGTGCCGTTGTCGCCCGTACGGGTGGAAATTTGTGTCAAACGATTGCCCATATGTCACTTCGGTTCATTCTGTTGCGTTAACCCCGATTGTGCTTGAGGTCCAGCACAGCGTAAACTTTAGCCCCAAAGGCCCTTTGACCCACGGAGACTCCCTCATGAACGCACCCACACCCGCCGCCCACCTGACACCCGAAATTAGCCAACGCTTGGTCCCTGCGGCTTTGATCGAAGCTTTGAAAACCCGCTTTGGCGTCAATTGCTCGACTGCGCTTGTGGTGCGCGAACAGCATGGGCGTGACGAATCGGCCTTCACTACCGTGCCGCCCCCTGCGGCGGTGGTGTTTGCCGAGTCCACACAAGACGTCTCGGACGCTGTGCGCCTGTGCGCCCAGTACCAGGTGCCGGTGATTCCTTTTGGCGTGGGCTCGTCACTTGAAGGGCACTTGCTTGCCGTGCAAGGCGGCGTCAGCATTGACCTGATGCGCATGAACAAGGTGCTGTCCATCAACGCCGAAGACCTGCTGGTCGTGGTGCAACCGGGCGTGACGCGTAAGCAATTGAACGAAGAAGTCAAATCCACCGGCCTGTTCTTCCCCATCGACCCGGGCGCTGATGCAACGATTGGCGGCATGAGCGCGACCCGCGCCAGCGGCACCAACGCCGTGCGCTACGGCACGATGCGCGAAAACGTCTTGGCGCTGGAAGTGGTGACTGCCAGCGGCGAGGTGATACGCACTGGCACGCGGGCCAAAAAATCCAGCGCCGGTTATGACCTGACGCGCTTGATGATCGGCAGCGAAGGCACGCTGGGCGTGATGACCGAAATCACCGTCAAACTCTACCCCTTGCCTGAAGCCATTTCGGCGGCGATTTGTTCATTCCCCAGCATTGAAGCGGCGGTGCGCGCGGTGATCCAAACCATTCAGCTGGGGGTGCCGATTGCACGGGTCGAGTTGATCGACCACAACGCGGTGCGCATGGTCAACGCCTACGCCAAATTGGGCCTGCGCGAAGAGCCTTTGCTGCTCATGGAGTTCCACGGCTCGCCTGCCGGCGTCAAAGAACAAGCCGAAACCGTGCAAGAGATCGCCACCGAATTTGGTGGCAACGCCTTTGAATGGGCCACGACCCCGGAGGAGCGCACGCGTTTATGGACCGCGCGCCACAACGCCTATTTTGCCGCGCTGCAAAGCCGACCTGGCTGCCGCGCTATCAGCACCGACACCTGTGTGCCGATCAGCCGCCTCGCCGACTGCCTGCTCGACTCGATCGTCGAAACCGAAGCCAGCGGGATTCCATATTTCTTGGTTGGCCATGTGGGTGACGGCAATTTTCACTTCGGCTATTTGATCGACCCGAACGACCCGCAAGAGTGCGCCACGGCCGAAGCGCTGAACCAGCAACTGGTGCACCGCGCGCTCAGGCTGGGCGGCACCTGTACCGGCGAGCACGGCATCGGCCTGCACAAGATGGACTTCTTGCGCACCGAAACCGGCGAAGGCGCTGTGGACATGATGCGCACCATTAAACGCGCGCTGGACCCGCACAACATCATGAACCCGGGAAAGATCTTTTCAATGTGAAGCTCATGCCGCAGGAGAAGGCGGGGCAAGCGGAGCCCCGCGCAGCAGCAATGCCTCGACCTCGTCGCACAGTTTGACGGGATCGAAGGGCTTGAGCAGCAAGACGCTCAGGCCGGCGTCTTTGAAGCGCTCCAAATCTTGCGGGTTCACATTGGCGGTCAGGCCAATCACAGGCGCCAAACCGTGTGATGAGAAGGACTGTCGAATCGCTTGCGTGGTTTGCACGCCGTCCATCACCGGCATGAGCATGTCCATGAAGACCAAATCAAAACGCTGCGCACGCCAAAAATCCAACGCTTGGACACCGTTTTCAGCCTCCACCACCCTGCTCTCGGGCCATGCAGTTTTCAATATTTGTTGGACCAACAAACGGTTCAGGTGGTTATCGTCCACCACCAAAAATTGCCAGGCTTGCCCAGCGGTTTGCCGTTCTTTCCTCGCCTGGAGCTTCAAGGGCTGCGGCGCAGTTTGCGCCGTTAAAGGCAGACGGAACCAGAAGCGCGAGCCCTGACCGGGGGTGCTGTCAAAACCTATATCCCCTTGGAGCAGCGCCACCAAGCTTTGGGTAATGGCCAAGCCCAAGCCTGTCCCACCATAGCGTTTCTGTATCTCGCCTTGGGCCTGGATGAAGCGATTAAAGATGCGCGGCTGATCTTCCAAGGCAATGCCAATACCGGTGTCCTCGACAGAAAACAGCACGCCCCCGGGGTCGGACTGTACACGCAGCACCACCTGCCCTTGGTGGGTGAACTTCAGCGCGTTGCCCAACAGATTGACCAAGATTTGCATCAAGCGGTGACGGTCGGTGCTGGCCCATTCGGGCACGTCGGCGTCTATCTCACAGCGGTAAGCCAGGTCCATGCTTTTGACCCGCGGCGCAAACAAATCAAAGGCGTGCTTTACCGTGTCACGCAAAGCGAAAGTTTCGGCGTGCGCAGTGAGACGCCCCGTCAAGAATTGCGAGTAGTCCAGCACATCATTGATGACCGTCATCAGGTGATCGGCCGATTGACGCGTGTGCTCTAAAATTTCCAAAGCACGGGGCTTGTGCTGCACCCGCTTGATCAGCAAACTGTTGAAGCCCAAAATCGCATTCATGGGCGTGCGAAGCTCATGGCTGACGGAGGCAATGAAGTGCTCGCGCACCTCCTGTGCCTGCTCCAATTCAATTTGTTTTTTCTCCAACTCTTGTTGCCGCAATTGGCTTTCGCGTAAAGTTGATCGGTGCTGTTGGTCGTACACCAAGGGCACAAACATCAATATCACGGTGGCCATAGAAAAGGTGGCGAAAGCATAGTTGAATTGCGCCTCATCGCTGAGCTGCGCAGGAAACAACCAGCCCTGCGCGGTGCACACGGCCGCTCCGATTTGCGCGACAAACACCACTCCCAGCCACACATACCCGGCTCTGGGGCTGATGATATAAAACGGAATCACCGGCAAAACCAACAGCCAGGTCAAGCGCGGGGACCACACCCCGCCTGTAAACCAAGCCGTATGCATCAAAGAGCCCAAACAGATCAGGCAGGTGAGATGAATCGTTTGGTTCAAAGGCATGCCACGGCTGGTCAACACCAGTTGCACCATAATGGCCAAGCCAAGAACGACCGAATTCATGGCCGTTTGAGGATTCGGGTCGATCATTGCAAAACCTGATGCCAGAAGAATGACCAAGACTTCAAAGACAAACAGGTAGGGCATTTTGCCGAGCCGAAAGGCTTGCGGTAAACGGGAAACCACGGCCCCTTGCACCCAGCGCTGCAGGTTGGCGGACATCATGCCAAACGCTCCTTCGCGGCCATAACTTCAGAGACAACACTGACCATCAGGTCCTGCTCCAT
>CAMDKK010000125.1 GCA_945901045.1 Limnohabitans sp. Rim8
GGAGGTCCGCGTGACCTGCCCGGTTTTGACTTTGCCTGGGCCCGTAAAACCTTCAAAGGCGCCTACATCGCCAACAACGGTTACACCCGCGAGATGGCCCTGGACGCCGTTGAATCGGGCCGCGCCGACGCTGTGGCCTTTGGCCGCCCTTATATCGCCAACCCCGACCTGGTGCAACGCCTCCAACTCAACGCCCCGTTGGCCGCTGTCAACCCCAAAACCATCTATGTGCCTGGGCCTGAGGGGTACATTGATTACCCGGTGATGTAAGGTCGTTAATCGTGCACCCCGGCCCCCTCCTTTTCTGCGGCGATCCACACGGGCAGTGGCAGCACATCATCGATGCGGCCCTGCACACCAACGCCCGTGCCGTCATTTTGCTGGGCGACTTGGAACCTGCCCGCCCCCTGCACATCGAGCTGGAAGCCATTTGGGAGCGCGTCTGGTTCATTCATGGCAACCACGACACCGACCATGCGGACAACTTTGCCAACGTCTGGCACAGCGAACTGGCGGACCGCAACATCCATGGCCGCGTGGTTACCTTGCCCTGCGGCACACGCATTGCCGGGCTGGGCGGCATTTTCAGGGGTGCGGTCTGGTACCCCAAAGACCAGCAAGCGCCCAAATTTCGCAACCGCGACGAACACGCCAGCCAAACCCCAAGGCAAGAACGCTGGCAAAACAGTGTGCCCCTGAAACACTGGTCCAGCATCTACCCCGAAGACATCGAAAAACTGGCCACGCTGCAAGCCAACATCCTCATCACCCACGAAGCGCCCGGTTATCACGAGCATGGATTCAAGGCGCTGGACGAACTGGCCCGCCGCATGGGCGTGCGCACCACAGTGCATGGCCACCAGCACGATTGCATTGACAGCAGCGCGTGCTGGGTGGTGCAGGGCTTTGAAAGTTATGGGGTGGGGCTGCGGGGGGTGATGGCGTGGCCTTGATCGCGATCAACCCAGCTCGCGTGCAAGCAACCCGGCAGACCAAGCCGAATACTCGGATCGGCGCAAGCGGTACCGTGCAATGCTGCCCTCGTGCAGCTGACGCACTGCATCCGTCAGCATGTGCATGAATGCCGCTTGGTCGGCTCCGCTGACGATGCCTGAGGCCACTTGGGCAATCACCTCGGGCTTGGGCTGCAGCAGCCCTTTCACTATGGCTTGCACCGCCCGTATCAGCGCCTCTCGGTACTTGATCTTCAAAGGATCAGGCTCCACCATGGTTTGCGTGATGGCCAAGTAACGCTGGCAAGAACGTTCATAAGCCCATACAAAAACATCGCGCAACAAATCGACCTCGTTGAGCTCGTAAACGCCCAAGGTACCTTCAACATAGGCACGCTCCGGAACATCAACAAATGACAAAGGGCAAAGGTTGTTTTTGAACAGCGAAATGTTGGCCCCAATGCGCGAGACGCGTTTGTTGACATCCTCAAACGGCTGCAAATAAGGCAACTGCACCATCAGAAAAAAAGCCTGCTCAAACGGATCGGGAATGGCCGCAGCCTTGTTCAACAATTGCTCAAAGCCATCCTCAATGACTTGTGGCAAAGCTGCGGGGTGAAACACCGTGCCAGAGATCTCGACCGTCCGCCGCCGAAGCCGTCCACTGGCCTGCGGGTCCCGCATCAAATCTTGTGACAACACAGCATGCAGGTTTTTGAACGTGAACGCATCAAAGCCCACCTCATCGGCGTTGTCGATCAACATCTCGATGGCCGCCTTGTGGTTCAAAATCATCTGCGTTTCAATGGCGTCCTTGCCCGTGGCAATTTGTCCCAGTTCAATCAAATTTTGTGTGTCCAAGCGGCTGTAGGTGTTGCCCTCCAGCTTGGACGAGGCCCATGACAAATCCACCAGCAATCGGCTCAAGATGTCCCGGGCATAAGTGCCCGCTGGCCGCTCGTTGGCAGCGGTGCGGCCCATCTCGTGTAACTGGCTGCGCCATGAAGCCGTCAGGTAAAACGTCTGGCCCGGCTGGTAAGCCTCTAAAAACTCACGTCGATAGCCCACGGGCCGGCGGTGCATCAGCGGCAGCCGCACCTGATCGCGAATGCGTGCACCCTCAGGGGAAACATTCACATACAACTGTGCCTCCGCCGTCCCTGCCCAAGCCATGGGGGCCAGGCCTGCGTCACTATTCCCCTGCGCCAATGCAGGCTTGTAAAGCCATGCCTTGCTCTCGCCCTGCGTTGTCAGACGCTCGGCTTCAATGAGCTTTTGCAATCGCCGCTGCAAAGTTCGGCGATTGAGCTTCTTGCCCTGCAAGCGCTTGATCTCGTTTTCGATATCAGCAATCTGCAACCCGCCAGGGTGCGCCGTGACGATGGACTCGATCAGCTGAAGTTCTTCGGGCGGTGTGGTGCGCGACATCTTGGGTCCTTACAAGGCTGAGTGCTCTCTTTGTGTCGTGAAAATGGTTTTCACGACAGTATTCCCCGTTATTGTGTCGCTTAAAGTGTCGCGCGTCAAATTGATACTGTCGCGCAATAGATCAAATGATATCGCGCTGTGCCCGGTTCATTCGGGCAATGCCCTGCAGGTGATGGCGCAAGCCTTGCTTGGATTCAAAAGTCTTGAAACGCCCCGCGTCGATATCGGCCATGCCCTCTTGAGCAGCTTTTCGCAGAGCCGCGAGCCGATAAGCGTCCTCGGCGTCTCGCTGCTCGACCATGCGCAGCCCCTCGCGCAGAACCTCACTGGCATTTTGATAGCGGCCACTTTGGACCAGCTGCTCGACCAGCGCAGCTTGGTGATCAGTCAACACGACATTTCGGGTGGGCATGGCGGGACTTCTTCTTCAAACACGTATGCATATTGTGCCAAGAAGTACATATTGACCACGCTAAACGCAACGGTCCGGCCATTTTTAGAGCCTTCCAACAGATGCGTCCAAGCCCTTGAACATTGGCGGGGCCGCTTCGTCACCGCTGCCCTAAGGCACACCCATTTCATGGCGCTCGCCCTTGGTGTATAAAAGCTACACACCCAAACACCGGAGAAATCATGGACTCAGTTCGCTGGAACATCGCTGTTTCGCCTGCCACCGACCAATCCGTTCGCATGTTCATTGCCGCGCAAGGCGGTGCGAGTAAGGGTGACTTGTCACGCTTCATCGAGGAGGCTGTGCGCACGTATCTTCTTCAAAAGACAGTTGAGCAAGCCAAGTCTGCGACCAACGGTATGGGCGAGTCTGAATTGAACGCCCTCATTGACGAGGCAGTGCAATGGGCGCGTAAGCA
>CAMDKK010000126.1 GCA_945901045.1 Limnohabitans sp. Rim8
TTTTACCTGCAGGCCTTCATACCCGTTGATTTACGCGTGTTGAGGTTCCTGCGGCTGCTTCGGATCTTGAAGCTGTTCAGGGTGATCGTGCCCGCATACCATGAATTCGTTGGCCTGAACCGGGGAAGAACCTTTAGGCAAAAAATCCATGCCATCGTTTTTACCAGCCCCCATGGCGGGAAAATGCATGACTTATTTCAGAGTTTCATCAACATCTGGGTCTTGATCTCGGTGTTTTCCGTGGTGATGGAGTCGGTGCACAGCGTCTCCTACATCCTGAACGTTGAGTTCGTGATCCTGGACGCTGTGGCGGTGGCCATCTTCACCATGGAGTACTGCATGCGCATCTACTCTTGCGTAGAAGAGCCCGGCTTCAAGGGCGCGGTGTCGGGCCGACTGAAGCAGGCCAAGTCAACCTCCACCATGATTGACTTACTGGCTATCCTGCCCTTCTTTCTGGAAGTCTTTTTGCACCATTTGATCGATCTGCGGTTCTTGCGGGTGTTCCGGCTGGCCCGGCTGCTCAAACTGACCCGTGGCAGTGACGCCACCGCCACTTTAGGCCGGGTGGTCAGCCGGGAGTGGCCGGTGATTGCCGCCGCCGGTTTCGTCATGCTGCTGCTGGTGGTGCTGACGGCGTCCCTAGGTTACCTGTTTGAGCACGAGGCCCAGCCCGACAAGTTTGACAACATTCCCAACTCCATTTACTGGGCGGTCATCACGCTTGCATCGGTCGGGTATGGGGATATCTCACCCGTGACACCCATGGGGCGGATCATGACCATGGTCTTGGCGCTGATTGGCATCGGTATTTTTGCCATTCCTGCGGCCTTGTTGTCCTCGGCATTCAGTGACGAATTGGTCAAGGAGCGCGCCGCGCTGAAGATAAAACTTCACGATATCTTGGCCGACGGCAACATTGACATGAAAGAAATGGCCTACATTCGCGCAGAGTCCAAGCGACTGCATTTGACCGCCGCAGAAATCAAACAGCTGCTCAAGCAGGTTCAGGAAGAGTACGCCAACAAATCAGACTTTTCTGCCATGCCCATCCACACCATCGCGGCCAAGCCAGAGCTGGCCCTGGAGCACTACAAATCGCTGCTGGGCCAAATTCGACAGTTGGCCTTGCTGACCGACCCGGTTGCCTTTGAGCGGACGGCCCAGGCCAGAGACAGCCTGACTGGCACAGAGGCCGCCTTCTGGGGCCAAATCCAAAAGGCCAACAACTCGGCGGCAGATTCAAGCTGAGCGCGATTGCTAACCATGTCAAGCAGAACTTTTATGGCTGTGAAAGAATGCGCTTACAACCCTCTTTTACTATTTCGAGTTAAGTGACTATTTTGTATCGTATTAGTTGACAGTTGTAAACTAATACGATACATTCCTTGGATGAAAAGCTCCATTGAATCCAATTCCCCTCAGTCCTTGGTTGATGCCTTATTTGGCAAAACAAGAAAAGCGGTTATCTCCAAGCTTTTTACACATCCAGAGCAATCTTGGCACCTTCGAGAGCTAGCTCGTGTTGCTGGCGTGTCGCCAACAATGCTTTCCAAAGAGATTGATTCATTGGCCGCAAGCGGCATTGTCATTGATTCGAAAGATGGCAACAGGCGCTTGATTCAAGCAAACGATCAGTGCCCGATATTTGATGAATTGCGTGGCATAGCAAGGAAAACGGCTGGGCTTGCAGACGTGATACGCCAAGCACTTTTACCCCTGCAGGACATTGATTTCGCCTTTATCTTTGGGTCGGTCGCTCGTGGGGAAGAGCGCGCTGGTAGCGATATCGATGTGTGCATCGTAGGGTCTGTTGCTACCGCATCCGTGTTCGATGCGTTGTCCGCAACGGAGACTGCCCTTGGTCGGCCCGTGAACCCAATTGTTTACACGGAGTCCGAATTAAACGAAAAGGCGGTTAACGGGAATCACTTTGTCGCTAAGATGATCGGTTCAAAATTAATTTTTGTTATTGGGAATGCTGATGTCTTTAGAAAGCACTTTGGGCAATCTTAAAAAAATTGGCGCTCTAACGCCACATACTGCGCCAGTGGGAGAAATAAATTCTTTACCAAATTCTGGATGAGCTTTTGCCCGGAGCCGCAAATGCAAAAAGAGCTCTGAGCGCGGCACACAACGCAAGGAACAAGGCCGAATATGACGGCGACGATCTTGATCCGACGCAAGGCATGGTTGACAACCTTATTAGTGCCGTCGTCAGCGTCAAGGAAGAGGTTGAGTTTAACTTCAAGAAGTTTATAGCCAAAGAAGCTAGTAAGGTGAGCTCTGTTGTTGCGCAAAATACCGGAATCGACCAAAAATCTCTGAGAGATGCAACTCCCACCGGTAAACCCAGAACCAAGCCTCCGCCTTTGGGGCATTGATGAATATGCCTCCATCCCGTTAAGATGCCTCGTAGGCGCTCATTGGACTACGCCCGTCCGCGAGGCCGCGCGCGTGGCGCACAAAAACGTGAGCGAGTTTCTGCTCGACGCGGGCATCATTGCCGCAAATCAAACCTTGGCTGACCGCACCCGGTTTGGATTGAGCGACGAGCAGCGGCTGGCGTTTCAGGCGGCACTGGACCAACCCGTGGGCGCCAAACCGGAACCCAAGCTCAAGAAGCTTTTGTCTGAGCCGGGTCTGCTTGGTTGAGTTCACAGGCTTATGAGCCAGTTCGTAAACTGGCCAATTCGGCTTGGCGGTTGGCAGCGTCGAGCCAGCCAGTGCGGCACCACGTGTGACCAAAGGCATCCCACGAAACCCCGTGCCGGTGATGATTTTGGCCCGGCTTGCCGTGGACCTTCAGCACCAAGGCGCAGGGCTTGGAAAAGCGCTACTCAAGGACGCGCTGCTGCGCACCGCGCAGGCGGCAGACATAGCCGGTATTCGTGCACTGCTGGTGCACGCCAAGGACGAGACTGCCAGGCAGTGGTACCTGAATTGGGAGTTTGAACCCAGCCCATCGGATCCGTTACACCTTTTCCTTTTGCTGAAGGATATCAAGGCCATGGC